>NZ_CP011071.1:1472500-2072500 GCF_000963865.1 Flagellimonas lutaonensis
GTCATCGCAATGGACAACCTAATAACAGGTGACCTCAAAAATATTGAACACCTTTTTCAATTAAAACAGTTTGAGTTTTATCACCACGATGTTACGAAGTTCGTACATGTTCCCGGTAAACTTGACTACATTCTCCATTTTGCTTCTCCGGCAAGCCCAATCGACTATTTAAAAATACCCATCCAGACCTTAAAGGTTGGTGCATTGGGCACTCACAACTTGTTAGGATTGGCCAAAGAAAAAGGGGCACGTTTTATGATAGCTTCTACCTCCGAGGTATATGGAGACCCTCTAGTGCATCCACAAACGGAAGAATATTATGGCAATGTGAATAC
The DNA here is from genome assembly GCF_000963865.1 of Flagellimonas lutaonensis. Classification (NCBI taxonomy): domain Bacteria; kingdom Pseudomonadati; phylum Bacteroidota; class Flavobacteriia; order Flavobacteriales; family Flavobacteriaceae; genus Flagellimonas; species Flagellimonas lutaonensis. The sequence continues at coordinate 1,472,836 of NZ_CP011071.1, forward strand.
CATTGGCCCCAGAGGGGTCTACGATGAGGCAAAACGGTTTCAAGAGTCCATTACAATGGCCTACCATCGCTTTCATGGCTTAGATACTAGAATTGTAAGAATCTTTAATACGTATGGCCCAAGAATGCGTCTGAACGATGGTAGGGTCATTCCCGCATTTATGGGACAGGCTTTGCGGGGCGAAGATTTGACCGTATTTGGCGATGGCTCCCAAACCCGTTCATTTTGCTATGTTGATGATGAGATTGAAGGCATTTATCGGCTCTTGATGAGCGACTATACCCTGCCAATGAACATTGGCAATCCACATGAAATAACCATCAAGGAGTTTGCTGAAGAAATCATTAAGCTGACAGGGACAGATCAAAAAATTGTCTATAAGCCACTGCCAAAAGATGATCCCATGCAGCGCCAGCCTGATATCACAAAGGCTAAAGAGATTTTGGGATGGGAGCCGAAAGTAGGTCGCGAAGAGGGAATGAAAAAAACATTTGAATATTTCAAGACCCTTTCAAAGGAAGAGTTGGAGCGGACCGAACATCGCGATTTTTCAGATCACAACAGAAAATAGCAAACTTTCTGCTTAGTAAGCATTTGAAATTTTACTTTTGCCCAAACATCAGCTTATGAATATTTTGATATTGGGTTCGGGGGGTCGTGAGCATACCTTTGCTTGGAAAATTGCCCAAAGTGACAAGGTCAATAAACTTTTTGTGGCGCCGGGCAATGCTGGTACTTCTAAGATTGCCAAAAATCTTGATATTAAGGTTAATGACTTCGAGCATTTAAAGCAAGCAGTGCTTGCCGAAAGCATCGATATGGTGGTCGTGGGGCCAGAAGACCCGTTGGTAAATGGGTTGCATGACTTTTTTCTGGAAGATGAACAACTAAAAGACATTCCACTAATAGGGCCGCAAAAGCTGGGAGCGACCTTGGAGGGCAGTAAAGAATTTGCCAAGGCCTTTATGAAACGCCATAGCATCCCCACCGCGGCCTATGAGAGCTTTACAAAAGAGACGTTGGCCAGGGGCTATGCTTTTTTGGAATCTCTTGATCCGCCCTATGTGCTTAAGGCCGATGGTCTTGCCGCAGGTAAGGGAGTGTTGATTTTAAACGATATCGAAGAGGCCAAAAAAGAGCTGAAGGCCATGCTTGTGGACGCGAAATTTGGTACAGCCAGCAACACAGTCGTGGTCGAGGAGTTTTTAGATGGGATTGAACTGAGCTGTTTTGTTTTAACAGATGGCGAAAATTACAAAATACTGCCCACCGCCAAAGATTACAAACGAATAGGAGAGGGAGACCTAGGGTTGAACACGGGTGGAATGGGCGCTATTTCACCGGTTCCCTTTGCCGATGCCGAATTCATGCAGAAAATAGAACAACGCATTGTAAAACCTACCATAGACGGACTTAAAAAAGACAACATCCCTTATGTTGGTTTTATTTTTATTGGACTGATAAAGGTTAATGGAGAGCCCAAGGTAATTGAATACAATGTGCGTATGGGCGATCCGGAGACCGAGGTGGTCATTCCGAGAATCAAGAACGACATGGTCGAAGTGTTACAGGCGGTGGCCGATGGGAGACTGAATGAGGTCACGTTGGAGATAGACGAACGCTCAGCTGCAACGGTGATGACAGTTTCAGGAGGTTACCCAGAGGCTTATGAAAAAGGGAAGGAGATTATTGGGCTGGAAAAGATTTCCGATTCCATAGTTTTTCATGCGGGCACCAAAGAAGAAAACGGAAAAATCTTGACCAACGGCGGCCGTGTGATCGCGGTCACTTCTTTCGGAAATGATTTTAGGGAAGCCCTGTCAACTTCCTATCAGAATATCCAAAAAATGGATTTTGAAGGAATGTACTACCGAAAAGATCTAGGGTTTGACCTTTGACCTCGTAGAGTCATTGTCCTCGATCCACTCGTTTCTTTGCCGGATTGTCGATTGAAATCCAAAGTAAACGGTGGCCGAACAAAGGCCACTGTTTCTATTTTCTTAAGGAAATTACAGGTATGAGTGCGAGGTTATGCTCTTGTCTTCTTCGCCACGATCATTGAAAAGTTTTAGCTGCTTCAGCCAATAGAACATGGCGATAACACCAATAATCAGAAATATCCAGTTTACGGTGTTAGACGTCCACCAATTGTCCATAAAACGGAAAAAGTCGTAGGGCCAAAAGAGATAGTTCACAAATAAGTCTTCGATACCGTAAAAAAATGAGCTCATCTTCTCTATATTTATAGATGCAAAAATAGTAAATCCGAGGATGATATCAAGATTTTTTGGCAAAACCCAGCCCATTCAGTATGTCGTTCTCTTGGTCTTTCTGTTTGCCTTTCATTGGCTGTATGCCGTTCGCATTGTGGGCGAGCAATTAACCCCCAACGCCATCTTGGGCCAACTATTGCTGTTCGCACTAGTGGCAATCAGTATTCTGTTTGCTGATATGATGGTCAAAAAGCATAAGATTACCGGCCAGCATTCGTTCTTTATGCTTTTTTGGGTGTTGCTGATCATACTTTTTCCGAATACAGTGGCCGAAGCCAAGGCCATGGTAAGCAATTTCTTTGTTTTGTTGGCAGTACACCGCTTGCTCGAGGTCAAGTCACTAAAAAATCTAAAGCATAAGATTTTCGATGCCATGCTTTGGGTTTGCTTCGCCTCGCTTTTCTGCCCTTGGACCCTTCTTTTTTTTGGCCTTGTATTTTTTTCGATCAATACCTATGCCCCGAAATCGACCAAGACCTGGTTATCGGCTTTGGCGGGGATTGCCACTTTCTTGATGTTGACCCTTGCTGTTCTTTTCTGGTACGGTAAAAGCCAATTTTTTGTGGAACACTATGATTTTGTCGCCCAGTTCAAGCAAGGGATGCCGAGCTCGGTAACGGACCTAAACAGCAAAATAATCGTATTTGCGGCGCTGGTCGTTATCATGGCCATCATAGATTTTGTGAAGTTTCGAAAAAAGGGCGGCGGGCGAATCATCGTATTTCGCTTCATGCTGTTGTATTTCTTTTTGGCACTTTTGGTGAATGCCCTGGCGCAGACCTCGCCATTCTATATTTTGTTCAGTTTTATGCCAGCCTCGGTTTTTATCGCCAACTATATAGAGACCATCAAACGGGCGCAGTTAAAAGAGGCGGTATTGGCACTTTTTATCTTAGCCCCATTGGCACTGCTACTGGAGCAACAAATGGGCTAAGGCAGAAATCCTATCTTTGCAAAAAAACAGAGTATGTTCAGCGAACAGGCCTTTAAGATTTTTGAAGAGAGCATTGAAGATTACCATGTCAAAGACCATGTGGACCAAGAATTCGTGAATCGATATGATAGTGGAATCGAAAGACTGCTCTACCGCAAAAACTGGATAGATACCGTGCAGTGGCATTATGAGGACATTATCAGAGATCCCCAAATTGAACCCGAAGAAGCTCTACAGCTTAAGCGGAAAATAGATGCCAGCAATCAAGACCGTACCGATCTGGTAGAATATATCGACAGCTATTTTCTTCAAAAATACCAATCGGTAGATGTAAAGCCTGATGCCACCATCAATACGGAAAGCCCTGCTTGGGCCATCGACCGATTATCGATTTTGGCCTTAAAGATCTACCATATGCGCGAAGAGGTCGAGCGCAAGGATGCCTCGGCAGCACATGTTCAGAAATGCCAAGAAAAGCTGAACGTGCTGCTTGAGCAAAAGAAAGACCTTTCGACCGCTATCAACCAGCTCTTGGCCGATATTGAAAACGGAGACAAGTACATGAAAGTCTATAAGCAGATGAAAATGTACAATGATGATGAATTAAACCCTGTTTTGCGTGGCCAAAAAGGCTAAGAACGACCATATTCTGGTCATTCGCTTTTCTGCCCTGGGCGATGTGGCCATGACCGTGCCGGTTCTATTGGCACTCACCAAGAAATATCCTGGGCTAAAGATTACCGTGGTTTCACGGGGCTTTCACAAGCCTCTGTTCCACCATATCAACGGGGTCGATTTCCACGAAGCGGAACTTTTGGGCAAACACAAGGGGATTATTGGCTTATGGAAACTGTATTGCGAACTGAAAAAACAGCCCATCCATGCGGTGGCCGACCTTCATAATGTACTTCGTAGCAATATCTTAAAAGCATTTTTTGCACTTGGGGGCATAAAAGTGGTGCAAATTGATAAGGGCCGGCCCGAGAAAAGGGCTTTGACCCGTAAAAAGAACAAAATCTTCAAACAGCTGAAGAACACCCATGAACGCTATGCCGATGTGTTCGCAGAATTGGGATATCCTGTTGAGTTAAGAACTGACAATGTGTTGCCGCCCCTTACAATGTCACAGGAAGTAAAAAAGATGGTGGGAGAAAAGGCTGAACCTAGTATAGGCATTGCCCCCTTTGCGGCCCATGCGGGCAAGATGTACCCGTTTGATAGAACGGTAAGCATTATCGAATTCCTTAAAAATACCAAAAAGTATAAAATATTTCTTTTAGGTGGCGGAAAGAAGGAAAAAGAAATGCTCGAAACCCTTGCTTCCCCGTTTGATAAGGTTTTCAACGTGGCTGGCAAGCTGTCATTCGAAGAAGAACTGCAACTGATTTCCCATCTTGACCTTATGGTGTCAATGGACAGTGCCAATGCACATCTGGCGGCAAATTTTGGTGTAAAGGTCATAACCTTATGGGGCGTTACCCACCCCTATGCGGGCTTTTACCCTTTCGGGCAGCATCTTTCAAATGCCTTGTTGGCCGATAGGGCGGCATATCCGCTTATTCCCACCTCTGTGTATGGCAACAAGGTGCCCGAGGGCTACGAGAACGTGATGGAGTCCATCCCAACGGAAACCGTCTTGGGCAAAGTGGAGGAAGTCCTTGTCTAAAACAGTCTAGTAAATGGTTTCCTTCTCTTGCTCTAAAGTGTACATATAAGCCTTTAATTGCTGTATGTATTGATATTTTAGCATTTTCGCATTACCGCTCGCCATCATGGTTCGAATGCCCATGTAAGAAGAAATGATGTAGGTAGCCACCTCTTCACAATTGACATGACGGGCGATATGGCCATCGCTCTTACCGTTTTTAAGGGCAGATATAAGATTGATCTCCCATACTTTGAGAATATCTTTCAAATATTGTAGAACCTCGTTCTCACCACGGTTGAACTCCGTCAAGAAGTTGCCGAGCATAAAACCACAGTCCATCGAATTGTGCTCAGCCGTTTCCAAGGCATTGTTCAAGGTGTCGATGATTACGGGAATCGGGCTCTTATCTTGGGCAAGTGGCTCGACCAACAGCGCATACACCTTTTGCATAATGATGTTTTGCGTAATGCTGATAAAAAAATCTTCCTTTGATTTGAAATGGTGGTAAAAGGCACCTTTTGAAAGGGACAGCTCTTTTAAGATATCGTCGATACTGGTCGCATGATATCCTTTTTGATAGAAAAGCTCAAGGCCTTTCGCCCTCATTCGGTGCATGGTTTCCATGCGTTTTCGGTTCTTGTCCATAAGATTTGGTTTTTTGGGTTTTAGACCGTTAAGTCTGTTTCAAAGAACCGATGAACCGATAAAAAGTTGAAGATTATGGGATATATGGCAGAAAAATTTCGTTAAAAAGTCATTTGGTCGACCAAATGACTGGTTTTCAAAAAACTAAACCGACCAAGTGGTCGGTTTAAGTGCGAAAACTTTCGCCTAAATGCATCCCAAAAAGAGGTTTTTTGGCGTACGATTTCCCTTCAAAAGAAAATCTTCTATCTGGTTTCAACAACATCCCCCGCCATCGTAATGATAGGTAGATTCGCTGATAAAGATATCATTCCTGCCAAGGGCTGCCAAGGCACCAGCGGTTTTGTCGCATACTGCCAAGGGCTGGTTCTTTAACAATACATGTCCTTTTTTATCGTCAAAATAGTCTTCACTTCCATAATAGATGGCCGCTTTGCCGGTAAAGACACATGGCCCATCGTCTGGCATTGGGTCTTTTATGGCCGCCACTTCGATGGACTCGATATATATCAATTCGTCTGTCGGGTAGTTCTTTGGGTCGAGTATGCGATACGGCTTTCTGGCCCTGATTTCGATGGTGCCAAAGCCAACATCGGTCAAAGCCTTTATGTAGTCTTTGATGGGGAGGCTTCCGCTGAGGCACAGGGCCCTAAGCCTATCATCGTTTCGTAGGATCTCGTTCATCCCTTGCTCACAAACGGGATCGCTCATCACAAGCCTTCCGTGTGGTTTCAGCACACGGTACATTTCTTCAATGGCCCTTTTAAGGTCATCTTCCTTAAAGATATTGAACAGACAGTTCTGGGCGGCCACATCGATGCTGTTGTCTTCGACCGGAAGGTTAAGGGCATCGCCCTTTCGCAATTCCACAAACTCAGATTTGAACCAATCGTTTTCTGCTTCGGCCACTTTAAAGTTGTTTCGGCTGGCCTCTAACATTTCGTCCACTACATCAACACCGATCACCCCGCCTTTTTGGCGGCTGAAATAGGCAAATTGCAACAGTTCCATTCCGCCGCCCACACCCACATACAATACGCTGGGATTATTGGTCAAATCACGCGCATGGACCGTGCTGCCGCAACCATAGTTCATTTCTTGCATGATCTTGGGAATCTTCAACCCGGGCAGCTCCCATACGGGATTGGTGGTACAGCAAAGCCCTACATCTGGGGTTAAAGCTGCTTCTCTATATAAATCGTTTGTAGCTTCTAAATAACTCATAATATTGGCCCCTGGCCCCCATAGGGGAACTTTTGCGGGGATGTTTTAAAGGTTACACTTATTTGAATTCAGTAATTTCTAATCAATTTTTTTTTCATACAACGAACAAACTCCCCTCTTTAGAGGGATTGGGAGAGACTTACGCCACAGTCCCTTGACAACTGCTTCCCGCACCAGCGGTACAGCCATAGCAGTGTTGTGAAATGATAATATTTCTGTTGTTGAGCACATCTTCATTGTAATCTTTGATGTGCTGCACCTTGCTGGCCACTTTTAGGCCCAGCATCTGGTTGAAATCGCAGTCGTACAACCAGCCATCCCAACTGACCGAAATCGTGTTGGTGCACATTACGTTTTCAACTGCCGCTGGATTGTAGGCATCAACAAGGGCGTACATATAGTCCTCATAGTTTTCGGAAGCGATCAGATAGTCCAAAAAACGGGAGATCGGAAGGTTGGTAATGGCAAACAGATTATGGAAATGGATTCCGAAATCTTCGAACAAGGCCTTCTTAAAGTCCTTTTCCAAAGCCGTTTGGTCACCGGGCAGATAGGCACCTGAAGGGTTGTAGACAAGGTCTAACTTTAGATTGCTTTCAGGCATGCCATAGCCGACCGCATTTAACTCTTGCAGCGCTTTTATGCTTTTGTCAAACACGCCATCGCCTCGCTGTTTGTCTGTTTTTCCGCGGGTATAGTGCGGCATTGACGAGACCACGTGAACATTGTGTTTTTTGAAGAATTCAGGCAGGTTGTGGTATTTTTTGTTGGCACGGATGATGGTCAGGTTCGAGCGAACGATGAAGTCTTTGATACCTGCTTTGGCAGCCTCTTCGACAAACCACCGAAAATTAGGGTTCATCTCTGGGGCCCCGCCAGTAAGGTCCAATGTGTGGGCACCGGTGTTGCGGATCACCTCCAAGCATTGCTTCATTGTCTCACGGGTCATGATTTCCTTTCGATCGGGCCCTGCATCCACATGGCAGTGCTCGCAGACCTGGTTGCACATATAGCCCACGTTGATCTGCAGGATCTCCAATTTCTTGGGCCGCAATGGAAACTGGCCAATTTCAGCGATTTTATCCTTGAAATAGGGCAGTTCGCCCTCGGCAAAGAGACCATTGCTCAAGATCTCAAGCTGCTTGTTGGTCGCTGCCAATTCCTTATTTCTTGCTTTTAGTGATTTTGTAGCCATATCTGTTTTATCTGAAATTCAGCAGTGCAATTACGTAAAATAGTTATTGGATACTTAATATTTACTGCCTTTCGATTAAGTAAGAAATATGAAGTACGAATGCTTTTCTCAAAACTTCGTACCTCACACTTTTTACATGCTCAACTTATTGTATTTGTTCATCATTTGCACCCCGTGTACCAGGGTGGCACCACTTTCTATGGCGGCTCCGGCATGAACGGCCTCCATCATTTCTTCTTTGGTGATACCCCTTTGCAGCCCGTCTTTGGTATAGGCATCAATGCAGTACGGGCACTTGACCACATGTGCCACGGCCAATGCGATGAGCGATTTTTCACGGGCACTCAAGGCACCTTCCTCGAACACCTTGCCATAGTAATCAAAGAACTTTTCGCCCAGTTCTTCACTCCATTCGGTGATGTTTCCAAATTTTCTTAGATCTGCGGGATCGTAATATGAATTAGCCATATTGGTAGTTTAAATAATAAATTTTGACGCCATGACCGAGGTCACGGGCACGTTGTTGGTTAATTTTCTAGAAAAAAGAGAAGATCCTTATAATGGATTTCAGACACCGACTAAGGGAGAGCCTTTGTTGTGATAAACACCAGTACCAATCGGTATTATTTTTTTAAGGAAGTATAAAAAAACATTTTCGATTTGGATGAAGGATGCCAGAAGATGTCTCATTGCCCGGGAAATCGATTTGATCGAATACGCCAAAACGGTGACATCCACAAGCGAATCGATATCGGTGAGCGCACAAAGCGATACATGGTCAACACCTTTCCTATCAAAATAAAAAAGGGTTTCGCGATAGGCGTTTCTCGTTTGCCAGGGCAGTTTACTGAACGTTTTGCTGTCAAAAGCGCAGTGCTGAATGCCCATCAAGTAAAAACCGCCATCGTTTGATGGCCCCAACACGTTCTTGCCCCCATCCAAACAGTCTTTGGCTGCGAGCAAATGCCTTGCCTTGAGTTGCGGGCTATCGTTTCCGACGGTGATTACCTTATCGTGGCCCAAATCGAAAAGTGATTGGATCGCGTGCGCAAACCGTTCGCCAAACGAATTGCCCCGTTGTTCCTTTTCAGTAAAAAGATAATGGGGCAGTCCTGTCTTTTTGACTTCGGCCAACGTATGGGCCGTCAGGGCCTCGAAAAGCCTGGCGCCATCAAATATGGATTTGTGCTTTGTTTCCTCCTCGGCCGAAAGGGCAAAGACCAAAATGGCGGTAGAGGCGGTTTTTATGTGGCGCTGAGGTTTCATAGCTATGTAAACTTACGACAAAATCGTACAAACAGTTTGGTCGAATCTATTTTTTTGGCATTACAAAACATTCAGGTTTTAACATTATGTCCCAAATACCCCTTACCGACCAAGTGGTCGGTTTTCGAAGAGCCCCAATGGCGAACAGCCCAACGAAATGTTGGATGTACAACGGGCAATTATCGACAAAAGGTCTTGATGGGCCTGTATTTATTATCAAAAGGCAAACCAGCCGACCGAGCGGTTTGTGAAAATACGCTTCGGGGCTTTGATTTTTATAAAAATTTAGTGTGACAAGCACCCAAAATGGCACATCATTTGTCGTATTGCAAACAGATTAAAAGTGTTTTATGGACAATGGACAAGTTGGCATACGGACTATCAATCTTGACGGTGCTGTATCTTGCTTTTTTGTTGGTGACCATCAAGGTCTTTCTTCAAGATGCGCTAACCGACCCAGGATTTAAGAATCCGCTTCGTTCCCTTTTGAAGCGGAAAAAGTCCGACTAGCAAACCAGAATATGACAAGTTGGCAGTCTTTGGCTGTCACAAAAGAATTGAATGTAAAACAGTGACCAATTGTTTAACCTTTAAACTCAAGAAGTTATGAGTACGTTGCTAACTACTTCAAAGACTGGAAGCAATCTAAGAAGGAGCTTTCCCTCGTGGGTCGAAGACTGGTTGGGCAATGACTTGGCCGGTACCTTCGGGTCAAACTTCAACACAGGAATGACCTTGCCCGCGGTGAACATTCGCGAAACAGGCGATGAGTATTTGGTTGAAATGGCCGTACCGGGCCTTCAGAAGTCTGATTTCGATATCAGTCTAGAAGACCACGTGCTTTCCATTTCGGCCGAAGTTGATGAAAAGGAAGAAAGCAAGCAGGGCAACTATACCCGACGGGAATTTGGGTATGCTTCTTTCAAGCGAAGCTTTTCGCTTCCTGAGACCGTTGAAGATGAACAGATCAAGGCCGAGTACAAAGAAGGCGTCTTGAGCATACATCTTCCCAAAAAAGAAGAGGCAAGAAAAAAACCTGTTCGAAGCATCAAAATCTCATAAAAATGTGAAGAGGCCACCTATCGGCCTCTTTGCTTCTAGTTTTTAAAAGGGAATACAATGTTGCTGTTCATGTTGTTGATGGCCACCAAAAAAAGCCTGAAAAAGAAATTTTTGAAACCAAGAATAGTTAACCAAAAAATGGAGAACCTATGAAAAAGATAAACATCAAAACAACCGAAAGCCGAAAGATATACCTGTTTTCGGCACTGATTGCATTAGTGGTGAGTTTAGCTGTTTTTGGCGGCTTCCACTTTTTAAAAGATGAACCCGTACTCATCAACCAAGTAAACGGCACACCTGCCAAAAATGTACTGTACACCAAAGACAGTGATGGCAATCTGCGGCCACTTGACTTCACCGAGACCACGAACAAAGTGTTGGATGCGGTGGTGCACATTCGTTCGGCACGTACCCTCAAGGGCGATGGGCCACGTGAGTACCGTTACCGACAATTGCCCGATCCCTTTGAGGACTTTTTCAAAGACAGCCCATTCGGCGATTTTTTCAAACGTCGTGAAATGGTGCCCGAAGAGCCCTTGGTGCCACAACCCTTCTATGGCTCGGGTTCAGGGGTCATCATCAATGAAAAGGGCTATATCGTTACCAACAATCATGTGATAGACGATGCCGACGAATTGGAGGTCACCCTGCACGACAATACTACCTACAAGGCTACGGTGATCGGCACCGACCCCACCACTGACTTGGCTTTGATACAGATCAAGGCTGACAACCTTAAACCATTGACCCTGGTCAATTCAGATGATGTTGAGGTCGGCGAATGGGTTCTCGCTGTGGGCAATCCCTTTAGCCTGAACTCAACGGTAACGGCCGGTATCGTAAGTGCCAAGGCGCGAAACATCAATATCAACAAAGAGAAATTTGCCGTTGAGAGTTTTATACAGACCGATGCCGCCATAAATCCCGGCAATAGCGGGGGTGCTTTGGTGAACCTTGACGGGAACCTGATCGGTATCAATACTGCCATTGCCAGTAGAACGGGCACCTACAATGGTTACGGTTTTGCAGTGCCCAGCAATATCGTGAGCAAGGTGGTCGAAGACCTTCTCAAATACGGAAGCGTTCAGCGCGGTATGATGGGCGTTACCATTATGACCATGAACGGCAACCTTGCCAAAGAAAAAGATGTCGACTTTATGGCCGGCGTGTGGATAGAGAACGTGGGCGAAGACAGTGCCGCTGAAAAGGCGGGGCTAAAGAAAGGCGACATTATTCTTGAGGTAAACGGTGAAAAGGTCACCACCTCGCCAAGGTTGCAAGAAATCATCGCACGCCACCGGCCCGGGGACAAGGTGAAGGTTTTGGTAAACCGAGATGGCAAAGAGAAAACCTTTACCGTGGTATTGGAAAATTCAAACGGCAGCACCAAGATTTCTAAAAAAGAGCACAACGAGGTCTTGAATTTCTTGGGGGCCGATTTTGAAACCCTTGACAAAGAAAAGGCCGATGAGCTCGATATCGATGGCGGCGTTAAAGTGGTGAACCTATACGCCGGTAAATTGAGAAAAGAAACACAAATACGCGAAGGCTTCATCATAACCCACATTGACGGTAAAAAGGTGAAAGACATCAAAGATGTGGTGGAAGCGCTAGAGAATAAGAGAGGCGGCGTAATGCTCGAGGGAATATACGAAGATATTCCAGGCAAATATTATTACGCCTTCGGTATGGATTCGTAGCCCTGCATGATCAATTTAAAAAGGTGCCCATATACCTGAGAAGAGGTTCTTTGCTATGGTGCATTTGGCCTCCAAGGTTTTTAAGGGCACCCTTTTTTTTGCGATAGGATACTTAGTTTATGAAGCGAAAATGACAAATCTAAGAGACAGAGAACGTATATTTAGTGACCAACAAAAAAAGAATATAGTTGAACATGGCATTTAGAGATTATTATAACATATTGGGAGTCAGTAAAAATGCCTCAGAGAAAGAGATAAAAAAAGCCTACAGAAAATTGGCCACAGAGTACCACCCTGACAAAACCAAGGGAAACAAAGACTTGGAAGAAAAGTTCAAGGAAATCTCTGAGGCCTATCAAGTTTTGGGCAATGCAGAAAGGCGCAAACAATATGATGAACTGGGCGCCGATTGGGAACAGTTTCAACAATCGGGGGCCAGCTACGAAGATTTTGTGGCCCAAAAGAAACAATATGAGCAATACCAGCGCCAACGGCAACGTCAGAGCAGGCGCCAATATGCCGGTGCCGACCCGTTTCAGGGGGGCGGCCAAGGGTTCTCAGATTTTTTTGAAGCCTTTTTTGGCGGCGGTGGAAACCCTTTTGAAGAGTCCCAGCACTTTACCGGTGCCGATGTTTCGGGTGAGGTGGCCATCGACTTTATGGAAGCCTATCACGGTACAGAGCGGATCTTGGATGTTGACGGCAACCAAATTAAGCTGAAAATAAAACCCGGGGCCTATAACGGGCTTCAGCTACGTGCGCGCGGCAAGGGGCAAAAGGGTAGTCATGGCAAGGCGGGCGACCTATATGTGCGCATTCGGGTAAACGAGCACCCTACTTTTAAGCGTGAGGGCCATAACCTGCATATGGATGTTGAGGTGGATGTGTTCGACGCACTTCTTGGAGGCGATTTGCCCATCATGACCCCCTCTGGCAAGGTGAACATAAAACTGAAAGAGGGTACCCAGAACCAAAAAACGCTACGATTGCGCGGCAAGGGCATGCCCATATATGGCAAGCCGGGCCAGTTTGGTGACTTATTGGTCACCCTGAACGTTAAATTGCCCAAAAAGCTTAGCCAAAAACAGAGAGAATTATTGAAACAAGCGAAGAACGCTGGCTAAAATTATACGAAATGAAAGGAGATTTTAACAAACTCATCAATTCAGAAAAACCCGTGTTGGTAGATTTTTATGCAGAATGGTGTGGCCCATGCAAGATGCAGGCGCCCATTCTAAAAGAGGTGGCCGGCCAGGTAAACGGTAAGGCACGAATCATCAAAGTGGATGTCGACAAGAACCAAAACTTGGCGAACAAATACCAGATCAAGGGCGTGCCCACCTTGATACTGTTCAAGAACGGAGCGGTAAAATGGCGACAGTCTGGATTGGTAGATAAGGCACAGTTGACGAAAATAATAGAAGAAAACACAGACTGATGAACACACTCGCTATTTTCGAACCCCGGCTGAAAGCCGTTCTTGAGGCCTTTGAGGAGGCCCTGATTGCCAGCGACCTGTCTTATTCGCTGGATAAGCTAAGGCGTTATGGGTTCTCGGGAGACCAAGAAATATCGCTGGCCGTTAAAAGGGCCCTGCAGATATGCGCCACGTTGGGGCTTGACACGCGCAAGCATTTTCGGTATATCTACAAAGTCGATTTGGCCGAGCGTTGCGTGTACCGAGAATGGAGGGCCTCAAAATTTGGTTTCTATTTGGTGCTTTGCAACGGCAACCCCAAGAATCCGTTTGTTGGGGCACTGCAAATGGAAATGCTCAAAGAATTTATCTCAAATTTGGAGTAGTTTTGCCCAGAAAGGGAAGAAAGTGCCAAATACGCTTTTGAATAACAAATCGGTGGGCCTGGTGTTATCGGGCGGTGGTGTGCGCGGTATGGCGCATATAGGTCTTATCAAGGCACTTCGAGAGCACGGAATAGAGGCACAGGTGGTGGCCGGAAGCAGTGTAGGGGCACTGGTTGGAGCTTTATATGCCAATGGTAACACGGTGAACGAGATGTTGCAGTTCTTTAGAGACACACCATTGTTTCAATACAGTTTTTTTGCGATAGGCAAACCCGGCCTTATTGATACTGAACGGTATTTTTCAATTTTTAAAAAGTACTTTCCCACGGATGATTTTGCATCGCTCAACACACCCCTGTATGTAGTGGCCACCGATTTGATGAGCGGGGAAGAAAAAGTGTTCCACAGGGGCAAATTGATACATGCCCTTTTGGCATCGGCTGCCTTGACACCTTTTTTTAGTCCGGTTGAAATTGATGGCATACTCTATGCCGATGGGGGCATCATGAACAACTTTCCGAAAGAGTACGTTGAAAACGATTGTGATTATATCATTGGCAGCAACGTTTCCATTGTGGGCACCCTTCAAAAAAAGGAATTAAAGAATTCCCTACAGCTTACCGGCCGTGTCACGGGCTTGATGATTTATGCCTCGAGCCGTGAAAAAATAAACCAGTGTGACCTGCTCGTAGAGCCACAAGAACTTGCGGGCATTGGGGTGCTTGATAAAAAGGGCATCGAAAAGGCCTTTACCCTCGGTTACGACCATGCCATGAAAAAGCTCGAATCGCTACGCTTATAGCCTTATTTGTTCACCGATTTTAATTCCAGAGTGTTTTTGGCGAAGTCCAACGTACGTATCTAGAACGGAATGTTGATACCTTTTTGTCAAAGGCCTGCTTGATCACCAGATTTTCGACTTCCTGAAGATTGCTTACATAACCCACGCCGTAGCAGACCACTATATGGGTGCGCACGGTCAGTGAATAATTGGCAAAGGTGTTTTTTGAATTCGGAATGACCACACCGGTACCTGCCAGAATTGAGGTAAGTACTTTGTCAAGTTTCATGATACCGTGGACAATAAAAAACCAATCGGTATGCTAAAACCGAAGACGAAGCGTGTGCTAAGGTCTTTGATGGATTCTTGCTCGATTTTGTTGAACAGGTATTTACAGCAAAAACGTGAAAAATACTTGCCTAAGAAATAGAAGATGACCGTAACAATGATGGCCAGAACAAGGTTGGGCAGTTTAAGGATGAGGGAGTCCATCCACCCGCCAAGTTTTTCCCATAATTTGCCCACTGCTCCTTGAAAACTGAACTGTTGTATTGCAAAAGCGTTCATAATCATTTTTTATAACATTAGACTTAAGAGATAGGTGGCCAAAAGCCACAAGAGTATCGATATGGCACCCCCGATGATCAAAAAATGCCTAAACCTGTAGAGGCCCATACTGTAGATAAGGGCATTGGTCTGGTAGCCAACAGGTGTGAAAAAACTGTAATTTGCCGCAAACAGCACCGAAAGCACAAAGGGTTTGGCGGGCAGTTGCATGCCCGAGGCCAACGAAATAGCGATGGGCGTCATGATGATGGCCGTGGCGTTGTTCGAAACCACCCCGCTCAACAACATGGTAGACAAGAACAAGATGCCAATGCTGAAAACAGGTCGTTGGCCCGTTATCAAACCCAATAATTGGTCGGTCAGCCAATCATCAGCGCCCGTATTGTGCATGGCCACACCGAGCGGTATCATACCGGCCAACAAAAACAAAATTTGCCAGTTGATCCGTTTATAGACATTTTCAAGTTCAATACAGTTACTGAGCAACAAAAGCACACAGCCAACAATGGCACTGGTCAAAATGGTAAAGGTTCCCGTGGCGGCCAAAATCACCACTAAAATCAAAATTCCCAGAGTTAGATTCCTATTTTTTGATTGCGCTATTTCAGGGGCCTCGTACTCTTGCAAAATGGCAATGTTTTCGTACAGGTCAAAATCACCGATTTTTTCCTTGTCTATTTCCACCAATACCCGGTCACCTACCTTTAATCTCGTGAGTTGGGGGTTGTACCTGTAGATTCGTTCACGAATGTGGCGTAGGTTTTTGCGCTTTTTGATGGCCAATGGCACGGCCCCATTACCAATGGCTGCCTGTAATTCTTTCAACGTCATTTCTAAAAAACGAGCACCCGGAAGCATCATCAACTCGGCCAAAACCAAATTCTGTGTACTTTGAGGTTCAGGTACGTCCTTGAATTCCTTTCGGGTAACCACCCCCTCTCCAGCATCGTTGGGGTTGAGGATAAACTCGTGATTGCTCTTTAATCGCAGAAGGCTTTCAAAGTCACATGACAACATAATTCTGTCATGGGCTTTCAAAGTCAGCTCGTGGTTGGGTGAAACATTATCACTGCCTTCGCGGGTCAGTTTAAGAACAGTGATATTTTGATCCACTCCCAAGAAGGTTTCACTCAAGGGTTTGCCGATGAGTTTTGATTTTGGTGCCAGTTCTATGGTTACGATGTAATCATCTACATCATATTGCTCTACCAATTTTTCTTTGCTATCAAAGGGTAAGAGCTTGACCAAAATGGCAACTACAATTATAGCTATTAGCATAAAGAGAACGCCCATCCACGAAAATTCGAAAAAAGAAAAACGCTCGCCCGTTCTATCCGTATATATACTGTTCACAATTAAATTCGTAGAAGTTCCCATAAGGGTGCAGCTGCCACCGAGAATACTGGCATACGAAATGGGCAGCAGCAGTTTGCTTTTCGGGATGTCGTGCTTATCGGATAGCTCGGTAATGATCTTTATAAATACGATGACCACGGCGGTAGAACTAATAAAGGCTGAAATAGAACCGGTTATCAACATAAAAAGGGGCACCAAAAACAGAATGGGCAGGCCCTTGAACCGCTTTAGCCCATTGGCCATCCAACTGATAACACCGTTCTGCTCAAGGGCTGCGGCCAATATCATAAGGCAGAGAATGGTTATGACCGCCGTATTTGAAAAACCGCTGATACCCTCTTCGGGCGAGACCAAACCGGTGAGCACCAACACCCCGATAAGGCAAAAGGCAATCTTATCCATCGGAAACACCTCTAAGGCGAAGAGCACAATGACGGTAATGATAATGGCAAAAACCAGCGCAATTTCCCAGGTCATGGCAAACGGTACTTTGACTCCAATTTAAAATTACGATGAAAACAGCGTAATGCAAAAAAGGAGAAATTGTTGCGCAAATAGCGTTATGGCGTATGGTCTGCGGGGGCTAAACGTCGTCGTAATCGATTTTCAGCACTGGGGTCACCGGATGCGATTGGCAGGTGAGGGTCAAACCTTCGGCCACTTCACCATCTGTTAGAATCTGGTTTTTCACCATTTCAACCTTGCCTTCCAAAACCCTCGCCACACAACTGCTGCATACCCCCCCTTGACACGAATAGGGCGCATCAATATTGGCTTTTAGCACTGCATCGAGCACCAGCTGTTTTTTGTCCATTGTCAGGGTATGGGTTTCATCGTCAAGAACGACCTGAACCTTTGTCTTTCCCTCTAGTTGTTCTGCCAAGGTATCCTCTACCTCAGAGGATGTAAAGAGTTCAAAAAGAATCTTTTCTTCTTGAATACCGTTCTTTTTCAATGTGTTGCAAACCGTTTCAATCATGCCTTCGGGGCCGCAAAGGTAGAAGGCATCGAACGTGATATTCTTAAACTTGTTCTTTAAGACGAAATTGACTGTAGAGGTCTCTATTCGGCCAAAAAGGGCATCGTCGCCAGGGGTACGGCTAAAAATATATTGAATAAAAAATTGTTCGTTATATTTTTGTTTTAAATCAGTGATTTTCTGGGCATACATGACCTCTTCAGGGCTTTGGTTGCCAAAGACGAGAACAAAGGTACTGTTCGGGTTGTCGCCCAAAACCGTCTCGGCAATGCCGACAATCGGGGTAATGCCACTGCCCGCGGCAAAGGCCGCAATATTTTTGGGGTTGCTATGCGGTTCAAACACAAACCGCCCTTCTGGTGGCATAACCTCAAGAGTGTAGCCCTCTTTGATTTTTTCGTTTGCATAAACAGAAAAAAGGCCCCCAGGCACCTTTTTGATTCCCACGGTGATATGATCCGTATTTGGGGCACATGAAATGGAATAGGCCCTTCGTACCTCTTTGCCATCCAGAACATGCTTGATGGTGATATACTGTCCCGCTTTATAGGCAAAAGTGGATTTTAATGCTTCCGGAATGGCAAAGGTCAGTGACACGGCGTTCGGGGTAAGCCGTTCTACCTTGGTCACTTTAAGGGGGTAAAAATCACTCATAAAATAAAATTTGCTGCAAAACTAAGGATTGGATCTATGATTACCATTCGCCCCCCAAAATATTTATACCTAAAAATCTTATGCATAAGAAATTTATGTATATTTGGATGAAGTATTTTCAATGTAGTAAAGGCAACACCATAGTAAGTTATGGCCAATTCGAAGTTATATAAGGGAAGTCTGAGCACCATCATCTTAAAGTTGTTGGATGAAGGAGGTAAAATGTATGGGTATGAGATTACCCAAAAGGTAAAGCAGCTCACCAAAGGCGACCTCAAGATTACTGAGGGGGCCCTGTACCCAGCGTTGCACAAGCTTGAGGCCGAGGGACTGCTTGATGTTGAGGTGGCCAAGGTCGATAACCGCATGCGCAAATACTATAAGCTAACCGAACAGGGCGAGAAAGAAACGGCGAACCGACTGGCCGAACTCGAAGAGTTTATACGCAATATGCAGCAATTGGTAAACCCGAAATGGAGTATTTCATGAGTAAAAAACTCAGCAATGAACAAATACTACAGCTGTACAAATTTACCCGCCAGCATTATGTCGAGCATTACGATTTGCAGACCGAACTCGTGGACCATCTGGCAAACGGCATCGAACTGCAGTGGCAAGCAAACCCCGACCTGACTTTTCAAGAGGCCCTGAACCGTGAGTTCAAAAAGTTTGGAGTATTTGGCTTTCATGATGTAATCGCCGAAAAGCAAAAAGCCATGTCAAAAAAATATTGGAAGTTGCTTTGGCGCTTTTTTAAGCAGTGGTTCAAATGGCCCAAAATGCTTATGACCGCGAGCATTGCTCTAGGGCTTTTTTCCATACTTCGATTTTCAGGGCAATCCAACCATAAGAGAGAATTAATATTGGGTTCTCTAATGCTACTTTTTGTCACAGCCTTGGTGTATTTTCTGATGACCAAGAAAACCAGGGAGGCCAAAATGCTCAAGAATGGCAAGAAATTCATGTTGGCCGATATGATATACAATTTTGGTGGCGGGATTGTTTTGGCCTATTTGCCCCTGAATATTGCCATTGGTTTAAATGCTTCGGGCGGCGATTGGTATTTGTCACCGTATTTTGATTGGCTTTTTTCATTGGCCCTAACAGGCATGCTGCTTTGCGGATATATCATTTTCAAGGTGCTGCCCGAAAGAGCGGAGCAGTTGTTGGCCGACACTTATCCTGAATACAAATTGGCATGATCCTGTAACAAAAAATCGGATTTTCATACTAACCAACAAATCACCAATCAATGTTCAAGCATTTTCTAAGGCTCCAATGGAAATCGTTTTTTAGGTCTTCATCATTTGGCAAAAGTATGGCCATCAAAATTTTGATGGGGTTCTTTTCCCTATATCTTATGGCCGTGCTGATCATATCTGGGGGAGGACTTTATTTTATTCTGCGAAAATTGGTTCCGGATCAAAACCCCTTGTGGGTGGTGAGCCAATACATGGTCTATTGGGTACTGATAGAGCTATTTGTCCGCTATTTTATGCAAAAGCTTCCGGTAATGGATATCAAACCATTGCTTTTGGCCCCCATTAAGAAAAGTGCCATTGCCCACTATATATTGGGCCGCTCAGCCGCTTCATGGTATAACTTAATGGCATTGTTCTTTTTTATACCGTTCGGCATTGTTTTGATTGTTAAGGGCTACGGAGCTCTAAATGTATGGACTTGGATATTGGGCATTTTTGCATTGGTGCTGTGCGTCAACTATGTGAACTTTCTGATCAATAAGAGCGATAAGGCATTGATCGGCATTGTGGTATTGGTGTTTGGATTATATGCCATGGACCATTTCGGGCTGATTCCGGTAAAGGAAGTTTTTGGGCCACTATTCCATGCACTATACGCATACCCTTTAGCTGTTTTGGTGCCCCTAGCATTATCTGTGATGGTGTATTGGGCAAACTTCAGATTTTTAAAGACCCATATTTCTTTGGAAGGGGCACTAAAGGTCAAAACCAAAGAGGCCAAGACGTCAGAACTGGCCTGGACACGCCGATTTGGCGACCTCGCACCTTTTCTTCAGCTCGATCTGAGAATGATCTGGAGAAACAAACGCACCAAATCACAGGTTTGGATATCGTTGTTGTTCGTGTTCTACGGTCTTATTTTTTATACACAAGACATTTATGCCGATATGAAAGTGATGCACTGTTTCTTGGGTATTTTTATGACCGGCATCTTTCTGAGCAATTTCGGACAGTTTATTCCTGCTTGGGATAGTTCGTACTATCAAATGATGATGTCCCAGAACATCCCGTTGCGAAAATATTTGGAGTCAAAGGCCTTGCTAATTACGGTGAGTGTGGTGGTTATGTTCTTTTTGACCATTCCCTATGTGTATTTCGGCACCGATGTGCTGGCCATCAACTTTGCATCGGCCTTATATAACCTAGGGGTCAACATTCCTGTAATCTTATATTTTGGGTCGTTCAACAAAAAAAGGATAGAGTTGGACCAGAGCCCGTTCGGCAATATGCAGGGCACCAGCGCCACACAGTTTTTGATAATCTTGCCCGTTCTGGGGCTGCCCATTGCCTTGTTTGCTTTGTTCCATTTCATTTTTTCATTTCAGGTGGCACTCATTGTGCTTTCAGCAATGGGAATTATCGGTTTCGCATTGAGAAACTATTTTATGGAACGCATTACCGAGCAGTACAGAAAAAAGAAATATGGCATGATAGCTGGATTTAAAGAAAAAAATGGATGATTTTGATGGATGTTGGATGCCAGAATCTATAGCCAAGATGCTATTCGTTTGAAATTGATACTTGAATTTGAAATATGATAACAGCAGAAAATTTAACAAAAAAATACGGCCAACAGACCGTTTTAAACATTGACCATCTTGAAATTCCGAAGGGTCAGGGCTTTGGCCTGGTCGGAAACAACGGGGCGGGCAAGACGACCCTTTTTAGTCTATTGCTCGACCTTATACAGCCGACTACCGGCCATATTGTCAACAATGGGGTACAAGTAAACAAGAGTGAAGACTGGAAACCCTTTACCTCGGCCTTTATCGATGAAACCTTTTTGATCGGGTACCTCACGCCCGAAGAGTACTTCTATTTTATAGGGGAGCTTCGTGGCCGTAACAAAGCCGATGTAGATGCGCTGTTGGCACAGTTCGAGGATTTCTTCCACGGCGAGATCTTGGGGCAGAAAAAGTACCTGCGAGACCTGTCAAAGGGCAACCAAAAGAAGGCGGGCATTGTGGCTTCCTTTATCGGAAACCCCGAGGTAATCGTACTCGATGAGCCCTTTGCCAATCTTGACCCCACCACCCAGATACGGCTAAAGGCCATAATCAAAGATCTGGCGGCAAAAGAAGGGGTGACCGTTCTGGTATCGAGCCATGATTTGATGCACGTGACCGAAGTGTGTGAGCGCATTGTCGTCTTGCACAAGGGCGAGGTTGTAAGAGATATCAAGACCTCGGCCCAGACATTGAAGGAACTCGAGACGTTTTTTGCCAGCGGCCATTTGGCCCCTACAGAGATTGGTATGGATAAAACTAGAGGTAGGGCCAACTGATTAATTGGGGACCATTGCTCTAAAATAATTGATAAAATGCCATGTGGTTCTCTTTTTGGTATTTGTTATCTCGATATGGCAGGTCTGGCACCCCTGCAAAAAAACCTGCATTTTATCGATAAGCCCTATAATATTCCGAACTTTTTTCAGTTATGATTGGGTAGGAAAGATTAGTACTTTGAAGCTTCGTTTTCGTTTTTCGTTTTTTATAGTCTTCGGACTGCTTTTTCTGTTGGGGTGTTCCACTAAAAAGGATGCTTTTGTCAACCGAAATTGGCATGCCCTGAATACCAAGTACAATACTTTGTACAACGGAAATATTGCCTTTGAACAAGGCCGGGATGAACTTCGCAATTCGTACCGTGATGATTTCTGGGAAGTACTGCCGGTCGAAAGACTGGAGGTTACCGATGAGGTCAAGCTCGACTCTGAAGACAACAACCCCAATTTTATCATCGCCGAAGAGAAGGCGACCAAGGCCATACAGAAGCACAGTATGGACATCAAAGACGAAGAACGCAATCCGCAGATTGACGAGGCCTTTCTATTGCTGGGCAAGGCCCGATATTTCGACCAACGCTATATTCCCGCTTTAGAGGCCTTTAACTATATCCTTAGAAAATATGTCGATAGCGATAAACTGAATGAGGCCACGATTTGGCGCGAGAAGACCAATATGCGATTGGACAATCCTGAACTGGCCATCAAAAATCTTCAACGGCTCTTCAAGTACGAAGACCTCAAAGACCAAGAATACGCCGATGCCAATGCGGTCTTGGCCCAATGCTATATCAATTTGAAGGCACCCGACACGGCCATCCAAAAACTGAAAATAGCCCAGGCCTACACCAAAAAGAACGAAGAACGGGGCCGTTACCTGTTCATCATAGGGCAATTGTACAATCAGTTGGGCCATAAAGACAGCGCCAACTATGCCTTTGACAAAGTGATTGCCCTGAACCGAAAATCGCCCAGGGTGTACATGGTCAATGCGCACTTGAAGAAAATACAGAACACCGAGGTCACCGAGAACAACAAAGAGGCGCTGCTAGAATACCTCACCGAATTGGAAGAGAACCGCGAGAACCGCCCATTTTTAGGAAAAATATACCGTGAGGTGGCCCAGTTCCATATGGCCACGGGGGCCGATAGCCTGGCGTTGGCCTATTACAACAAGTCGTTGGGAGCCAATCAAGGTGAACGAAAATTGAGTGCCCTCAACTATCAAGACCTTGCCGATTACCATTTTGACCAGAATGTCTATAAGACCGCAGGGGCCTATTACGATAGCACACTGACCAATTTGGATGAAAACACCAAGAAGTTCCGCACCATCAAAAAGAAATTGGACAACCTGGAAGATGTAATCAAGTACGAAGACATCGTACAGCATGCCGACAGTGTGATCACTCTATACGAAATGCCCTTGGCAGAGCGCACAGCCTATTTTGAAGCATACATAGACGAGCTGAAACAAAAGGCCGAAGAAGCCGAAAAGGAGAAAGAAAGAAAGGCGAATGCCGGTTTTGCGGCTTTTGCCGAGACCCAAGGGGGCAAAGAGAACAAGGGCAAGTTCTATTTCTACAACATTACCAGTTTGGGGTACGGCAAGAACGACTTCAAGACCCGTTGGGGCGACCGCGTACTCGAAGATGATTGGCGCTGGAGCAACAAGGCACGAACCGCCACCGTAGAAGAAACCACTGAAGTACAGGTTGCAGATGTTTCCATTGGCGGTGCGATCGCAGATGACGAGAAATACGAGCTCGATTTTTATCTGGATAGGGTTCCGACAGACGTCAAGGTAATCGACAGCCTCCGCGACGAACGAAATTTTGCCAACTACCAACTGGGGCTAATCTATAAAGAAAAATTCAAGGAAAACCTATTGGCGGCGGGCAAGCTTGGAGCGGTATTGAAATCCGATCCAGAAGAGCGGTTGATCCTTCCATCAAAATACAACCTCTATAAAATTTACGAGGAAAGTGGCAGCACGCTTTTGGCCGACCAGATGAAGCAAGACATCATCCGCAACCACCCGGGTACGCGTTATGCCGAGATTTTGTTGAACCCCCAAGCGGTTCTGGCAGGGGATACCGACAGTCCTGATGCGCGTTACGCCGCATTGTACAAAATGTACGAAGACCAGCAGTTCTTAGAGGTGATCACCCAGGCCCAAGAATACATCAATCGGTTTACGGGCGACCCAATAGTGCCGAAGTTTGAAATGCTGAAGGCCAACGCCATTGGCAGGCTGCGAGGTTTTGAACCGTTTAAGGAAGCGCTGAACTATGTGGCACTGACCTACCCGAACAATCCCGAGGGCAAAAAAGCCGAGCAGATGATAGCCGAGCAACTTCCCAAATTGGCGGCGGCGGCATTTTCGCCTGAAACGGGATCGTCTGGCACCGGTAATTGGAAGGTGGTGTTTCCGTTCAAAATACGTGACAACGATAAGGCCCTGAAACTTAAAAAGCGGTTAGAAGATGCCATAAAAGACCTACGCTACAGGAATATCGTTTCAAAGGATGTCTATACCCTTGAAGATCAGTTTGTGGTGGTGCATGGCTTTAGGTCGAAAGACTTTGCCCTGGGCTTCGCCGAGCTTATAAAAAACAACAAGGATTACCGGATCAAAGACGAGAATTTTGTAATTTTATCTTCCAATTACAAGATCATTCAAGTGCACAAAAACTTAGATGATTACTTAAAACAGCAGTTAACCCCAAAACCATAGAACATGTTTTCAGACAACAAAAGACCCGGTGACTTTGGCACTGGCCAACCCAATCGAATCGAAAAGAACACCAAGATAAAAGGTGACATTACATCAGAGGCCGATTTCAGGATCGATGGCAAGCTTGAGGGCAATGTGACCACTTCTGGCAAGGTTGTCATCGGCAAAGATGGCTACATCAAAGGAAAAGTCGAATGTGTGAATGCCGACGTTGAAGGTAAGTTCAACGGCGAACTTCATGTAAAAGACCTGCTGTCGTTGAAGTCTTCGGCCGTTATCGAAGGTACCGTTGCCGTATCAAAATTGGCTGTAGAGCCCGGCGCCACCTTCAACGCCTCATGTAAAATGGGCAAAGCGGCCAGCTCTGGCACTGCTACCACCTCTGGCAGCTTCAAGTCTCCATCCGTGGGCAGCGCCTCTTCTGGTAGTTTGAACAAGACCAATGAGCCAGCAAAAACCACCTAAAAAGCCGAACAACCTTAAAAACGTGGCCATGCTTTCGGGCATTGCTTTTGAAATGGGGGCCATTATTTACCTTGCTGTCAAAGGAGGCAACTGGCTTGACGAACACTATCAGACCGAAAAAAGAATTTTTACCGTGATTGCCACTTTATTGGGAGTGGCAATTTCTATTTGGGTAGTTTTGCAGCAGTTAAAACGAATCAAATACTGACCGATGGCCCGACTGCCCCTGAAATTTACCCTGTCGCTCTTGACATGTTTGAGCACTGCCTTTGCATTTCATCTTTTGATTTTAGTGGGATTCGAAAAGCCCTTTTGGGGCAATCTGATCGCACTGTCGTACCTGCTGAATTTCGCGCTGGCACTGGGCATATTTCTGGCACTCTATTTTCTTAGGAACAAACTCGGCAATGCCATGGGTTTTCTGTTCATGGGCGGAAGCCTTTTGAAGTTTGTGGTCTTCTTTTTGGTGTTCTACCCCGGTTACAAGAGTGATGGCACGATACAGGGAGTTGAGTTTGCGGCCTTTTTTGTGCCTTATGCCGTGGCCCTTGTGCTAGAAACATACTTTGCTGCGAAAATGCTCAAAAATCTCGGTGCGAAATAGCTCGGGAACACCCACTAAAATCCTCTGAAAATAAAGTGCTTCAATGCTTTTTTCTTTTTGCAAGAAAGGCTTACATTTGCACCGATTTTTGAAGACCGAATTTTTGAGCGCAATGCGAAAGACCTTTTTGAAGAGCACACTTGTAGTCTTGGCGATATTTTTAGGGCAGTTTTCCTTTGCTAAGGATAAGGAACACGGCGATGAAAAAGAAGGCGGACTGAAGACCGAGATAAAAGAGTACATTCAGCACCACCTGCAAGACTCACATTATTTCAATTTATTCTCTTATACCAAAGACAGCGGCGAAGAGGTGCATGTTGGGTTTCCCTTGCCTGTTATTCTTTGGGACGATGGCTTGAAAGTGTTTTCGTCTTCAAAGTTTCACCATGGTGAAACGCTAGCCGAAGTCGATGGTAACCACTACAAACTGTACCACGGCAAAATCTACAAGACCGATGCCAATGGCACCATCAACTACGATGAAGAGCACCATCCCACGAACGTTAGGCCATTGGATTTTTCGATTACCAAGAATGTGGTCATGATAATCGTGACCGGTCTGCTGATGCTCTGGCTCTTTTCAGGCCTGGCGCGTTCATATGCCAAGAACAATGGCATACCCACTGGCATTGGCCGCTTTTTCGAGCCCATCGTGCTTTACATTAGGGATGACATCGCCAGACCGAACATTGGCGAAAAGCGCTATAAAAAATACATGCCGTTCTTGTTGACCATCTTTTTCTTTATTTGGTTCTTGAACATGTTCGGCCTTACCCCATTGGGAATCAATGTAACCGGTAACATTGCCATCACATTCGCCTTGGCCTTGATGACCTTTTTGATCACCAATTTTACGGGTACCAAAGATTATTGGATGCACCAATTCAATCCGTTGGGCGATTCAATGCCCTGGTATGCCAAGATACCTTTATATATAATCTTGGTGCCGATTGAATTGCTGGGGCTGTTCATCAAGCCGTTTTCGCTGTTGATTCGTCTCTATGCGAACATGCAGGCGGGCCATATTGTATTGATGAGTTTGATCGGGCTGATGTTCATTTTCAAGAGTTGGATCGGCAGCCCGTTGTCGTTCGCCCTGGCGTTTGCCATTTCGTTGATAGAGATATTGGTGGCACTGTTACAGGCCTATATTTTCACCATGTTGAGCGCGCTATACTTCGGATTTGCCTCTGAAGAGCACGGCCATGGCCATGACGAAGAGCCTGAATTGGCGCATTTATAACAGAGTATGTCATTCTGAGCTGTCACGCTGAGCTTGTCGAAGCGTAAGGCGAAGAATCCAAACATTGAAAACTTAATTTTTAAACTAGATAGATATGGAAATTCCAGTAATGGTAGGTGCAGGTTTGGTAGTAATTGGTGTTGGTCTTGGTATTGGTAGAATCGGTGGTTCTGCTATGGAGGCCATCGCACGTCAGCCTGAAGCTTACGGTAAGATCCAGACAGCGATGTTGATTGCTGCTGCATTGATCGAAGGAATTGGTTTCGCGGCCCTGTTTGCAGTGTAACCAGTCATCTAAAGGCAAAAGGCCGTAACGGTTGGTTGCGGCCCTTGCTTTTGTTTAAAGATTACCATTTAAAAGTATAGACATGGAAAAGTTATTGGAAGAATTTTCACTCGGACTCTTTTTTTGGCAAACAATCTTGTTTACACTGCTGTTGCTGTTGTTGTGGAAGTTCGCATGGAAACCTATTCTAAAAGCGGTTAACGACCGCGAAGAGGGTATTAAAAATGCCTTGCAGGCCGCTGAAGAGGCCAAAAAAGAAATGCAGAATGTAACTGCCGATAGCGAGAAGTTGCTCAAAGAGGCAAGGGCAGAGCGCGAGGCCATGTTGAAAGAAGCACGTGAGATCAAAGAGAAGATGATCTCAGACGCCAAAGAGCAAGCCCAGATTGAGGGCGATAAAATGATCAAACAGGCGCAGGTCGTTATCGAAAGCGAGAAGAAAGCCGCCGTGGCCGATATCAAAAATCAAGTGGCCGAACTTTCTGTTGAGATAGCCGAGAAAGTACTGAAAGAGCAATTATCGAACAAAGACAAACAACTGAAGCTCGTCGAGAATATGCTTGACGATGTCAAACTAAACTAATCATCCCAAAGAAATGAGCGATTCAAGAGCAGCTCTACGATATGCAAAGGCGGTGTTAGACCTTGCCGTTGAAAAGAAAGCGGCCGACAAGGTTGAGCAAGATATGCGTGATATTGTGGCGACCATTTCGGGCAGCGATGAATTACGGGCGATGTTGGCAAACCCTGTGGTCAACGGCGAAACGAAAAAAGAGGCGCTAAATGCTATTTTTGGGAAAAGTCATGAAATCACCAAGGGTCTTATAAATA
This sequence comes from Flagellimonas lutaonensis, assembly GCF_000963865.1. Lineage (NCBI taxonomy): Bacteria > Pseudomonadati > Bacteroidota > Flavobacteriia > Flavobacteriales > Flavobacteriaceae > Flagellimonas > Flagellimonas lutaonensis. The sequence continues at coordinate 1,500,635 of NZ_CP011071.1, forward strand.
CCATAACGGAGAATAAAAGAATTTCCCTTTTGAACGAAATTGCCCTTAAGTTCACCATTTTAAATAAGGACATGAAAGGTGAGGGCGTGGCTTTCGTTACCACCGCGGTACCGTTGACCGCCGACATAGAGAAGAAAGTATTACGGCAATTGAACAAAATCACCGACGATAAGGTCACCATTGAGAACAAGGTCGATGAAAGCATTATCGGGGGGTTCATATTGCGCATCGGCGATTTACAGTACGATGCCAGCGTGGCCAATAAATTGAACAAGTTAAAAAGAGAATTTACAAATAGTCTATAAATAATTGAGACATGTAACGTCTCAAGTCTAACGTCTTAAGTCTAGAAAAAAAATGGCGGGAGTAAAAGCAGCTGAGGTCTCAGCAATATTGAAAAAACAGTTATCAGGTTTTGAAGCGACTGCTTCTTTGGATGAAGTGGGTACCGTACTACAGGTGGGTGATGGTATCGCCCGGGTATACGGACTTTCAAATGCCCAATACGGCGAGTTGGTGGAATTTGAAGGCGGTATGCAGGGTATTGTTCTAAACCTTGAAGAAGATAATGTTGGTGTCGTATTGTTGGGCCCATCAAAAGAAATAGTCGAGGGCGCTACGGTAAAACGTACCCAGACCATTGCTTCCATTAAGGTGGGAGAAGGCATTGTGGGCCGGGTGGTCGACACCTTGGGTAATCCCATCGACGGCAAAGGGCCTATTTCTGGCAAGACCTACGAGATGCCTTTGGAGCGTAAAGCCCCCGGGGTAATCTACCGTCAGCCGGTAAACGAACCCTTGCAGACAGGGGTCAAGGCAGTAGACGCCATGATCCCGATCGGTCGTGGACAGCGTGAGTTGGTGATCGGTGACCGTCAAACTGGTAAGACAACGGTATGTATCGATACCATTATCAACCAAAAAGAATTCTATGATGCCGGTGAGCCCGTTTACTGTATCTATGTTGCGGTAGGGCAAAAGGCTTCAACCGTTGCCGGCATTGCCAAAACATTGGAAGATAAGGGCGCCTTGGCCTATACCACCATTGTAGCGGCCAACGCATCTGACCCTGCCCCAATGCAGGTATATGCCCCATTTGCCGGTGCTGCCATTGGAGAGTATTTCAGGGATACCGGTAGACCCGCTTTGATCATTTACGATGACCTATCAAAGCAGGCAGTGGCCTACCGTGAGGTGTCGCTTCTTTTGAGAAGACCACCAGGGCGCGAAGCATATCCGGGTGACGTTTTCTATCTGCACTCAAGATTGTTGGAGCGTGCCGCAAAAATCATCAACGATGACAGCGTGGCCAAGAACATGAACGATTTGCCCGAAGTGTTGAAACCGATGGTGAAGGGTGGCGGTTCGTTGACGGCACTGCCCATAATTGAAACCCAGGCAGGTGACGTATCGGCCTATATACCCACCAACGTGATTTCGATTACAGACGGACAGATTTTCTTGGAGCAAGACCTCTTCAACCAAGGGGTGCGACCCGCCATCAACGTGGGTATCTCGGTATCTCGTGTGGGGGGTTCTGCACAGATCAAATCAATGAAAAAAGTGGCCGGTACCCTAAAACTTGACCAAGCACAGTTCCGTGAGCTGGAAGCCTTTGCCAAGTTCGGCTCTGATCTCGATGCCGCTACCTTGAACGTAATCGAAAAAGGACGTCGAAATGTGGAGATCTTGAAACAGGCACAAGGAGACCCCTTTACCGTTGAAGAACAGGTTGCCATCATCTTTGCAGGTTCAAAGAACTTGTTGAGAGATGTTCCGGTTGAAAAGGTAAAAGAATTTGAAAGGGATTATCTCGAGTTCTTAAAGGCCAAGCATAGAGACGTGTTGGATACGTTGAAGGCAGGTAAGTTGACCGATGAGGTTACCGACACCCTGACCGCTGTGGCAAAAGATCTTTCAGGGAAGTATAGAAGTTAATTCAGTATTGTCATTCCTGCGAAGGCAGGAATCCATAAGAAAACCGATTCCGCATCAAGTGCGGAATGACAAATAAAAGAATGGCAAACTTAAAGGAAATACGAAATAGGATTACATCGGTAAAATCGACGATGCAGATTACCAGTGCCATGAAAATGGTTTCGGCTGCAAAGTTGAAGAAAGCGCAAGATGCCATTACCGCGATGCGACCCTATGCCGATAAGTTGACTGAGCTGTTGCAGAACCTGAGCGGAAGCCTTGATAGCGATATCGGGGGCAAGTATGCAGACAATCGTCCGGTCAACAAAGTGTTGGTGGTGGCCATAACCTCGAACAGGGGGCTTTGTGGCGCCTTTAACTCGAATATTATCAAGCAAAGTGTTTCGCTTTACCATGGTAAATATGGAGGAAAGCAGGTCGATTTTATGACCATCGGCAAAAAGGGGAACGATATTTTGGGCAAGAAGTTCACCATCGTTTCGAACCACAGTGAAATCTATGATGATTTGACGTTTGAAAATGTGGCCGAAATTGCCGAAAACCTGATGCAGCGGTTTACTGAAGGCGAGTACGACAGAATTGAATTGGTGTACAACAAATTCAAGAATGCGGCCACCCAAATCGTGATGACCGAACAGATCTTGCCCATTGTACCTGTAGAGGGCGATACTTCAGGCTCGGCCGATTATATTTTTGAACCCTCAAAGGCAGAGATTGTCGAGCAGTTGATACCGAAGTCATTAAAAACACAGCTCTACAAGGCTATCCGTGACTCATTTGCCAGCGAGCACGGCGCACGTATGACCGCCATGCACAAGGCCACCGACAATGCTGCCGAGCTGAGAGATCAGTTGACCTTAACATACAACAAGGCAAGGCAAGCGTCCATTACCAACGAGATTTTAGAGATCGTGGGTGGTGCCGAGGCGTTGAACAACTAGATTTATCATAAAAAAAGCATATGCAAGCCCTTGAATTTCAAGGGCTTTTTTTTGTTCAGAACTTTTTCTTCCAAAAAATTGCTTCACCGATGTAACATTTTCGATGTCTTGAATCAAAAGGGCAAAATGATTTAAAACGTAAACAAATGAAAAGAGTAAATCACCTTTTGGCATCAACTATTATTTTTCTTTTGACCATGAACGGCAATGCCCAAAACAATGCATTCAGTGTTCGTGTTGTGGGCGAGGGCGAACCATTGTTATTTTTCCCCGGATTCATCTGTAGCGACGAAGTTTGGGAAGAGCAAGTCGCTGAACTTTCCAAAGAATACGAATGTCATTTGTTCACCTTTGCCGGATTTGGAGGAGTGGCCCCCATTGAATTTCCCTGGTATCCCAAAGTTGAAGATGCAGTTTTGGATTATATCAAAGAAAATAACTTGGAGAACGCTACGGCAATCGGCCACAGCCTTGGAGGCACTTTGGCCCTATCATTGGCATCAAGACAGCCTCTCTTTAAAAAATTGGTCATCGTCGATGCCCTAACGGCCACCGGAGCCCTGATGTTTCCCAATTATAACCCTGATAACATGGTCTATGATAGTCCGTACAACAATCAACTCTTGGAGATGGGACAAGATGATTTTTCGAAAATGGCCACCGGAATGGCTTCGGGCATGACCACCAACAAAGAGAAACAAGGCCAAATTATCGAATGGATGGAAAAGGCCGACCGAAAAACGTATGTCTATGGGTATACCGATTATTTGAAGGTGGATTTGAGGGAGCAAGTCGGTAAAATTAAAATACCGGTAATCATTTTAGCGGCAACCCAACCCTTCGGTGAAGCCATGGCAAGACAGACCTATCAAGAACAATACAAAAACCTTTCGAATTATGAGCTTAAGTTTGCTGAAGGAGCTGCCCATTTTATCATGTACGATCGACCCGAATGGTTTTTGAACGAACTTAAATCCAGCCTACAATAACAATGACCGCGTTGGAACGTGACTTTAAGACTATCTATGAGGACAATTATGCCAAGGTAATGCGATTGTGTATGGGATACGCTTCCGGCGACGCCGATATGGCCAACGATCTTGTTCAAGAAGTATTTATAAAGGTTTGGGGCAATTTATCATCCTTCAGAAAGGAGAGCAATATCACCACCTGGATATACAGAATAGCGGTCAATACCTGCTTAATGAACTTAAGAAAGAAGAAAGCCAAATCCCTTTCAGGGTCATTTTCGTCCGAGGAAGTTGTAGGGCAAGATGAAACGACCCAAGTAAAAGAAAGACAGTATCAAGAAATGTACCGATGTATCAACACCCTGAGCGCTACGAACAAAGCCATTATTTTGATGGAACTCGAAGGATTGGCGCAAAAGGAAATTGCTGGGGTCACGGGACTAAAACATGAAGCGGTCCGAACACGGATACATCGAATAAAATTGCAACTATCAAAATGTGTGAATCATGAATGATTTTGAACAACTAAAAAATAATTGGAAGGAACAACCCATCCAAAAACCTTTGGAAGCCAATTTCGACCGGTTAAAAAACGGTATTGTAAAAGTGGCCAAAAAGCAAAGGATGACCAATATAATTTTATTGGGTGCCGTAGCGATTTTACTACTCTTCTTTTTCTATATCGGAGCCATGCAATATAATGATGTTGCTTTGGCTTTGGGCACCATGATAGGTGCTTTGGTAGTGCGGGTGTTGGTGGAGTTTTTCAGCCAGGCCTACCTAAAGAATCTTTCGACAACGGCAAGCATGCAAAATTTTAAAAGGAAGCTCGCAGGCTATTACAAAAACAGAATATGGGTTCATGCGGTTCTTACCCCGATTCTTTTGGCCATTTACAGTTATGCTTTTTGGACGCTGCTACCTGATTTCAAAATGTCTTTATCAAAGGGTTTTTACAATTATATAGTGTGGTCTTCGATAGTGCTGCTGATTTTCTTTTCCTTTTTTATATACTCTCATATCCGTAAAGAGGTGAAGGTGCTAAAGGAATTAAAGGACGAATAGAAAAGACCCCGATCAGGGGCTTTTTTTCTTTAAAGGGGAATCCATATTGTTTTTCAAGTGTATGTCGATATACTTTTGATTGAGTTCGTCAGTATCCCCGTATTGTTCTCTCAGGGCTTCCAGTTTTAATTTCAGTTCGGCCACTATTTCGGCATACGCGGAATCATTATAGACGTTGTTCAATTCTTGCGGATCTTTTTTGCGGTCGTAGAGTTCCCATTCATCTACATCGTAATAAAAATGGGCCAATTTATAATCTTTGGTAACAATGCCATAATGCCGCTTTACCATATGCACTGCGGGGTATTCATAATAATGGTAATACACGGCATCACGGGTCCAATCGCCTTGGTTTGACGTCAAAAGGGGCATCAGGCTTTCACCCTGCATGTCATCGGGAGCATTTATTTGTGCAGCCTCCAACAGGGTTTGGGCAAAATCAAGGTTCTGTACCATTTCTGCATTGGTGATGCCAGGTTTGATAACGTTTGGCCAACGTATCAAAAGAGGGGTTTTGAACGATTCGTCATAAATGAAGCGTTTGTCGAACCAACCGTGTTCCCCCAAATAAAAACCTTGGTCTGAGGTATAGACAACAAGAGTGTTCTCGGTGAGCTGGTTGTCATCCAAATAGTCCAACACACGCCCCACATTATCATCCACAGAAGAAATACAGGCTAGGTAATCTTGCATATAGCGCTGGTATTTCCAACGCATTTTTTGCTCGTTGTCCATTTGGGGCCAATTGGTTTCAAAATCGGCATTGATGATATCCAATATGGAATCGTACTGGGTTTTTTGTACGTCATTTACCCTACCATAGGGGCCGTAAAAACTGTTTTCGTGCTCGGGCACCACTGGTTTTACCGTGCCCATTCTTTGTAGGGTTTCGGGCCTTATTTTACTATCGTGGCTATACATCATGTGGTACAACAAGTTCATTTCTGCGGTCTTGGCGGCCGTACCCCGATTTTTGTAATCATCGAACAGCGTGATCGGCTCTGGAAATGATTTTTTGACAAATTCTTTGAACTTATCGGGCCTGGGCCACCATGGTCGATGGGGCGCCTTGTGTAGGTACATCAACATGAAAGGCTTTGCCGTGTCACGTTTATGCTCCAACCAGTCCAACGTCAAATCAGTAATGACATCGGTCACATAGCCTTCGATTCGTACTGTGTCTCCTGTTTTGTTGATGAAATCAGGATTGATGTAATGTCCCTGCCCAGGCAGGATCATAAACTCGTCAACACCTTTCGGACTATTGCCAAAATGTAGTTTTCCGAACATGGCGGTTTGGTACCCCGCTTTCTGGAACAATTGTGGAAAGGTCACCTGTGTCGTGTCAAAGGGCCGTCTATTGTCCACCTTGCCGTTTATGTGGGTGTGCTTTCCCGTAAGAATGGTGGCCCGAGAGGGCGCGCAGATTGAATTGGTGACACAGGCATTGGTGAAGGTTATGCCCTCTTTGGCGATCCGATCAATATTAGGGGTCTTGATCAAATGATCTTGATACGCACTGATGGCCTGATAGGCATGATCATCAGACATGATAAAGATGATGTTGGGCCTTTCAAGGGTAGTCAGGTCACGGGAATTTTCTTTTTTGCAGGAAACACCAAAAACAACTAAAAACATAAAAAGGGCAAAATGGGCCAGAATTTTCATGGTTTGGGCTCTTTGTTGAATTCAAGATAGGAATAATTGGTGTCGATGTCCATAATAAGAGGTGTTTTTGATTTGGCACTGAATTTGTTTTATATCTTTAGACCCATCAAAACCTACGTCAATGAAACTCATTAGCTATATGATGTTTGCACTGTTATTTTCCCTATCGGGATGTTCTTCCCAGAAAAAATTGGTCAAGAATCCTCCTTTTGAAATGGGCGATGCCACCTGCCAACGATGGGTCGGAGGCCGTGCCGAAAGTGGATCTGGCCTTTTATTGAACATTCCTGTTGACAATGCCGTTGCAACAAACACCCCGTTGCAACAAGCCTTTTTTAGGGGAAGGGTGGCCGATATAAAAGTTGAAGAAAAAGATGGAGAGTGGATGGCAATCGCCAACTTTATCAACCAAAGGGAGGAAAAACCCGACATGGTCATGCATGCCGACCCCAAGAAAGAAGTAGGCAACAGGCCTCCAAAGCTGGAAGAAAAATTTCCCTTTGAATTGGGGCCGGATGAATGTGTTGTTTCTTACATGGAAGATGGAAAGACAAAATATTTCAAAATAACAGGGATCAAAGAGAAAAAGCCACTTACGTACCAATAACCGATGGCTGGGTTTTTGAACAACCGCTGTTATTGGCTACATTTATGGCAACATAATGCCCCGGGGTAGTGCTTCGGGGCTTCCTTTAAAAAGCAACAACCCCTTTGAACCCACTTAAAAAGCTGTTCAAGCAAACCTTTGTATATGGTTTGGCCACCGTCTTGCCGCGGGTGCTGTCCGTTTTGCTTTTGCCGCTATACACCACTGTTTTCGAAAATGCTGCCGGGTACGGTGAGTACATCAATATTTATTCTTGGATTGCCATTTTCAACGTCTTCTTGGCCTATGGGATGGAGACTGCCTTTTTTCGGTTCTACCACAAACATAATCAGAAGAAAGATGTGGTTTCCACTTCACTGATTTCGTTGGCCTGCTCTTCGTTGGCCTTTTTACTGTTGGCGCTACTTTTTCAAACAAGTTTGTCAGAACTCACCAATATCAAGGTTGAATACATTCAGTTTACGGCCTTTATTTTGGTGCTCGACGCACTGGCGATTATTCCATTTGCACTGCTTAGGGCAAATGAAAAGCCCCTGAAATATGCTGTGTTCAAAGTGGTCAACGTTGCAATCAATTTGGGGTTCAATGTGTTTTTCCTTTTGATTCTACCGCGCTTGGCCTTGCAAGAGGGCAGTTTTTGGTCAGGCCTTTATCGCCCAGATTTTGAAATCGCCTATATTTTTATTTCCAATGTCATCGCCAGTGGCAGTACATTGTTGATGTTGGCCCCTACCTATTTCAAGGTGCGGTATCGGTTCGACACCCATTTGTGGCGCGAGATGCTGAAATATGCAGCCCCGGTAATGGTAGCGGGCATTGCCTTCACCATTAATGAAGTGGTCGATAAAATCTTGCTGACCGAAATGGTCTCAGATACGGAAGCCGGCAAATATGGGGCGTGCTATAAACTTGCCTTGTTCATGACGCTGTATGGAACGGCGTTTCGATTGGGGGTGGAGCCTTTTTTCTTTAGCCATGCCAATTCAAACAATCCGCAAAAAACCTATGCCCAGATTACCAACTACTTTGTTATTTTGGGAAGTTTCATCTTACTGGCGGTCATTGTATTTATTGAACCCCTGGGTAAGATATTGATTCGCAATAACACCTATTGGGAAGCCCTTGAGATTGTTCCCATTGTTCTCTTGGCCAGTTTTTGTTTGGGTATTTACCACAATCTGTCGGTCTGGTACAAGGTTACCGACCGCACCAAGTTCGGGGCCTATATTTCATCGATCGGGGCCATTTTAACATTGGTCATCAATATTGGGCTGATTCCTAAAATTGGGTATATGGCCTCGGCCTTGGCCACCTTGGCGGCCTATGGCTCCATGATGTGCCTTTCGTTCTATTTTGGCAGAAAATACTATCCCATCCCCTATAATTTCAGGAAAATACTGTTCTATGGGGGCATTTCTGTTCTTTTTTCGGTATTGTCATTTTATGTTTTTAATCGAAATTTAATAGTAGGTGGCCTATTGCTTTTAGTATTTTTGGGGTTGCTCTTCAAAATGGAGGGCGAAAGGTTAAAAATCATATTGTTCAAGCGTGAAAATTAAGGTCATAAACACTTCTGGTCATCCGCTGCCCCACTATGAAACAGGGGCTTCGGCGGGCATGGACCTCCGTGCCAATATAACGGAGCCCATTACATTGAAACCTTTAGAGCGAACCATTGTTAAAACGGGACTTTACATTGAATTGCCAGTGGGCTACGAGGCGCAGGTACGGCCACGAAGCGGACTGGCGGCAAAAAAGGGCATAACCGTATTGAATGCCCCCGGAACCATAGATGCCGACTATCGCGGCGAGGTCGGGGTCATTCTGGTAAACCTTTCCAACGAGGTATTTACCATTGAAAATGGAGAGCGGGTAGCGCAATTGGTCATTGCCAAGCATGAAAGGGCCGAATGGTTCGAGGTAGAAGAATTGAGCACCACCGAAAGGGGCACTGGGGGTTTTGGCAGTACGGGTACAAAATAGTTCCTGCGCACGCAGGAATCCCTTGGCGGCAAGAAGTGAAAACGGCGTATGTATACATAATGAGCAATAGACCAAATGGAGTTTTGTACATCGGTGTTACCGACAATATAGATGAAAGGGTCAAAGAGCATAAACTAAAGGTCAATCCTAAAGCGTTCACTTCTAGATACAACTGTGATAAACTAGTCTATTTTGAAATTTATGAAAATGGAGCGGAGGCGGCTGTGCGGGAGAAACGTTTGAAGAAATGGAAAAGAGAATGGAAAATTGAGCTGATTGAAGACATGAACCCTAGCTGGTCAGATCTGAGCATGAATTGGAAATTAAATTATAACAGATTACGAAAATAAAGTCGAACCAAAAGATACCTGCTTTCGCAGGCAATTGATATGAAAATAATAGTCCCAATGGCAGGCAGGGGTTCCCGTTTAAGGCCCCATACATTGACTGTTCCGAAACCCTTGATTCCCGTAGCGGGCAAGCCCATAGTGCACCGATTGGTGAGCGATATTGCCAAGGTGCTTGGCGAACCAATTGAAGAAATCGCCTTTATTCTGGGAGACCCCGCCTTTTTTGGCGACGAAGTGGTCGAAAGTTTGCAAGAATTGGCCCAAGACTTGGGAGCAAAGGCATCCATTTATCGGCAAGACGAACCTTTGGGCACCGGCCATGCCATTATGAGCGCCAAGCCTTCATTGGAGGGTCCTGCGGTAATCGCCTATGCCGATACGCTGATTCGTGCCGATTTTGATCTTGACAAAGATGCCGACAGCGTGATTTGGGTAAAACAGGTCGATAGGCCTGAAGCATATGGCGTGGTCCAGCTTAATGAAAAAAAGGAAATCGTAGAACTGGTCGAAAAGCCAAAAAAGTTTGTGTCTGACCTGGCCGTTATCGGTATTTATTATTTCAAGGATGTCAGTGTGCTACGCGATGAGTTGCAGTTTGTACTTGAAAATGATATCATGAATGGGGGCGAATACCAAATAAACGACGGAATCAAGCGCATGATGGACAAGGGCATGAAATTTGTAACTGGTAAGGTAGATGAATGGATGGACTGTGGCAACAAAGAGGTGACGGTCGAGACCAACCAACGTATGCTGGCCTTTTTGGAAAAAGATGGCGAACGCCTTATTTCCGATTCGGCCAAAACTGAAAATGCCAACATCATTGAACCCTGCTTTATAGGGGAAAATGTCGTTTTGAAGAATACAACGGTGGGGCCGTATGTTTCGGTGGGTGCCGACACGGTGATCGAGAACTCAACCGTTAAAAATAGCTTAATCCAAAGCAATAGCATCATCAAAAATGCTAATTTGGATAATGCCATGATCGGCAACCATGTCAGGTACAATGGCAATTTTGAGACCATCAGTATCGGTGATTATTCGGTGCTCGAATAAGAGTTTCCGCTCCTTGCTTGTGCTGAGCGAAGTCGAAGTAGGGAGAGGGCTAGGGTGAGGGAGAAAATGAAAAAAAAAATTCACTTTTTGGGAGTTTTAGCTGCGTTTTTCATAATGCAGGGGGTTATTTATGCCCAAAAAGACGAACAAATCGAGGTAGAACAGAGTGCCGAGGTTTTTTTGGATGAATATACCGATGAGTTTCAAGAGAATTTCTTCGAGGCCCTGAAACAGAAAGGCATTCAAAATTATGACCGGGCCGCCAATCTGCTCCTAAAGTGCAAACAGCTCAAGCCGGGGGATCCGGCCATTGACCACGAATTGGCCAAGGTGTACCTCCTAGACAAAAAATATCCATCTGCCCAACAATATGCCATTGAAGCCCTGCACTCTGGGCCTGAAAATTATTGGTTCTTGAATACCCTGCTCAGTATAATTGACCGGCAGGGCAGTGCCATTGAAACAGTTCAAGATCGGATTCCTTATGGTAATAAAGAACTTAAACAGAACTTGGTGCGTATCTATTTCAAGACTAAAAGGTTTCAACAGGCGTTGAACGTCTTGAATGAAATGGGCACATCAGATTTTAAAGAACGGTATTTACAACGAATCAATGACTCCATCCATAAGCCAAAAACAGCAGGCCCTGCCCCTGTGGTCGAAGAAGAAACGGAAGAGGACGTGCTGTCAAGGCGTAAGAGCACTATTGAGGAAGCCATCGCCAACAATGATTTTAATGCAGTGGAATCGTTGTCCGCCGAAGCTTTGGAAGCCTACCCATTACAACCATATTTCTACTATGCACAGGGTTGGGCACTCAACAAACAGGGGAGGCCAAAAGAGGCCATCAGTATTTTGGAAACGGGTTTGGATTACCTTTTCGATGACCAAACCCTGCTCAAGATGATATACGCTGAACTGGCAGAAGCGCACAAAACGCTGGGCAATGGTTCAAAAGCAAATGAATACCTTAGTAAAATAAAATCAGGGTTATAGTGAAGGCAAGCATATCGGAAAACAGATTTCTTCTTGGGGCCGCCCTATTGGTCTTTGTCATGGCCTTTGTGTCGTGCAAGTCTGCCAAATCTGTGGTTTCGGGCAACGTTGACCCCAACCTATCCACAAAGAAGATCATTGCGAACCACTATAAAAACCAAACTGATTTCAGAACACTGAACGGTCGGGTACGGATCGATTATTCTGACGGTTCATCAGAACAATCGTTCAATGTGGGGTTGCGAATGAAAAAAGACAGTGTCATCTGGATCAGCGCCACCTTGGGCATTGTAAAGGCCTATATTACACCAGAGAAAGTGTCGTTCTACAACAAGCTGGAAGGAGAGTACTTTGAAGGCGACTATGGCTATTTAAGCGATTTGCTGGGTGTAGAGCTCGATTTTGACAAGGTGCAGAACCTTTTGTTGGGTAACGCCATTTACGACCTGAGAAAACAAAAATATGGAGCCACGGTCAACGGCAACCAATACGAACTAAGGCCAAAGAAGGCAGATGAACTGACAAAACTATTACTGTTGTTAGAGCCTAAGAACTTCAAGGCGGCGGCCCAATTTTTGGCACAGCCCCTTGAAGACCGTTCCTTACATGTCAAGTACTCGTATCAAAAGAATGCAGGAAGGGTATTTCCCGAAAATATCCATATCCAGGCACTCAATGGGGGGTCGGCAAACCTGATTTCCCTTGAATTCAAGAACCTGAAGGTAAACGAAAGCCTGAACTTTCCTTATAAAATACCAAAAGGTTTTAAAGAAATAGTATTGAAGTAATATGAAAGGTAAAACGGCACATTATCTTGTATTACAGCTATTTTTTCTTCTCTCCCTCAATGTGGCTTTTTCCCAGACCAGTGAACAAAAGGTATTGGAGGCCAAGCGTGCCAAACTCCAGAATGAAATCAAGGAAATAAACAGGTTGCTTTTTGCCGAAAAGAAACAAAAGGGCAATGTTTTGGAGCATATGGAGGCCCTTGACAAAAAGATAAACGTTCGGCAACAGTTGATCCGTGTGACCAACCAGCAATCCAATCTGCTCAACCGACAGATCAACGTAAATATTAGAAGTATAAGCAAGTTACGGGAAGACCTGAGATTGTTGAAGGAAGAATATGCCCAATTGATCCAAAAATCGTATCAGAACAGAACACAGAACAACCGTTTGATGTTCTTGCTCTCTTCAGAAGATTTCTTTCAGGCCTTCAAAAGGTGGCAATACATGAAGCAGTATGCAGAGCACCGCAAACAACAGGGTGAGAAAATTATGCAGAAGACCGAAGAGCTGGCGGCACTCAATATAGAACTAACTGAACAACGAAAGGCCAAAGAGAAGCTGTTGGCCGAGAATGTGAGGATCAAAAACCAGCTGTACAAAGAAATAAAGACGCAAAAAGAGCTGCTACAGAGCATTCGAAAAAATGAGAGGGCCTATGCGGCGGCCATCGAGCAAAAAAAGAAGGAGGCCAGCCGAATAGACCGTGAAATAGAGCGGTTGATACGTTCAGCCATAGCCAGCTCCAATAAAAAGGCCGGCAAGACCAGTAGTCGTTTTGTGCTGACACCCGAGGCTGAGATGGTGGCAAACAATTTTTCCTCGAACAAGGGCAAGTTGATCTGGCCGGTTGAAAAGGGCATCAAAAGCCAAGGCTTCGGTGTGTATGCCGATAAGGTGTATCCCGGTATAAAGCACCAGAACAATGGCGTCACCATAGCCACTGATAAAGGCGCCAAGGCCCGGGCCATATTCGAGGGAGAGGTCATTACCATTTTTACCAACAAAATGGGCATTAAAGGGGTATACCTAAGGCATGGTAATTATATCAGCATGTACTATAACCTTTCGAAGGTGTATGTGCAAAAAGGCGATAAGGTAGCGGCCAAAGAACCTTTGGGCGAGATATATACCAATCGGTTTGATGGTTCCACGGCCCTGAAGTTTTATCTTTACAGGGATACCGATAGATTGAACCCCGAAGAGTGGATTTACCAACTATAGCAATATGAAAAAGATTACAGACTTACAAGGCACCTTTACCCTGCACAACGGGGTTGAAATGCCCTATTTTGGGCTTGGGGTGTACCTGTCGGAAGATGGCCAAGAGGTCATCAACGCGGTAAAATGGGCGTTAGAGGCGGGTTACCGCCATATTGACACCGCTTCTGTCTACAACAATGAAGAAGGGGTCGGAAAAGGTATCCGAGAAAGCGGGGCTCAACGCAAAGAGGTCTTTCTGGTCAGCAAGGTATGGAATTCAGACCAAGGCTACGATAGTACCTTAAAAGCCTTCGACGACAGCCTTGACCTTCTTCAAGTGGATTATTTGGATCTATACCTCGTACATTGGCCGGTCAACGGAAAGTATAAGGACACCTGGAGGGCCTTCGAAAAACTGTACCGAGACGGCCGGGTAAGGGCTATCGGGGTCAGCAACTTTCTACAGCACCATTTAGAAGATCTGTTGCAGTCGGCAGAAATTGTGCCCATGGTGAACCAAATGGAGTTCCATCCCTATCTGGTGCAACAAGATCTAATCGATTTCTGCAACAAAAATACCATTCAGTATGAAGCTTGGTCGCCACTTATGCAGGGCCATATATTTGAAATGGAGGAGTTTAAGCAACTAGCTGAAAAATATGGGAAGACCATCGCCCAAATAGTACTTCGGTGGGATTTACAGAAAGGGGTGGTAACCATTCCCAAATCGAGCAAGAAAGAACGGATCATTGCCAATGCCGACATTTTTGACTTTGAGCTCAGCGATGAAGACGTAAAACTGCTCGATGGGCTTGACAGGGGCAAGCGATTCGGCCCTGACCCCGACAACTTTGATTTTTAAGGCTCTTTGGTAAACAGGGCCTTTAGTTCGGTAGCATCAGAAGGTTTCATCTTGCCCGCCAATACCAGGCTGAGCTGTTTTCGGCGCAACGCGGCTTCATAGCGTTCTTTTTCCAAGTCGGTTTCGGGCACTATGGGCGGTACTTCGGTAGGCTTGCCCGTTTCATCCACCGCAACAAAGGTGTAGATGGCCTCGTTGGCCTTGGTACGCTCTCCGCTAAACCGGTCCTCGATCCATACATCGATAAAAACCTCCATAGAGGTCTTGAAGGCTCTTGAAATTGCCGCTTCCACCGTCACAACGCTTCCCAGCGGCACCGAATGGTTAAAGGCCACATGGTTAACAGAAGCCGTAACGGTGATCCTACGACTGTGCCTTCGGGCGGCAATGCTTGCGGCCCTGTCCATCCGGGCCAATAATTCCCCTCCAAACAAATTGTTCAACGGATTGGTCTCGCTTGGCAATACCAAATCGGTCATGACCGTACGTGATTCACTGGGCGTTTTGGGCTGCATACCTTTTAAATTTTGCGCAAAGATACACCAGTTGAAAGGGCTACAAAAGAGAAGCGTTATTTTTCAGAGAGCAGCCAAGCATCGGGCGATTCTGTTCTTCTGATTTGCTTGAGGTAGGCCAAGGCCTCTTTGGGATCTTCAAAACTGGCATAGGCCACTTGGTGGAGCCCATATCGGTTCTGGCCCAGATAAAGGGCATTGTGCCCCTTTTCTCGAAGTTGTCGTACCTTTTTGTCGGCATTTTCTTCAAACCTGAAGGCCCCGGCAATGACATGGTGAGACCCTTTTTTGGCTTTTTTGACAGTAATGGTCAGGGGTGGCAGTTCAACGGGGTCGCTATCGAAGAAGGTTGCTTCCTGAATCAGGCGCGACACCTCGCTTTGGGCCTCTTCTTGGGCAATTTGTTGGTCTATGGTCGCTTGGTGGTAGAAACGATATCCTGTAAAGCCTGCCGATACGGCCAATAGAATGACCGCAGCATATTTCAGCCAAGGCGCCACCTTGCGTTCTTCCCGTTTTTCAGGGGTTATCATAAAGGGCACCCGTTCTTCCAGTTTCTCAACTTCTTCTTTCAGTACTTCGCGCTGAACGGGAACGGCAGTGAAGGAAGCCAACCCGAACGAAGCGGTAAGAAAGTTGGTCTTGTTCTCGGGCTGAAATTGGATTCGCCCCTCCTTGGCCCATAATTTTCCAATACCGATCAAATCGAGTTCCTCGCCTTGCTGTAGACGCCCAAGCCACTCTTTTGAGATGGCCTCGACCTCTGTGAGGGCCTCTTCAAAAGGCAAATTTAGGTCTTTGGCTATATGTGACACCAAAAGACCATCGTTTTTGGTAAGCTGCCCATTGAAAGAGATTACCTTGGTCGGTGGTGTGATGGTGTTGGTGGCCGAATGGATTTCGGCGGGCTTGGTATGCGCCAAGAAGGCACCGAAATTGGGCATTACCACACAATGGTATCTATACAGTAGTTCTTCTATATAGTGCTCTGCACGCATGTCGACAAATATTGCAAAAATTACAGGGGCGTAAAATATGATGCATAACTTTTTATTAACATTCTATTTTCGGTATTTTGTGAATAAATACTGTCGATTTCTCAAATGTCTGAAAGCGAATTGATTGCTGCCCTCCGTTTGCAGCGCGTTCCCAATATTGGTGATATCACGGCCAAAAAACTGATTTCACACTGTGGCAGCCCATCGGCAGTTTTTGGGGACAAACGGCAGCACTTGCTCAAAATCGAGGGAATTGGCCCGCTTACCCTGAAGGGACTCTACGATACGGTGCATATCGAAGAGGCCGAAGCTGAGATAGCCTTTATAAAGAAGCACGGTATCGAGGTTCATTATTTTATGGACGACGCTTATCCACAGTATTTGAAACACTGCATTGATGCACCAATTCTGCTGTTTGCCAAGGGTACTATCGATTTACGGGGCAAGAAGATCATCAGCGTGGTGGGCACAAGGAATATCACCAGTTACGGGCAAGCGTTTTGTGAAGCGCTCATAGAGCAACTGGCCCCGCTGGACCCCATAATCGTCAGTGGCTTCGCGTATGGTGTCGATATTGCGGTTCAGCGTGCCGCCATGGAAAAGGGCTTGCAGACCATTGGATGCCTTGCCCACGGACTCAACCAAATCTATCCGAAGGCCCATGCAAAATATGTCTCTGCGGTTGAAAGAAATGGGGGTTTTGTCACCGAATTCTGGAGCGATAGTAACCCTGATCGCGAGAATTTCTTGAAGCGTAACCGTATCATTGCCGGTATGGCCGAGGCCACCGTGGTGATAGAATCAGCCGAAAAAGGGGGCAGTCTGGTAACTGCCGATATTGCCAATAGCTACAACCGCGATGTATTTGCCGTGCCCGGCCGAAGCTCTGATAAATTCAGTGTTGGGTGCAACAACCTGATCAAGCAACAAAAGGCGCATATGCTCACTTCTGCTGCCGATCTAGTGTATATGTTGGGGTGGAAACTGGAAGAAAAACCAACAAAACAGGCACAAAAACAACTTTTTGTAGAGTTGGACGATACGGAACAGGCCATTTATTCCTTTTTGCAGAGCAACGGCAAACAACTGCTCGATACGGTGGCGTTGGAATGCCAGCTCCCTATTTTCAAGGCATCATCGACCCTTTTGAACATGGAAATGAAGGGCGTGGTGCGCCCCTTGCCCGGAAAACTGTTCGAGGCCATTTAAAAAGGCCCTTTTTTGTGATTCTTAACGGATTGAAGTATCACTTTTCACCGACCGAGTGGTTTGCTGTGCTATAAAATTCTTGGGACCGTCGGTTGTTTTGGGCACTTTATCGATAAAATGCTTCTTAAAATCAGACCCTGATAGTATGGGAGGTAATTACCTTTAAAGGCTAAAACCGACTGGGCGGTTTGTTATAAAATACTTGCCAAAGCAGTAAGATTTGTTTTTTATCCATTTTAAAAAGGACTTCAGGGAGGCTTTTAATACCCCACTTTCTCCCGAACCCTTGCCAACACCCCATCGGCCACTTTTCGGGCCTTCTCGGCACCAATGGCCAAGGCCTCGTCTACCTCGTTCAAATGGTTCATATAATACTCAAACTGCTCACGTGGTTCCTCAAACTTTTGTAGAATAAGCTCGAAAAGCGCCTGCTTGGCATGGCCATAGCCATAATTGCCCGCAAGATAGTTGGCGCTCATTTCTTCGATCTGTTCTTGAGGGGCCAACAACTTGTAGAGTGCAAAAACATTGTCTTTTGATGGATCCTTAGGGGCTTCCATTGGGGTGCTGTCAGTGACAATGCCCATGATTTGCTTGCGCAGCTTTTTATCGGGCTGAAAAATATTGATGATATTGCCCTTGCTCTTGCTCATTTTCTCACCATCTGTGCCCGGCACGTACATAGTGCTTTCTTGCAATTTGGTTTCGGGCAGCACAAAGGTTTCGCCCATTTGGTTGTGGAAGCGCTGGGCCACATCGCGGGTCATCTCAAGGTGCTGTGATTGGTCTTTGCCAACGGGCACAATATCGGCATCGTACAATAAAATGTCGGCGGCCATTAGTATGGGGTAGGTAAAAAGTCCGGCATTCACATCCTCTAGCCGATTGGCCTTGTCTTTGAACGAATGGGCAAGGGTCAACCGCTGATACGGAAAAAAACAACTTAAGTACCATGCCAGTTCGGTGACCTGGGGCACATCACTCTGCCTATAAAATACCGTATGGTTTATATCGAGGCCGAAAGCGAGCCAAGTGGCCGCTGTCGCATAGGTGTTTTTTCGAAGTAGCTCACCGTC
The DNA here is from genome assembly GCF_000963865.1 of Flagellimonas lutaonensis. NCBI lineage: Bacteria > Pseudomonadati > Bacteroidota > Flavobacteriia > Flavobacteriales > Flavobacteriaceae > Flagellimonas > Flagellimonas lutaonensis. Next base: position 1,518,859 of record NZ_CP011071.1, read on the forward strand.
TTTGATCTGGGTGAGCGAATGCATATCGGCGATAAAGAGAAACGATTCGTTCTCAGGATTTCTTGCCATCTCGATGGCGGGCATTATGGCCCCTAAGATGTTTCCCAAATGGGGTGTCCCCGTACTTTGTATGCCTGTCAATATTCTCGCCATGCCTTCTTGGAATTATAGAGCGACAAAGGTAAAAGAATTCACTAAAAACTGGCGCAAATCAGTATTTTTGGCACCATGTTCGAAGGAATTAAGAACGTAGGGCATCTGTTGTACCGGGTATGGTTTTACCTATTGGTGGCCTTGCCCATTTTTATTTTTATGCCCTTCTTGATTTTGACCACACTCTCTGAAAGTACCTACAAACAGTTCTTTTGGTTGGCCCGTAACCTATGGGCCAAGCCCATTTTGTATGGGATGGGATGTTTTCCAAAGATTACTTGGCAACAGCGAATGGAAAAAGGTAAAAGCTATATGCTGGTCGCCAACCACACCAGCATGCTCGACATTATGCTGATGCTTTATGTGAGCAAGAACCCCTTTGTTTTTGTGGGCAAAAAAGAACTGGTAAAGATACCCGTGTTCGGATTCTTCTATAAACGGGTCAGTATTATGGTTGACCGAGGGGATGTTCGTAGCCGAACAGGGGTGTACCGCCGTGCCCAACGACGATTGAACCAAGGGCTCAGTATTTGTATTTTTCCTGAGGGTGGGGTGCCTGACGAGAATGTGGTATTGGATGAATTCAAGGATGGGGCCTTTAAAATGGCCATCGCCCATAAGATTTCCATAGTGCCCATGACGTTCTATGATTGTAAAAAGCGTTTTCCATTTTCGGTTTTCAAGGGAGGCCCGGGACCACTAAGGGTTAAGGTACACCGGTTTTTTGAAACGGGTATTTTGGATGAAGATGACAAGGGCACGCTTCGCGAAGAGATTAGAGAGGTTATTTTAAATGAATTACTAAAAGATTCGAGCTAAAATAATACCAAATAGTATAAAAATGCCCCGACAAAATCGCCGGGGCACCTTATGGCTACCTAAAGGGGCAGCCTACCTAACCAACATCTTAATGAGACCCAAGTTTAGCAATTCGCATTGGCGAAGCAGATAAACGTGATGGTCGAATTAACCCCGACCTTTGGCGTCGGGACCTCTTCTTTATCTTGTACCCATGTGTCAGAACCTAAAATTCACACCACTATAAACACCAATCGTGTAGGGCCTAAAATCGCCGGCTGTATCCGAAAAGGTGTTCAATTGGTATTTAAAAACAGGTTCTAGGCTGAAACGTATTTTGGGGGTAAATTGATAGTCGAGACCAATTCCTGCATTGGCACTGAAATTTACATCGTTTACGTTGTTGGCCTCACCCATTTCGGTAACGAAGCCTTGTGACTCTAACGACACGGCATTATCTACCAAGAACAACGAGCTGAAGCCCCCAATGACGTTAACCCCAAACTTTTTGTTCACCAAGGCATAGCTGAGCTCTACGGGCACTTCAACGTATCCCATTTGTTGTACCATGCGCCCATCAAACTCGGGACTTTGCGCCAAAATATCAAAGACGGCATTTTCTGCCGCAGAGCGAGTGGTTGTCTTGCTCTCAACGATCAACCCCCTTGAGGTCTGGGCGTAATCAATGTTCTTGAGCTCTTCACTGCCCGAACTGGGCAAGGTCGATGAAAATACAATTTCGTTGGTGTCGTAGCCATAATCGACCTTATGTACGCCAGACCGAACGGTTAACCGTTCATTTATCTGATAGGTGACCGAAAGACCATAGCTGAGGTTTAGGTTGCCCGATTTTGTATTGGTGGCAAAGTTGGAGTGTATGGGTGAGCCTTGCCCGATGGCATCAAAATATACGGGAGCCACAGAGGGCCCTACAGACCATTTACCCCCTTGGTTCTGCGCCAATTTATTTTCATCTTCTTCCTGCGCGGCAATGGCATCGAGAATCGATTTTTTTTCATCCTCTTCTTGTGTTTTGGGGTTCACGGCAACGGCCTCTTCTTTTGAGGAAACTCCAAAACCGACTTGGCCATCTTCTGTAGGCATTTCATTTGCCCCACGTTGTGCGATGGCTTCTTTTCGGGCTTCTGATACTGTTTTTGCTTCGTTTTCTAGAGTTGTTTCAGATGATTGGCCCGTATTGGAGGTCAAGGTCGATTTTGGCTTGTTCTCAGTATTCTCAGGTTGCTTGTTCGCTTCCGTATTTGACGCCAGTTTTGAGATGCTTTTTTCTTTGGATGTGGATTGAAGCACCGATGAACGCCCTGTTTCCGTGCCCTCGGGGGCTTCGGCCACTTGTTGGTCATCATCCTTTGATGGGTTTGAAACGGTATTTTGGACTGCTCCTTCTTCTGTGTACTCCCCATCACCACCTGCTGACTGGGTGTCGGATACCTGTGGCTGTGCCTCGTCTAGGGATGATTGATTATCGTCCCCCAGCGGATTTACGATATAGAATAAAAGTACCAACAGCGCAGCAATGCCGCCAAGTCTCCACCAAATGGGCGGCACTCTCTTTTTGCGTTTCCTTGCATCAAGCGAGTTTTGGATGGACTTCCACACCCGTTCATCGGGTTTGGAGCGGAAATCTTTGAATTTTTCCTTGAACAGTTGTTCTATGTCTTTATTTTCCATTGATTCAATGGTTTAGGCGATGTTTATGTTTTTTTTTTCGAGCTTTTCCCTCAAGATCATTTTGGCACGGGCCAGATTTGATTTTGAGGTGCCGGTCGATGTTCCCAACATTTCACTGATCTCACGATGTGAATAGCCATCGAGTACGTACAGGTTAAAGGTCAAGCGATATTTGTTGGGCAGTTCTTGAATGTACTTCAGCAAGGTTGCCAGACTTACATCTGGGGTTTCATGGCCAGACTCGTCGTCTGCTTCTATAAAGTTCTCGTCGATTACTTTTAAATACTGTTCTTTTCTATACTTCTGCAAGACCGTATTGACGGTGATTCGCTTTATCCATCCTTCAAACGACCCCTTGAAATTGAACTGTCCGATTTTATCAAAAATGGTCATGAAGCTATCATGCAGATTGTCTTCTGCCTCGGTTCTGTTGCGTGAGTATTTGAGACAAATACCAAAAAGAACTTCTGAATACCTTCGGTAGAGTTCTTCTTGCGCCTGTCTTTTACCCTTTTTACAGTTATTTATGAGCTCTTCAAGACTCAAAATTGTTGGTCAGGTTATGTTATACGTTATCAATTGCCGGTGGGGCTTTCAGTTATCGGCACTGTAAATTCCAAATATTCGGGCATCCCATTTGCATCATCTCCGGCATAGAATCTAAAATGGTATTCCTGGTCGTACAGCACCATGAACTGAAAGGAAGCCTCAACTTCTTCAATGGCCTGGGTACAGGCGGTATCATTGTCAAGAACACCACCTATGGCCACCACATCGCGGTCTGTTTGTCCTCTCTTTGTCACATCAAAACCCTGAAAAAAGGTACAACCATCGGGTCTAACGTAAGTGACCTTTATTTCATATGTTTGATTGGGCTCGAAAAAATCGGGTAATTCCGCATCTACAATTTGGAGGGTAACGAATTGAAAATTCTCTCCATCGTCAATGCTACATGAATTTGCAAATGGCAACAGCAAGGCCAACACAACCAAAAAAATTATCCTTCTCATCTATCCTCTCATTTTATTTGGTAGATGAAGGGCAAGATTAAGGGTTGCGTGAAAATGTAAGCCAGTTGAGGGGCTTATTATGCGTTACAGCGAAGCAATGGCCTCCTTGATTTTGCCCTCGAGTTCTTCAGAGAGCTCTGGGTTGTCTTGTAAAAGCGCTTTTACGGCATCACGCCCTTGCCCCAACTTGGTGTCGCCATAACTGAACCATGAACCACTCTTCTTAACGATCTCATAGGCAACCCCAAGATCCAATATCTCACCTACCTTTGAAATGCCTTCACCGTACATAATGTCAAATTCGGCCGTTTTAAAAGGCGGGGCCACTTTGTTCTTGACCACTTTTACACGGGTTTTATTCCCCTGCACATTGCCATCTGTATCCTTTATTTGTGTTGAACGGCGAATATCAAGCCGTACCGAGGCATAGAACTTAAGCGCGTTACCCCCGGTTGTGGTTTCTGGATTGCCGAACATTACCCCGATCTTCTCTCGCAACTGGTTGATAAAGATCACGGTACAGTTGGTCTTGCTAATGGTTGAGGTCAATTTACGAAGGGCCTGTGACATTAATCGTGCATGCAGCCCCATCTTTGAGTCGCCCATTTCACCCTCGATTTCACTTTTGGGGGTCAAGGCGGCAACCGAATCCACAATAACAATGTCTATGGCCCCTGAGCGAATAAGGTTATCGGCAATTTCTAAGGCTTGCTCACCATGGTCGGGCTGTGATATGATAAGGTTATCGATATCTACCCCTAATTTTTGGGCATAGAAGCGATCAAAGGCATGCTCTGCATCGATGAAGGCCGCAATGCCTCCATTTTTTTGTGCCTCGGCAATGGCATGTAGGGTCAGGGTGGTTTTACCGGAAGATTCCGGACCGTATATTTCAATGACCCTGCCACGTGGATAGCCTCCCACACCCAGGGCAATATCAAGACCCAACGAACCTGACGGAATTACCTCTACATCCTCTACCACAGAGTCGCCCATTTTCATGACGGCTCCTTTTCCGTAGGTTTTGTCCAACTTGTCCAATGTTAGCTTTAGCGCCTTTAACTTTGCTTCTTTTTCACTGCTCATGTCTAAAATTTAAGAGGCTAAAAATACCATTTCTTTTTGCATATCGCAACGGCCACGCAACCTTTTTGAAAGGATACCATCTTATGGGCGACTAATTCAAATAGTTCTACATAGTGCTTGTTTTTTCAAGCATTGCAAGCCACATTGAAATACTGGAAATTCAGTCTATGAAAGAGAAGATATGTGGTTGTAAGGCCCCCGAAATTTATTTTGGGGGCCTTTGTTTTTTTCAAAACTCTCTTTGATGACGATAACCTAAGCAGCCCTTTGAACGCCCAAGGCGGGATGCAGATCCATTTCAAGTATAAACCCTATCTTTGCAGTCCCAAAAAATCAGGTAAGAGCATGAAAGCCAGCAAGAAAATAGAGTTGATGGCCCCTGCGGGTAATTTTGAATCGCTTCAGGCCGCCATTGACAGTGGTGCAGATTCTGTTTATTTCGGGGTCGAGCAGTTGAACATGCGTGCCAGAGCCAGTATCAACTTTACCTTGGAAGACCTTGATGAGATTGCGAAGCGGTGCAATGCCAAGAATGTACGCACTTATCTCACCCTGAACACCATTATCTACGATCACGACCTTTCAGTGATCAAAACGGTGCTTGACAGGGCCAAGAAAGCAGGCATTACAGCCGTTATAGCAATGGACCAAGCGGTAATTGCCTATGCGCGCCAGATAGACATGGAAGTGCATATTTCGACCCAAATCAATATCACCAACATTGAAACGGTAAAGTTTTATGCCATGTTTGCCGACACCATGGTGCTGAGCCGAGAGTTGAGTTTGAGGCAAATCAAGAAAATATGCGATCAAATCGAAAGAGAGCAGGTGAAGGGTCCCTCTGGCAATTTGGTCGAGATTGAGGTTTTTGGACACGGAGCGCTCTGCATGGCCGTCTCGGGCAAATGCTATTTGAGCCTGCATTCGCACAACTCGTCTGCCAACCGCGGCGCCTGCAAGCAAAACTGCCGAAAAAAATATACCGTGATCGACCAAGAGAGCGGCTTCGAAATTGAAATTGACAACGAGTACATGATGTCGCCCAAAGACCTTTGTACGATCGACTTTTTGGATCAAGTGATCGACGCCGGGGTGAAGGTCTTGAAAATCGAGGGCAGGGGTAGGGCTCCCGAATACGTGGCAACCGTGATAAGAACTTATAGGGAGGCCATAGATGCCTATTACGATGGAACCTATTCAAAAGAAAAGGTGGCGACATGGATGCAAGAGCTTGAAAAAGTCTACAATAGGGGCTTTTGGGGGGGCTACTATTTGGGCCAAAAGCTTGGCGAATGGAGCGAAGGCCCAGGATCCCAGGCCACGCAAAAGAAGGTCTATGTGGGCAAGGGGGTACATTATTATCCAAAGTCCAATATTGCCGAGTTCAAGATAGAGGCCTTTGACATAAAAGTCGGGGACAGGCTATTGGTCACAGGCCCTACCACCGGGGTAAAGGAGTTGGATTTGAAAGAGATGATGGTCGACGAAAGAATGACCGAGATTGCCAAAAAAGGCGATCATTGTACACTGCGAACCAACTTTAGGGTACGCCCTTCAGACAAACTTTACAAGATTGCCAAGGCCTAATGGTTGTGGTTACCTTACAGCGCGAAAAGTGCATTGGTTGCAATTACTGTGTGGAGCTGGCGCCCGGCCAGTTTCAAATGTCGAAGAAAGACGGCAAGAGCATATTGCTGCGGTCAGAGCACAAGAAAGGCTTTTACACAATGAAGACGTTTGACGAGACTGTTTTTGACCCTTGCAAGAAGGCGCAGCAAGCATGTCCGGTTAAGATCATCACTACCAAGAAAGTTTGATTACTTCTTGGATGCAATTTCGCTTCTCACACATTTTACGCTATCTTTACCTTTGAGTTAAACATGAACCCTATTCAGGGAAAAACACAGGGTTTTACCTGAATCAAGATATTAAATATGGCGTGCAGCAGTTGTTCAACCGGTAAGGATGGGCAGCCGCGAGGTTGCAGGAACAATGGAACCTGTGGCTCTGATGGTTGTAACAAGCTTACGGTTTTCGATTGGCTTTCGAATATGTCGCTTCCCAATGGTCAAAAACCATTTGACTGCGTTGAGGTCCGGTTTAAAAACAGCAGAAAGGAATTTTTTAGAAATGCTGACGACCTCCCATTGGCAATCGGCGATATCGTGGCTACCCAAGCAAAGTCGGGCCACGATGTGGGTATTGTGAGCCTTACGGGCGAGCTCGTGAAAGTCCAGATGAAGCGTAAAAAGGTTTCTTGGGATGATAAGGCCCTTCCTAAGATTTACAGAAAAGCCACGCAACGCGATATCGACGTATGGCAGAAGTGCCGTAACAAGGAGGAAGAAATCAAAAAACGTTCCCGAGAGATTGCCATTTCGCTCAATCTGCAGATGAAGCTCAGTGATGTTGAGTTCCAGGGCGATGGGTCGAAGGCCACGTTCTATTACACGGCCGAAGAGCGCGTTGATTTTAGACAGCTCATCAAAGACATGGCCAGGGCATTTGGCATTCGTATCGAAATGCGCCAAATAGGGTACCGGCAAGAGGCCCAGCGTCTGGGGGGTATAGGTTCTTGCGGCAGAGAGCTCTGTTGCTCCACTTGGCTGACCGACTTCAGGTCGGTGAACACCGCTTCTGCCCGTTACCAACAATTGGCGCTGAACCCCCAAAAATTGGCGGGGCAATGTGGTAAATTAAAATGCTGTCTCAACTATGAACTCGACATGTACCTTGAGGCACTCAAAGACTTTCCTGCGCCCGACACAAAACTTCAGACAGAGAAAGGGGTGGCCTTTTGCCAAAAGGTAGATATCTTCAAGGAAACCCTATGGTTCTCATACCGCAATGATCCTTCCAACTGGCATGCGCTCAACAAGAAACAGGTACAAGAAATCGTAAAATTGAACAGTGGGGGCAAGAAGATCGCAAGCCTTGAAGAGTACGCTGCCGACAATGTGAAAGAAGATAGGTTGGCCTTTGAAAATGTAGTGGGCCAAGACAGCCTTACCCGTTTCGATAAGCCAAAACGCCGAAGAAAGGGCAACAAAAAGCACAATAGGCGCAACAAAAAAAGAAAGACATCTCCCAATGCCTAAGTACAGCATATCCATACTCTTGGTTTTACTCTTGGTTTCTTGTAACAAAGAACTGGCGTATTCAGAATTTCAACCAATAGCGAACGGAAAATGGCCGGCCACCGACACCTTGGAGTTCCAGGTTTCAAATCTAGACTCGTTGCAACGGCACAACATGTTCATCAATGTGCGCAACAACGATGCCTTTCCGTTCAGCAACCTGTTTTTGATAACCGAATTCGAACATCCCAGGGGGGAAACGGTACGTGACACCTTGGAGTACGAAATGGCCAAACCCAATGGCGAATGGTTGGGCACGGGCCATGGCAGCATTAAAGAGAGCAAACTTTGGTATAGGGAAAACGTCGTTTTTCGTGATACCGGCGTATATAAGGTTAGGGTAATGCATGCCATGCGCAAGAATGGCAGTGTTGAGGGTCTTGAAATTTTAGAGGGCATTACCGATGTCGGACTTGAGATAGTGAAAAGCAAAAAGTAACATGGCAAAGGCAGCTAAGAAAGAAAAAAGGAGTTTTTTAAAATATATTAAGTGGTTCTGGATTCTTTTTGCATCTGGAATTCTTTTCGCAGCAATGCTATTTTTATTGGCAGGATGGGGCGCCTTTGGTGAAATGCCCACCTTTGAGCGTTTAGAGAACCCGCAGACCAACCTGGCCACCGAAATACTGTCTTCTGACGGGAAGACCCTTGGGAAGTTTTATTTGGATGATAACCGTACCCCGGTTCCTTACGATAGCCTGCCCGAAAACCTGGTCAACGCCTTGGTGGCCACAGAGGATGCACGGTATTTTGACCATGCTGGTATTGATGCAAGGGGTACATTAAGGGCCATGATCTTTTTGGGTAAAAAGGGTGGCGCCAGTACAATAACACAACAACTTTCGAAGCTACTTTTCACGAAAAAGCCATCGGGTGGTGTGGAACGTATTTTGCAAAAGGTAAAGGAATGGGTCATTGCTACCCGGCTTGAGCGACAGTATACCAAAGAAGAAATCATTCAGATGTATCTGAACCAGTATGATTTTGGGTATGCGGCCGATGGTATCCGCTCTGCCGCGCGCATCTATTTTGGCAAAGAACCCTCACAGCTAAGAACCGAAGAATCAGCGGTATTGGTGGGGATGCTAAAAAATTCTTCATTGTACAATCCGATCAGAAGAGAAGAGCTGGTCACGGCCAGAAGAAACACGGTGTTGGGCCAAATGGCCAAGTATGGGTACATCACAGAGCAAGAAAAAGACTCGTTGCAGGCCCTTGAGATGGATCTGAACTTCAACCCTGAATCGCACCGTGAGGGGCTCGCCACGTATTTTCGTATGTACCTGCAAAAGTTTTTGAACAGGTGGATAGAGGAGAACCCAAAGCCCGACGGTACCAAGTACAACATTTATCTAGATGGCCTAAAAGTCTACACCACCATCGATTCTCGCATGCAGCGAAATGCCGAAGAGGCCGTTGAGGCACACATGAAAAACCTACAGGCAGAGTTCTTTCATCAGAATACACCCGAAAGAAACCCGACCACACCCTTTGTTGACCTTGAGCAATCTGAAATAGACAACATTATGGAGCGCGCCATGAAAAATTCTGCCCGCTGGCGCGCCATGAAAAGGCAGGGCAAACCTGAAAGTGAGATTAGAGCATCGTTCAACGAAAAGACCGAGATGACCGTTTTCGATTGGAACAGCGATTCGTACGAGAAAGATACTATTTTGACGCCCTTGGATTCCATTCGGTACTACAAGACGTTTCTACGTACGGCCATGATGTCGATGGAGCCACAGACCGGCCACGTAAAGGCATGGGTCGGCGGGGTCGACTACAAGCATTTTCAGTACGACAATGTCATTCAAGGGGCCAGACAGGCCGGTTCCACTTTTAAGCCCTTTGTGTATGCGGCGGCCATAGACCAATTACGCTTATCGCCCTGTGATTCGCTGCCCGATACACAGTATTGCATAGAGGCTGGCAAGCACGGCAATCCTGACCCTTGGTGCCCAAAAAACTCCAATGGCAAGTATTCTGGGGAACGTATGACGTTAAAAAAGGCCTTGGCCAACTCGGTTAACACCATTACTGCCCAGCTGATCGATAGGGTGGGCCCGGGCTCGGTGGTGAACATTGCCCGTGGCATGGGCCTTACCCGAGAGATACCCGAAGTGCCATCAATCGCCTTGGGCACACCCGATTTCAGCGTTTTTGAAATGGTGGGGGCCTATGGCACGTTCGCAAACCAGGGCGTATTTGTGAAACCGGTAACCGTTACCCGTATCGAAGACAAAAACGGTACCGTGCTTTACGAGTACGTGCCCGAGACCAAAGATGTGTTGAGCAAAGATGTGGCCTATGCCATGGTAAACCTGATGGAGGGTGTTACCGAATATGGCTCTGGGGCAAGGCTCCGGCATTCGTGGGCAAAAAACCAAACGGTATATAAAGAGATTATCACAGGCTATCCCTATGAATTGACGAACCCCATTGCGGGTAAGACGGGCACTACCCAGAACCAGAGCGATGGTTGGTTTATGGGCATGGTGCCGAATTTGGTGACCGGTGTCTGGGTCGGGGGCGAAGATCGTTCCATCCACTTCAAAAGCCTGACCTATGGGCAAGGTGCCTCAATGGCTCTGCCTATTTGGGCATTGTACATGAAAAAGAACTATGCTGATGAAGAGCTGGGTGTTTCAAAAGAGGCATTTGAAGAGCCCGAGGCATTGTCCATCAATGTGGATTGCACCAAAATTTTGGAAGAAATCAAAGAAGACGTCGATACCGAGGATGATCTTGACGACTTGGATTTTTAGCGCCATCTTCCCTCGAAAATCATTCCAAAAACCTAAGGCTTTTTCCGATTAAAATTGTACTTTTCTGTGGGTAAATTCCATAGAAAAGATGATTGACAAGACCGTAAAAAATGTCGAAGAGGCACTACAGGGAGTAACAGATGGCATGACTTTTATGTTGGGCGGATTTGGCCTTTGTGGCATACCTGAAAACGCCATTGCCGAATTGGTCAGAAAAGGGATCAAAGGCATTACCTGTATTTCAAACAATGCCGGGGTCGATGATTTTGGCTTGGGCCTATTGCTTCAAAAACGGCAGATAAAAAAAATGATTTCCTCGTACGTGGGCGAGAACGATGAGTTCGAGCGGCAAATGCTCAGCGGAGAACTCGAAGTGGAGCTCACCCCACAGGGCACCTTGGCAGAAAAGTGCAGGGCCGCCCAAGCGGGCATCCCCGCATTTTATACACCTGCAGGCTATGGCACCGAGGTGGCAGAGGGTAAGGAGACCCGAGAGTTCAATGGTAAAATGTACGTGTTGGAAGAGGCTTACAAGGCCGATTTTGCCTTTGTAAAGGCATGGAAGGGCGATGAGGCCGGCAACCTGATATTCAAGGGTACGGCGCGAAATTTTAATCCGTGTATGTGCGGGGCGGCGACCATAACGGTGGCAGAAGTGGAGGAACTATTGCCCGTTGGCAGTCTTGACCCTAATCAGATACATATTCCCGGCATATTCGTGCAACGTATTTTTCAGGGGCAGAAATATGAAAAAAGAATAGAACAACGAACTGTTAGGCCAAGGGATTGATAATTGAAGATAAATTAAACAGATTCACACGAAAGCAGGAATGACAAGAATATGTTAGATAAAAACGGAATAGCAAGGCGGATAGCCAAAGAGGTCAAAGATGGGTATTATGTAAACCTAGGTATCGGCATCCCCACCTTGGTTGCAAACTTTGTACGCGACGATATCAGTGTGGAGTTTCAAAGCGAGAATGGCGTATTGGGCATGGGCCCTTTTCCTTTCGAGGGAGAGGAAGACCCCGACATCATCAATGCTGGCAAGCAGACCATCACCACGTTGCCAGGGGCCTCTTTTTTTGATTCGGCCATGAGTTTCTCCATGATCCGAGGGCAACATGTCGACCTCACCATTCTAGGGGCCATGGAGGTTGCCGAGAATGGCGATATCGCCAACTGGAAGATTCCAGGTAAAATGGTAAAGGGCATGGGCGGTGCCATGGACCTTGTGGCTTCGGCCGAGAACATAATCGTGGCCATGATGCACACCAACAAGGCCGGCAAATCAAAATTATTGAAACGATGTACCCTGCCCTTGACCGGGGTGGGCTGTGTCAAAAAAATCGTCACCAACCTGGCGGTGCTCGAGGTAACCCCTGAGGGTTTTCTGCTGCTAGAAAGGGTTCCTGGTGTTTCGGTAGATGATATCAAGGCGGCCACCGAAGGAAAACTGGTTGTCGAAGGTGATGTGCCCGAGATGGTGCTGTGAGCATTTCATCGAACAAATGATGCGCTTTGATTTTTTTGCAACAGATACCCCTAAATACACAACAATAATTTTTGTATTTAATCATTGTTGAATATTTTTAAGGTGTTCAAATTATCCAAATCAACAAAATTAAATGTAATCCCCATGGCACCCGAACTTAACCACGCAACGATGCAAGAGGAGATTCAAGTTTACAGAAATGATTTTTATAGCGGTTTTGCCCTTTTGGTGAAAAAGCTGTTTATGCTGTAAAATAGCTCCCATTAAAAATTAAAAAGCCAGATTTTTGATTCGGCTTTTTTGTTTTTGACCCGTATTTTAGTGGGGTCATGATTCGTCTTCATAGATGTACTGCCATCGATTTGCCAACCTTGACCAAAATTTCAAGGGAAACCTTCGTGACCGCTTTTGAGAAAGACAACAACCCAGATGATTTTGCGGTGTACGTTGCCAAGGCATTTTCTTCCAAAACGCTAAAAGAGCAACTTGAAGACCCCGACACGCTTTTTTATTTTGTCTATGATGAGCACGATGTTTTGGTGGGATATGTCAAGATAAACCAAAACAATGCCCAAACAGAACTCAAAGAGCCAACATCCGTCGAGTTGGAGCGTATTTATGTACTACAGCAGTACCAAGGAAAGAACATCGGAAGCGAATTGCTTCGAAAAGTGATTGAACTGGCATCGGCCTTGAAAAAGAAGACACTTTGGCTGGGCGTGTGGGAACACAACCCCAGGGCCATTCGTTTTTACGAGCGGCACGGGTTCGTAAAATTTGGTGAGCACCCTTATTTTATCGGAAACGACGAACAGACCGATTGGTTGATGGGGCTTCAACTAAACTGATTTCAAGGACTGCAACTATATTTTCAATATGATTTCGGCCCCTTTGTCAAGTGTTTCCTGTGTTTTTGCAAAGCAGAAACGAAGATGCCTATGATCAGACCCATTACGGTAAAACACAGAGACGGGTATACTGGCAATCTTAAATTCTTTGATCAGCCGCTCGGCAAATACCGTGTCGGGCTCATCGGTGATGGCCGAATAATCAAGCAATTGAAAGTAGGTGCCAGCGCTGGGGGTAAAAGTAAACCGTGACGAGGCGATGGCCCTCAGGAAGTAATCGCGTTTTTGTTGATAGAATGCCCCCAGTTCCTCGTACCGTTGTGGATTTTTCAGATAGGTGTTCAAGGCCCTTTGAACAGGATGGTTGACAGAGAAAACATTGTACTGATGTACTTTTTGAAATTCTGCCATCAGTTCTTTGGGCGCTGCACAGTATCCTATTTTCCAACCTGTGACATGAAAGGTCTTGCCAAAAGACGAACAGATAATACTGCGGTTGGCCAACCCATCATAGTTGGCCGCGCTCTCGTGCACGTTCCCATCAAAAACGATGTGCTCGTAAACCTCATCACTCAACAAGATTACATTGGTGTCTTGTAGCAGTTGTTCGAGTTTTTGCATGTCTTCCCTGGTTAAAATGCTTCCTGACGGATTATGGGGCGTATTGATGACAAGCATACGTGTTTTGGGTGACAGTACCTTTTTAAGGCCTTCAAAATCAAACCGAAAATCTTCCCCCATCAAAGCTAAGGGCACCACCTTACCGCCATATAGCTCAATGGCCGGTTCATAACAATCATAGGCTGGTTGTACCACAATGACCTCATCGCCCCTTTCAACAAAGGCACTTATAGCGGTAAAAATTGCTTGGGTGGCCCCGGCCGTTAGGGTTATTTCACTTTGTGGGTCATAGTACCTACCATACGAATGTTCAATTTTTTCTGAAATGGTCTCTCGCAGCGAAAAAACACCTTGCATTGGGGCGTATTGGTTGAACCCCTCTGCCATTACATTGCTTACCAATTCGATAAGTGCGGGGTCTACCCCAAAATCTGGATACCCCTGCGATAGGTTTATGGCATTGTGTTTATGGGCCAGTTGCCCTATGGTGGTGAATATGGTAGTTGCCAGGTTGGGCATTTTTGATTCAATCTTCAACATAGGTCTCAATTTTTTTTGAGATGGTGCAGTACTTTTTGTAGGCAGGCTTCCAAATCTTTCTTCACTTGGCTCTCCCAAAAGCGAAATACGGTATAGCCCAAGGCTTTCAGTTCACGGGTTACTTCTTGATCGCGCTGTATGTTGCGCTCGATTTTTGGTATCCAGAATTCTCTGTTTGTTTTGATTTTATGCTTTCTTTCTTCCCAATTATAACCATGCCAAAACTCTCCATCGATAAAAATGGCCGTTTTGTATTTTTTTAGTAGGATGTCAGGCTTGCCAACCAATTTTTTGTAGTCGATGCGGTAGCGATAACCGGCCTTCCATAGGGCTTTTCTAAAGGCCAGTTCGGGTTTGGTGTTCTTACCGCGGACCTTGCCCATGATCTTTGAGCGTTCTGGGGTAGTGTAGAAACCGTCTTTTTCACGAAATCGGGGTACCTTGATGCGTTCTTCGGGATATTTTTTAGGCATCTCCCAACTTACGAAAAATTCATGACCCAATATGGGGTTTTACAGGCGAAATGGTTTATAAACGCTAATCAATCATATGCTTGAAATAGCACAACAACACTATCGGAAAAATTGTCGACGTTTATAGTGAAGCCACCTAAATTAAAGGCAATAAGGCTTGCCGTGGTAAGCCCCAAGTTATCACCGTTTTGATTTCCGTACCTTAAACCAATACAGTGGGAACTTGACGCATATCTAGAGATATCATTGATGGAATTACCATGCCCACCTACATAAATGGTCTGCTGAGTAATGGTAACACCATCAGTTCTGGCGAAACCATTGGAGGTGCCGAACGAATTGGCCAATCCTCTTTCGTTGTTCCGGATACCATTATCTGCATTAAGAGTGCTGCTCTCTACATTGGCATGGGCAACAAAACTTATTTGTGAAGGTTGAAAGGGAAGACCTGTTATTGTCTGGGGACCCATAGAAGAGATTGTAAAAAATCCAAAGTAAACACTTGGAGTATTGCCATTGGCTACTTCATTCCAACTTGAACCATCAAATTTGTAAATCTTATTGGTATCTGTTGCAAAGGCAATTGATCCCTGTTGAGCCTCAGTGATTGCTGAAATTTCTGCCAAAGTTCCGGTGGGCAAACCCATAACGGAGTTTGCATCTATTTGGGCATAAATGTTTGAACCAATGAGCAGAGTTAAAACTTTAATATAATAAAGAAATTTCATACAAATTAAATACTTATATAACAAAAAACCCATCAATTTATTGTTGACAGGTTTTTATATAGATATAGAACTTAAACTATCCTTTGATAATTGCTGAGAGATATTCCCTATTCATCCTTGCAATATTCTCCAAAGAAATACCCTTCGGACATTCTACCTCACATGCTCCCGTATTGGTGCAGTTTCCAAATCCTTCAATATCCATTTGTCGTACCATGTTCTGTACACGCTCGGCTGCTTCGACCCTACCTTGTGGCAACAGGGCAAACTGTGATACCTTGGCCGAGGTGAACAGCATGGCACTGGCATTCTTACAGGCGGCCACACACGCCCCGCATCCAATACAAGTGGCTGCATTAAACGAAGCATCCGCCGCATCTTTTTCTATGGGAATGGCATTGGCATCTACTGGGTTGCCCGAGGTGTTCACAGAGATATACCCCCCGGCCTGTTGAATTCGATCAAAAGAGCTGCGATCAACAATCAAATCTTTGATGACCGGAAAGGCCTTTGCCCGCCAAGGTTCTATGACAATGGTATCGCCATCGTTAAAACTTCGCATGTGCAACTGGCAAACGGTAATGAGCGACTCTGGCCCATGGGGACGCCCGTTGATCATCAACGAACAGGTGCCACAGATACCCTCTCGGCAATCGTGGTCGAATTCGATGGGGTCTTCTCCTTTTTCAATCAATTCCTCATTGAGAACGTCCAACATTTCTAGAAAAGACATGTCGCTTTCAACACCATCAAGCGTATAGTCGACCATGGCCCCTTTTGAATTGGCATCCTTTTGTCTCCAAATTTTTAAATATAGCTTCATAGCAATTCTTATTTGTAAGAACGTGTTTTCACTTCAATGTTTTCGTACACCAGCTCCTCTTTGTGCAATTGGGCCTTGCTCGGGTCTCCCTGGTATTCCCAAGCGGCAACGTACTTAAAGTTTTCGTCATCGCGCAGTGCCTCGCCTTCCTCGGTCTGGTATTCTTCCCTGAAGTGCCCACCACATGATTCGTTGCGGTGAAGGGCATCCATGGCAAAGAGTTCGCCCAGTTCCAAAAAGTCGGCAACGCGCCCTGCTTTTTCGAGTTCTTGGTTTTTTGAGTCTGGTGAACCTGGCACCTTGACATTTGCCCAAAAATCTTCACGCAATTCGGCAATCTCTTTTATGGCTTCTTTTAAGCCCTTTTCATTGCGGGCCATGCCGCAGTTGTTCCACATGATCTTGCCCAATTTTTTGTGGTAATAATCGACCGAGTGCTTTCCATTGCCAGACATCAATTTGTTGATACGGTCACGAACGTTTTTCTCGGCCGCATCAAATTCGGGGATATCGGTCGGGATCGGACCGGTTCTGATATCATCGCTCAGGTAGTCGCCGATGGTATAGGGCAGTACAAAGTAACCGTCGGCCAAGCCCTGCATAAGTGCTGAAGCTCCCAAACGGTTGGCCCCATGGTCACTGAAATTGGCCTCACCCGCGGCATAGCAACCGGGAATGGTGGTCATCAAATTATAATCGACCCAAAGGCCTCCCATGGTATAGTGCACCGCAGGATAGATCATCATGGGCGTCTTATACGGATTTTGGTCCGTGATTTTTTCATACATCTGAAAGAGGTTTCCGTACTTGGCCTCGACCACTTCTTCGCCCAATTTGCGAACAGTGGCATCATCTGGATTCTTCATTCCAGAGGTCAAGGCTTTTTCACGGCCGTAGCGCATAATGGCCGAGTCAAAGTCAAGATAGACGGCCTCACCTGTTTTGTTGACACCGAAACCGGCATCACAACGTTCTTTGGCGGCACGTGAGGCCACATCCCTAGGCACCAAGTTACCAAACGCTGGATACCTTCTTTCAAGATAATAGTCGCGGTCTTCTTCGGCCAGTTCGGTCGGTTTCAGGCGACCCTCGCGAATGGCTTGGGCATCTTCCAATTTTTTGGGCACCCAAATACGGCCGTCGTTACGAAGCGACTCAGACATCAGGGTCAATTTCGATTGGTGGTCACCAGACACAGGTATACAGGTCGGGTGGATCTGTGTAAAACACGGATTGGCAAAAAAAGCTCCCCTTTTATGTGCTTTCCAAGCAGCCATAACATTGGCGCCCATACAATAGGTGGAAAGGAAAAAGAGATTGCCATAACCGCCGGTGGCCAAAACCACCGCATGGGCACTGTGTCGTTCTAATTCACCAGAAACCAAGTCTCTTGCAATAATGCCACGGGCCTTTCCGTCAACAAGTACCAAATCGAGCATTTCGTGACGGGTATACGATTTGATTTTGCCGCGCTGGATCTGTCGGTTCATGGCGGCGTAGGCTCCCAACAATAGCTGCTGTCCGGTTTGGCCTTTGGCATAAAAGGTTCTTGAAACCAGTACACCCCCGAACGAACGGTTGTCTAACAGACCACCGTATTCACGGGCGAAAGGAACACCTTGGGCCACACATTGGTCAATAATATTGGTCGATACCTCTGCCAAACGGTATACGTTGGCCTCACGCGAACGGTAATCGCCTCCTTTTATGGTGTCGTAGAACAAGCGATATACGCTGTCTCCATCTCCTTGATAGTTTTTGGCTGCATTGATTCCTCCTTGAGCAGCAATGGAGTGCGCCCTGCGAGGGGAATCTTGATAGCAAAATGTCTTTACGTTATAACCAAGTTCGGCCAAGGTTGCCGCAGCAGAGGCGCCAGCCAAGCCCGTACCCACAACAATGACGTCGATATTACGCTTGTTGGCAGGGTTTACAAGGTTGATCTCGTTTTTATGGTTTGTCCATTTTTCGGCCAACGGCCCTGGCGGAACTTTAGAATCCAATACGCCCATAATTAATGTGTTATCGGGTTAAGGTGGTGGTAAATGGCGATAAAGGCAAAGGCCAAAGGCACAACCACCGCAAATAGTTTTGTGAATTTCCGTATACCTGGAGTGTATTTGTTGTTGACACCCATTGATTGGAAAGAAGAGGCGAAGCCGTGCCACAGGTGCAGGCCCAACAGTACAAAAGCAACGACGTAGAGCACGGTGCGCCATATGGGCGCAAATTTTTCAACGGTCTCTGCATAGTAGCGGGTTGGGTCTTCTGGCTTGGCCTCAATATATTTATAGGCCATTTCGTGCACCCAAAAATCGT
Organism: Flagellimonas lutaonensis; assembly: GCF_000963865.1. NCBI lineage: Bacteria > Pseudomonadati > Bacteroidota > Flavobacteriia > Flavobacteriales > Flavobacteriaceae > Flagellimonas > Flagellimonas lutaonensis. Next base: position 1,537,347 of record NZ_CP011071.1, read on the forward strand.
AAAAGTGAAGCCCTAGAAAGGCCAGTACCACAAGCCCTGAAAAAATCATGTTTCGAGAGGCCCAAGGGGCATTGGCACTACCATCGTATTTTACATAGTTGATGCCTCTGGCTTTTCGGTTCTGAATCTCAAGCACAAAGCCCATTACAAAATGCACCACAACGCCAGCAATCAAAATGGGCTGCATTACAAACTGTACTATGGGGTTGTAGCCCATAAAGTGGGAAGCCTCGTTAAAAAACTCCGGAGATAGTACCGAGGCCAAGTTGATGGTGACATGAAGTACTAAGAAAAGGACCAAAAAAAGACCCGAAAGAGCCATAACATATTTTCGGGCCAAGGAAGATTTTACTAATCCGCTCATCGGTTGATGGTTTTAAACACAAATTTACGGTACGATCGAGTTTTTAACAAACTTTGAAAGTACCAAAAACACTAATTTAGAAGCGTTATGATCAATACTGTAAGGTACCGAAAAATTTGATGAAAATAGGGTCACAATTTGGTGATTGCATTTTTTGACCGATATTGAACAGCAGACATTCAACTGACCGCCCGATCAAATGGATATTGCCATCTTATCTGTCAGCCTAAACGTACATTCCACTAGAAGAATCTTGGAAGAAGCCCAAAAGGCCGGTCATTATGTAGAACTGATCGACCACACCAAATGCTCGGTCAAATTGGGTGGCCCCCAGCCTAAAATTTATTTGGGAGAAGAGGATGTCACAGATGAGTTTGATGCCGTTATTCCCAGAATTGGAGCCAAAGTAACACGACATGGGGCCGCTGTTGTAAAGCAGTTTGAGATGAACGGAGTTTTCAGCACGGCCCGTTCCCTAGGAATTACCAGGGCTCGAAATAAGGTCAGAACACTCCAGATAATGGCGCGCAAGGGCATACCCATCCCTGAAACGGTCTTTTCAATCAATCCTGATAATATTGAAGAACAGATACAGCTGTTGGGCGGCCCACCCGTAATCATTAAACTACAGGAAGGCACCCATGGGCTGGGCGTCATCTTGGCCGAAAGCAAAAAATCGGCCAAGTCAATCATAGATACCTTCTATAAAATGGACACCAGTATTCTATTGCAGAAATACATTGCCGAATCAAATGGAGAGGATATTAGGATCATTGTGGTGGGCAACAAGGTCGTGGCCAGCATGAAGCGTAAGAGTGAACTCGATGATTTTCGCTCGAACGTGCACCGCGGGGCAGAGACCGAGGCCATTGAACCGACCAGCAAAGAACGGCACATTGCCTTGAACGCTACCAAGTATCTCGGTCTGGGTGTGGCGGGGGTCGATTTGATCCGCTCAAAAAAGGGGCCTTTGCTCATAGAGGTCAATGCCTCACCGGGCTTGAAGGGCATAGAAGCTGCCACGGGTATCAATGTTGCCAAACATATCATACAATTTGTCGAACGAAATGCATACCGAAAAAGGAGAAAATAAGACCATCGCCATAAACGGGCATTCTGTTTTACCGGGCGAGAATAAACTCGTCCGTATCGAGATAGCCCGCTTACCGACCGGAACCCTTATTGACATCCCCATTCATGTTTTCAATTCGAAACGGGCAGGCCCCACGGTTTTGGTACAGGCCGGGCTACATGGCGATGAGGTGAACGGGGTAGAGGCGGTTCGGCGGCTCTTGCAAGACACATCGCTTCAAGTGGAAACCGGGGCGCTCGTAATGGTGCCCATTTTGAATATCTTCGGCTTTATCCATTTTTCGAGGGATGTGCCCGATGGAAAAGATGTCAATCGTAGCTTTCCGGGAAGAAAAAAGGGATCCTTGGCCAGTAGAATAGCCTATCACTACACTGCTGAGGTGTTGCCACAGGTCGATATGGCCATAGACCTGCACACGGGTGGCGCCCAACGCCACAACCACCCCCAAGTGAGATACACCGAGGGCGATGCCAAAAGCAAGGAGCTGGCCAAGGCATTTGGTGCTCCGTACCATTTTTCAGCAAAGCTGATCAAGGGCTCTTTTAGAAAAACGATGTACGGTATGGGCAAGCCTACCATAGTTTACGAAGCCGGTGAAAGCATGCGTATTGACGAGGCAGCAATACAGAAGGCATCTAAGGGCATTAAAAACGTACTGGTCCATTTAAAGATGCTGAAGGGCAGAAAAAGGCAATCGGCATCGGTTCATCTTGAGACCACCCGATGGCTTCGGGCCGCCAAGGCAGGCATGTTCATACCTGGGGTAGAAAATGGGAGCAGCATTCAGAAAGGACAATTATTGGGGGTCATAACCGACACGTATTCAAAAAAGAGCAGGGGTATCAAAGCGCCTTTTGATGGCCATGTGTTCTGTATCAACCACCAAGCGGTGGTAAACCAAGGCGATGCTTTATTCCATGTTGGATGCTAAGCTGGCTTTACCCTGTACCTTTTTTCTTCTTTCCCCAATTTGTTGGACACTCCACTCGATGGCCTCCTCGATATCCGTGAATTGGATGATGGAGTTTTGAAAGAACATTTTTTCGAGCACAATGCTGGTAAAGCTGCCCTTGGGGGTGCCCACTACCGCATAAAAGTCCAATTGGTGCCGGTGGGTGTAGAACTTGATCCAATCTGAAGGAACCACGGTGTAGTTGTGGATCCGATTTGAAATATAAGCAATCGGCAAATCTTGGCCATAGATTTCCTTGGCTGCCTTTACAGCCTTTTTGGCCATGCCCCATGTCATGTGCACGCCTTCTTTCATCTCGCCAATGACCAATCCGTCGAAATAATAGAACACACCGAATTCAAATTCGCGTATCTCACGAATGTTCTTGAAAAAGGGGAGGTCACGTACACTTTTCATAATTGGTCAGTTGGCTCTAAAAGTTGAACATTAAAGATACTGATTATGTTGGATTTTTATCGAAAGTAAAAACGCGGTTATTGGGTTGAAAAATCCTATAAACATCCCCGGAAAGGATTTATAATACAAGCTTATTTCTCCATATTTCGAAGCTGAATACCCAACGCCTTGGTCGATAACCGCACCTCGACCAGCGATAAGATCAAAGAAATCACCAAAAAGACTAGACTGACCCCGAAGATTACATTGGCCCAGACCCCCAATTCAACATAGATCAAGAACATAGTCACGACTGCCAACAGGAAACTGACAATGGCGGTGGCCTGCATGTTCTTGATGATGTTGAGCCGCTTTCTGAGTTGCCGTATCTGCCGTTCCAGTGGGGAGGCCGCTGTTTCTTCAAACTCTTTGTAGAGTTGGCGAATAAGGGCCGCAATGGCCAAGTAACGGGCATTGTAGGCCAACATGGTCAGTGAAATGGCCGGAAACAGTAGGGCGGGAATGGTAAGGTCTAGTTGCATTTACTCAATTTCAAACTGAATTTTTTCAGCCGTCCCGTTGCCCGAAATTTCAACGCTAAAGGTTCCTTTGGGGAGGTAGGTCTTGCCATTTTTGGCCTCCTCAAGGGCCATCTTGTTCTTTTTTAGAAAATTCTTTTTGCCTTCTTTAGAGAAGGCCACATCATACGAAAGAATGTTCAGCCCCTTGTCTGCCGCTATTTCGGCAGTGCTGACCTCGATACCGTCTGCAGTAAGCACCTTGGCATTATACGTGCCGGGTTTGGAGGCAAAGAAAGTAATATCAAGCCCTGGGGTATTGGGTTTGCCCCAAGAGCTCCAACTGTTGCCCCAACGCTTTGAGTGTTTAATGTTATCGACCCCAAAAACATATAGGTCTTTGGCCATGACGTCTGATGACAGTTTTTGCATATTGGCAATATCGGCCTTGTAGATGCTACGGCCATGGGTGCCCACCAACAAATGTTTGGCCTCGGGCTGTATGACCAGGTCATGGACCGCTACATTGGGCATGCCGTTTTGGAAGAGTTCCCAAGAGGCCCCTCGATTAAAGGAAACATACAAACCGTTATCGGTGCCCACGAACAGTAAATTCTCATTTTTGGAATCCTCGACCAGCGCATTGACCGGTGAGGCGGGGATGCCTTCTGAAATGTTTTTCCATGTCTTTCCATAATCATCGCTCACGTACACATAGGGGGCAAAATCATCCCAACGGTAGCCGTTCAAGGTCACGTATACACGCTCTTTTTTATGCTTGCTGGCGGCCACTTCGCTGACCCATAGGTCTTTTGGGAATGCGTCTGAGATACGTTCCCAGCTGCCGCCCGCATTTTTGCTGACATGCACCAATCCGTCATCGCTTCCTACATAGATGAGTCCGAATTTGAAAGGCGATTCAGAGATGGTGGTCAAGGTGCCATAGGCCACGTTGCCTTTTTTGCCCCCTTTGGTGAGGTCATCGGAAATGGCTTCCCAATCATCGCCCTGATTCATGGAGCGGTGCAGTTTTTTGCTTCCCAAGTAGAGAATATCTTGGTTGTGCGGCGACAATAAAATGGGGGTCTGCCAATTGAAGCGATAAGGGGCCTCGCCCAGTTCATGTTTGGGCTGTATGTGGGTGTTCTTTCCTTTCCCTAATTCCAAACGAAAATAATTTCCGAATTGAAATCCGGTATACACAATATTACTGTTTCGACCGTCTATCTGCACCTGCATGCCATCGCCGCCCATAATGCTTTGCCACGGGTTTTTGCCGGTGGAGTGCCATCGCCGGTCTTCTTTGTTGTTGTGCGCGCCTTTCCACACACCATTGTCTTGCAGGCCCCCATACACGTTGTACGGTTTTTCGTTGTCAACGTTAATGGCGTAGAATTGCCCAACGGTGGGGGTGTTGTTCTTCATCCAATGTTCCCCATCGTTATAGGTGATGTTGACCCCACCATCGTTTCCGTTGATGAGGTGGCCCGGGCGTTTCGGGTTTATCCATAGGGCGTGGTGGTCGGCATGTACGTTCTCTTTGTCGATGGCCTTATAGGTTTTGCCACCGTCTTCTGACATAATGAGCGGCACGCCCGCCAAATAGATTTTGTCAACGTTGCTCGGATCTATACGGATCTGGGCAAAGTAGTAGCCATAGCTATAGAACAGGTCGTCGATATAGTCTTCGTTCATTTTTTTCCAGGTCTTGCCCGTATCATCGCTTCGGTATACCTCTGCACCGATTACCGGGGTATCAAAGAGCATCGAATTGGCATCTTCAAGGTATTTGGCCAAATCTACGGGCTGTACGGCACCATCGCGCACCATGTTCTTAACGTTTTCGGCCCGGTACTTTTCTTGAAAACCGTTGGTTTTGAGAAAGTCGTTGAGCTTCTTGTTGTCAAGGGCCAAAAAAGTGGCCTTGTCCATCGCCTTAAAATCTTCTTTGGTGAGCCCCTCTTTTTTTTCTTCTTCGGATGATTTTTCTCGCCTGAATTGGCTGTCGTGTACAGCATACAGGGTGTTGTTGTCAAAAACGGCCAGACCGATACGGCCCACCCCTTCACCGGTCGGAAAACCACTTTCAGCAGTACTTACCAACGACCAAGAGTTGCCGCCATCGGTACTTTTATAGATGCCCGAAGCGTTGCCGTTTCCGGTAAAATTCCAGGCTTTTCTGTCTTTCTGCCATGCAGCGGCATATTGCATGTTGAAATTGTCGGGTGCGTGTGCAAGGTCGATAATGCCTGTTTCGTCATTGATAAATAGGGTCTTTTTCCAGGTGTTGCCCCCATCGGTGGTTTTGTAAACGCCCCTTTCAGTATTGGGGGAGTATAAATGCCCCGTAACGCCCACCACCACTTCGTTGGGGTCGTTCGGATTGATAATGATGCGGCCAATGTGGTGCGAGTCATGAAGGCCCATGTTCTGCCACGTTTCCCCTCCATCCGTAGATTTTAAAATACCAATACCGGCGTATGACGAACGCGAAGAATTATTTTCACCCGTGCCCACCCAGAGGGTCCCGTTTTTCCAATCCACAGCAATGTCACCGATATTCTGGGTGTTTGAATTGTCCATCACCGGAGTAAATGAGATGCCGTTGTCTTTGGTATGCCACAGGCCGCCAGAGGCGTAGGCCACATAGAATTCGGTGGGATCTTCTGGGTTGACATCCAGGTCTACCACCCGACCACTCATTACTGAGGGGCCAATATTTGTTAGAGGTATGTTCTTGACCATTGAATTTTCGGCCATTTCGGCTTTTTGCTCTAACCCGGCCATAACCTTGGTAGCTGGGGTGGCCTGCTGCTGTGGCAAGGCCATTTGAAAAATAAAGAAGGCAAAAAAGAAGTAAAGAGTTCGCATGATGGAATGTTTAAAAAGCACTGAAAGGTAGCAAAAGGAAATTGTTGTAACAAGTTTGGAAAGTGGTCTCTTGTCCACTTTTTTTGTTTTGTGCCCCTTGGCCAAATCGCTACTTTTGGTAAAATTTTGACAGTCGATGAAGTACGAGAGCATACCCAACAGTCTTTTTATCAAAAACCGCGAGAAGTTCATGGCCCAGATGCGACCCAAGAGCATTGCGGTTTTCAACTCCAACGATATATATCCCATAAGTGCCGACAGCACCATGCCTTTTCAGCAACACCGTGATATTTTTTACCTGAGCGGTGCCGACCAAGAAGAGACCATTTTGGTACTTTTCCCAGATGCGGTGGATAAAAAGCACCGCGAGGTACTGTTCGTTAGGGAAACCAACGAGCATATTGCCGTTTGGGAAGGGGCCAAGCTCACCAAAGAGCAAGCCACTGCCGTTACGGGCATCAAAACCGTGTATTGGCTATCAGATTTCGACAAGGTCTTTTTTGACCTGATGACCGAGGCCGATACTGTTTACTTCAACACCAACGAGCATTACCGACAAGCGGTCGAGACGCAGACGCGCGAGGATAGGTTCATCGAATGGTGCAAAGAAAAATATCCGGCGCACCAAACGGCCAAGAGCAATCCAATTCTACAAGAGATAAGGGGCGTTAAAGAACCCGAAGAAATCGAATTGATGCAATACGCCTGCAACATCACCGAAAAGGGTTTCCGCAGGGTCTTGGGGTTTGTAAGGCCCGGTGCATGGGAGTACGAAATAGAGGCAGAGTACCTGCACGAGTTTATCAGAAACCGTTCACGTGGATTTGCCTATACCCCCATCATTGCCTCGGGCAACAATGCCAATGTGCTGCACTACATCGAGAACAACCAGCAATGCCAAGAAGGTGATTTGATTTTGATGGACGTGGGTGCCGAATACGCCAACTATTCGAGCGACATGACCCGTACCATACCGGTGAACGGGCGGTTCACCAAACGGCAGAAAGAAGTGTACAATGCCGTTCTTCTGGTAAAAAATGAAGCCACCAAACTATTGGTGCCGGGCACCCTTTGGGCCGAATACCACAAAGAAGTGGGCAAGATCATGACCTCAGAACTGTTGGGGCTCGGATTGCTGGACAAGGCCGACGTACAGAACGAAAACCCCGAGTGGCCAGCGTATAAAAAATACTTTATGCATGGTACCAGCCACCATATCGGGCTCGACACTCATGACTATGGTGCCCTGAAGACCCCGATGAAAGCCAATATGGTCTTTACTGTTGAACCTGGCATATACATTCCTGAAGAAAAGATGGGCGTTCGATTGGAGGACGATGTCGTGATCAGGGACAAAGGCGAACCCTTTAACCTGATGCGCCATATACCCATTGAAGCGGAAGAGATAGAGGAGTTAATGCAGGCATAGCCTGTTCTATCATGTTGTTATGCTGACATTGAACAAGGTGTGGTCGAGATAGAACTTTTGAGGAATGTTAAATTAAAGATTGATTTTGTCATTCTGAATGTAGCGCAGCGAAATGAAGAATCTCACGAAAGATACTTCTCTTTCGCTCTACTCAAATCGGTATGGCAAAGGATAAATTTTTAGAAATAATATGTACTTGATTACAGTACTACAACAGACCGACATCGAAAAAAAGATGCAAGAGGCCCCCAACAGTGCCTACGAGATCGGGGTGGTCATCGGGTCGTACCTGCCTTTTGTGGTGTTGGTGGGCATAGCCTATGCCATTTATTACTATCAAAAAAAGAGAAAGGATTCAGAATAATTTGCTTTTGTCATTTCGAAGCGTAATCCTGAGCTTGTCGAAGCGATAGCAAGAAATCTAAAGCAAGATTTCTCAGTCGCCCTGCTTCTTCAAAAAGACATTGCAAATTATAAAAACGACCAGAGCCGGTACCACCCAACCCATATGAAATGCTGAAAGGGGAATCCAGTTTTTGATGGACCCCATGCCTTCTTCAAAACCAAGGCTTACAAAAAAATCGGGGATACTGAATAGGATTGTAGTGATCACCGTCCACCGAAATATCTTTTTGGACGTATATTTTTCGGGCAGCACATTCAATACGATCAACACAATGGTAATCGGGTAAATGAGCATGAGCACAGGCAATGCGACGGCAATGATATAGCCGACATTGAATTGGCCCATCAATACACCCAGAATACATCCGAAAAGGGCAGTAAGCATGTAAACCCTTTGGGAGTCGTTGAACCGGCCCTTTACAAAATCGGCCGTGCCCGTAACAATGCCCATAGCGGTGGTAAAACAGGCGAGGCTTACCAAAAGGCTCAAGAACAGGTTGGCGGTATTGCCAAGGGTCTTGAGGCTGATACCGCTCAGAAGGGCCGTTCGGTTAATGTCTTTGGCGAACTCGCCCTGCATCAGGGCACCTGTCAGTATAAGTCCGGTGTAGATGAGACACAGCCCCAAGCCGGCCAACCATCCGGCACGGCCGATCAACTTTCTTTTTTCGTGATAGGCAGACGCTTTGTTCTTTAGGTTGATGGAGATAATGATGACACCACCCACGACCACGGCCCCAATGGCGTCAAAAGTTTGATAGCCTTCTAAAATTCCCGCTGAAAAGGGGTGGGTGAAACCGGAGCCTCCAAAATCACCATCCATAGAAAAAACCGCTACCCCAATGATGCTAAATAGGATCAAGATGATGGCTGGGGTCATCAATTTTCCTATAATGTCCAAGATTTTTGAACGGTTCATCACGAAGAGAAAGACCAAGGCGAAATAGACGAAACTGGTCAACAGCGATGGGGTATCAAATAAAGGTGCTACTCCCATTTCGTGCGTAACCGACGCTGTTCTTGGAGAGGGCAGACCAATGGATATGGCGTAGACCAAATAACAATAGACCAAACTGAAGGTGGGCGATACCTTTTTGCCAAAATCGTACATGGTGCCCTGCAAACGTGCGTGTGCCAAGATACCCAATAGGGGAATCAATACGGCCGATAGACAAAACCCAAGGGCCACCAACCACCAAAACGGGCCTGATTTAAAGCCCAGCTGGGGGGGCAGGATCAGGTTGCCGGCACCAAAAAAAAGAGAGAAAAGCGCGAAGGCGACGACAAACTGTTGTTTTCTGGCATTCAAGCGTTAAAATTTGTTGGGAAAGATAGATCAAAATTGTATATTGACGCACTAAGCGTTTTGTCGATACGTGCCCTTTGTAACTGGATTTGTTGCATTTTATCGAAAAACACCCAAGCCAAAAAATAAAAGCGCTCGCGTTGCGTTCGAATCATAAACAAGAAAATCCAAATAAATACTTTTAAACGTATAAGAAATAGCAAATTGGCATGACCGGTCCCCAAATCGTGAAATGCAAAAAAACCGACTTATGAAAACTACAGCATCCCAAAAGGGCAATTTCTTCAGCGCCCTCTTCTGCAATCTCTTTGGTCACCATTATGTGGTTTCAAAAAAGGTTACCCAACACATCAAGGAGTACAAATGTCTTCATTGCCAAAAACAGGTCACAACCGATGTGAGCGGAAAGTTGTCGATCTTAACACCACAAATGCGCGAGATCAACAGTACATTGCAAGAAATGTACCGCAAGCGCCGCCGCCGCGTGGTGCAGCATGTGGCCTAATCATTGAACGAATTCCACCCCTGGGCCTTTAGGGGTATCTTGGTATTGGCCCTGGTCACCAAATGGGCACCTTCTTCTTTTTCTATCATGTGCCCGATTACGGTTAGGTTGGGGTTTCCTTTTATTTTGTCAAAGTCTTTTTGGTCGATGGTGAACAGTAGTTCATAGTCTTCGCCCCCGCCCAGGGCAATCATGGTGCTGTCCATCTTAAATTCCTCAGAAGTAGCTATTACGGTGGGGTCTAATGGTATTTTGTCCTCAAACAGATTGCACCCCACCCCACTTTGTTCGCACAAATGTAAAATCTCAGATGATAGGCCGTCGCTGATATCGATCATTGACGTCGGTTTCACTTCCAGTTTCTCCAAAAGCTCCACAATATCTTTACGGGCCTCGGGCTTCAGCTGCCTTTCAATAATATAGGTGTAGGGTTCAAGGTCTGGCTGGTTCTGCGGATTTACCTTAAAGACTTCTTTTTCGCGCTCCAGCACCTGAAGACCAAGATAGGCACCTCCTACATCTCCGGTAACCACCAAAAGATCATGGGGCTTGGCCCCTGACCGGTAGGTTATTTTTTTGCTGTCACCCTCGCCAATGGCCGTCACGCTGATCAACATGCCCTTGGTCGATGAGGTGGTGTCGCCCCCCACAAGATCGACTCCATAGATGCGACAGGCAGTGGCCACGCCTGAGTAGAATTCTTCCAACGCCTCCAGCGGAAAACGGTTCGAGACGGCCAAAGACACGGTTATTTGTGTGGGTAGCGCATTCATGGCGCAGATGTCTGAAAGGTTGACGATTACCGATTTGTAGCCCAAATGCTTCAGGGGCATATAGGTAAGGTCAAAGTGTACGCCCTCAATAAGCAAATCGGTTGAAATAAGGGTTTTGTTGCCCTTGAAATCGAGCACGGTGGCATCATCGCCAATACCTTTGACGGTTGAAGGGCGCGTTGGCTTGAAATCTTTGGTTAAGTGTTTGATCAAGGCAAATTCACCCAGTTCTTCAAGTGGGGTCCGTTTTTCGTTCTTGTCTTGCAGCATGGCGCAAAAATACAGCGGATAATTTTAAACCCAAATGATGGATTTTTAAATATTGTTTGGGTTAAATCGTATCTTTAAAACAAAATTGCTGACACCCCATGAGACTTTCAATTCTGGTCTTTGTTCTTTTCTTTTATTTATTGGGATGTTCCCGTGATGACGGCAATGCTGAACAGGTCATCACCGATGATGACATTGCCATGACCGATGATGATGCGGGAGGTGGCACTCATGATGCCCCCGATATAGGGTCTGGGGGCTCACAGAACGGCAATGTGCCCTGTGAGGGGGGGTTGGCAGCTGGATATCCCTGTCAGGGGTACGATTTGGTATTTCACATGCCCCTGAGCGCTTTTAATGCCGCTAGTGCAAACGATATTTGGGGGTGGACAGACCCTGACAACAACCGCGAATATGCCATTGTGGGCCTTGACAATGGAACGGCATTTGTTGATATTACCGATAATCAAAACCCTCAGTATCTTGGCAAATTGCCCACGGCCACCACTTCAAGCACATGGCGCGACATCAAAGTCTACGGTAATCATGCCTTTATCGTGGCCGAAGCTGCGGGCCATGGCATGCAGGTATTTGATCTTACACGATTGCGCAACGTGGCCAACCCGCCCGAAACATTTAGCGCTGATGCCCGCTATACCGATATCGGCAATGCGCACAATCTTGTGATCAATGAAGCCACGGGCTTTGCATACCCTGTGGGCACCGATCGAAACGATGCCTTTACCGGGGGGGTACATTTTGTGGACGTTGGCGACCCGACCAGCCCTGTGGGAGTTGGAGGCTATGGTGCCCAAGGCTACACCCATGATGCCCAGGTGGTCAGCTATAACGGCCCCGATGCCGATTATACGGGCCGTGAAATTTTTATCGGGGCCAATGAAAATCAGGTTGTAATTGCCGATATAACCGATAAGGATAACCCTACCGACGTCGCGGCCTTGGGGTATCCGCAACTGGGCTATACACACCAGGGTTGGTTTACCGAAGATCAGCGTTATTTTATTCTGTGCGATGAACTCGATGAGGTCAATTTTGGATTGGATTCCCGCACTTTGGTTTTTGACCTTACAGACCTCGACGCCCCAGTGTTGCATACTACCTATACCGGCCCCACGGGGGCCATTGATCATAACGGTTATGTGCTGGGCAATCTTTATTTTTTGGCGAATTATACCGCGGGTTTACGGGTGCTCGATATTTCACAGATTGCAGATAAGACAATCGTTGAAGAGGGCTTCTTCGATACGTATCCAAGTAACAATACGGTAAGTTTTAATGGGGTCTGGAGTGTCTATCCCTATTTTGCAAGTGGCAAGATTTTGGTCAACGATATCAATTCAGGATTATTTGTAATCAAAAGGTCAAATTTCTGAGGATGAGAAAGTGGCTTGCACTATCGTTTTTGATTACCATATTGGGTTGCTCAGATGATGAGGGCATATCACCTATCGAAGAAAGCACATTTCTTGGAGAGTTGGCTTGGATGAAAAACTTCGGGGGCTCGGGCGAGGATACGGCCCAGGCCGTCGTCAAGACCAGTGATGGTGGTTATGCCATATTGGGCTATACCAACAGTACAGATGGTGATATTATGAATAAGTCATTGGCTGTCAACGATTACTGGCTGTTAAAGCTTGATGCTGATGGCAATCTGCTCTGGAGCAAGACCTACGGCGGCAGCAAGGATGATCGCGGCCAATCGGTCATCGAAACAGGTGATGGAGGCTTTGCCATAGTGGGTTATGCCATGAGCGATGACGGCGATGGGAGTAACAACGAGGGCTTTCACGACAATTGGATTTTGAGATTGGATGCCACTGGAAACATCCTTTGGGAAAAAAGCTTTGGGTTTTCGGGCCACGATCACAGCTATGATGTGGTACAGACAGCCGATGGGGGCTTTTTCTTTGCCGGTTTTTTAGATGTGACCCAATCAGGGGGTGAGGGCAATTTTGGCAAGGGCGGATATTTGACAAGGCACGGTGTGGGCGAATTTTGGGGCACCAAGCTCGATGCCCAGGGCAACCTACAATGGCGGCGATACTTTGGGGGCACCAACAATGATCGCGCCTATGGCGTAGTGGTGGCCCATGATGGGGGCTTTGTAATGGCCGGAGCCTCTGAAAGTGATGATTTTGATATCACCGACCCCAAGGGAAGCTATGATTTTTGGGTGGTGAAGGTCGATAAGAACGGTACACTTGTTTGGCAGAGATCTTTGGGCGGTTCGGGCATTGATATCGCCCGAGACATTACCAAAACGGCAGACGGGGGTTACATGGTGGTCGGGCATACGTTTAGTGTTGATGCCGATGTCTCTAAAAATAATGGGGAGTCTGATGTCTGGTTGGTCAAACTGGATGACAACGGCAACATGCTTTGGCAAAAGACCTTTGGTGGCTCTGAATTTGACGCTGCCGAAAGTATCAGCCCAACCATTGATGGGGGATTCTTGATAGCCGGAAACGCAAAGAGCAACGACGGCCATCTTAGTGAGAACAATGGTGAGAACGACCTTTGGCTCATGAAGACAGATGGTAATGGCAATTTGGTCTGGCAACAGACCTATGGGGGATCGGGCCTGGACTATGGCTTTGCTGCCCTTGAAAATGAGGACGGAAGTATAGTGCTGGTCGGAGAGACCCAGAGTGCAGACATACCCGAAATACGGCACAAAGGTGCAACAGACCTCCTGGTTCTTAAGGTAAAATAAAAGGGATTCCCTTTCCATAGAAAAACCCTATCCATACATTCGTTATTATAATGTTAGAAAACGTGGTAAAACATTGTTAATGCCGTATATTTGCCTACTATTTAGAATAAATCTTAGTAAGGATGATCAAAGTTTCTGATACCGCAAAGCAGAAAGTGGTGGCGTTGATGACCGAAGAAGGTTTCGATGCCAACAAAGACTTTGTGCGCGTTGGCGTAAAGAGCGGTGGGTGCAGTGGATTGTCTTACGAACTGAAATTCGACGACAAAGTAGATGAAGACGACAAGGTCTTCGAAGACAATTCGGTTCGCATCATCGTTAATAAAAAGAGCTTTTTGTACCTGGTCGGCACAACCTTGGAATATTCCGGTGGATTGAACGGCAAGGGGTTCGTGTTCAACAACCCCAATGCACAGCGTACCTGTGGATGCGGTGAAAGCTTTTCACTCTAACTTTGAAAATTTGAAGATACCTTGATTTGAAGATTGTGAAAACGGACCCTTTTCAAATTAAGACCTTCAAACCGATTAATTGAAAGAACATGGCCTATACAGAGGAAGAATTAAAGAAAGAACTCGAAACCAAAGAATATGAGTACGGCTTTTATACGGATATTGAGTCGGATACCTTTCCGAAAGGACTGAACGAACATATTGTCAGAGCCATTTCAAAAAAGAAGAACGAGCCCGAATGGATGACTGACTGGCGTTTGGAAGCGTTTCGTATCTGGAAGGAAATGGAAGAACCCGAATGGGCCAACGTCACCTACAAGAAACCCGATTTTCAAAATATCTCATATTATTCGGCCCCCAACAAAAAGCCCAAGTACAACAGTTTGGATGAGGTAGACCCCGAATTGTTGGATACGTTTAAAAAACTGGGCATTTCTTTGGATGAGCAAAAGAAACTTGCCGGAGTGGCCGTCGATGTAGTGATGGATTCTGTTTCAGTGGCCACCACCTTCAAAAAGACCTTGGCCGAAAAGGGCATCATTTTTTGTTCCATTTCAGAAGCGATACAAGAGCATCCTGAACTGGTGAAAAAATATATTGGCACCGTGGTGCCCAGAAAAGACAATTTCTACGCTGCATTGAACTCGGCCGTTTTCTCTGATGGCAGTTTTTGCTATATACCAAAGGGGGTGCGTTGCCCGATGGAGCTTTCAACCTATTTTAGGATCAACCAAGCGGGCACCGGCCAGTTCGAAAGAACCCTGGTGATTGCCGATGAGGGCAGTTATGTGAGCTATTTGGAAGGTTGTACGGCACCTTCACGGGATGAAAACCAGCTGCATGCGGCCGTGGTCGAACTGATTGCACTCGACGATGCAGAGATCAAGTACTCAACGGTCCAGAACTGGTTTCCAGGAGATAAGGAAGGAAAGGGCGGGGTCTACAATTTTGTGACCAAACGCGGAATTTGTGAGAAGAATGCCAAGATTTCATGGACACAGGTAGAAACGGGCTCTGCCATCACTTGGAAGTATCCTTCCTGTATCTTAAAGGGAGACAATTCCATCGGGGAGTTTTACTCCATTGCCGTAACGAACAACTTTCAACAGGCCGATACGGGCACCAAAATGATCCATTTGGGCAAGAACACCAAGAGCACCATCATCTCAAAAGGAATTTCTGCCGGCCGGTCGCAGAACAGTTACAGGGGGTTGGTACAGGTGAACAGCCGCGCTGAGAATGCGCGAAACTTTTCGCAGTGCGACTCCCTTTTGATGGGCAATGAGTGTGGGGCACATACCTTCCCCTATATTGAGGCCAAGAACAAGACAGCGCAGATAGAACACGAGGCCACTACCAGTAAAATTGGTGAAGACCAGATTTTTTACTGCAACCAGCGGGGTATAGACACCGAAAAAGCAATTGCTCTTATTGTGAACGGGTTCAGCAAAGAGGTGTTGAACAAATTGCCCATGGAATTTGCCGTAGAGGCACAAAAACTATTGGAAATCAGTCTTGAGGGATCTGTAGGATAAAGCAATGACCATGAAAAGAACATTACTTCTATTGGCAATATTGGGCTTGGTTTCGTGCAAGCAGACCAAAAAAGAAGTGGCTGAGAACCAAGCGGCTGCCACCGATTCGGGCAAGGTAATGGTGAAGCTGTATGCCCTTGACGGTGGCACCGTTCAGGTGAACCAGTTGGAACTGTTTTCGCAAGACACCACCTATACGGGCCAATCGAGAGTATTTGCTGATGCCTACTACGTGATCGAGCACCCAAAGGGCACATTGATGTGGGATGCCGGGCTTCCTGAAAGCCTTGTCGGCTTGCCAGAACCGTATACCGACCCAAGTGGTGCCTTTACGGTTTCAAGAAGCGATTCGCTTGCCACGCAATTGGCATCAATAGGGCTCACCGTAGACGATATTGAGTATTTGGCACTGTCGCATACCCATTTTGACCATAGCGGGCACGCCGAGCAGCTAAAGAACGCCACTTGGTTGGTACAAGAGACAGAATATGATTTTGTGACCAGCGAAGAGGTGCAAAAGTCGAACCCAGAGGTGTACAATGCCATTGACGATTTGGAGAACATTAGAAAAATAAAGGGCGATTACGATGTGTTTGGCGACGGTACCGTGGTCATGAAATACATGCCCGGCCACACCCCGGGCCATCAGGTGCTTTTTGTTGACCTGGCAGAACATGGCCCGTTGCTATTGTCTGGAGACCTCTATCATTTTTCAGAGAACCGTGAGTTCAGGCGCATTCCGATATTTAACCATGATGTCGCCCAGACCATAGAGAGCATGGATACTTTTGAGGCTTTTGCCAAAGAAAAGAACGCAAAGGTATATTTACAGCACTCACAAGAAGACTTTGATAAATTTCCAAAGACACCAAATTATTTGAAATAAAGAAAACAAGAACGATGTTAAGAATAAAAGATTTGCACGCCAGTGTAGAGGATAAAAAGATACTCAAAGGAATCAATCTCGAGGTCAATGCTGGTGAGGTGCATGCCATCATGGGCCCCAATGGCTCGGGCAAGAGCACCTTGGCAGAAGTGATAGCCGGTCGAGAGGAATTCGAAATCAAAAAAGGAAGCATTGAGTTGGATGGTGAAGACCTAGAAGAGCTGTCGCCTGAAGAACGGGCCCACAAAGGTATTTTTCTTTCGTTTCAGTACCCTGTTGAGATACCTGGTGTTTCGGTGACCAATTTTATGAAGACTGCCATCAACGAGTCGCGCAAGGCAAGGGGCCTTGAAGAAATGCCCGCCAACCAGATGTTGAAGCTAATTCGTGAAAAATCTGAACTATTGGAAATTGACCGAAAGTTTCTATCAAGGTCGTTGAACGAAGGGTTTTCCGGCGGTGAGAAGAAACGTAACGAAATCTTTCAAATGGCCATGATGGAACCCAAGCTGGCCATTTTAGACGAGACCGACTCGGGCTTGGATATCGATGCACTGCGCATCGTGGCCAACGGTGTCAATAAATTGCGAAACAAAGACAACGCAATCATCGTAATCACACATTACCAGCGGTTGCTCGAATATATTGTTCCTGATTTTGTGCATGTACTGCATGATGGTAAAATCGTGAAGTCAGGCGATAAAGAACTGGCCCTGGAGTTGGAAGAAAAGGGTTACGATTGGATCAAACAGGAAGCAACGGTTCAATAGTTGATGGTTTAAGGGTTTCTGGTTTCAGGTTATGGCTACAATAAGATATTTTGAAGACTTGGATATTTGGCAGGAAGCAAGGCGATTGTCTAAGGAAATAATTGAAATATCCACATCGACCGACTTGAAATCAGATTTTAGACTTAGAGATCAAATAAAGGCTTCTTCAGGTTCTGTCATGGACAATATTGCTGAAGGATTCGAAAGGGATGGAAATAGGGAATTCATACAATTTTTGTCCATCGCAAAATCATCAGCAGGTGAGACAAGGTCGCAACTGCATCGTATTTACGATAATGGATACTTAAACGAAGAAAGTTTTATTAAGCTGGTAGAGGATTACAAAGTTTTGAGTAAGCGAATAGCAAATTTCATAGCCTATCTCAGCAAAGAGGATTTCAAAGGTTTGAAGTTCAAAAATAGAGGGGCAAACAATAGTAACTTGAAACATCAAACTATGTTTGATGACAAACAAGAAACCAAAGAGTAATGGATTTAAAAGACAAGCTTATATCATCGTTTATGGCGTTTGAGAACAATGTTGATGTCGACCACCCGGTGCACGACATCCGTTCAGAGGCCATCAAGAATTTTGAAGAGAAAGGGTTTCCGACCAAAAAACAGGAAGCCTGGAAGTATACCTCGTTGAACAGTCTTCAAAAGGTTGACTTCACTGTGTTTCCCAAAGAGGAGAATACCTTAGAGTACAAAGACATCAAAAAGTACTTCCTGCATGAGATCGACACGTATAAAATAGTGTTCATCGATGGAATCTACAGCAGTTACCTCTCTGAAACAACCCATGACGGCGTTGATGTATGTTTAATGAGCTCGGCATTGACCAAGCCCATGTACAAACCGATAATCGATGTGTATTTCAACCAGGTTGCCTCTAAAGAAGAATCGCTGACCACCTTGAACACGGCGTTCAGTAAAGAGGGGGCCTACATTTATATTCCAAAGAACAAGGCTCCAAGAAAGCCTATTCAAATCTTGCACCTGGCCACGGGCAATGAGGCGGCTTTGATGTTGCAGCCCCGTAATCTGATCATCGCCGAAGAAAATGCCGAACTTCAGATAATAGAACGCCATCAAAGTTTGACCGGCAATGAGGTATTTACCAATTCGGTGACCGAGATTTTTGCTGCCAAAGATGCCATTGTCGATTACTACAAGGTACAGAACGATGCCAAGACCGCCTCTTTGATAGACAATACCTATATCTCGCAGAAAGATAATAGTGTAGTGCGGGTACACACCTTTTCTTTTGGTGGAAAGTTGACACGTAACAACCTCAATTTTTACCAAAACGGTGAGCGTATCGACTCCACTTTGAAAGGGGTTACCATTTTGGGCGAAAAACAACACGTGGATCACCACACCTTGGTACACCATTCACAACCCAATTGCGAGAGCCACCAAGACTACAAAGGTATTTTCGGGGAACGCTCCACAGGCGTTTTCAACGGCAAGATCATTGTCGACAAGATTGCCCAAAAGACCAATGCTTTTCAACAGAACAACAATGTGTTGATAAGTGATAAGGCTACGGTTAACAGCAAACCCCAATTGGAGATTTTTGCCGATGATGTAAAATGCTCGCACGGGTGTACCATAGGCCAGTTGGACAAAGAAGCTCTGTTCTATCTGCAATCCAGGGGTATCCCCAAAAAAGAAGCGACCGCCCTTTTGATGTACGCCTTTGCCAACAACGTGTTGGAGAGTGTGCGCATACCCGAACTGAAGGCCCGGATCAATAAATTGATCGCCAACAAGCTGGGGGTTCGGCTGGGGTTTGAGCTATAAACGAATTTTATGGTATTTGAACGGGAACTTTCTTCATGATAGACGCTGCATATAACATAGAAACCATACGTAAAGACTTCCCAATACTCAGTCGAGAGGTCAATGGAAAGCCCTTGGTCTATTTTGACAACGCAGCCACCTCGCAGACCCCGCAACAGGTCATCGATGTCATCGTTGACTATTACCAGCGATACAACGCCAATATACACCGAGGGGTACATACCCTCTCACAAGAGGCCACAGATGCCTATGAAGAGGCACGTATCAAGATCCAAAGGCATTTCAATATTGCAAAGCCCCACGAAGTGATCTTTACTTCTGGGACCACGCATGCCATCAATTTGGTGGCCAACGGCTTTTCTTCCTTTTTGAAAAAGGGCGATGAGGTCTTGGTCTCGGCCATGGAACACCATAGCAATATTGTGCCCTGGCAAATGCTCTGCGATCGAACAGGGGCCGTTTTAAAGGTGATTCCCATGAATCTCGAGGGGGAATTGATCATGGAAGAATACCACAAACTGCTTTCCGAAAAAGTCAAATTGGTGTTCTGTAACCATGTTTCGAATGCGCTGGGAACGGTAAATCCCATAAAAGAAATTATCGATGCGGCCCATAGGGCAGGTGCCGCCGTGCTGGTAGATGGTGCCCAGGCGGCCCCGCACATCAAGGCCGATATGCAGGCCTTGGATGCGGATTTCTATACCGTTTCGGCCCATAAGATGTGTGGCCCCACCGGGGTGGGAATGCTGTACGGTAAAAAGGAATGGCTGCAAAAATTGCCCCCCTATCAAGGCGGGGGTGAAATGATTGCCGAAGTCACCTTTGAAAAGACCACCTATGCCGATCTGCCCCATAAATTTGAAGCAGGCACGCCCAATGTCTGCGGTGGCATCGCTTTCGGAGCAGCACTCGATTATATGAACAGTATTGGTTTTGGGGCAATAGCCGCGTATGAGCATGAATTGCTGCAATACGCTACCGAAAAGCTGCTAGAAATCGAAGGACTCAAAATCTACGGTACGGCAAAAGAAAAAACATCCGTCATATCGTTCAACATAGAAGGTGTTCATCCATATGATATTGGCACCATTCTCGATAAACTGGGCATTGCCGTACGCACCGGCCATCACTGTGCACAGCCCATTATGGATTTCTACCAGATACCCGGTACGGTCCGTGCCAGCTTTAGCTTCTACAATACCAAGCAAGAAATCGATGGGTTGGTAGAAGGGGTGAAAAGGGCCAAAACGATGCTTTTGTAGCGTGCCAATACTTTGCCAATCTTTTGATTAACCTTCTTTCAAATTGTATTTTTGCAAGAAACGAACCGCTCCCTTTTTAGGGAGATCAATAGTAGCTTATGACCATTGCCGAGATACAAGACGAAATAGTTGAAGAGTTTTCAATGTTCGATGATTGGATGCAGCGCTATGAGTATATGATCGAGTTGGGCAAATCATTGCCCTTGATCGATGAAAAATATAAGACCGATGACAATCTGATCAAAGGCTGCCAAAGCAAGGTATGGGTGCATGCCGAACTTCAAGGTGACAAATTGATCTTTACGGCCGATAGCGATGCCATCATCACCAAGGGCATCATTGCTATTTTGATACGGGTTTTCAGCAATCAAAAACCACAAGATATCATCGAGGCCGATACTGATTTTATCGATAAGATCGGCCTGAAAGAGCACTTATCGCCCACAAGGGCCAATGGCTTGGTCAGCATGATCAAGCAATTGAAGTTGTATGCGGTGGCCTATCAAACACAATTAAATTAGTTTATGGGTTTCTGGCCTACGGCCAAGTTTATAAGTTTACCAAAAACACCTATAAACCCATAAACAATAAACTTTAGTTTAGAAATGAGCGAGGAAACAACAACAATAGACACCGCCGAATTGGGCGAAAAAATAGTAAGGGTCTTAAAGACGATTTACGATCCGGAGATTCCAGTGGATATTTATGAACTGGGATTGATTTATGATGTCTTTGTCAACGAAGACAACGACGTTAAGATACTGATGACCCTTACCTCACCGAACTGCCCGGTGGCAGAAACGCTTCCGGTAGAAGTAGAGGAAAAGGTAAAGTCGCTGGATGCCGTTAAGGATGCGGAGGTCGAAATCACTTTTGATCCTCCGTGGACACAGGATCTTATGAGTGAGGAGGCCAAATTGGAATTGGGACTTCTATAGTCTTATCTGTACCAATGTCATCCTCAGCGCAGTCGAAGGGGAATGCAATTGCTCATAAGTTAGAAGTACGAAGTTAGAAATACGAAAATGGCCAATAGAAGATTGACAAAATCTAATGATCAAATGCTTTTAGGCGTCTGTGGCGGTATTGCCGAGTTTATTGACTGGCCAAAACAGACTGTAAGGATTCTATGGTTGGCATTAACAATATTTGGGGGCTTAGGAATCTTTGCCTATCTAATCTTGGGTTTTGTTATGCCCCCACCATCTTCGGATAAGGGCAATTTTGATATTGATGATTATAGGGTTGAGTAGTTTAAAAGATAAATTAAGGGATGTCTGATATAGTTAACAGAGTTGCCCAGAGCAAACTGGTCACTTTTGATTTGGAAGCATACTACCCAGAGGGCAAAAGGGTGCTTTTCGATATCAAAGATTGGCTGCACGAAGGGTTGATTCTTCGTGAAAAAGAGTTTCGTGCAAAAGTTACCGAACATGATTGGTCGCAGTATGCCGATGCCTTTGTGGCCCTCACCTGTTCCACCGACGCCATTGTGCCTGGCTGGGCCTTTATGTTGCTGGCCTCCCGATTGCAGCCCCATGCCAAAAAAGTGGTGCAAGGTGATTTGGAAATCCTTGAGACGTTGCTCTACAACGATATCCTTCAGAATTTGGATGTTTCCGACCTTGCCGACAAGCCCGTAATCATCAAGGGCTGTTCAAACAAGCCAGTGCCCAAGAACGCCTATCTGATGGCCGTGGCAAAGATTCAACCGGTCGCCAAGAGCATTATGTACGGCGAGGCATGTTCCTCAGTGCCCATCCACAAGAAAAAATAGTCCCTAAAGGCCTAAGCGAGTGACAATTCGTACTTTTGTGTTTCTAATTGCTAAAACACTAACAGTATGAAGAACTTGATCACTTTTTGGTGTGCCCTTTTGGCCACCACTATGGTCCTGGCCCAAACCAAAGAAGAACTGAAGGCCCAGATTGCCCCAAAGAAAGATTCCATTGCGGCGATTCAGGGTAGGGTCGATGCCCTGCAGGCCCAAATAGATGCGCTTCCCGGTTGGCGGGTGGGTGCCTTTGGCACCATAGGCGGCAGTATTTCAAACTTCAACAACTGGTATGCACAAGGGTTTCCGAACAACTCATCGGGCAACATCGGTTTTACCGTCAATGCCTATGCCAATCTGAAGCAAGAAAAATTCTTTTGGCGAAATTCATTGAACACGAACCTTTCGTGGGTAAAGTTGGATGACGAAGACGACCCCAACGATGAAGATGGTTTTCGCGAGGCCACCGATGTGTTCAATCTGACGTCCCTGTATGGCAGAAACATCAGTGAAAAATGGGCGGTATCCGGTTTGATGGAATACCGAACCACCATCTTGAGCAATTTCAACGATCCGGGATACCTTGACCTTGGTGTTGGTATGACATGGACACCCATTGACGATTTGGTCGTGGTGATACATCCGCTGAACTACAACTTTGTTTTTGCGGAAGATGATACCATTTTCAATTCTTCTGCAGGAGCCAAGATTGTGGCCGATTACACGAGAAAGATAGGGGCCATTAACTTCAAGTCGAATCTTTCAATGTTCCAGAGTTATGAGGATGGTGATTTGAGCAACTGGACGTGGATCAATTCATTCTCGTACACGCTTTGGAAGGCCATCGGGGTCGGTTTCGATTTCGGATTGCGGAACAACAAGCAGGAAGCCCTCAATTACGAAATCAACACCCTCGGAAATACGGGCGCCACTTTTGATAACATAGATAACGATCTACAAACCTACTGGACGTTGGGGTTGAGCTATTTGTTCTAACCGCGCTATGGTTTTCTTGAATAAAAAAGCCCCGACGGTACCGTCGGGGCTTTTTTAATGAAAGTAGGTTTAAAAAATTGGGGTATTTCTATAACCTTAAGCAGTAAGTACAAGTGAGTTTTGGGGATAAACACTATTACTTAATCAGAGATAAAGATACCATCACCACAGCGAAATTGCTAAGATTTTGTTGCCAAACAATCGTTTTTTGTTGTGGGGCAAACCAACGGTCCGGTTTTATCGATGAATGGTTACCATAAAGCAACATCATAATTATCACCGTGGTAACATTTGGCACAAGACTGTTAGTGGTTGGTACTATTAAAAACTAATATGGTCAATTGAAAATTGAATATCTTGTAGAGTCAATTCTTTTCGTGATCAAGTCGGTAAAAATATTGCTTCTTCTAATCTCGATTTGTACGTATTCCCAATCGAGAATCGACAGCCATTTACAAGAACTAACCACTTTGCCCCAAGACAGCACCAAAATACAAGCATATCTCGATTTGTCTTGGGCTTTTCTGAGGAAGGATTTGGAAGCATCGCTTCGATATGCCGATAGTGCTGAGCAGCTATCGGAAAAGCTAGAATTGCTTTCATTTTTGGCCGAATCGAATAGAGTCAAAAGTTTTGCATTATCTGGTATGGGCAAATACGATGAAGCGGAAACAGGTCTTGACAAAGCTCTTTCATTGTTTTCAAGATTGGACAATCAGAAAATGATAGTCGATACCAAGGTTGAGTTTGGATGGCTCAAGCAAATACAATCACAATATGAAGCGGCTATGGAATATTATATGGAAGCGCTGCCATTGGCCGAAGAACTCCATTATAAAAATAACGAGGCGAGAATCCATAGTTATATGGGGGGCATTTATAAAATTCAAAAACAATATGTAAAAGCAATCGACCATTATCGCACGGCCCTTGGCATTGTTGAAAATCTCAATATAAAACCGGGCATTTCGGCTTGCTTGACCAATATCGCCTCAACTTATAATGAGATGGGTACGTATGACAGTGCACTTGTTTACAACAAAAGGGCTTTGTTTCTAAAAAAAGAACTAGGTGATGACTTAGGTACAGGAAGGGTGCTGAACAATCTTGGGGTGGTCTACAACAATTTAGAATCATTTGATGAGGCTGAAAGAAGTTTTTCCGAGGCTTTTTCATATGCTAAAAAGGTAAACAATCCTAAACTCATCGCCACCGTTCAATATGGAATGGTATCGTCTGTTTTTGGTAAGGGGGAATATCAAAAAAGTATTGAATTGGCAAAAGAATTACTTGGTTCAATTGATTCTTTGGCAGATTTGGATTTGAAGGTAAAAATACATCAGAAAATGGCCAAAGCATATGAGAAGATGGGTGACTATCAAAATGCTTATTTGAATGCCTCAAAGGGCCAAATTTTATCAGATAGTCTGTATAATGAAAGGATACTGAAGGTTACAAATGATTTGGAGGCTAAGTACCAAAATGAACAAAAAACCAAGGAAATCGCTCTTTTGGCATCGGAGAAAGAATTGCAGACCCTGCAACTGAACAAAAGGGAAAACGAACGAAACGCCATCATCGCCCTAGCGGTTTTGGCCTTGCTGATTTCCGGCCTGTTATATAACCAATACCGCATCAAGCAAAAGACCAACAATGAATTGCAGGCACTTGACAAGGCTAAGTCTAACTTTTTCGCCAACATCTCCCACGAGTTTAGAACGCCCTTGACCTTGATCAAGGGCCCCATTGAGCAATTGGAACAAAATCCCGATGAGAAATTGGACAGGGAGGACATTAAGATGATTCGCCGCAATACCAACCGGGTCTTGGGGCTGGTCAACCAACTTTTAGATTTGTCACGGATAGACCAGGGAAGCTTGAAGCTCAAGGCCACAGAGGGCGATATATATAAATGCCTTAGGGCGGCAGCCTCTTCCTTCAACTCGCACGCCGCGCAACGGAACATGGATTTTAGGGTCTCGATTCCCGATGGTATCCTATGGGCGGCCTTTGACCGTGACAAATTGGAAAAGATTGTGTACAATTTATTGAGCAACGCATTTAAGTTCAGCGATGATGGGGAATTGGTAACTTTTGGGGCTAATTATGGAAATGGAGAATTGAACATTCAGGTCTCGGATTCGGGTAGGGGCATCTCCGAAGAAAAACTTCCCTTTATTTTTGATCGGTTTTACCAAGTTGATAGTGGTTCCACAAAAGAACGTGAAGGTTCGGGTATCGGTCTCTCACTTTCAAAAGATCTGGTCGAACTGATGGATGGTACCATCACTGTGTCAAGCGAAGAGGGTAAAGGCACCTATTTTACGGTGCAGATTCCTATCGAAAAAATAGAGACGCGGCAATCAAAGTCGAAAAAAATGACAAAACCCATCGCCAAGGATTTCCCCAAAGCTCAAACGTCGGATCTTGCAAAAGCGGACAAACGAAACCTGCCCAAAGTGCTGTTGGTCGAAGACAATGAAGACATGCGGCAGTTTATTAAAGGGCATCTGCAGAAAGACTACCTGATCCAAGAGGCGGTCAATGGACAGGATGGACTGAAAAAAGCCGTTTCGAATCCACCCGATTTGGTGGTCACCGACCTGATGATGCCCAAAATGGATGGCATAGACCTCTGCAAACAACTGAAAACAAAGGTAGAGACCAGCCATATTCCCATCATCATGCTCACCGCTCGGGCAGGGGTCGAGAACAAGATAGAGGGCCTTGAAACCGGGGCCGATGATTACCTGACCAAACCTTTTGCGGCCAACGAACTACTGGCACGTGCCAAAAACCTTATCCAGCAACGACAAAAACTTCGGGAACTGTTTTCCAAGAGCAAGGCAACCGTGGACCCAAAGGAAATCGCGGTGAATTCCATTGACCAAAAATTTTTGGAACAGGTATTGGAGTTGTTGGAAAAGGAACATTCAGATCCGGCTTTCGGGGTTTCGCAAATGCAGAAAGAACTCGCCATGAGCAAAACCCAGTTGCACAGAAAGCTAAAGGCCCTTACCAACGAGACCCCGGGCGAACTGCTCAGAAACTTCAGGTTGAAGCGTGCCGCGCAGTTACTTTCGCAAAAGGCCGATACGGTGACCCAAATTGCCTACCAAGTGGGCTTCAACAACCTTTCCTATTTCGCCAAGTGCTTTAAGGAGCGCTTTGGGGTTTCCCCCTCTTCGTATTGATTCTGGGTTTTGGCACCCTACTGTTACCATTTGGCACTCCGCTATTAGTGCTGCACGCTTGCTGTTGATAGTTTTGAATTGATTCCAAAGCGTCCCCACATTATTTAACGTAAAGACCATAGTTATGAAAAAATTGATTGTTTTCGCAGTACTGGTTGCCTTTGGTCACACCATGGGCAACGCTCAAGACCTTGCTTTCGGTGCCAAGGCAGGCCTGAACCTTTCCACGCTTCAACCCGAATTGACCGATAGCAGAACAGTCTTCCATTTGGGGGGAGTGGCCGAAATTTCCCTGACGGATGTTTTTTCCGTCCAACCCGAATTGCTCTATTCAGCACACGGTGCCAAAGATCAAAACGACAGTAATAATGACGAGATCTTTAAAATAGATTATCTCACTTTGCCCATTATGGCCAAATATTATGTTTACGATGGTCTAAGTGTCGAAGCAGGCCCGCAAGTAGGTTTTTTGCTTTCTTCAAAACAAGAGGACAATGGCGAAACGGACGACTTGAAAGATGTTACAAAGTCAACGGATATTGGTTTCGCTCTGGGCGTTGGTTACAAACTGGAAAACGGACTGAATTTTGGCCTACGGTATTATTTAGGGTCGGATGTCAATGATATTGATGAGGACACCGAAGAATTCAAGAACAGGGTGTTCCAGATTTCCGTAGGGTACTTTTTTTAGTAAAAATAAGGCTATGAAAAATAAGGCAAAGTCTAGGTGCAATGCACTTGTGGGCATGATATTTTTAACATTGCTGTTATCGTGCAGCAACGACGATGGGGGCAATGAGCCGCCCCAAGCGGAGAACAGCCCGCCCGAGGCCTTTGACCTGATCGGGGTCACCGACAATGCTGTGGGCGTTGACGTTACACCTACCTTCAGCTGGCAAGCGGCCAACGACCCCGATGGCGATTCGGTAAGTTACGATCTGTACCTGGGTACCGAAACTGAGCCAAACACCTTGTTTGCCGAAAATATAAGTAGTACTTCTTTTACGGTACAGAACCGTTTGTCACTGATTACAGAATATCACTGGAAAGTCGTGGCAAAGGACGGTAAAGGCGGTGAATCGGAAAGTGTGGCCAATAGCTTCACCACACGCAATCTAAATATTCCAGATACCCCAGTAACGGCCAATGCTGCTTTTCCAGTAAGGGATGATCATTCCTCTGCAGTTTTCGATAACAAGCTGTGGGTAATTGGCGGAGGTACTTCCATCGACCTAAAAAACGATGTTTGGTACAGTGAGGACGGCATTAATTGGGTTGAGGCCACTTCGGCAGCCGCTTTTGCGAAAAGATGGGTGCATGGTACGGCAGTCTTT
This sequence comes from Flagellimonas lutaonensis, assembly GCF_000963865.1. Taxonomy (NCBI): domain Bacteria; kingdom Pseudomonadati; phylum Bacteroidota; class Flavobacteriia; order Flavobacteriales; family Flavobacteriaceae; genus Flagellimonas; species Flagellimonas lutaonensis. The sequence goes on from NZ_CP011071.1 coordinate 1,564,972, forward strand.
GACAACAAGCTCTGGGTCATTGGTGGTCAAGCGGTCAATGGCCTTAAGAACGATGTGTGGTATAGTGAAGATGGAATCAATTGGACCGAAGCCACCCCTGCAGCAGATTTTTCGCCAAGATGGTTCCATACAGTTGAAGTTTTTGATAACAAGCTCTGGGTCATTGGCGGCCATGATGGTGACAAAAAGAACGATGTATGGTTCAGCGAAAATGGAGTTGATTGGACTGAAGCCACCTCAACCGCTGGTTTTTCAAAAAGATGGGTGCACACTAGTGCAGTCTTCGACAACAAATTATGGGTCATTGGAGGAGAAGATGACAATGGAAAAATGAATGATGTCTGGTTCAGCACCGATGGTACAAGTTGGGCCCAAGCCACACTCGAAGCCGGTTTTTCAAAAAGATGGAGGCACGCTACTACGGTTTATGACAACAAGCTCTGGGTCATTGGCGGTGAGGACGATATCAACGGTTTTAAAAATGATATTTGGTCCAGTTATGATGGCAAGAATTGGACAATCGCACCACCTCAACCAGCTTTTCCGGTACGAATTGACCATATTGCTGAGAATTTTGACAACAAGCTGTGGATTATTGCGGGAATTGCAGGAATTGGAACCTCAAAGAATGATGTCTGGGCGATGGACTGATCAGAGAAACAGGATTTTAGTAAGGAATAAACAAAACCTGTTGTGCATTTTGATAGATAAATGTCAAATTATGTCGAAATCTCATTCTTTTCCTCTTGTCAGCCAAAAGGAGGATGGAATAAAGATTTTTTTCATTGTCCCTCCAGGGTCCCGATGGCCATCGAAAGGGGAAAAATGGGAGAAATTCTTTAAAAGAAATATAAAATTCGCAACGTATTAATCAAATAAAAATTTTGAATCATGAAAACAAAAATAATTTACGGCATGTTGGCGATATGCCTACTATGGGCATGCAGTAAAGACAGTAACAGTGAAGATATGACTTCGGGTAGCCCCAGTTTTAAATTTGATATCGTTGGAGAGGGGGGTAACAAAACTCTAAGCGGCGATAACATTGTTTTCAACTCTACCATAACCGATGCAAAAGACATTGATGGCACGACCCCCATTGAAATAAATTCGTTGGCCATTGTGGCACAGGCGCCACAAGGTGATAAGGTGGCTTCGGTCCTTATATCCATCACGGATAGGGATTGGGTGGCTGCAGGAACCCATAACCTGGGTACAGACATCTTGGAAAATTACAATGCTGTAGTGACCTATTGGGATGATACCTCGGGCCCTATTACAGTGATAGCCCATGACGGTTTCATTAAACTGGACACGCGCACCGACTCAAAGGTTTCGGGCTCAATAAACGCTAGTGGAGGAAACACAACTATCACCGGAACTTTTGTGGCTCCTAACAAGAACTAATGTATGCCAACAAACCTTTTTTTTATTCTTCCAAATGTTCAGGGTACAAAAAATTATTGTACGGAAACCGGCTGACATGGATTTCACGAACGGCATCATAGACTTTTTTTCTAAACTCGTCAAGGTTTTCTTTGTTCAGGGCCGAAATAAAAAGCACATCGTCGCCCACCCTGTTGTACCACGTTTTTTGCCATTCTTCCAGGGTAAGGTGCGCTGATGTTTTTTCGGTGGTCAGGTCATCTTCATCGATGGTCTCGGGCCGGTACAGGTCTATCTTGTTGAAGACCATAATGGTCTTTTTGTCGGCACTTCCGATCTCATCGAGAATTTGGTTGACCGATTCGATATGTTCCTCAAAGTTGGGGTGGGAAATATCGACCACATGCAAGAGCATATCCGCTTCACGTACCTCGTCCAACGTACTTTTAAAGCTCTCTACGAGTTGCGTGGGCAGCTTTCTGATAAAACCAACCGTATCGCTGAGCAAAAAGGGCAGGTTGCCGATGACCACTTTTCGAACGGTGGTATCCAGGGTGGCAAAGAGTTTATTCTCGGCAAAGACATCACTTTTGCTGATGACGTTCATCAAGGTCGATTTACCCACGTTGGTGTAACCCACAAGTGCCACGCGGACCAAAGATCCACGGTTGCCCCGTTGGGTCTCCATCTGCTTGTCTATTTTGGCCAGTTTCTTTTTCAGAAGGGCGATACGGTCGCGAACAATACGGCGGTCAGTCTCGATTTCGGTCTCACCGGGGCCGCGCATCCCAATACCACCACGCTGGCGCTCAAGGTGTGTCCACAGTCCCGTAAGGCGCGGCAACAGGTATTCGTACTGGGCCAGTTCAACCTGGGTGCGGGCGTAACTGGTCTGTGCCCTTTGCGCAAAAATATCAAGGATAAGCCCTGTACGGTCCAAGATTTTGCAGCGCAGTATTTTTTCGATGTTGTTCTGTTGGGCCGGGGTAAGCTCGTCGTCAAATATGACGGCACCAACCTCATTTTCTTTCACGAAACGCTGTACCTCTTCCATTTTGCCACTGCCTATAAAGGTTTTCGGATTGGGCACCTCCATGCGCTGAACAAAGCGTTTTACCACTTCGCCACCGGCGGTATAGGTTAAAAACTCGAGCTCATCAAGGTATTCCGCCACCTTTTCTGCGTTTTGTGATTGGTTGATGATACCGATCAGAACGGTCTTCTCAAGGGCTATGTTTCTTTCTTCCAGCATATTCTTTGTTCCGACTGCAAATCTACGAATGACTTCAATGATGGCAAGTTGATTTTTGTATTTTACGACCAGTATTCGTCGATATGTCAAAAAAACCTCCCCATAGCAACCATTGTACGGTAGCCTTTTACAATCTTGAAAACTTCTTTGACGCTGTCAACGACCCAGATACCCTTGATGACGATTTTACCCCAAAAGGCTTTAAGAAATGGACACAACGACGCTTTGAGAAAAAATCCAGAAAACTGGCCAAGGCCATTTCTAGGATTGGGTGGGACGAAACACATCGCCCTCCGGTCATTGTAGGGGTGGCCGAGGTTGAAAACCATCAGGTCATCGAGTGGCTGCTGGGGCAGAAACCCCTTTCTGAATGGGCGTATGGTTTTGTCCACGTTGACTCCCCCGACGAGCGGGGCATTGACACGGCCCTGCTGTACGATAAAGGGCATTTCGAGGTGCTGGAGGCCGAGGCCATACCCTTGTTGATTGATAATGTGAACGGGGAACGCGATCTAACACGCGATATTCTCTACGTTAAAGGACGGTTGCACGGTGAAAAAGTGCATGTTTTTGTAAACCACTGGCCCTCTAGGCGCGACGGGGCAGATGAGACCCAATACAAACGAATTGAGGCCGCCCAGGTTATCATAAACAAAATCATCGATATCGATGACGAAGAGGCCAATTTTATAGTGATGGGCGATTTCAACGATGACCCCAATGCCCCGAGCATCGATCTGATGATGCAGACGGGAAAGTTCATCAACCCGTGGCGCAAGGTGCTATCGCCAATCAGTGGCAGTGCCAATTACAAGGGCAAGTGGAGCCTTTTTGACCAAATCTTGCTCTCGCACAGTTTTTTGAACCATCAGCCGGGCACCCATAGTTTTGTAAAAGCAGCGGTTTTTTCGCCCCGATTGCTGAAAGAATGGAAGGGCCCATACCAGGGCAAACCTTTTAGAACCTTTGTCGGAAGAAAGTATCTGGGAGGGTATAGCGACCACTTTCCCGTATATGTCATTTTTAAGCAGCATTAAGAGACACAGTTGACCACCTTTCACCACAAAAAACTGAAAGTTCACAACAAGAACCCTAAAATAGAAGTGCATTTCATCGAATAAATTAGTGCTTAATCGACGATTTTCAGGATAAAAAATATATTTGTAGTCCAAATCTTACTTAACCTACATCTATGGACTACAAATATACTGTCTCGCGGACCGTACAAATCGTCCTCTTTGCAAGTGTACTTTTCTGCACGGCACAGTTGAGCGCTCAGTCCAAAGATCACAAGAAATTTATTCAATCGGCCAATAAAGCCAAAGAAATTCAGACCCTCGCTTCAAAGATGCGGGCAGATTATGACGCCAAACACATCAGGCTTCAACAATTTGCCAAAGAAAACGGGCTGCCCATGACAGAAAAATTGAGTGATGGTACCGTGGTTTCGTTGCAAGACATTGGTGTCGATGGCACCCCTCTTTTTTATACCACCTTTATGGATCCCACCAGCAAGGTGTCTAGGGCCAATGAGCTGTATGCAGGTGGAAACTTGAACCTGGACCTCGACGGACGCGGTTTGCAAGTAGGTGTTTGGGATGCCGGTATTGCCCTGACCAGCCACCAAGAGTTCGGGGCCAGAGCGATAAAAGGCGATGCCGTCGATGAAGTAAGTGCACATGCCACCATGGTCACAGGCACCCTAATTTCATCAGGGGTCAACAAAAAGGCAAAGGGTGTGGCCTTTGCAGCAGAGGCACTTACACATGACTGGACCCGTGACAAGGTTGAGGTCATTGAGACAGCTGCGCAAGGGATGTTGTTGTCGAACCATTCGTACGGTATAAAATCTGACCGGGTGCCCGATTGGTATTTTGGTTCCTATATCAAGGTTTCACAAGAGTGGGACGAGATTATGTACAACGCCCCCTATTATTTAATGGTAACGGCAGCGGGAAATGCCCAGAACTCTTATGACAACGAGGTGCCTGTTTACGGCAAGGCAAAAGATGGATTTGACCTTTTATTGGGCTTTGCCGTTTCAAAAAATGGCATCACTGTTGCCGGCGCCAATACTAGAATTGATGATAAAGGCGAACTAAAAAGTGCGACGGTTGCCTCCTATAGCAGTTTTGGCCCCGTGGATGATGGGCGCATCAAACCTGATTTGGCCGGGGACGGTACCGCTGTTTTTGCCGCCAGTTCATACGGCAACCAAAGCTATGACAGTTCAACAGGCACCTCAATGGCCACTCCGGGAGTAACCGGTTCACTGTTGTTGTTGCAACAATACCACGAGCAGCTGTACGGCACTTATATGAAGGCCGCCACCTTAAAAGGATTGGCGCTGCACACGGCCGATGATGTGGCCGCTGCCGGTCCTGATTATAAAATGGGTTGGGGGGTATTGAATGTTAAAAAGGCTGCGGAAGTATTGAAGAACAAAGAATATAGCAGTATTGTCAATGAAGCAACATTGACCAATGGCGAGGTCTATACCATAACCGTTAAAGCTGATGGCAACCAACCATTGTTGGCCTCAATATCGTGGACCGACCCTAAGGGTGAATTTGTTAACCGTGGTAATCTGAATGATGCCACCGCTGCCCTTACCAACGATCTTGATATTCGTATCACCAAGGACGGAAAAACCTACTTTCCATGGAAATTGAATCCTGCGAAGGCGGCCGACAAAGCCATAAAAGGTGATAACCTGGTCGACCCTTACGAGCGTATCGACATTGGTGATGCTGCAGGTGAATACACGATAACCGTAACGCACAAAGGCAACCTAGTTAACGGTGCGCAAGATTTTTCATTGATCGTGTCTGGGGCCGAGTTGACCCAATGTAGGGTCGTAGCCCCCAACGGCTTGCAGTTGACCTCGGCGACCGAAGCCGTTGCCAAATTTGGATGGGATGCCGCCGAAGACACCCTCTTCGAAATCCAGTACAAAGAAAAGGGGCAAACGGAATGGGTTACAGGTCACACTTGGGAGAATACTTGGAACATTCCCGATCTTGAAAAGGGCAAGACCTATGAAATGCGACTGCGTGCCGTCTGTACCGAGAACTTGGTTTCAGAATTCAGCGATGTGCTTGAATTTATGTTCAATGGAGAGGCTACCGAGCAGACCTTGGCCTATGAGCCCTTGTCGTACCCTACTGAGCTGAGTATATCGTTATATCCCAACCCTGCGGTGAATGAGTTGACAGTGAACGCAGAATTGTCTTCAGATGCCGAGTTTTCGGTGGTGACCGTATCGGGCAATATCATCAAAAAAGGAAAGATAAACGGGGCCATCAACGTTTCTGACCTTTCCTCAGGGCTATATGTTTTGATGGTGCAAGACCATTCAGGACTCAAAAGCTCGAAATTCTATAAAAACTGATCAAACGTCCTGCACCACAAAAATGGCGTTTTGGTTCAGGTCGTAAAAACCGAATTCATGTGTGCCCCATGCGGTATCCATTCTAAGCTTTTCTTTTTTGATGGTACCCCGTTGAACAAACTCTTGAAACACAGGCCTGATGTCTTCCACAAATATCTTGGCGACCGAGCCACCCAACAAAGGGTCGTCTTCGGTATCAGCATGCCATTGTAAATGCATGTAGAGGTTGTCTCGCCTGAGCCCGGCATACATATGATCACCAAAAATTTTTTCAAAACCGGTGTATTTTTGGTGCCAGGCCACATCACGTTCAATGTCTTGCGAGGGAAGTACCGGAACCATTTCAAGAAACTTGGTGTTGTTGTTCATACCTTTTTGATTTCGCTGTTCGCTAGAAGTGTCTCGCCGCGTAATCGCAAAAACACCTGTGCGGTGGTCACCACATCGAGTTCACAGTAGGTCACAATCCTATCCAAATCTTTTTCGTCATAATAGACCTGCCGCACCATGCTACCGTCCATGTCTTCTTTCGGGGAGGGGATGCCCAGTACGTTGGCGAGTAGTTTCAAAGAGGTGAAATGCTTGTAATCACCAAATTTCCAAAGCTCCATCGTATCCAAATGTGGTACTTCCCATGGTTTTTTCCCGAAAAGATCAAGCTTGTAGGGCAGTTTCATGCCGTTTATCAACATTCTTCTGGCGATGTACGGAAAATCAAATTCCTTTCCGTTATGAGCGCATAAAAGGTGTTTGGCCTGGCCAAAGTGTTCGATGAGCAAATTTTTAAACGACTTTAAGATATCTGTTTCGGCTCCGTGGTACGAGGTCACCCGAAAACTTCTGTCATCGCCATCGAAGGCGAAAAACCCAACGGAAATACAGACAATCTTACCAAACTCTGCCCAGATGCCCGCCCGCTCGTAAAACTCCTCTGCTGTAATTTCATCTTTGCGCTGGTACTGGGTCTTGTGTTCCCAGAGCATTTGTTTTTCGGGCTCGAGCTGGGCGTAATTTTCTTCTTGCGGCACGGTCTCGATATCCAAGAACAGAATGTTTTCCAAGTTCAATTTGTACAGCATGTGTGAAAAATACTAATTTGGATTGAAACCCACTGCATACAAAAATTAAATTGTATCTTGTTTACTTTCAAAAGGCTATGAATTTGAAAAGACTGTTTTGGGCTGTTTTGGCTTTGGGTGCCATAAGCTGTTCCACTGACGATGCCGACGATCCAAAAGAGGAGGTCAAGGTAACGGCAAAAGCTGATTTTGTCGTTATCGGTGAAGATTTGGACAGGGTTTTTCAGTACAGCTACGAAGGTGCCGTTGACAATGGCCAGTTGGTCGATTTAACAAACCAACTTGGAGTGCTGCCCAATTATTTGACCCTACGGCAGGTAAACGAACTGCTTTCTTTTTATTCTTTTGGTGGCGGTGCTTTTTCGCTTGCACAAATAGACCTGGCCACGGGGGCAAGGGCCAATTTTGATGACTTTTATGCCAATGGTCCCGGGCGCTCGGTGGTATGGGGCGCCAACAATCTGAGCAATGTTTTCTTCGCCTACTTGGGCCCCTCGGGAACCCGAAACTTGGCCATTCAAAGTGTAAACCTGCAAGACTTCACTACAGAGGACCTTACAGTTGATTTTGATATTGATACCGCCTTTCAGCCCCTTTTTTTTGGGGAGAGAATTTTCATCACCTATCGGGATGGCCGAGGCGATTATAAATTGACTGCTTACGATACCGAATCAAAGACCTTGGGCACTTATTTAAACTTTGGCGATGTGCCCATCAGCATTCTCATTGATGATATGGGTGATTTGGTGGTGGTCAAAAATGGGGTGGATGCCTCTATTGAGGTATATGATGTCAATACAATGTCGTTGGTTCGCTCTGCCCAGCTCGATTTTAATTCAGGTTTTTCGCCAGGCCCTGTTGAGGGGGCTGTTCTTTCTGGTGATAGGCTGTATTATGCACTACCGTTTGTGCAACCTGCGCGGTATCCTGCTGGCCCTGCCATATTTGATTTTGTGACCCAAGAAAATTTTGTGGCCGACCTCACCGGCATCGCTACCGAGATTGAGCAAGAATTGGGAACTACGGTTCTTATCACCGCCCAGAGCTATGACCCACAGCAAGAGGTTTTTCTGGTGGGCTACGGCACCACCTCCGATGAAGTGTTGGGGGGGGTCATGCAAATCGCTACCGATGGCCAGTTGGTGGCCAATATCACCTTTCCTTTTTTTCCTACCTATTTCGTAAAGAACTAAAACAACGACTGCTGCTTTACGGGGCTTTCATGTTGCAATAGCCATTTTTTGCGGTGCAGCCCCCCGGCATAGCCGGTGAGGTCGCCATTGCTTCCGATGACCCGGTGGCAGGGCACCACGATCCACAATGGGTTTTGCCCATTGGCAGCGGCCACGGCCCTAATGGCCTTTACATCGCCCAATCGTTTGGAGAGGTCCAAATAAGAAATGGTTTTTCCGTAGGGTATTTGCAATAGTGCGTTCCATACTTTTTTTTGAAAATTGGTGCCCTCTGGATTGAGCTTTAGGTCGAATTGCTTCCGGGTACCCTCAAAATACTCTTTCAGCTGGTATACGGCATCTTCCAACACTTCGGGTAGTATATGGTGATCGGTTTTTTCTTCATCGAACACGGTAATCGAGGCCACCCCGTTTTTGTCCCCTTTTATTTCAGCAGTGCCGATGGGAGTTTTGACATAGGCGGTTTCCATTAGTCCTCATCCGGTATTTGTTCTTGAATAATGCCCAAACGCTTGGCACGCTCTTCCCAATTTTTTCGTGCCAGTAGTTGCAGGTCGGCTACATTGTCGCTTTCGTCCATGATTTCTAGGCCCAACAAGGTTTCTATGACGTCTTCCATGGTAACCAGCCCGCTTACCGAACCGTACTCATCGACCACAAGGGCAATGTGCTCCCTTTTGGCGACAAAGGTTTCGAACAACTGTGGAATCGGGGTGTCTCGGCTTGTGGCCAAAATATCGCGCTTTATTGTCGATAGGGGTGCCGTACCTTTTTCATTGATGATGGTCTCGAGCACTTGGTCTTTCAGCACAAAGCCGGTAATGTTGTCAACACGGTCTTTGTAGACGGGTATCCTAGAGAACCGCAGCTGTGGGTTGGCCTGAAAAAAATCTTTGATGGTCATGTCCTCCGAAGCGATTTTCAAAACCGTTCTAGGGGTCATGATGTCTTTGGCCTTGATTTCATCAAAGCGCAACAGGTTTTTGATGACTTTGGATTCTGATTCGAGCACGGCCCCTTCTTCGTGGGCAATGTCGGCCATGGCAGTGAAGTCTTCACGGCTCAACACGCTACCGTGAACGTTTTTCTTTCCTATCAGTTTTGTGAACAACTGCAAGATCCATAGGAGTCCGGTCCATTTTAGGATAAACACCATTACCTTGAGCGCCTTTGCCGTGAAATTGGCCAATTGCTTCCAAAAGGTGGCGCCTATGGTTTTGGGAATGATTTCTGAGGCGACCAAGATCAAAATGGTCATGACCGTTGAAACGGCCCCTACCATGATATCTTCGGTGAACTCAATGCCCCACACCACGCGTTGCTCGCTGTCAAAGGCATCTGCATAGGCCGTTTTGGCCTGGACCCCGACCAGAATGGCCCCCACCGTGTGGGCAACGGTATTCAGGGTAAGAATGGCTATCAATGGTTTGTCAACGTCTTTCTTGAGGTTTTCAAGCTCAAAGGCATAGGCCTTTCCCTCAGCTTTTTTAACATTGATAAAAGTAGGGGTGATACTGAGCAGCACTGCCTCTAAAATAGAGCAGAGAAACGAGAAAAATATAGAAATAAGCGCGTAAAAAAGTAGCAGTCCCATACGTATAGCTTAGGGCGAAGATATTAATAAATCAGCAACCAACGCGTGTTCATTTACCCTCAATTTTAGCCTTATAGAACACCTGGTGCAGGGCGGTTCTGATGTTGAGGTCGTACAATTGGCGGCGCTCCCTTGTTGGGTAGACCCTGTTCGACAGAAAAACAAATACCAGTTGTTCTTCGGGATCTGCCCAAACGAATGTGCCCGTAAAGCCTGAATGTCCGAAACTTTCAGGGCTTGCTGCCGGGGCGGGATAAGCGTCTTTCAAGGCAAGGGTATCGTTGCCCAGTAGCGGTTTGTCAAAACCAAGGCCCCGTCGGTTTTCGTTTTCGGCGTATTGCACCCTCGTAAATTCTTTGACCGTCTTTTCTGACAGGTATCGCTGCCCGTTCAACGCCCCATAATTTTGATACATGAGCATCAGTTTTGCAAGGTCGTGGGCAGAACCGAACAGCCCTGCATTGCCCGAAACCCCACCCAACAGGGCGGCGTTTTCGTCATGCACCCACCCTTGGGTCAGGGTATGGCGAAAAAGGGTGTCGATTTCGGTAGGAACAATGGCATTCGGTAGTTTTTTTTGCTTCGGATTGAAACAGAGCGTCTTGGTACCCATAGGACCGTAAAAATGCTTTTCAAGATAGGTTTCGTAGCCTTCACCTGTGAGTTGTTCGATCAATTTGGGAAAAATGAGAAACGGAAGGCCTGAATAACGGTATTTCTTCTCTTCGGATACTTTTGAGCGATCGATCATACGCTGTACCTTTCGCCCTAAGCGATTTTTGACAAACAGCCCCTCATACGCCTGTTTCTGAAACCTTTTGTTCGGTTGTTGGCGCACAAAACGTTTTTTCAATTGGCCGTTTTTCTTTCTGACCTTGTTGAGAAATACAATATAAGGTTGTAAGCCCGCTTGATGGGCTAGAATTTCGCGCAGGGTCAGATCTCGTTTGTCTTTTCGCTTTTGCCAAGGCTTCCAATAGGTAGAAAAAGGAACATCCAAATTCAGTTTTCCTTCATCGACCAATTTCATCAGGGCAGGGAGCGGGGCCGTGATCTTGGTGACCGAGGCAAGGTCGTAGACATCATTTGGCGAAACCGCTTGAGCACTATCGTAGGTATGAAATCCGTAGGCTTTGTGAAAGATGATTCGGCCGTTTTTGGCGGCCAATACCTGTGCCCCGGGGAACGCACCCTCTTTTATACCATTCGTTATAATTGAATCGGCCTGCGAATGGATGTAGACCGAATCGAGCCCCACTTCAGATGGATGCGCATAGGGCAGGGAATCGTTTTGTTGGGGGTGCAAGGCCCATACAAAGTGCAGTGTAATTGTTAAAAGGATTTTATTGCGGAATGTTTTCATTTTGTAGGGATGAATATGACACCTCCCGTTTCGCCAAAGGCGAAAGACCCTCCTCAAGGAGGGAATCAGCCCAATAACCGAACAGCGTCTTTCGCAAAATAAGTTGCGATGATGTCGGCACCGGCCCGTTTGATGGCCAAAAGCTGTTCCATCATCACCGCATCATGGTCTAGCCAGCCTTTTTCGGCCGCTGCCTTCAGCATGGCATATTCGCCCGAAACCTGATAGACGGCCACGGGCACCTCGACCTCGTTGCGTACCTCCCTGACAATGTCGAGATAGCAAAGCCCGGGTTTGACCATGACAATATCGGCACCCTCGTCGATATCCATCTGGGTTTCCTTGATGGCCTCGAAGCGGTTGGCTGGGTCCATTTGATAGGTTTTCTTGTCTTTGGGCACATTCTTGATATCCACGGGGGCTGAATCCAAGGCATCGCGAAAGGGGCCATAAAACGCACTGGCATACTTGGCCGAGTAGCTCATGATGCCCGTATGGGTATGGCCTTCATCTTCAAGGGCCTCACGAATGGTCTGTATGCGGCCGTCCATCATATCACTGGGCGCCACAAAATCGGCCCCTGCCGCTGCGTGCGAAATGCTCATTTCGGCCAAGATTTCACTGGTCTCGTCGTTCAAGATTTCTCCGTCTGCCACAATCCCGTCGTGTCCATAAGATGAATAGGGGTCCAACGCCACATCGGTCATGACCAGCATATCCGGACACGCATTTTTCACGGTTTTGATGGCGCGTTGCATGAGTCCGCCCACGTTGATGGCCTCCGAACCTTTGTTGTCCTTTAAATCATCGGGTACTTTTACAAAAAGCAGCACCGCGCAAAGACCCATGCCCCAAAGTTCTTTCACTTCTTTCTCAAGGGAATCAAGACTGAGGCGGTAGTAGTTGGGCATGGAGGGAATCTCTTCTTTCACCCCTTTTCCTTCTACCACAAAAAGCGGTACCAAGAAATCGTCGGGTGTCAAAACCGTTTCACGAACCAATCTTCTGATGGCTTCGTTTGTTCTAAGTCTTCTGTTTCGAATTAATGGGTACATATTTGAAATAATAGATGAATGATTTTGGCTACAAGGTAATTCGACCGGTCATATAAGATACTGCCCTACCTGATATTTTTACCCTTTCGCCCAAATATTCGCAGATTAGATTGCCGCCTCTCTTCGAAAGCTGTTTGGCCGTCATCTGGGTCTTGCCCAGCACATTTGCCCAATAGGGGGCCAATGAGGTGTGCGCAGAACCTGTGACCGGATCTTCGGGAATACCGCATTGTGGTGCAAAAAAGCGGGAAACAAAATCAGCATGTCTTCCTTGGGCCGAAACAATGACGCCACGACAGTCTAGCTGGTCGAGCAAATGGAAATTGGGCCGTATGGCCTCTATTTCTTCCTGTGAGTTATATATGAGCAAATAATCGGTCTTGCCCTTTAAGGTTTTGAACGGGGTCAGCCCGATGGCCTTGAACAGTTCTGGTTTTCCTTGGATCTTGGCAAGGTCATCCGAAGGGAAATCCATGGTCATCCAACCTTCCAATCCCTTCTCAACCAACAGCTTACCGCTTCTATGAGAATAAAACCGAATGGTTTTTTCTGTATAGCCATGATAGTTGAAAAGCACAAAGGCAGCGGCCAAAGTGGCGTGGCCGCAAAGGTCTACTTCCGTTTCGGGGGTGAACCACCGCAATTCAAAGATGTCGTTTTTCTGAACGATAAAGGCCGTTTCGGCCAAGTTGTTCTCTTGGGCGATTTGTTGCATCAAATCGGCCTTGAGCCACTCATCGAGTATACAGACCGCAGCGGGGTTGCCCCCAAAAACATGGTCGGTGAAGGCATCGATTTGGTAGAGGGTCAACTTCATGTCGTAAAACTACGTATTAATTAAACCCGATTTTGCACTTGTTGTATTTTGCTGATTTCTTTCCACGAGACCAAACGAACGTTATTTTCAACGAGCGTTGCCCTTAGTTCTTCACTTGTAAGGGTTTCATAGTCCATCTGGCGCCATTTTGAGCCAAAATTGGGGTGGTTCACGGTAATTGCCTTCATCTCGGCATTGTCGGGGGCAGGGTGCACCAAAAGAACATTCAGACCTATTGGTAAATTTTCAATGGCATCTAAATAAAAGGTCTTGAGATGGCCTTTCTTAAAGTGTTCAAAGGTGGCCAAATGTGCATGTTCCACAACAAAATCGTTCTGTTTTAGCACCTTGTCGGGTTGAAGCCCCACATCTTTGAGCAACTTTTTGTTGATAAAGACCGGAAGGCCATACTGCTTGCCCAATTCTCTATAAATTTCGAAGAATTCAGGGTTGGCACCAACACTGTACATATGTGAGTCGATATGGCTGGGCCGTAAGCCGAACTCCAAGGCCATTTCTAGCTGGGCATTAAGCTCTTTGCGCACCTCATCAGGTTTTGCGTGTTCTTTCAACTCTTGCCTGGTCTTGTAGAAATGGCCGTTTTCATCGACAAGGCTTGCAACCTCTTCAGATGGCGATACGGGGCCAAATCGATGCCCATGCCATTCGCAGGTCAGTGTCAGATGGATACCATGATCGTAAGTGGGATTTTCTTTGGCAAACAGCGCTATTTCTTGGAAACCCCGGCAGGGCACCATGATGCTATACGAGCTTACCAAGCCCTTTTTCAGGCATTCAATGGTAGCCCGGTTTTCAGATTCTGAAAGCCCCGCATCGTCTGCGTGTATCATCAACAGCTTTTCCATATTGGTTTCTTTCAGCGGTTCAGACCCATTCTCTGGGGTGTTGCAAAACCTTGACAAGTTTTTCCTCTTCACTTCCCTTTTCGGGTTGGTGGTCGTACCGCCATTGCACATGGGGTGGCAGGCTCATCAAAATGCTTTCAATGCGACCGTTGGTGCGCAGCCCGAACAGCGTACCCTTGTCGTGCACCAAGTTGAACTCAACATACCGGCCACGACGTATCTCTTGCCAATCACGGTGCTTTTGGCCATATGGGGCGCCCTTTCTTTTTAGAACAATCGGTATATATGCATCCAAAAAACTGTCGCCCACTTCTGTCACAAAGTTGTACCAGGCTTCCATATCCATATTATCGTTTGCCTTGCAGTAGTCGAAGAACAGTCCGCCCACGCCCCTTGCCTCGTTGCGATGGGCATTCCAAAAATACTCGTCGCAGCGCTTTTTGTATTGTGGGTAAAAGGCGGTATGGTGCTTGTCGCATGCTATCTTGCAGATGGAGTGGAAGTGTTGGGCATCTTCTTCAAAAAGGTAGTAGGGAGTTAGGTCTTGCCCCCCACCAAACCATTGGTCTACAATGTTGCCTTGCTTGTCGTACATTTCAAAATAGCGCCAATTGGCGTGTACGGTGGGCACGAACGGATTTTTGGGATGGATGACCAAACTCAATCCGCAGGCATAGAAATCGGCATTTTCAACCCCAAAATATTGCTGCATGCTTTGTGGAAGGTCTCCGTGGACGACCGATATGTTTACCCCGCCTTTTTCAAAGACGTTCCCGTTTTCAATAACTCGGGTACGGCCACCGCCGCCTTCGGGCCTATGCCATAGGTCTTGTTTGAATGTTGCCTTGCCATCAACTTCTTCAAGTTTTGAGGTGATGGTATCCTGCAGGTTTTGGATATACTCGTAGAAACGGTCTTTGATTGTCATTTTGATATATGTACCATTTGGTTTTTGAATTGTTCCAAATCGTCACCCTCTTTGATAAAGTTGGATTCATTTGTCATTTTTTGTAATAGTACTACCATTTCCGGCACCTCTTGATCGATATGGTCAATAAAAAGCTGTCTGCCGACCGCGTTGTTGTGATAATCCATTTTTCTCGCCAATTCACGGTTCGTAAAGGCGCGTTCGTGCCAGTCGGTAATGTCCTTGGTCCATTTCAACACTTTTCGATTATTTTTAGACCATTTAGTACATTTTTTGGCAATCAGATAGTTCCACAGCGCATGGCGAAAGGCATTGGCCGGACCGTTCTGGTGGTGCAGATTTCCGAAATAATGATCCGATACTGACATGGTTTCTTTTGTTGCCGCGATAGTCGGCCAAATAAACCATGGGTTTTTCAAAGACAATATGGCCAACTTCCACAGGTCATGAAAACGTACCTTTTTCAGTATGCTCAGCACCTTCATGGGGCATACTGCTTCGCGGCATCTATAAAGGCCTTTGCGTTTTCTACCGGTACATTGGGCAAAATACCGTGCCCTAAGTTGACGATATATCGGTCTTTGCCAAATTCATCGATCATTTGGCGCACCATTTTTTTGATGTCTTCGGGTGGGGACAACAGCCTGGCCGGGTCAAAGTTGCCTTGCAAGGTTATTTTGCCGCCCGTTAAATACCGGGCGTTTTGTGCCGTGCAGGTCCAATCCACGCCAATGGCCGAGGCCCCCGATTTGGCCATTTCATGAAGGGCGAACCAACACCCTTTGCCGAATACGATGACAGGCGCCCGATCTTTAAGGGCATCGACAATCTGTTGGATGTACCGCCAAGAAAATGTCTGGTAATCTGTCGGCGATAGCATGCCCCCCCACGAATCAAAAATCTGCACTGCATCGCAGCCTGCACTTACTTTTTCTTTCAGGTAGGCAATGGTGATGTCGGTGATCTTCTGCAACAGTTCATGTGCCGCTTTGGGCTGGGTAAAACAGAACCCCTTGGCCATGTCAAAACTTTTGCTGCCCTGCCCTTGCACGCAATAGCAAAGTATTGTCCAGGGTGAGCCGGCAAAACCGATAAGCGGAATTTCATCATTGAGCTTTTCTTTGGTCATTTTAATGGCATCCATCACATAACCGAGGGAGTCGCCAATGTTGGGAACAACAACACGATCTACATCTTCCGCCTTGCGAATCGGATTGGGCAAATAAGGCCCAAAATTGGGCTTCATCTGCACCTCGATGTCCATTGCTTGCGGGATTACCAGAATATCGCTGAAGAGAATGGCGGCGTCCATGCCAAATCTGCGAATGGGTTGAACGGTTATTTCAGAGGCCAGTTCGGGTGTACGGCAACGGGTGAAGAAATCATATTTCTCACGTATTTCCATGAATTCAGGAAGATAGCGACCCGCTTGGCGCATCATCCAAACAGGAGGCCTGTCCACTGTTTCGCCTTTTAAAGCTCTCAGAAAAAGGTCGTTTTTGATCATATTTTCATTTTTAATTGTCCTGTTCAATGCGTATCGGCCGAAAAATGTTTGACGACCTGCACCAGTACGTTCTCTATGGTTGGCTTATTGGCCACAACAACGTTATCGGTATGTTTTTTTGCCTCGTTCGCGGTGGTGTCACCTATGCAAAAGGCAGTTGCCTTTTCCAAACTATTCAAGGCCGTGAAACTTTGCACCCCACTGGGGCTAAAAAAAAGGATTCCCTCGAAATGGCGTTCAAATCGTTTGGGCGCCAAATGTGTTTCGTAGACCACAATATCTTTATACTGAACGTTATTTTTTTCAAGGATAGTTGGCAATTCCTGCCTCCTATTATTCCCTGTAAGGAAGAGAAACGCCCGATCTCCATATTTTTCGACGATTATTTGGGCTAAATCAGTTGCATGGTCGGCTGTCTCAATCACTGAAAAACCATGATGTTTTAGCAGTGAGGCTGTTTTTTTTCCTACACAGAAAGCTTTGATTTTACTACGGTTTTCAGAATTTTCTTTTTTCGTATACGATTTTACGGCGTTCTGACTGGTGAAAATATAGTTGTCGTAGCCGGTTTCAAGTTCAAAATCCAAATGGTCTATTTCGATGGCGTTGTATTCGACAAGCCCCAAACCGGCAGCCAGAAGTCGTTCTTTTTGTGGTTTCGAAAGGATTTTAGTTGAGAGTATGGTACTACTCCCTCTCCTTGGGGAAAGGGCCGGGGTGAGGTGGCCTTTTCGGGCTTTCTTTCCATCTTCAAGCTGTTTTTTTCTTTCTTCAGCGTAAGAATCTTGCTTTGTTTTGGCTTGTTGAATAGCTTTAAAAACTACATCGATATTTTTAAATACCATTTGGTTTTCAAAGCGAAGAACATAATATCCTAAGCCTCTTAGATGTTTATCGCGAAGCTCATCTTTTTCTTTTTGGTTGATTTGATTGTGAGAATCCCCATCGAGTTCAATTATCATCCCATATTCTGCACAAAAAAAATCAACGATATACTCCTTAAGGGGATGCTGTCTTTTAAATTTTAGGTTTTCGAATTGTCGATTTCTCACATATCCCCAAAGCTTTTTTTCAGCTTCTGTCTGTTCTTGATGTAACAACCTAGCTATTTTGGTTTTTATGTTCATTGCCCCTCACCCTAGCCCTCTCTCTCGGGAGAGGGAATTGTTTACGTTTTTGTTTTGGCTTTGATCTCTTTCATGATTTCCTTGCCACCTCTGCTCAAGATCTCTTTAGCGCATATCTCGCCAAACCCTTTGATATTGGACAGTGGCACTTGTTTTTCAACAGTCAATTTTTTCTTTCCATCCAACGAAAGTAAGACCCCTTTAAAATAAACCGTTTGGGTTTTTATGGTTGCCAAAGCTCCTATCGGGGCGGTGCATCCTCCTTCGAGGGTGCGCAAAAAAGCACGTTCCACTGCTGTGCAAAGGTCGGTCTCATTATGGTTTAGTGGGGTTGTCTTTTTGATGGTATCGGCATTGTTCTCTCTGGCGACCACCATCATGGCCCCTTGGGCCGGGGCTGGAACCATCCAATCCAACCGAATGGTATTTTTGGGCAAGAGATCAATGCGTTTGAGTCCTGCCGCTGCAAAAATGGCTCCCTGCCAATCGTTATCGCTGAGTTTCTGTAGGCGCGTGTTGACATTTCCGCGCAAATCGACCATGGTATGGTTCGGATAGCGGTTCAGCCACTGTGCTTTTCTGCGTAAGCTGCCCGTGGCTATGGTTGCCGGTTTGGCGGAATCTTCCAGAAAATCCGTGCCTTTATGAACCAACATGTCACAAGTATCACCACGTTCAAGAACAGCGGTTTGTACGATGCCCGAGGGCAACAGGGTGGGCACATCTTTCATGGAGTGCACGGCGATGTCGATCTCGCCCTTCAGCATGGCCACATCGAGGGTTTTGGTAAAAATACCCGTGATGCCCAGTTGGTAAAGGGGTTTGTCAAGTACCAGGTCTCCTGTTGATTTGACGGGCACCAACTCGGTGCTGTGGCCCAGGACCTCCAATCTGTTTTTCACCGTATGGGCCTGCCAAAGGGCCAATTCGCTGTCGCGTGTGCCAATGCGTATGGGTCTACTCATTGGTGTTTATTTCAAGCTGAAAGACCTCTTGGATCAGTTGTAGGCTATCTTGGGTATCGACTTCGGTCTTCCTTAAATGATTGGCAAATTGTCGGGTGATTTTCTGAATGATGCGATCTGTGATGATTTCAGCCTGCTCAGGATTGTAATCATCCAATTTTTTGGCATGAAAACGCAGCTCTTCTTCTTTCATGGTGTTGAGCTTGGCCTTTAGGGCATTGATCACGGGCGCAAACTTTCGCGTTTCGAGCCATTTTATGAAATCGTGCTTTATATCCTCTATAATGGCCTCGGCCTTAGGTACAAATTTTTTCCTTCGTTGAAGGGTCTCATCAGTGATTTGCGAAAGTTGATCGAGGTGCACCACGGTAACGTTGGGAAGCTCTTTGACATCATCAGACACGTTCTTGGGCACAGACAGGTCCAATATCAACAAGGGCCTGTCGGTGTGTATCAATGCCTTTGAAACAGTGGGCAGTTGGGCACCGGTGGCAACCACCAACAAATCGGTTTTTCTGATCTCTGTCTGAAGGTCGCCATATTCCTTGACGACCAAATGGAACTTGCCGGCCACCTCTTCGGCCTTGGCACGGGTACGGTTGATAAGGGTAATGTGCTTGTTCTCGGTATGCTTGATGAGGTTCTCACAGGTATTTCTGCCGATTTTTCCGGTTCCAAAGAGCAGAATTTCCTTGTTGGATACGTCGGGCACATTTTTTAAGATGTATTGTACCGAGGCAAAGGCGACCGAGGTGGCGCCCGACGAAAGTGCTGTTTCGTTTTTGATGCGCTTACTGGCCTGGATCACCGAATTGCACAGCCGCTCGATGAACGGATTGGCCATATCGTGCTTTTTCGAGCGATAAAAACTTTGTTTTATCTGGCTTATGATCTCGAAGTCGCCCAAAATTTGGCTATCGAGGCCCGTGCCCACCCTAAAAATGTGCGAGATGGCCTCGTGGTTCTTGTAAACATAGGCCACATCTTGAAAAGCTTCAATGGTGCCTTGGGTATGGTCACAGAGTAGTTTTATCAGTTGAAAGGGGTGTTGTGCAAATCCATACAGCTCGGTACGGTTGCAGGTCGATATCACCATCAGGCCATCGATGCCCTGTCGCTTGGCAGTGATAAGCAGACTGTCTATGGCAGGCACGTCTAAACTGAAACGCCCCCTGATCTCGGCATCGGCCTTTTTGTAGCTCAGCCCCACCGCATAGAAAGAATTGTGCCTTGAAATATTGTAATGCTTCATACCCTGTCTTACGACGCCCACAAAAATACATGCTTGGTAGCACCAAAAATAACGCTGGAAGAACTTTTAATAACGATGTAGGATGTTTTTGGGCGCCCAAATGCCAATATGCCCGAAAAACCCTAAATTTACTGCGTTGTTCTAGATTTTGTTTTTTATTTGGATTGAGTCTAAATAACGGTAAACATTCGTTTTATGGAAACCAAGTCCAACAAAAATGTCGCTAGCGGTTCTTTTCGGGAAGTCTTTATTGAAGATGGGTTCTATGTACTTAAGATTCAGAACGATACCGAAGAAATTCAAAAGGTGGAGCGCGAGATCGACAGCACTTATATTCAATTTCATTTCTGTCTAAAGGGCAACGCGCGGTTCAACTTTAACCAAGGGGCGTACGGTCTCGAGGTTTCAGAAGAGAATTCATTGTTGTTGTACAATACCCAAAAAGACCTGCCCCTGAACCTGGAGCTGGCCCCAAAATCATGGTTGCTGTCCGTAGTGATGACCATTCGCAAGTTTCACTCCCTTTTTTCTTCGGAGGCGGAATATATTCCGTTTCTGAGTGCCGAAAACCAAGAGAAGAAGTACTATGCGCAAGAACCGGTCAATCCGGCCATAGCGGTAATCTTGAGCCAAGTTATGAACTACAGTTTGCATCCTTCCATCAAACAACTGTACATTAAGGGCAAGGTGTACGAATTGATCTCGCTCTACTTCAACCGTGTCGAGGATGCCGATCTGGAACAATGTCCGTTTTTGGCCGATGAGGAGAATGTGCGGCGCATCCGTAAGGCCAAAGAAATCATGATTTCAAGAATGGCCGAACCGCCGACCTTGAACGAATTATCCAAAGAAATAGGATTGAGCCTTAAAAAATTGAAAGAGGGTTTTAAGCAGATCTACGGCGATTCTGTGTACGGTTTTCTTTTCGACTATAAGATGGAGTATGCCCGCAAAATGTTAGAAACCGGTCGGTATAATGTCAATGAGGTGGGCCTTAAGGTGGGGTACAGCACAGCCAGCCATTTCATTGCCTCGTTCAAAAAGAAGTATGGCACCACGCCCAAAAAATACGTATCTTCAACTACCTAAAATTTTATTGCGATGGACACTGTTAAAATGCTATTGGCCATATTGCTATGTTGGCCCATTGTCTCTTGTGGGCAAGAAGAACCTACCGAGGCACCCAAGAAACCCGATCTTGTACTGGTCTTCACAAAAACTGCCGGCTACCGCCACCAAAGTATTGAAAAGGGGGTCAAGACACTTCGGGAATTGGGGCGAAACAACAATTTTATCGCGCTACAGACCGAATCGGGCGATGACTTCAATGCCGATAACCTGAAAAACTATCAATTGGTGGTGTTTTTGAACACGACCATGGATGTGCTGGATGATGACCAACAGCGCGCTTTTGAAAATTATATCAAATCGGGGGGCAGTTTTTTGGGCATTCATGCCGCAGCCGATACCGAATATGAATGGCCTTGGTACGGCAAATTGGTCGGGGGGTATTTCAACGGGCACCCGAACAACCCGAATGTTCGCAAGGCCACCATTGAGGTACTCGATAAGTCGCACCCCTCAACCGCGCATCTGCCCGATCAGTGGGTACGCAGCGATGAATGGTACAATTACAAAGACCTGAACCCCAATATGAACGTGCTCATGAATTTGGATGAGGATAGCTATGAGGGCGGCACCAATGGCGACAACCACCCCATTGCTTGGTACCATGAATTTGAAGGGGGCAGGGCCTATTACACCGGTGGCGGCCATACCGATGAATCGTTTGACGAACCCGAATTCAGGAAGCATTTGTTGGGCGCCATCGAGTGGTGTTTGGGGCGTTGATCACCAAGACTTCACTTGCCCATAAATCAACAGCACCCCGCTGATGACCATCAGTGTGATGACCCACTTTCTAAAGGTACTGCTCTTCATGCCCTTCAAGAATTTCTTGCCGGTGACATTGCCCAAGATGGCACCCATGCCCAGTGCGATGCCGTAGAGCCAATACTGGTCTTGCAGCAGCCCAAAAAAAGTATAGCTTCCGATCTGTGAGAGGCCCATCAAAAATGAGTTGGCCGTTTTGGTGGCGATCATGTCCTCCTTATCCAAGCCATAGTTCAGATAGAATGGGTTCAAGACCGGCCCCAGCGCCCCAATGATGGTGCCCAAAACCGAGACCAACAGGCCCAACGGAATAAAGTAACCCAACCGCATGGTGAACGAACGTTTCTTTTTTCCGAAGCGGTACTGAAATACAGTACTTATCAAAAAAAGTCCGACCGCGATTTGCAACCACTCCAACCGAAACTGCGAAAACAGCCATGACCCCAAGAAAGCCCCCAAAATGGCAGCCGGCGCATAGTACAGGCAGACTTTCCAATCGATGTGTTTCCAGAACAGTGCCAAGCGTGCCGGCCGTCCGATAAAGGTGCCCAAATTCAGTACGGGGGCGGTTTGCCCCACCCCTATCAAGGCATTTAAAACGGGCACCATGATCAGGGCGCCCCCACCCCCTGAAAGGGTCGAAATCACAAAAGCCACCACCCCCAGGCCAAGTAGCAACAACAACAAAGCTGGGTCGGTCTGTTGAAAAATTCCGGTCAATCCTTCCATTTCATGGAGACTTTGATGCTAAAGTGGTCGCGCCACGATGATTCCGATAGTGCTTTTGATCTTATTGAGGTAGTCTGCCAACGGTTCTTTGGTGATGGTCACCTCGCCTGAGCTAGAGGCGTGCAACAAATGTATCCGTCCACTGGGTTGTCGAATGGCCAGCCCCGTATGGGTAACATCCAACCCTTTGATGGAGGTGGCCAAAGCGATGATATCCCCATTTTGGATGTTGCCTTCCACAGATTCGATTTCGCTTTGGGGCAAAACACATAGCGTTTCCTTGGCCAAAGCGGCTTCCGTTTCCATAATTCTTTGGTAATTGCCCTCATCTTTCAAAAAAGGGTACAGTTCACGGTGCGTGCCCATGAAATTGATGGTTTTTTCCATTTCTACACCTCCCAACCCATGGGTGATGTCTTTTACCAACCCTTTCTGTTCGTTGTTGCGGATCCAGTCGGTAAAGTAGTGCAAGCGTGAGGCATAGCCATTCAACTCCCCATTTCTATACCGAATGGTTTTTAAAGTTTCCGCAAACGTATCAAAATCAGTATTGCCGTTGCGTAAAAGTGTTGAAAAGGCGAGCACATTTTCTACAAAAGTGGTACAATCGAGTCCGCAAAGGTTGATGACCAAGGTCTCGGCCTCGCCCACTTCAAGTGTTTTTTCCACGTAGGGGGTTCCCAAAAAGGTTTTTCCGACGTGTATGATCGTATCGCCGAAAGATGCTCCTTTAAGCAGTTTCAACTGCCCCATTTTTTTCACAAAAAGCTTTTTGTCGCCAGAAGAGCAGGTTATTTGGGCATTTGTTGATAATGAACCGAGAACAAGAAGAAAAAAGAGGAGTCGCTTCATATCGCTAAGGTACGACCAAAAACAAAATTGAAAATATCTATCTGGCATAAACAACTAATTGTGTCAAGAAAAGAAGTATATGCCCACAAACCGTATTTTTGCACCTTAAATTCAGATGCTGTGAAAAAAGGAGTTTTATTGGTCAATCTGGGTTCGCCCGATAGTCCGACCCCCAAAGATGTAAAGCCTTACCTCGATGAGTTTTTGATGGATGAACGGGTAATAGACGTAAACCCTGTGTTGCGCAACATCATCGTGCGGGGCATCATTTTACAGACCCGACCAAAGCGTTCAGCTGAGGCCTATTCAAAGATTTGGTGGCCCGAGGGTTCGCCCCTGATCATCATTTCAGAGCGCTTTGCCAAAAAAGTGCGGGAACAGACAAAGATGCCTGTGGCATTGGGCATGCGCTATGGTTCGATGAGCATCAAAAAAGGACTGCAACAACTGGCCGAAAAGGGGGTCGATGAGGTGCTGTTGGTGCCGTTATACCCCCACTATGCCATGTCGAGTTACGAGACGGTGGTGGTCAAGGCCATGGAAGACCAAAAAAAGTATTTCCCCAAAATGAAGCTTACAACGCTTCCCGCCTTTTACGCAAACCCAGACTACATCAAAGTATTGTCAAAAAGTATTGTTGACGGACTCAAAGATTTTGAATACGACCATTTGTTGTTTTCCTATCATGGCATTCCTGAAAGGCATATCCGTAAGAACGACCCCACAAATTATCACTGTAAGATAGACGACAGATGTTGTTTCGTGAATTCAGTGGCTCACCACACGTGCTATCGGCACCAGTGTTATACCACTACAGAGTTGTTGAAAAAAGAATTGGCTCTTGACCCCGAAAAGGTCAGCTCGTCTTTTCAATCGCGACTGGCCGGAGACCCTTGGTTAAAGCCCTATACCGATTATGAATTTGAACGGTTGGCCAAGGAAGGAAAAAAACGCTTGGCAGTCATAACCCCGGCCTTTGTGAGCGATTGCCTTGAAACCCTTGAGGAAATCGCCATGGAAGGCAAACACCAGTTTATGGAAGCCGGGGGCACCGATTACATCCATATTCCCTGTTTGAACGACCGGGATGATTGGGCGGCTTTGATGGCCAAGTGGGTCAATGAGTGGGAGGCTGATGGCATCTTGCCTGTTTAATCTGTCATTTCGAAATGAGTCCGTGCACCACGGATGATTGAGAAATCTAACAAGTTTAAATTGGATTTCTCTCTTTGGTCGAAATGACTTTAGTGTTTTTGTGTTATGGCCAAAGTAACTGCAGACCAACTGGGTTCTGAACCCATCGGAAGATTGCTGATCAAGCAGGCGGTGCCCGCTTCGATAGGTATTCTGGTCATGTCGATCAACGTGTTGGTCGATTCCATTTTTGTGGGCAACTGGATCGGCTCCATTGCCATTGCGGCCATCAATGTGGTGCTGCCCGTGTCGTTTTTCATCGCGGCACTGGGTATGGCGATCGGTATCGGGGGGTCAAGCATTATCTCCCGGGCCTTGGGGGCCAACAACAAAGAAAAGGCACTCAAGACCTTTGGCAACCAGATTACGCTGACCCTTTTGGTGACCATTTCGATGGTGGTCCCGGGGCTTTACTATGTCGATGGCCTGATTCCCGCCTTTGGCGGAAAGGGCGCCATTTTTGACCCTGCCAAAATCTATTATGTGATCGTGTTGTACGGGGTGCCCTTTTTGGCACTGTGCATGATGGGCAATACGGTGATCAGGGCCGAAGGGAAACCCAAGTTTGCCATGATTGCCATGATCATTCCGTCGGTGGGCAACCTGTTGCTCGATTATATCTTTATCTACGTTTTTGATTGGGGCATGCACGGGGCCGCATGGGCCACCACGGCTGGGTATCTGCTATGTTTTGCCTATATTTTTTATTTCTTCCTATCCAAAAATTCGGAACTCAAGATCAACGTAGGCCATTTCGGATTGAACCTGCCCATTCTCAAAGAAATCGGTTCGCTTGGTTTTGTGACCCTTGCGCGCCAAGCGGTGACCAGTATCATTTACCTGATGCTGAACAACATACTGTTCAACTTGGGAGGCGAGGCCTTGGTGGCGGTCTATGCCATCATCGGGCGTATGCTCATGTTCGCACTGTTTCCCGTGTTCGGGGTCACCCAGGGTTTTTTGCCCATCGCAGGGTTTAACTACGGGGCTGCCAAATATGACCGTGTCAAAGAATCGATCTATACCGCCATCAAGTATGCCGCCCTAGTGGCGACCTTGGTATTTGTGGTCTTGATGGCATTCCCTGCCGAGATTGCCGACCTGTTCTTGAGCGACCGGGCCGACCTGCCATTAAAAGAGGTGGAAATGAATGCCTTTGTGTTGGAGCACTCCCCCTTGGCAATGCGATTGGTGTTCGCGGCTACACCCATTATTGCCCTACAATTGATTGGGGCAGCCTATTTTCAGGCCATTGGCAAGGCAGTTCCCGCATTGTTGTTGACCTTGACACGACAGGGTTTCTTTTTTATTCCGCTGCTGTTGTTGTTGCCCAATTTTTGGGGCGAATTGGGGGTATGGTTGTCGTTTCCGATTGCCGATGTGCTGGCTACAGTGGTAACCGGAATGTATTTGGCAAGGGAAATCCGCACCAATCTGACGCCCAAACAGACATAGCTCTGTTCAATTTGTTTATTTTCGGAGGATTAAAACCAAACTTTACATGACAAATCGACTTTTGGGCATTATGGGCGCTCTGCTGATGCTCGGGGCCTGCCAAGAAAAACAACAACCTATGCCGAAAAAGACACTCTTCGTGGGCACCTATACCGATGGTGCCAGTAAGGGCATCTATAAAATGGCCTTTGACCCGGCTACCGGAACCCTTGATAGTGTACAGCTGGTGGCCGAATTGCCGAACCCATCGTTTTTGGCGATTTCAAAGGACAGGAATTATCTCTATGCCGTTCAAGAAACAGCCGACTTTGACAGTTTGGGCGGGGGAATCACCGCCTTTCGTTTGCAGGATGGATCGCTATCTAAATTAAATGAAAAAGGCACGGGAGGTGCCCACCCCTGTCATCTGGCCCTTTCTGCGGGTGGTCAGTTGGCCGTATCAAACTATACCGGTGGCAATCTTGCCATCTTTGACCTGGAAGCCGACGGCACCCTTGGAAACCGACAGCTCATTGACCATAAGGTGCTCGACACCACACGACAGGCACATGTGCACAAGGCGCATTTTAGCAGAGACGGGCTCTTTGCCGCAGACCTTGGTCTCGATGCCATCAAACGATATCAAAAGGAAGGCGACCAATGGGTGCCTGCCGAACAAGCGTCGCTTAATCTGCCTGAAGGGGCGGGCCCGCGACACTTTGTCTTCAACGATGATGAAAGCAAACTGTATGTGATCAACGAACTCAATGCGACCATCACGGTGTTTGAACGTGATAGTGGCGAAAATTACAAGTCCATCCAAACAGTAAGCACGCTCGATGCCGCCTATGGCGGCGATAATTCGTGTGCCGACATCCATCTTTCGCCAGATGGCAGATTTCTCTATGGCTCGAACCGTGGTGAGAACACCATCGTCATTTTTTCGGTGGATGGAGCCTCTGGGAAGCTGCGTTTAGTGGGAAGAGAATCCGTTCAGGGCGATTGGCCCCGTAACTTTGCTATCAGTCCCGATGGAAGCCATTTATTGGTGGCCAACCAAAAGAGCAACAATATCTCCATTTTTAAGCGAGATGTTCAAACAGGCCATCTGCAATTCGTGAACACCAAAGAGTTGGGCAGCCCAGTCTGTCTGGTGTTTGAATAGTTGTTTTTGTCATTCTGAACAGCGTGAAAAATCCTGAAGAGGGCTTTCCCTTGTGTAACTGGCAACTGGACAGAAAAAAAACCATGTTTTACATGGAAGACTTTATCGAGATGCTTCGTTGCAGGCTCCTCAGCATGACAAAGAACCGCATTTGTCATTCTGAAAGGAGCGAAGCGCAGTGAAGAATCTTTTGTATTTTACTGATATGTTCAACGAGGGCTGGCATACGTACTATGTTTATATTCTGACCAATCAGCACAAAACCGTCTTATACACGGGCATGACCAATAATTTGGCCAAAAGACTTTATCAACATCGCGAAAATATTAGAGAGAAAAGCAAAACTTTTGTCGCGAGGTATAAGTGCAGTCATCTGCTCTACTATGAGGAGTTTACATGGGTTCAAGAGGCCATTGCAAGAGAAAAAGAGATTAAGGGGTGGGTACGAAGAAAGAAATTAGACCTTATAAAAGGTTCCAATCCTGACTTGAAGTTTATCGAAAAACTGTTTCGCTATCAGGATGTTTAATGATGCTTGTCTTGGTCATTCTGAACAGCGTGAAAAATCCTGAAGGGGTCTTTCCCTTTTTGGACAGAAAAAAAACCATGTTTTACATGGAAGACTTTGTCGAGATGCTTCCTCTCTAACTCCTTAGCATGGCAAAAAAAATCACTTTGAAAGAATAACGATTATTCCCACCACAATCAGCCCAAATAATATGGCAAAGAAAATCTTCCAAAAACTATAGGGCCGGGTGCCCGAAATGGCGCCGTTTTCCCCATTGATAAAGAAATTGTATTCCTTGCCCCTATAGCGATAGGCACTCACATAAACGGGCAACAGAATATGCTTAAAGGTCTCATCGCTGAGGCGAACCTTCATATGGTGAATTCGCTGGGCATCACCCCCAATGTCTTGACGGCACCAGCGGGCGGCGATGCTCTCAGCCTTGTTTTTGGCGGATAGATGTCCCTGTTTAAGGGGAATGGTATATTTCTCTGTAACGAATCCCGCCAAAAAACCACTTTCAAAAGGTTGTAATTTTTGAAGGTTCCACCGTGCGATTTTTGGTGGCACCCGACCCGATCTTTGTTTGGATGCCTGTACCAAGGTATCATCCACAAACCCGGATACACTTCCTGAAACGGGTGTCCAGCGGGTTTTACGAACTTGTCTTGTTTGCTTACGGCCCTTACTGTCGCGGTATGTTTCCGTTACGTAATAATAATCGCCCCGCTCGCCAGAGTAAGTGGCCTTTAGCTGCGCATCGAACGTCCAGTAGGGCAGGTAGAGGCCCTTGGTAAACTGCGGGTCCAAGGCCGCCTTTTTCAATTTGTTGGGGGCAAACCATAAGCGCTTTACCCAAGCCTGAAAGATTTTATGTGAAGCTTTTTGGTCGATTTGGAAAGGCAGCACCGCACCGGGCAAGATCCACTCTTCTTTTTTGGCATCCTCCAAGATCAGGGGCATGCTGCAATACACACAATGCAATGATTTGTAGTTTTCCTCAACATGCTGGGTGGCCCCACAGTTTTTGCAATGCAGCATGGCGATTTCCTCACTATGCTTTTGGGCACCCATTTCCTGTAGATAGGGGTACAGCTCCAATTCCTCAAAACCCAGTCCGTCAACGGCAATGGCTTCTTCGTGCCCGCAGTACTCACAGTTGATCACCGTGGTGCCGGGCTTGTATTTCAGCTCTGCCCCACAGTTGATACAGGCTTTTTTGAGTTCGGTATGTTGAAGTTTTTGATCTTTCATTTTGTCATTCCCGCGAAAGCGGGAATCTTGTTATTATGGATTCCTGTTTTCACAGGAATGACAAAGAGTGATTTTGATTTACGTACGCAGTGGGCAGATTGCATCGCTTTTCTCACGACTGCCCCTTCAACTGTTTGCCCGTCCGGCAGGCGGGCGCCCAGTATTGCAGCTCGAAGTTACCACCCGGTATTACATGTTGAAAAGTCAACCGTTGGGCAATGGCGGTGGCGTATTGCCCCCCAAGAATGATTTGAGCTCCTCAACCTCCTGCAAGGGAGCCCAATTTGCCATGCCCTGCTTCCAGACCAGACTTTCTTTGTTGATGGTACGGTTGGCAAACAATGCCTTTAATTGGTCAAAGCTAACAGGCCCTTGCTGTGTGCCGTTCACGGCATAGTAGTACTGAACGGCCACCGGCATGGGTGGTGGCACCGCTGCACCTGCTTGCGGCACAGGCTGCTGTCCGCCCAATTGTGTTCCGCCCATCATACTGCCCATTTGTTGTGCCAGCACAAAGCCCATTCCCATGCCCATACCGGCCCCGGCGGTACCACCCTCATTTTTGGCGGCGGCCTCCATGGCCTTGGCGGCCTTGAACTGGGCCAGCTTCTGCATATCAAGCTTGTCCAATCGGCTGTACTCGAAGATTTCCTTTTTGAGGTCTTCGGGCATCGAGACATTCTCGATATAGAATTTCTCCAAACCGATACCGACACTTTCAAATTCGGGGGCCATGACCTCGCGGCAGGTCTCTGATAACTCAGAAGTATTGGCCGCATACAGTTCTATCGGCAGGTTCGCCTCGCCCACGGTATCGGTAAATCGGGTGGCGATCAAACTCTTGAGGTGTTCGTTGATCTCAAAATTGGTGAAGTTATTGTCCGTCCCCACAATATCGACAATAAACTTTCCTGGATCTACGATTTTGAAGGCATAGGTACCAAAGGCCCGTATTTCAACCAATCCGAAGCGGTCATCGCTCAATGTTATCGGGTTTTTGGTGCCCCACTTCTCGTCGGTGAACAGGTGGGTGTTCACAAAATAGACCTCGGCCTTGAACGGACTGTTAAAGCCGTATTTCCACCCTTTCAGTGTGGCCAAAATGGGCAGGTTTTTGGTGGTCAGTTCATACGTGCCGGGGCCAAAGACATCGGCCAATTGGCCCTCGTTCACGAATACAGCGGTCTGCCCCTCGCGCACGATCAATTTTGCCCCGTTCTTGATTTCGTTCTGGTAGCGTTCAAAACGATGGGCTATGGTATCGTCGGTGTAGTCGAGCCACTCGACAATGTCGATGAACTCGTTGCTCAATTTCTCTTTTATTTTACTGAAAATATCCATGTAGGTGTTCTTTTTTAATTAGAATTCTAAAGCTAAGAAAAGCGTTATGTATTTTTCTATTTATTGGTATGATTTTTTAGGATTTGTTACAATGGATGTCACCTGCCATTGCTTTTTTGCGATTTCTATCGAAAGGCGGGTAGGGTAAACGAAGCATGGAGCAGCTAAGAATCTCTGTGGCAGGGTTTCAGGCTGCGATGCAGGTTATCAAATCGAAAGAGCCCATGGTTCAACGGAAAGATTTTGTAAAGATGCTTTGTCGTGTAGCCCCCTCAACATGACAAGAGGCCCCATTCTTTATCATTTAATTTTTCCAGCCTCTTTGAGCATTTGCAGTACTTTTTCCTTCGGAAGTGCCTCAACGGTACGCCCCTTGTGGCCCGTCATATTCTCGGCCGCAAAAAGGGAATTCAGAATGGCCTCTTCGGTGGCTTCCACCACGGCCAAGAACAATGGCGTCATGGCTTGGTTACGCAGCGTGGGCACTGTTTGTACCAAGTCGTCGCTTTGATATGGAATGCGGCATTCTTCTGCAGTCGATACCGCGATCACATAATCGCCACTGCCATTACTGGCAATGCCGCCTGTTCGCGCCAAGCCCAACATGGCCCTTTTGGCCAACCGTTCGAGGTTTCTCGCATTCAAAGGGGCATCGGTCATTACCACGATCATGCATGAGCCATCGGGTGCATATTTGAAACTATCGGAGTAGTGCCCCAGTTTCTTTCCCACTTCCACGCCGGCCACTTGCAAGACACCGCCAAAATTGCTCTGCACCAAAACCCCCACGGTATAGCCTCCCGCTTTTTCGGGAAGTATTCGCGAAGATGTTCCTATTCCTCCCTTGAAACCAAAACAGACGGTACCCGTACCGGCGCCCACATTGCCCTCTCGCACACGGCCCGTGTCGGCGGCTTTTATCGCATATAGTACCTGCTCTTCTGAAAGGTCACGTAGGCGTATATCGTTCAAATAGCCATCGTTGGTCTCTCCGACCACCGCATTGACCGAACGCACCGTTTCGTTGCCGGGTTGCGCGAGGGTATAACCTATAACCGCATTTACCGCCGTCGGCACGCTCAGTGTATTGGTCAAGATGATGGGTGTTTCCAGATTGCCCAACTCCTTTACCTGGGTATAGCCGCCCAGTTTGCCAAAGCCATTTCCCACGTAAATGGCAGCGGGCACCTTTTCTTGAATGAGATTGCCATCGTGCGGAAAAATAGCAGTGGCCCCTGTGCGGATGTTGCCTCCCTTGATATGGCTGAAATGCCCCACTTTAACGCCTGGCACATCGGTAATGGCATTCAAGGGACCCGGTTTCAGCACCCCGATTTCAACGCCATAATCACGGATACGGTGTTGGGAATATGAGATTAGGGGAATCAACAGCAGTAGAAATAGCAATCTACCCTCGGAAGCGTGCAAATTGGCTTTTATTTTTAAAGGGAACCCCATTCTTTAAGTGCTAATCGGGCCACCGCGACAGTTCGGCCTCAGCGGCAATATAGCCAAAGGCGGGCCAATGCCCCGTTTCGATAAGATCGGTATAAAGCGACTTGGCCTTTTCAAGATTGCCATTGTAGTGGTACCAATGCGCGATTCCGTACTGGACCGCCTCACTCGCACCGACCGATCCGTTCTTGCGCAAGGCCCCCTCTTTTAGCAAGCCTTTGTAGAACAACAGCAAACGGTGGTAGCCATCGTTTTCAATGATGTCCATCTCTTCGGTGATAGGTTCGAGTAGCTTTTCAGCCTCTTTTGGACTTTCCATACGGTGCAGGATCATGTACAGCCAGTGGGTGGCGGCCACGCGCATATCGTCGTTGGTCGTGGCATTGAGGCAGTTTTGAAAATGTTCCAATGCTTTGGGCCAGTTTCCTTTCAGGTAATAGGCCAGCCCCAAATGGTAATAAATGTTGGTGTGCAAGCTCGATACCGGCCGGTTCAACCGATTCGGAATACCGTCGGGTTCTACTTCATCTTCGGTGCCTTTGATGAGTGTGGCCGCCTTTTCAAGGTCATCGATGGCACGGTCGAGTTGGCGTATACTGATAAAGCGGTGCCCACGGTGCCGGTAGAAACGGGGATCATCGTGAAAAGTCTCAATGCCCTTGGTGTAGATGTCGATGGCCTTTTGGTAATCGCCCAGATAGGCCATGCGCCTTCCGAGCCAAATTACCTTATCGGCATTGAGCGAATCGTTTTGGTACTCGGCGAGCGCCTTTTTGTATTGGGCCACCTTTTTTTCGTGTAGGGGCTTGAGCTGTTCGCTCACCAAGGGCGTACCCAACAGCGACCGGCCCTGCAAGGTGTCGATCTGTACTTTTTTTGTGACTTTTTTGTGGGCTTTTTGGTTGCAGCCGAAGACAAAAACAAGCAATAACAACATTAGATACCTTCCCATATCCGGAAAGGTAAAAAAATCTATTTTTTTGACGGAATGCTTCGGACCGTTTTTTCTTGGTAAAGCAGCTTTAAAGTACAGTAATGCAATTTTTGGGCCCTCTGCCCTTTTTGAATCTTTACGCCTTTTGCGTTTCTACCTTGCTGGGCAACACCCCAAACTTTTCTTTAAAACTCTTGGTAAAATAGGAAAGGTTGGTATACCCGACCGAGTAGGCGACCTCTGATACCGAACCTACTTTTTTGGTCAGCATTGCTTTTGCCCTGTTCAACCGAATGTCATTGACCAATTGCCCTGTAGACTTGTTGATCAAAGCCTTGAGTTTTCGGTGCAGTTGTGCCCGGCTAAAACCTACTTTTGAAGCAATATCCTCAACCGAAAGCAATTCGTTGTCAATATTATCATGGATGATTTTAATCACTTTCTGCAAAAATTTATCATCCACCGAACTGAGATTCAAATCGGGAAGGGCACTTAAATCAAGCGACTTGAAGTGTTCCCAAATTTTTTTGCGGGCAGCAATCAAGTTTTTGGTTCGCAACAACAATTCATCGGCATCAAAAGGTTTGGTCAGGTACGCATCGGCCCCTTGGGTCAAACCGGCCATTTTATTTGATTGTCCGGCCTTGGCGGTCAACAACATAATGGGTATATGGCTGGTCTTGGTATTGTTCTTTAAGGCACTGCAAAGCTCGTAACCGTCTTTTTTGGGCATCATTACATCGCTGATTACCAAATCGGGAATATGTTCAAAGGCCATGCGCTCGCCCTGGACACCGTCATTGGCTGTCAATATCTTGTAGTGGGGCGCCAAAATTTCTGCTATAAAGCCTTGTAAATCGTGATTGTCTTCCACCAACAAGACCACCTCTTCATGGGCCTGTAAGGGTATTGCCGCACCATTTTCTTTCGCTTCAGGTAGCAATTCAGCCGCTTCGGCTTCAGGGGTAGGTAGGGGCTCTTTATTCAAATGAATGGCATCGGGCAGGTCTTGTAGGGTAACCGGAAGACGCACCTTGAAAGTAGTGCCACGGCCTTTTTCACTGTGCACGTTGATTTGCCCGTTATGCATGCCCACCAATTCTTTGGTCAATGCCAGACCGATCCCGGAACCTTTGGCCTCAGTACCTTCAACCCGATAAAAACGGTCAAAAATTCTATCGATTTCCTTTTTGTGCATGCCATTGCCCGTATCGCTTATTTCAACTGATAGATAGCGATCCGTTACATTGACGTTCACACTTACGCCCCACCGGGAGGGGTATATTTAAAAGCATTTGACAAAAGGTTGTTTACAATCTTTTCCAGCTTGTCCCGATCGTAATAGGCCTCGTTAGATTCACCCGAAAAATGGGTATTCAGGCTAATATTTTTGCGTTCGGCCATACTTTCAAAAGAAAACACGTGGGTACGCAAAAATTGTAGAAGCCCACCTCGGCTCAGTTTTAAATGCAGGTTTCCACTTTCAATCTTTGACAGATCCAATAGCTGGTTGACCAACATTTGAAGGCGTACCGTATTTTTTTTGATGACGGCAAAGGCTTTTTCAGATAATTGTACCGATTTGTCCTTGAGTCTGTCCGATTGTTTTTCGGCCTGTTGCAGCGGCCCCTGAATTAGGGCCAAGGGCGTGCGGAACTCATGGCTGATATTGGCAAAAAAACGGGTTTTCACTTCATCCAAATCACGCATGCGCTGTATTTCTGCAAGCGAGCGCTCGGCCTGCAAACGTTCTTGTTGGGCCTGTTGGTTGAGTTTTTGACTGCGATAGGCAATACCGAAAGAGTAGATGATAATCTGCAAAAACATGCCGGTCACATAGGGATCTAGGCGAAACAGGGGGGTTATGATACCCATAGACCATAGGGTGCCCATGATCAAAAACAGACTGGCAATCAACGATCCGGCCCCAAAATAACGGGCAAAACGGTCTTTCTGCCATGTCAACACGATTGATAGTGCAAAACTTGCAATGGTATAGATGTTCAGCATGATGTAATGTAAGGGCGTCGGGGCCAAAAAGTGCACATCAGGATCAAAAAAGATGACATAGCCGATCATCAAAACTATTTCGATAAAGCTGAAAAGGGCCAAGCCAAGAATCCACCTGTCCAGTTTGGGAATTTTTCGTTTTGAGCCTATAAAGGCCCGCCCAAAGAACCAAAAGGTAAAAAAGATACCGTGCGTAAAAAGCATGTGAACGGGAAAGCGAAATTTAGACAGGGCCCCTATGATCAGGCCAATGGTCATGGCCTGGGTCATCATACAGAAAAACAGCCAGAGCGAAAACCAGAAATACACGGGTTCTTTGAGGTATAAAAACTGCAATAGAAAGTGCAGAAAAATGATAAAGGTGACCCCAAACATAAAAATGTTGAAGGTGCGGTGAAATTGATAGGGTTCGTGATAAAAGGCCTGCCCAGGGCTACGGGCACTTAAATTAAAATAGGCCGGATAGCCCAAGCTGTTGCCCTCGGCCCTGATGACCAAGGTCACGGGCTCGCCCACCGGTAAAGGTGCCAGGTCAATACTGTTGAGCATCCATTTGCTGTCGGTGGCCCTGACTCTTTTTGGATACTCTACACCTGTTTTTTGGTGAAACAACAGTTGGCCATTCGCATAGGCGTACACATCCACTTTGCCATTGCTCTTGGTCCAGGCGGGTGGCCCGATCATTTTATCCTCAAAATGGAGTGCCCACCCGTTTAGGGAATCCACCGCTAATAGTTTTAGTTTTCCCCAATAGGTGGTGTTGGTTTTCAAGAATCGGGGCAGTCTGTCGCCAAGGGTAAAGGGCAGTGTGGTGTCATCGCATAATTGCTGGGCTGAAAATTGGCCCATGCTATCGGCGTAGACCTGTAGATGGGGATTTAAATCGTGAACGGGGTATTTGGGGTCCAGTTCATAGACGTCTTGCCCCCAAACCAAGTTCAGGGCAAGCAGTGCAAAAACGAAAAAACAGTATACTGGTCTCATCGGATTCTAGCAAAAAGGTACTGAAAAATAGTAAGCCATACCTGTGGCCACGAAGTTCGGGCGTTCGCCCTCGACCTGCTAGCAACAGTGTTGCATGTATTGACACTGGTGTTTCACATCGCTAAAAATGCTACAAAACAGCCATACTCTGCAACACTTGTGCTAATGTGAAAGTCGTGCCACATCTAGTTTTGCCCTATAACAAATAAAAAACACCAAAATAAAAAACGATGGACAGAAAACAATTTTTAACACGATTGGGAGGCGTTGGGCTGTTGACCATGACCCCCCTAACCACGGCCAAGGCCTTTTTTAAGCAGCGTTCAATTTTTAAGAACGGATCCAAAGAAAAGATTGTACGTGATGCAGAGGGCACCTTGTTGCAGATCTTGGGCAATCCACAGCGGCATAAAGTGGTCGGTGACGACACAGATAACCAAATCTTTGAATGGGTCGACGAGCTGACCCCCGGTTCGGGCATACCCCCACATGTACATACCAAAGAAGATGAGATTTTTCGGGTGCTCAAGGGCGAGGTGGAACTGATGGTCGATGGCAAAACGACCCTATTGAAAAAGGGCGATATGGCCTTTGCACCGAAGAACCTGGTACACTCATGGAAAGTGGTCGGCGAACAGAAGGCCACCATGTGGGTCAGTGCCTTCCCTTCGGGAATGGAGCACATGTTCCACGAGCTACATGCCCTGCCGCCCGGCCCACCAGACTTTGAAAAAGTATCCAAAATCTGCGAAACCTACGGTATTCGCTTTGTATAACCAAAACAAGAAGTAAAACCTGTGAACGATGAAAACACGAACTAATTTTTCACGAACCTTGTTCTGGGTCCTACCCATTTTGGCAATGGGAGTGGCCTGCAGCAAAGACGACGACAATGAAACCATGGCCACTTGGCAAATGGAAGTGGACCAAGTACTGGCCGCCACGGCCAAGTATGCCGATGTGAGCGTGGCCATCAACGAAGGCTTTTTTGATGCTTCGGGCTTTGTGCCCAATATGGGCCACCATTATGTATTGCCGGCACGAATGGACGGTACTTTTGAGCTTGAAAAACCCGAGATCATCTTGTATGCCCCCGATGCCAACGGAAATATGGAGTTTGTGGCGGTCGAGTATGCCGTGCCCATTGAAGATTTAGACAACCCAGGTTTGCCACCGGAAGGCTTTACCGGCGATCTGGACGAATGGGAGGTAAACCCGCACCTGAGCCAATGGCAATTGCATGTATGGCTGGTCAAAGAAAACCCCGATGGCATTTTTGCACCCCATAACCCGGCCATTGGCGACGGCAATTAAGTTTTGTCCATTGCTATAGTTAGCGTGTGAAGGCGCCCTGTGGGAGCAGGGCGTTTTTTCGATTAAAAAAATCAGGGTGTTGCTGCCAGTTGTATTATCGAAACAAGTTCAGAAACCGTTGAAATATGTTGGGCCTGTACACAATGGCCAGTCCGCCCAAAACATCTTCCTCCAATTCGGTTAGGGCCACTTCTACCTTTTTGTTGGAAAGAGACACCTTTTTTTCATGGGTCATAAAGCCGATATAAGATATCTCCAAGGTAATTTCCGAGTTTTTATATCTATCACTGATGGCGATTTTGAAGCGGCCATCGAAATCGGTTTGCACAGCAATACGGGTACCTTTTATAGTCACATGGGCACCGGGCAATGGGTTGTTGCCATCTGTGACCACCCCTTGCAAGGTCACCACGTTTTCTGTTGGCGGTTGAAGGGATTCGGTCGCTACGCGCCCTACAACGGCGATTTGCGCAATTGCTTCTACCGGTTCTGATGTCTTTTGGCCCAAGGCCGGAGTGCCGATGGCCAGCAGCGAGGTAAAACCCAAAAGGGCAGCATTCCTGCGAAATTCGTTACGACTTACCGATGGCAAGGGGGTATTCAACTGTTGGGGTTTAAAACGGCCGCAGATGCTGTGGCCTTTTTTAATGACCCTCGCAAGCTCGCTTTTCGGGGTCTGTGTAAAATCGATGACCTCTTTATTGCAGCTATTGCAAAAACGTCCTTTTTGGGTAGGGGTCATGCTGTGCCAGTTCTCATGGCAAGGCTCGGGAATGGTCAGTATGGTCTTCATATCGGCTTTTCTTTGCCCCTAAACTAGGTTGGCAAAAGGGCAAGAAAAAGCATGAATGAGGCAATGGGTGTTCTGGGTGAGGCAAGCATTACTTTTCGAGCACATTAACATCACAAACAATAGGGCTATTGCTTTGAAATTTGCCATCGGGAAGCCGTAAATAAAACGTGCCCACAAACGATTTACCGCTTACCGAACAAGTTACCTTGAACGAAGGTGTTCGGTTACCCTTAAAGGTATAGGTGATTTTATCAATGGCGCACAAACTGCTATCTAACCAGTGCTCTTCCATAATTAGCTTAAATTGTAGTTGATTTACCATTTGCCCTTTTATGGCAAGCTTGGCGGTTTTATGAAGAGCATGTTCAAGGGAGCCCTTGAATTTTTGAAATTCTTGTTTAGAGAAGAAAGACATGTTGGTGAAGTTTACTGCCCAGGGTTTATTTATCTGATACGACGGCTATGGCCTCAATCTCGACACCCCATTCGGGTAGCCCCAAGGTCGGTATCCCGACCAAGGTGCTGGCAGGCATATCGGTATCGCCCAGCAGTTCTTTGCGCACGGCTCTAAAGGTATCAAGGTATTCGGGGCGGTAGTCGACCACAAAAGTGGTGTATTTGACCACATCGTCAAACGTGGCGCCCGAATGCCCTAAGGTGGTCAACAATTTGCCGATGGCATCGCGAAACTGGGCCTCAAAATCGGCACCAATACCTACTTGCCCCGAAATATAGATAGTCTTGATCCCATTGGCTTCGACTGCTACGGCTTGGGAATAGCCCTGTGCGGGGTCAATATAGGTTTTGGAGAGTTCGGTTTGGTGATTTTGAGAATTATCATTCTCTTTATTACTCTTTTTGCAGGAAAACAGAAAAGTTGTAACAATAAAAATCGTTAAGAAATATTTCATGATAGATTAGTTGTTCGTTAATTCTTTTGCAATCATTTCCGCTTGTTTTAAAACTGTTTCTGTCGCCAATTTTTGCATGTCAGGTGGATAGCCATATTGTCTCAATGTACGTTTGATAATAACTTTCAATTTTGCTCGAACACTCTCCTTGATTGTCCAATCAATGGAGGCATTTTTTCGCACCCTCTCTGTCAATATAACAGCCAATTCCCGCAATTTATCTTGCTGCATTAGTTCTTTGGCACTTTCATTGTTGGCAACCGCTCTATAAAATGCATACTCAAAATCGGAAAGACCCATTTTTTTTGGACCTTCCTTTACATTGACCACTTCCTTGCTCAAATTGATCAGTTCTTCCATCACTTCGGCAGCAGTCAAAATCTTGTTGTGATATTTTCGAATGGAATTCTCCAGCATGTCTTTTAGTGATTTTCCCTCCACTAAATTTCTTTTGGAGACGGCTTTTATCTCATCATTGAGCAATTTTTTCAATACTTCCAGAGCGACATTTTTGTGTTTCATTCCCTTCAGTTCCAATAAAAATTCTTCGGAAAGGATGGAAATGTCCGGTTTTTTGATGCCCGCAGCATCAAAGACATCAATTACTTGTTCAGAAACCAATGCTTGGTCTATGACCTGACGAATGGTCGTTTCAATTTCTTCATCGGTTCTGCCTGAACCTGTACTGTCAAACTTGGCCAATCGTGCTTTAACGGCTTGAAAAAATGAAACTTCATCTTTCACGTCCATGGCTTGCTCGTGCGGAACGGCAATGGCAAAGGCTTTTGATAAAGCCGTTACTTCATTGATGTATCGTTTCTTTCCGTCCTCCAGTCCGAGAATATGTTCTTCGGCTGCTAGAATCATGGAAAGTTTTTTGCTTGTATCCGCCTCAAAATAATCTTCGTAAGGGAAACCATTAAACATTTGAGCCACAACCTCCAGTTTTTCCAGCATCAATTCCACGGCTTGTTCCTGCGCAATGGTTGGGTCACCTTTACCTCCTGCATCTGAATAAAACGATAGTGCTTTTTTCAAATCGGAAGCAATACCCAAATAATCGACTACCAAACCACCCGGCTTGTCTTTGTACACTCGGTTTACCCTTGCAATGGCTTGCATCAGATTATGGCCTTTCATCGGTTTGTCGATGTAAAGCGTATGCATACTTGGTGCATCAAATCCAGTTAGCCACATATCCCGAACAATCACCAGTTTCAATTCATCGTCCGGGTCTTTCATGCGGTCGGCAAGGATTCTTCTCTGCTGCTTGGTAGTGTGATGCTTAGCGATTTTTGGTCCATCCGAAGAGGATGAAGTCATCACCACTTTAATTACGCCTTTGTCCAAATCGTCTGAATGCCATTCGGGTTTTAGTTTGATGATTTCCTCATACAGGTCAGCAGCAATCCTTCTGGACATGGCCACAATCATCCCTTTGCCTTCAAAAACTTCTTGGCGTTGACCAAAATGCTGAATGATGTCGTTGGCTACATTCTTGATTCGGTTTTCACTGCCGATTAAGGCTTCCAACTGTGTCCATTTGGCTTTGGCTTTTTGGGTTTCGGTGAGTTCTTCTCCGTCCAACTCATCATCCAGTTCCTCAACCAGCTTTTTGCCTTCTTCGCTCAGGTTCACTTTTGCTAATCGACTTTCGTAGTATATGCGAACGGTTGCCCCATCTTCTACCGCTTGGGCAATGTCATACACATCAATGTAGTTTCCGAAAACGGCAGGTGTGTTTACATCGGTGCTTTCAATAGGCGTTCCTGTAAAACCAATATAGGTGGCGTTGGGCAAAGCATCACGCATGTACTTTGCAAAGCCATACACGGTTTTCTTACCAATCACATTGCCATGTTCGTCTTTGTCATCTACTGTTTTGGCTTTGAAACCGTATTGGGTTCGGTGGGCTTCATCGGCAATCACCACAATATTTTCTCGTTCAGAAAGCGTTTCATACACATTGCCTTCTTCGGGCGAGAATTTTTGAATGGTAGTAAAAATCACACCACCAGAAGCCACTTTCAGTTTTTCTTTGAGGTCTTGCCGGCTTTCGACTTGTTTCGGCTCCTGGCGCAAGAGTTGGGTAGAAGCCGCAAAAGTGTCAAAGAGTTGGTCGTCCAAATCGTTGCGGTCGGTGATGACCACAACAGTGGGATTGTCCAAAGCCAATACGATTTTACCCGTGAAGAACACCATGGAAAGTGATTTGCCGCTTCCTTGGGTATGCCAAACCACACCACCTTTTCGGTCGCCTTTGGGCTGTGATTTTACACCTGCCACACCATAGCTTTCTGGCGATTCCATCACCATACTGGTTGGTGTCTCTTTTTCTACCGTATAACCTGTGGCTCGCATAGCAGATTCCACCGCTCGGTTAACGGCATAATATTGATGGTAGGCGGCTAATTTTTTAATTGTCTGAACCTTGATTTGCCCGATTTCTTGATTACCGTGATTCTCCTGCCTACTGCTTTTCTCAAAAACAATAAAGTGTCGCACCAAATCCAGCAAGGTTGCTTTATTGAGCATGCCTTTTATCAAGGTATCAAGCTCAGGTACCAGGCCCGATGCTTCAGTTTTTCCATCAGAAGTTTTCCATTTCATGAATCGGCTGTAACCGGCCGATATGGTGCCTGCTCTGGCTTCCAATCCGTCAGAAATAATCGTAAACGCATTGTAAGTAAACAGACTTGGAATGACTGCTTTGTAGGTTTCTATCTGACGAAAAGCGGATTTGATGGTAGCGTTTTCATCCGCTGCATTTTTAAGTTCGATAACCACTAAGGGAATACCATTGACAAAGAGAATAACATCAGGGCGTTTGTTGACGCCATCTTCTACCACCGTAAACTGATTGGCAACTATAAAGTCGTTGTTTTCGGGTGTGTTGAAGTCGATCAGCCATACCAGATCACCTCTTTGCTGTCCGTCTTTTTGATAACTGACCTTGATGCCTTCGGTCAAAAAGCGATGAAAGGTTTCATTGTTGGTCAATAACTCGGGCGAGTGGATACGCTGAATCTCTTTGATGGCTTCTTCCTGCGCAGCAGGCGGCACGGTGGGATTGATTCTTCGCACGGCCTCTGTCAGGCGTTGGGTGAGCAAGACCTCTTCGAAGGAAGTGCGCCTTTCGACTCCGCTCAAGGCGCTATCCTCTGCATCGGGGGCAATGCTTGGGCCGTAAATGTATTCATAGCCCAAATGCTCCAACAATTTGATGGCAAAATCTTCTATGCTGTTTTCGGTGATACGGGTCATGTGGTATAAAATTTATCCTCGGACCATTTCGATGGATTGTTAATAATGTATTCGGATATGGTTTGATAGGATTTTGCATTGCGGATAATATGGTCATGATACCGCGATTGCCAGGCGAAATCGGGATCGATTTGCCGGGAATTTTTGGTTACACCAATTTTATAACCCCGGATAATGGATGCCAAATTTTTGGTTTGGGGGCCGAATTGATTTTTTGGGGGTGTTTGGTTTTGTAGAGACGCAATATTTTGCGTCTCTACATTGCGTGCAACATAATGGTCGTCATTACGCCCGTCATCAATTTTATTGATTATAATAATACCATGCACATGATTGGGCATAATGATGTGCGCCCCCAATTCCACAAACGTAAAATGATTTGGGATTTCATGCCAACAGGAATGGGCGATGTGCCCGATATCCGATAATTCCATCACCCCATTAGATATTTCCCCAAACCAACATTCCCGATTTTGGGTACAAATGGTTACAAAATAGGCCGCATTCCACCCATAATCCCAAAACGGGGCACGGGCAGATGCAATGCGGTATTTATTTTTGTATTTATCCATGGGTTGTTTTAATATCCTGTGGAGACGGCATGTCCTGTGGAGACGCAAAATCTTGCGTCTCTCCATTATCGATATCCACCCGCACCTCCCCGCTCATCAACTTCGGTAGCAGCGTGTCCCGCAGGGCGGTGAGGGTACGGATTTGGGTTTTGTTCTTCATTATTTTAAACAGAATAGGATTTACTACTTCACAATAGTTATTGATTAACATGTCATCTGGAAATCGCTCAGTCTGAGCAAGAGTCTCTACAGGGCTAAGGTTAAGTTGAGCACTTCCCTTGGATAAGTATGTCAATCGTTCAATCATTTCTCTTTGCCTGAAGTAGAAGTAGGCAAATGGCTTCCACTCCTTATTAATGGGTTCAATTTTCGCAACTCTTTGGTTTAGTAAGCAATTTTCTTCATCTACAAGACAAACTCTGCCAACATTACCAGTAAGTGACATTAGAATATCACCTATTGTCAAAATTTGGTAAGGTTTAATCTTTTCGGGCAGGGTGTCTAAGCGAGCTGCAGAATTAGAATCTAAGTAACCATCCTGCACTCCTTTAATCGTAATGACCTTGTATTTACCTACATCTATGTAATCCTTTGACTTAAATGCAAATCCTCCTAGTAAGTGAAAATATTCAGACAGCGATTTTTCCTCCCACCCCTCATCGGCCTCCTCCACACCGTGCCTGCCGGCAGGCAGGAACCACTGCCGAAAGAGTGTCTCCGCCATTTGCTCCAGGGTTTGGTTTTGGCGGTGGAGGAGGTCTATTTTGTCGTCTAAGCTGGAAAGGACGGAGGCGATGGCGCGTTGTTCTTCAGGTTCTGGAATAGTCATTGGTATTCCTAGAATATCTCCCTTTGAT
The DNA here is from genome assembly GCF_000963865.1 of Flagellimonas lutaonensis. Lineage (NCBI taxonomy): Bacteria > Pseudomonadati > Bacteroidota > Flavobacteriia > Flavobacteriales > Flavobacteriaceae > Flagellimonas > Flagellimonas lutaonensis. Next base: position 1,608,211 of record NZ_CP011071.1, read on the forward strand.
ATATTGGCTTGATTAGCACTTCCTGAAGATTGATTGGCTAAATAGTTTCGATTATCCTCATCTTTAAAGTAGTAGTAGAAAAAATCAAGGCAATTATCATCTTTAGTTACTAACTTTCCTACACGTTGATTTAGTAAAGCCTTTTCTGCCAATTTATAGCGAGAAACATCACCTACCACTTGTGTCATTGCATGTGGATGATTTCCAGTCATTGCAATAAGAATATCTCCCTTTTCTAAAGTGTATTTTTCTAGCTTTTCAGAAACTTGATGATAAACGACACCTTCAAAGTTGACGTCACCATTTGCTACATTCTTGATTTTAATAACAGGCAAATCATCCTCATCTGGAACTTCCTTGAAGTCCTTAGACTTAAAAGCATATCCACTTATCAAGTCCAAAACTTCACCTGATATAACTTCCTTCCACTCACTCATCATTTTTCATTTTTTGGAGGTTAATTGTCTGGATCACGGATTTTCTCTGATTGCCCAGATGACACGGATTTTCTTGATTGCTCATAGTACCAATCTTTTAAAAGTTAATGACTTGCTCCCAAAGTTGATAAGAAGTCCAACTTCTAATTTGTACGCTTTCAAATAATTCAATACCTGAGCGAGGTGGACATCTTCTAGCTGGATAATCGCTTTTAGCTCGACTAAAACCTTGCTTTCTACCACAAAATCGGCTCTGCGAGTCCCAATAGGTTCAGGTAAGTCTTTGTAGTAAATCTCTTGTTCTATTTCTCGGGCAAATTCCAAATTCCGTTGCTGCATTTCCCAAGCCAATGCCCGCTGATAAATCACTTCCTGAAAACCATTCCCCAAAAATGAGTGCACATCAAAAGCCGCCCCAATAATTTTTTCCGTTATGTCTTTGTATTTTAATTCACCCATAATCTGTGCTATCCTTTAATCCTTCTAATCCGTGATTCTGACTTTTTGCAGGTTTTCCTTTATCCGCTCATTCAACTCTGCTTCTTCCTTGAGTTGTGCTTCAAACTCGGTTTTCAGTTTGGTAAAGCGTTCGGCAAAGTCAAAGTCATCTTCTTCTTCGGGCAAGCCCACATAGCGGCCGGGGGTGAGTACATAGTCCAATTCGGCTACTCGTTCTTTGGGCACGGAGGCGTAGAAGCCTTTTACATCTTCATAGTTGCTATCGGTGTTTCGCCAGTTGTGGTAAGTGTCTGAAATGGTCTTAATGTCTTCCTTTGAAAGCTCTCGGGTTCTGCGATTAATCAAATGCCCCAAGTTGCGGGCATCAATAAAAAGAATTTCACCTGTGCGGTTTCGGAACTTTCCATTGCTTCGGTTACGGCTCATAAACCACAACGAAGCTGGAATTTGGGTATTCAGAAACAACTTGGCAGGCAGGTTTACAATGCAGTCAATCAAATCGGCTTCTACCAGTGCTTTTCGGATTTCGCCTTCACCGCCACTTTTGGAAGTCAAAGCTCCTTTGGCCAGCACAAAACCTGCTTGTCCGCTGGGGGCCAGGTGGTAGAGGAAGTGTTGTATCCAAGCGTAGTTGGCATTTCCTGCAGGTGGTGTGCCGTATTTCCATCGGCCATCGTTTCGAAGCAGTTCACCGCTCCAGTCGCTCACATTGAAGGGAGGGTTGGCAATGATGTAATCGGCTTTGAGGTCGGGGTGGGCATCATTCAAAAACGAGCCTTCGTTGTTCCATTTCACCTGTGAGCTGTCAATGCCTCTAATGGCCAGGTTCATTTTTGCCAGTCGCCAGGTGGTCTGGTTGCTCTCCTGTCCGTAAATGGAGATGTCGTTGATCTTTCCCCGGTGTTCCAGTACAAACTTTTCAGACTGTACGAACATTCCACCAGAACCACAGCACGGGTCAAATACTCGGCCTTTGTAGGGTTCGAGCATTTCAACCAAGAGTTCAACTACGCTGCGGGGCGTGTAGAATTGTCCGCCTTTTTTGCCTTCTGCCAGAGAAAATTCACCCAGGAAATATTCAAACACATGACCGAGAATATCCGCACTTCGGGCTTTGGCATCCCCCAGGGCAATGTTGCTGATGAGGTCAATCAATTCGCCTAAGCTGGTCGGGTCAAGGTTTTGCCGGGCATACACTTTGGGCAAAACACCTTTCAGCGAAACGTTTTCCTTTTCAATGAAGTCCATGGCTTCATCTACCGATTTACCGATGGTAGGTTGTTTGGCTTGCGAGAGCAGGTAGGACCAACGGGCTTTTTCGGGCACGAAGAACACATTCTCGGCTTTGTATTCGTCTTTGTCCTCTGGATCTGCCCCTGCATACTCGCCTTCACCGGCTTGTAGTTTTTCGTAGAGCTCCTCAAACGCATCGGAGATGTACTTTAGGAAGATGAGCCCGAGTACTACATGCTTGTACTCAGCAGCATCAATGTTTTTTCTCAGCTTATCGGCTGCTTTCCAAAGTTGTTTTTCCAATGGTTCTTCGGTGATTGTTTTGTTCTTCGCCATTTTTGAATTAAAAATGATGGGGAATAGTTAATGTTTGCACCAAAATAACAATCCTTTTTATAAGATAAATAGTACAAAAAGAAAATTTTTCGTTTTAGTCAATGTGGGCCAATCGGTATTGGCAATGAGATTTCTCACATTCACTGCGTGAGGTTCGAAATGACGTTTGGTGATTTTGGTCAAGTGCTTTGTTGTTGTCCACATCGTCAGTTCGAGTGATTTTACGGAGTAAAATCGTACCTGCCTGCCGGCAGGCAGCTCGAGAACCTTCGGGGTGGGGGGCGGGGGGCGCTTCTCGATACATCCCGAAACAGGTTCGGAACACTCGAAGTGACATAGAGGTTTTTTCCTTACTTTTAAGATTGACTAATTCAAAAGAACACCTTTCAATGAGAACACTGCTTTCCAAAGCCGGGCTGTTGCTGCTCGCCTTGACTTTTTTTACGGTTACTTCAGAAGCGCAACGACGCAAAAAAACAAGCCAGACATCGTCTGCCATTCCACAAGAACTGTACTCGAGCCTTGAGTACCGGTTGGTCGGGCCCTTTCGGGGTGGCCGTTCAGCGGCCGTTACGGGGGTGCCGGGCGAGCCCAATCTCTTCTATTTTGGGGCCACGGGCGGTGGCGTATGGAAGACCACTGATGGCGGCCGTACCTGGGCCAATATCTCCGATGGATATTTTGGTGGCAGTATCGGAGCCGTTGAGGTGGCCAAAAGCGACCCCAATGTCATCTATGTGGGCGGGGGCGAAAAGACCGTTCGTGGCAACGTGTCCAGCGGGTACGGCATTTGGAAGACCGTCGATGCAGGCAAGACCTGGCAATCTGCCGGACTTGAAAAGAGCCGCCATGTACCGCGCCTACGCGTGCACCCCACCGATTACAACACGGTCTATGCAGCCGTGATGGGCAACATCTACAAACCCACTAAAGAGCGGGGCGTCTACAAGACCACCGATGGGGGCCAAACATGGGAGCAAATTCTCTTTGTGAACGATATGGCAGGGGCGGTCGACCTGACCTTTGACCCGAACAATCCCCGTATTCTCTATGCAAGTACTTGGAGGGTGCAGCGAACGCCCTACAGCCTCAGCAGTGGGGGCGAGGGTTCGGCCCTTTGGAAAAGCACCGATAGTGGCGAAACATGGACGGAAATATCCAAAAACGAGGGTTTCCCTGAAGGTACCCTTGGCATTATCGGAGTGACTGTATCGCCGGTGAATTCCGACCGCGTGTGGGCCATTGTTGAACATAAGGAAAAAGGCGGACTCTACCGCTCAGAGGATGGCGGCAAAAAATGGACACAGGTCAACGATGAGCGCAAATTACGGCAACGGGCCTGGTACTACACCCGTGTCTATGCCGATACGGAAGATGAGGATATCGTGTACGTGCTCAACGTGCGCTACCACAAAAGTACCGATGGGGGCAAGACCTTCAATACCTTCAATGCGCCCCATGGCGACCACCACGATTTGTGGATTGCCCCTGAGAACAGCCAACGCATGATCATTGGCGACGATGGCGGGGCACAGGTAAGCTATGATGGGGGCACCACCTGGAGCACCTACTACAACCAACCCACGGCACAGTTTTATCGGGTGACCACCGATAATGCCTTTCCATACCGTATCTATGCAGCACAACAAGATAATTCCACTGTGCGGATCAAGCACCGTAGCGATGGGGCCACCATCGATGAAGACGATTGGGAGCCCACCGCCGGGGGCGAGAGCGCCCATATTGCCATTGATCCGACCAACAATGATATTGTCTATGGTGGCAGCTATGGGGGCTTTTTGACCCGGGTGAACCACGACCGCAATACGGTTCGAGGTATCAATGTCTGGCCCGACAATCCTATGGGGTACGGGGCCGAAGGTATGAAATACCGCTTTCAGTGGAACTTCCCCATTATTTTTAGCAAGCACGACCCCAAAAAGCTCTACACCTTTAGCAACCATGTGCACCTTAGCACCAACGAGGGGCAGAGTTGGGAATTACTGAGTGGCGACCTGACCCGCAACGATCCCGATAAACTGGTCAGCAGTGGCGGTCCTATTACCCAAGACAACACGGGTGTGGAATACTACTGCACCATTTTTGCGGCCAACGAGAGTCCGTTGAAAGAGGGCCTGCTTTGGGTAGGCAGTGACGATGGGCTGATCCATGTCACCAAAGACGGCGGCCAGACCTGGGAAAATGTTACCCCCACCGGAATGCCCGAGTGGATGATGATCAACAGCATTGAACCCTCGGCCTTTGACGAGGGTACCTGCTACGTGGCGGGCACCCGCTACAAACTGGGCGATTTTGCACCCTATCTCTATAAAACCACCGACTACGGCCAAACATGGGCAAAGATCACCAACGGCATCGAAGACGAGCATTTTACAAGGGTATTGCGTGAGGACCCCAAACGCAAGGGATTGCTCTATGCAGGTACCGAAACGGGCATGTACATCTCTTTTGATGATGGAAGAAACTGGGAAAAGTTTCAACTGAACCTGCCCATCGTTCCCATTACCGATTTGGCGGTGAAAGACAATAATCTGGTAGTGGCCACCCAAGGGCGTAGCCTTTGGATCATTGACGACCTGACCGTGTTGCACCAATTGGAGACCTCCGACAGGGGTGCCAAGGCAAAGCTTTTTGCCCCTAAAGATTCGTACCGTACCAAGGGGAGGGCCTTGAAAGAACCCTCGAAAACCGCAGGGCAGAATCATCCGAACGGGGTCATCACCCATTTCTACCTAAAGGATTTTGATAAGGAAAAAGATAGTGTGGCGCTAACCTATTTCAATATGAAGGGTGATACCTTGGCCACTTACAGCACCTATTCAAAGGACAAAGACAAAAAACTGAAGGTAGTAAAAGGTGGCAACACCCATGTATGGGATACACGTGGCAAGGGGGCCGAACGCTTGAAGGGCATGATTCTCTGGTGGGCCAATTTGAACGGGGCCAAGGCCGTACCCGGTGAGTACCAGGTATCGTTGAACGTGAACGGTGAATCACAAACGGAACGCTTCAAGATTCTGCCCGATCCACGGGCCGAGGCAACAGTCGCCGATATGCAGAAGCAGTACGACTTTATCACCAGCATCAACGAAACGGTCGATAAGGCGCACCAGAGCATCAAAAAAATCAGAAAGATCAACGAGAAGCTCGATGCCTTTGTGAAACAGTACAAAGATCATGACAAGACGAAAGAATTGGTAGAAAAGGCCAAAAAAATGAAGGAAGATTTTGGTGAAATCGAGAAGGCATTGTACCAGACCAAGAACCGCAGTAACCAAGATCCCTTGAATTTTCCGATCCGGTTGACCAACAAGTTGGCACATTTGAACAGCTTGGTCGGGCTGGATGATTTTCCGCCCACCGATCAAGATGTGGCAGTCAAGAACGAACTCACCAACAAGATCAACGCAGAACTGGCAACGTTTGAAAAGTTGGTCGATGATGAGATGAAAGCTTTTAACAATGAGTTCAATGCATTGGGATTGAGTTATTTGTCGGTTGAAGATTAAAATGGTTTCCGGGTTTCAGGTTTATAGTTTTAACTTTGAACCAGAAACCTTAAACCCGAGACCATGTACCCTTATATAAAAGCCCTGCACCTGATTTTCGTGGTCACATGGTTTGCAGGGCTTTTCTATATTCCGAGGTTGTTCATCTACCATATCGAGGCCAGTGAAAAACCTTCCCCCGAAAGGGAAATCCTCACGAAACAACTGAAGCTGATGACCAAACGGCTGTGGTACATCATCACTTGGCCATCGGCGGTGCTCTGTACCCTTTTCGCGCTTTGGCTTTTGCACTTGATGCCCCAATGGCTCCAGCAGCCTTGGATGCAGGTAAAACTGGTATTTGTGGTGCTGCTGTTTGTATACCATTTTAAATGCCACCAAATGTTCAAGCAATTACAGCGAGATGAGGTAAAATATACGTCACATTTCATGCGTGTTTGGAACGAGTTGGCCACCTTGGTGCTCTTCGCCGTAACTTTTTTGGTCATCCTCAAAAATGCCTTCAACTGGATCTATGGTGTGATGGGAATAGTGGCGCTCGGCATTTTTTTGATGTTGGGCATACGGTTGTACAAGCGCATCCGAGATAAAAATCCGAACGCTTGAAAGCATCAAAATTCACATCGCAAATTTTAAAATCCAATATGTGGGATGGAATTTGGTGCTTGGAACTTGAAAATTTCAAGTCCTTGGCGTGATTATTGCTATTTTCGGGATAAACTTTTAATCTCTTGCTAAGAAAACGTTCACTGCGCACCCGAATTTTCATCACCATGATCTTATTGGTGGTGATCGCATCTGTATTGATAGCCGGGGTAACGATCTACCAGTACCGCGAACAGTCAAAAGACTACCACCAAAACCGTTTAGAGCGCAAGGAAGAACAAATTTTACAGAGCATCAACTACGTGTTGAAAGAGACCACCTATCCGGTGACCACCGAAAATCTTGGCCATATCTTCAGAACCGAGATATTCAAGATAGCCGATGTGCAGAACGTAAACTTCAACATCTATGACCTTGAGGGCAACCTGATCAAAAGCTCTAAACGGACCTTTGAGCTTGACTCCATCTCCAATTGCTTGGATGCCGAGGTGTTGAACAACCTGCGCGATAGCCCCGATAAGCGTTATGTGGAAGAAAAATCGACGGCTGGCGACAATTACCAGGCCTCGTACACCTACATACACGACCTTAAGTTCAAGCCCATAGGCATTATGAACCTGCCCTATTTTGAGGACAACTCGTTCAACAACATGGAGCTCCGCGAGTTTTTGATGCGCTTGGGCGGCGTATATGTGCTGATGTTGGTGGCGGCCATTCTACTGGCCTTTTTCATAACTACTTATATAACCCGCCCCCTGAAGACGATATCGGATAAATTGATGCAGACCGATTTGACCAAGCGCAATGAAAAGATATTGATCGAAGACCCCAGTGTGGAAATCTCGACCCTGATCCGTTCGTACAATGAAATGATCGATGAGCTTGAAAAAAGTGCCGCGAAGTTGGCCCGAAGCGAGCGTGAACAGGCATGGCGCGAGATGGCCAAGCAGGTGGCGCATGAAATCAAGAATCCGTTGACCCCCATGCGGTTGAGCGTACAGAGTTTTGAACGAAAATTCGACCCCAAAGACCCCAATGCGGAGGCCAAGGTGAAAGAATTTGCCAAAACCTTGGTGCAGCAGATCGATACCATGAGCAATATAGCCTCGGCCTTCTCAAACTTTGCCGATATGCCCGCCCAACAGAAAGAAACGCTGAACGTTATTGAGGTGGTCAAATTGGCATTGGATATTTTTAACGAACCCTACATCCATTTCATTGCCGATGAAGAAGAAATCGTGGCCAAACTGGATCGAACACAGCTGATTCGTGTGGTCACCAATTTGGTAAAGAATGCGATCCAGGCAGTGCCCGAGGTTGAAAACCCCAGAATTTTGGTGTCTGTGGCCTCTGAGGGCGATAAGGTCAAGATTTCGATTGCCGACAATGGGGTGGGCATTTCAGACGAGTTCAAAGACAAGGTGTTCGAGCCCAAGTTCACCACCAAGTCGAGCGGTATGGGCTTGGGCCTCGGTATGGTAAGGAACATTGTCGAGAACTATGGGGGCAGTATTGAATTTACCTCTCAGTTCGGTAAGGGTACGGTCTTCACGGTCAAGTTCCCCAAAGAGGTGTAATGTTAAGCGCTGATGGTTGATAATACGCTGACGTTTTTTTAGCTTTAAACCCTAAAACCTAAACCCAGATGGACTTCCAAAACATCTACATTGAAGAAGAAGGTTCTGTGGCGGTGATCACCATAGATCGGCCCAAAAAGCTCAACGCGTTGAACAAACAGACGATCAAAGAACTGCATACGGCCTTTAAAGAACTGGATAAAGACCAAGATATTCGTGCCATCATCGTTACCGGAAGCGGTGAAAAAGCTTTTGTGGCCGGGGCCGATATTGCCGAGTTTGCTTCTTTTTCGGTGAAAGAGGGCCGACAACTGGCCGCAAAGGGACAAGAATTGTTGTTCGATTTTGTTGAAAACCTTACGACCCCGGTGATAGCGGCGGTAAATGGTTTTGCCCTTGGGGGCGGACTCGAACTTGCCATGGCCTGTCACTTTAGGGTGGCCAGCTTCAACGCCAAGATGGGCCTGCCCGAGGTGTCACTGGGGCTGATTCCCGGGTATGGGGGGACACAGCGCCTACCTCAATTGGTAGGGCGGGGGCGCGCCATGGAAATGATCATGACCGCCACCATGATCTCGGCAGACAAGGCACTTGAATTTGGGTTGGTCAATTATGTGGTGCCGTTGGAAGAATTGTTGCCTCTTTGTCGAAAATTGGCAGATAAGATCACAAACAACTCTCCGTCGGCCATAAAACAGGCAATAAAAGCGGTAAATGCGGGTTATAGCTATGATACCGATGGTTATGATAAAGAGATAAGGGCTTTCGGTGAATGCTTCGGAACCGATGATTTCAAAGAGGGCACCACGGCCTTTCTTGAGAAGCGAAAAGCCCAGTTCAAAGGTTCGTGACCAAGGTGCGCCAAACCTGTGATTATGCGTTACAAACTAATATTGGTAGGCTTGTTCTTTGCAAGCCTTGGCATTGTTGCCCAAAAAATGCCCGTTACCTATGATTTCGGTGAAAAGCTGAATGATCGATATCGCTATTCAAACTTGGTCGTTATGGAAGATGACGGCTCGGGGGGCTATATCTTGGTCAGGGCCTACTACCAAGGGTTGATCTTGAAGCCGAAGGGCTACTTTATCGAACATTACAACAAAGACCTTGAGCTGGTCGCCGAACACAACTACAAACTACGGGGAAAGCAGTTCGTTGACGGCTTTTACAAGAACGGCCGTCTGAGCCTACTGTTCTTAGACTACGATTACGAACGGGAACAGTACCAATACTGGGTACATACCAGTCCCATTACGTATTTCGATTTTAAGCCCACCAAATTGCTTTCGATCCAATCGCCACCGGTAAATGGGGCTTTGGGCAAGAACTACTACAACAGAAATTTCAATAGTGGCTTTACCACGACCGTTTTGTTCAACAGTGACAAAACAGGGTTCGTTATCAGCACCCATCACAAAAAGGGTAAGCAAAACAAGCATACCATACACCTCTACGATACGGACCTGAACAAAAAGGCCACGTATGATTTTTCTTCCGAAATAGAAGAGAAGAACTATGCCTTTGAGAACATGGCCACGTCAAAAGACCTTGGCGAAATCTACCTTACGGGCAAGGCCTATTTCAAGAAAAGGCGTTTTAGGGTCGATGAACGCAAATTCCAGTACGAAATGGTGCGGTTGTCCAAAGGAGGTATCAAAACACAATCTTTTGACGACCCAGGCAAATATTCAGAAGCGCTGTACCCGATATTGCACAAGGGTAAATTATTCTGTGTAGGTTTTTATGCCGATAGAAAAGACAATCGGTACAATGGTATTTCATACTTTGAACTGGCCCCGTACTCCCTCGAGTTGGTAGCCAAAAAGTACAGTCCGTTCACCGAGCAGTTCATGCTCGACAAGTTTGGGCGCGAAGACGATAAAGAAATCAAGAACTTGGTGTTCAAGGGGGTCGATATTGCCGATGACAACCATATTCTCTTCAACGCAGAGGAATATTTTGTGACCCATAGCATGCACCCTACCGGTGCCGGCCAACGCATCAAGGTAGACCGTTACCACCATAACGATATTGTGAGTGTCAAATTGGATGCCGAAGGCAATATGGTTTGGGCACGAAACATCAATAAGGCCGAGGTGACCCAGGGCGATGGGGCCTACGCCTCCTACACTTCTTACAATAAGGGAGGCAAGACCTATTTCTTTATCTGTACCGCAGCCGACAATCCCCAACTGATCAATGGGGAACGCTTGATCTTTAAGCAGGGCCTGAGCGGCAACCGCAACGTTTTCTTGATTTCGTTGGATGAAAATGGAAAGATGGATTATGAGCGTATTATCGATGCCCAAGAAGCACGATTGCCCTTGATGGTATCAAAACCTTTGAAAGATCAGCGCGATGATGAAGTGGTTTTTTATGCAAAGCGGGGCAATAAAAAGCAGCTGGTCAAAGTTGCCTTTAAATAGAACCCCAAAAACATGCCCCATGAAAAAAGCACTTAAAAACCTATTTGCCTGTGCCATTGTGGTTTGCGCAAACGTTTCATGTAGTGATTCAGAAAATGATGCCGAAACCAACCCTGTATCGGGATCCTGGCGTGTGGAAGAGGTAAAGATCTCTGACGGGACACTTACCCAAAGGGCGCCCAATGATGAGGATATCATCATTACTTTTGAAGAAGGCGGTGCCTTTACCGGAAGCACATCTGCCAACACATTCGGAGGGCGGTATGAAATCGAGGGCACCACGCTTACCATGACCGAGTTCACCACTACCGAGGTAGCCGACACACCTTTTGCAGGTGTGTTCTTTGATGCGATTTCTGAGGCCATTGTACCCAATACCACCTATGCCCAATTTGGCTTCAGTTTTGAAAGCCAAGACTTGATTTTGATTTTTGGCAACTCGGGTGAAATAGTTTTGGAAAAACAATAAGAACTGCTTTTTTAACACTGTCAAAATACCTTAAATGGATTTATTCCATAAATTTGGAATAAATCCATTTTTTTGAAATCTAAGAAGGTTGTCAAGGGCAGGGGGGCACAGCAAAACGTGCCCAATCGTTTCTTACAGCATGTGTACGAGATGCGTGAAGATTTTCTCGAATTCTGCCGTATTGAAGGGGAAGTGGCCGACAACAACAAAACGCAGTACACTCCCATCTTTCCGAAGACCATTGTCAACAAAGTAACGAGCCCAGACGTGGGCATGATGTACAGCATGAACCCCTATCAGGGCTGCGAACATGGCTGCATCTACTGCTATGCCCGCAATGCGCACGAATATTGGGGGTACAGCGCCGGACTCGATTTTGAACGAAAGATTTTGGTCAAGAAAACGGCCCCCGAACTGCTAGAAAAGCTTCTCAAAAAGAAAAGTTGGAAAGCGGCCACCATTGTCATGTCGGGCAATACCGATTGCTACCAATCTGCTGAAAAGAAATTTGGGATAACCCGAAAATGTCTGGAGGTTTTTTTGAAATATCGGCATCCGGTGGGCATTATCACCAAAAACGCCCTTGTTTTGCGCGACCTCGATATTCTCAAGCAACTCAATGAACATTGCTTGGTAGGGGTCAATGTCTCCATTACCTCCCTTTCAGAAGAAACACGAAGATTGTTGGAACCACGAACCACCACCATCAAAAAACGGTTGGAGACCGTTCGCATACTTTCAGAAAACGGTATCCCCGTAAATGCGATGTTGGCCCCTATGATTCCGGGAATCAACAGCCATGAGATGTTGGAATTGGCCAAAACGGTATCGGAGCACGGGGCACGTTCGTTCGCTTTTACGGTGGTTCGATTGAACGGGGCCATTGGACAAATTTTTACAGACTGGATCAGAAAGGCGATGCCCGATCGTGCCGAAAAGGTATTGCACCTGATCCAAGATTGCCATGGCGGCAGCATCAACGATAGCCGCTTCGGCATACGCAGCAAAGGTGAGGGAAAGGTGGCCGAACAGATCCATGAAATGGCACGATTGGCCAAACAAAGGTATTTTCAAGACAAAATATTTCCGAAGTTGCGCACCGATCTGCACGAGCAGTACAAATCAAGGCAGATGAAGTTGTTTTAAAGAATCAAAAGTTCTTTTCTCTCCTTGACTTCGGAAAGAATCGGTTTGTTTCTTTTTATCTGATTGTGTGGACAGCTAAGCCATGGTATCTAAAATGGCCTTGATATCGTCTTCTGTGGTATCGGGATTTATAAAGCAGAAACGGGCCACCGTTTCATAACTGCTTCCTGATTTCCATTGGGTTGGGGTGACCAAGGCGAACCCTTTTCGGTGGTTTTTGAAAGTCCATTCCTTATACTCATTGGGCGACCAGCCCTTTCTTTTGAAGAGCACACAAGATAGACTGGGCGCTCGCACCAATTCAACATGGGGCAGCCGTGCGATAAGGTTTCCGGCCATATGGGCGAGTTCAATGCCCCGCTCGACCGCCCACTTGTATTTGTCGGTGCCGTGCATGGCCAATGAAAACCAAAGGGGCATCCCCCGTAGCCTTCGGGTAAGTTGGATCTGGTAATCAGCGGGATTAAAGCCTTGGGCACCTTCGTCCTTGAAAATATCGAGGTAAGAACCTTCTTGCGAATGGGCTTCTTTTGCCAACTCAGGATTTTTGTAGATGATGGCGCCACAGTCATAGGGTGAAAACATCCATTTATGGGGGTCAATGGTGACACTATCGGCTTTTTCAATGCCCTTGAACAGGTGTCTGGCAGAATCAGCGACCAAGGCACCACCGCCGTAGGCGGCGTCTACATGAAACCACAGTTTTTCTTTATGGCAGAGATCGGCAATTCCATCAAGGTCGTCGATAATACCAGCGTTGGTGGTGCCACCAGTGGCCACGACGGCAAAGAGACGCTTGCGCTGTTGTACATCGAGCTCGTTTATTTTTTCGCGCAGCATTGCTTCTGTCATCAGGTCTTCGGTATCTACCAGCAATACATCGGCATCAATAACCTTGGCCATGGTTTTGATGGACGAGTGGGCCCCTATAGAGGTAAGTATCAGTCCTTTTTCGTTCAGGTTCGCTACGTTCTTTCGCCAATGCTCGCGGGCCGTGACCATGGCCGATAGATTGGCCGCGGTACCACCACTTGTAAATACCCCAAAAGCAGGTTCGGGCATGCCGGTGAGCGATACCAACCATTTCATGGCCTCATTTTCACAAAAAATGCCACCGGCCCCTTCCATCCAATAGGCGCCGTGGATGCTTGAGGCCGAGGTGACCAGATCGAACATGATGGCGGCCCGGGTAGGGGCCGCGGGCACAAAGGCCAGGTGCCTTGGGTGGTCTATGGGTACCGTGGCCTTTACCAAAACATCCCTGAACAGCTTGAAAGCCTTTTCACTTCCAATGCCTTCAGGGGTAATGGTCTCGCCCACCAATTTTTTCAGTTCTTCCTCTTTTTTGGGGCTGCCCAGTTCGGGTGATAGATTGGTAATTCGGTTGATGACATATTTCATGACATCCAAGGTCATTTCTACCAGTTCGATATCTATTTGGTGCATGTCGCTAGCATTTGCCAGCAAAGATACATCTTGTGGAAAGTGATAATGGCGCGCTTTTCGAAATTGTTTTATCGAGGACTAAAATAGTATTAGGGTTCGAAAGAAGCGGCGACCTCATCGTGCAAATTTGAGGGTCTTTCCGTTGGGTTTGCTTCCAGGTATTTTTTAACGAGCTCAAATCCTATGGAATACCCTGCCCAGCGGGGCACTTCAGACGTGGTTCCAAAAAACCAGGTACTGTGGTTGTAGCCACTTTCATTCCAAGTTTCACTGGCGGTAGCGATCCATTGCTGTAACTCCGCTTCTTCTAGGGCGATCGACCAAAGGGGAGGGTCTATGCCAAACACCTCAATCGAGAAATGGTCGGCCAGACCTTCTGAGACCATTGCCTGAAGCAATGTATTTCCGTAGCCGACAGAGCGTCTACGTTTGGCATGGTGTATTTCATGCGCCAATTGGGGGCCAAGCTCTTTTTCCATGGAGGCAACGAGGTTCGCAAAATTGGGATTTATGTAGATAATGATTTTTTCTGTGCTGGGATTAAATCCCCCAATCCCTATCTCAGGAATGGTCTGTTGGGCGTTGGCCACTATTTCAATGGTCAAGTTGTCAATGGGCATTTTGGCATTGATCTGACCAAAGGCCTCTGAAATAAGCTCTTGGATCAGTGGCTTGTGCTGCGCAAGTGCCGGGTCATTATCGAATACCAGACAGATGTCCGTTCTTCCGCCCACAGGGTTGCAATCTGAAAGCTCACTTGAAGAACTGCACGAATGCAAGCATAGTGGGCAGGCAGCAAGCAACAGCACAAAAAATCTCTTAAGCATGACCAATATTTTACCAAAAGACCCAAAAAATGTGGGTCTGTTACAGTTATATGGGTCGTTTACAACCGAGCAGCTTACGAGAGGGTTTTTGTTATTAGGTCAGCTCCCAACCCTTACGGTATTCTCGTCGCACCCAATCATTTGCTTGATCATAGTTGGTAATGCGCATGTTTTCGCCGTCCCACTTCAATTTGCGGCGGCCCGGGTAATTGAATGGATCCCAATCGCCCGGTCGTTTGCCAGGTTTCAACTCTTTGTACTGATACGCCTTTACTGCCAGGTTGCCCATCAAAACGGTTTCCGTTAGGGGCCCGGCTTTCGAGAAGTCCGATGAGGTCGGGGTACCTTTCAGGCAGCCATCGACAAAATTCGCAATATGGCCACCCATACCACCGGGAACCCTTGGGTATTTGGGCTCTGGGGATTTATATAAATTTTTAAGTTCAGAGGGCAAAAATCGTGCATTTCGCGAATAGGTATCGAAAACAAGGGTGCCCCTTTCACCGTACATGATGGTACCACCCCCGCCGTCACCAATGGTCTCGCCATCTTTTAGCTCATCTGGCAAGTCGGGTTTTAGGCCACCGTCGTACCAGTTCAACTGAATATCGCCATGATGCGGATGCTCAAACTTCAAATGGATTTTTGAGGAAGGAGGACAGGATTCTCCGTAGTCGGCCTCTACAAAATCACCCACCCAAACGGTGGTACAACTGGCTTCGGCCTCGGTAGGATAACCCAGATCGAGCACGCTGAAAGGCGTTTCCATGATATGGCAGCCCATGTCGCCCAGGGCACCGGTGCCAAAATCCCACCAGCCTCGCCATTTAAAGGGTAGATAGGCATTGTTATAATCGCGCATGGCGGCTGGGCCCAACCATAGATCCCAGTCCAACCCTTCTGGAATGGGGTCTTTCGAGGCCGGCACGGGTACGCCCTGTGGCCAAACAGGTCTGTTGGTCCAGCATTCGATGGTATGTACCTTTCCGATAACGCCCGATTCTACCCATTCTCTTGCAATTCTACTATCGTCGCTAGAGGCCCCTTGGTTGCCCATTTGGGTAACAATGCCATTTTCTTTGGCCACCTTGGTCATCAATCTGGCCTCGTAGATGTTATGCGTCAGAGGTTTTTCGACATAGGCATGCTTTTTCTCGCGCATAAACGGCAGGGCAATGGTCGCATGGGTATGGTCGGGCGTGGCCACCATTACCGCATCTATGTCTTTCAGGTGTTTTTGATACACCTCACGAAAATCCCTGTAGCGCTTTATATCAGGAAAAGCCTTGTAGGTCTGTGCCGCCCGACGGTCGTCTACATCGCAAAAGGCCACAAACTTCACTTTGCCCGTTTCGGCCAGCCCTCGGATGACACCGTTTCCTCTTCCCCCAACCCCAAAGGCCCCAACATAGAGGGTGTCACTAGGGGGGACATGGGTTTTGCCCATTACAAAACTGGGTACAATGGTAAAAGCGGCTGAACCCGCTGCTGCGTTTTTCAAGAATTTTCTTCGTTGCATTTTTTTGTGATTTTTTCGGCTTTTGAAGATACAAAAAAATGCACGCCGCAAAACAGGCCTTCGACCAGTGTCGCATCACGACATTTTTTCGACCGGTTTGAAAGGATTAAGCTATTGTCGGCCGTTCCATTCTTTGTAGAACTGCTCGAGATAATCGAGCATAAACTGATGCCGTTGTGCTGCCAGTTTCTTACCGGTCTCAGTGTTCATCTTATCTTTCAACAGCAACAATTTTTCATAGAAATGGTTGATGGTCGGGCCATTTGACTTTTTATAGACTTCCTTGGTCATATCCACTTGGGGCGCCACCGCCGGGTTATAGAGTTCGCGCCCTTTGAAACCACCGTAATTAAAGGTACGGGCTATGCCAATGGCACCAATGGCGTCTAACCGATCGGCATCTTGAACTACTTGTAGCTCTTTGGAGTCAAAGGCCTTCTTTTTCTTGCTTAGGCTATTTTTAAAGGAAATATGTTTGATGATGTTGACCACATGCGAAATGACTTCGTTGTCGATGTCAAGTGATTCTAGAAATTCTTTTGCCACTCTTGGCCCTACCGATTCATCGCCATTGTGAAATTTGGCATCGGCAATATCATGCAAAAGGGCTGCTAGGCTTACAACCAAAACATCGACTTGTTCGTCTTTGGCAATCAGCAGTGTGTTGTTGAATACCCGTTGTATATGAAACCAGTCGTGCCCTCCTTCGGCACCTTTTAGGGTTTCTTTGACAAATGCAATGGTTTCCTCTATAATTTCGGCATCGTTCATGTTCGAATTCCTTTCTTGATGGTTTCCTCTATTTCGGCAATCAATTTATCAGGGTCGCCCGAATTTTCTAGGGGTTTGTGAACATCAAAGGTCAAATGGGCGCCCAATCCCATGGGAAATTTTCCGAATCGCAGCATTTTCCACGAGTTGTTGATACTGATGGGCACGATCAAGGCCGACGGCGCATTTTTCATCAGCGTTTTCAGTCCCATGGGTCGAAAGGGTTTCGGATGCCCATCACGACTACGCGTTCCCTCCGGAAATATCACTGCGCTGCGCTTGTATTGCTCTATATAGCGCCCCAGCTTGGCGATTTCTGACAAGGCCTGCTGGCCATCCTTTCTGTCGATAAGCGCAGAGCCACCGTGACGAAGGTTGTACGATACGCTGGGGATGCCTTTGCCCAACTCCTTTTTGGCCACGAATTTGGGATGGTGTTGGCGCATGTACCAGATAATAGGGGGTATGTCGTACATACTCTGGTGGTTGGTAACTATTATCAAAGGGGTGTTTACGGGAATATCATGCGGGTTGTTGAAAGAGTAACGGGTGCCCAACAAATTGGTGCAGCGCATGATGAACCAGTTTAGCACGGATACACTTTGCTTGTGTGCCCGATACCCGAGAACGTTCAGGCAAAACCACTGTAACGGGTGGAACACAACAAGGGTGGCCCCAAAAAAAAGGAAATAAACAACGGTCAACGGATACGACAACAACTTTTGCATACCTCAAAAATAAAAAACCACTTCCGAAGAAGTGGTCAGTATTATAATCGCCCTTCCCCAGGGCTTCAGAAATCATTAGCAGTGCTCGTTGTAGGCCTCTACTAGGTTTTCAGCGATCATTTCTGCTGGGCGGCCCTCAATATGGTGCCGTTCGATCATGTGTACCAATTCTCCGTTCTTGAAAAGCGCCATACTGGGTGAAGATGGCGGGAAGGGTACCATATGCTCTCTGGCCGTATTCACAGCTTCAGTGTCCACACCGGCAAAAACAGTGACCAAATGGTCAGGTTTCTTGTCGTTTTGCAGGCTCATTTTAGCCGCGGGCCTCGCATTTGCAGCCGCACAACCACAAACAGAGTTTACCACCAACAAGGTGGTGCCTTCTCGTTTGAGGACGTTCTCAACAGCCTCGCCCGTATATAATTCTTCAAACCCGGCAGAAGCCAAGTCATCTCTCATCGGTTTTACCAATTCTTCAGGATACATAGACTCATTTTTTTATGGAGCACAAAGATACGCAATTTGACATTCTTTTTGGGCCCCCACTGTCAAGGCATTCGTGGCCAAAGATGTATCTTTGCGCTTTATTTTTGCAATGATCAAGTGGTTTGCGGCTTTGATAGGTTTTTTTATAAGGGGCTTTGTAGGTGCCATACTAGGGTTCTTTGTCGGCAGCCTTCTTGATAATTTAAGCGGTAGCGGTGGTTCGGGTTCGCGCACCATTTTTGGCGATTTTGGGCAACAGTCTGTTTCCCCGGCTGATTTTGAGCTCAACCTCTTATCGCTCTGTTCCATTGTTATCAAGGCAGATGGACAAGTGAGCCAACGCGAACTTGATTATGTTCGCCAGTATTTTTTAAGCACCTATGGCAAAGAAAAGGCCAACGCCATTTTTCGAACCTTCAACGAGGTGGTGAAAAAGAGGGAGGTATCGCCCCAACGTATCTGTAATTACCTAAACCAGCGCACACGGTACGAAGTGCGTTTGCAATTGATACATTTTTTATTCGGCATTGCCCAGTCAGATGGCCAGGTGAGCAAGGCCGAAATCAACAAACTTCGTGAGCTGGCCGGATACTTGAGAATTGGCAGCTACGATTTTGAGAGTATAATGGCCATGTTTATCAAGTCGGCCGACAATGCCTATAAAATTTTGGAAATTGAAAAGACGGCCACAGACGAGGAGGTTAAAAAAGCCTATCGAAAAATGGCCAAAAAATACCACCCCGACCGTGTAAACACCCAAGATGAAGCCATAAAAAGAGGGGCTGAGGAAAAATTCAAGGAAGTGCAGAAGGCCTATGAGGTTATCCAAAAAGAACGGGGGTTAACGTAAAAGGTTTAAGTTTATAGCTTCAAGTTTCAAGTGGGGAAACCGCAAGCCTTGAACGATTAACCACAAACCATAAAAACAATGCAAGACTTTTGGTTCTACATAAAATTGGGGTTCAACCATGTACTCGATTTGGGGGCCTACGACCATATTTTGTTTTTGGCCGCCTTGGCGGTGCCCTTTGCATTTAAAAGTTGGAAGCAAGTGGTAGTGTTGGCGACCATCTTCACCATTACCCACTGCGTGTCTTTGGCCCTGTCGGTATATGGGGTGGCTACGGTCGATGTGGGTTTGATAGAGTTTTTGATACCAATTACAATTGCAGCAGCAGCAATATTTAATGGTTTTTACATTGTAAATGAAAAAAACAGAGTTGAAATAGGCTTTTATTTTCACTGTCTAGTTACAGCTTTTTTCGGGCTCATACACGGTTTTGGCTTTTCAAATTACTTTAAGATGTTGATGGCCGAAGAAGAGGAAAAGGTGGGGCCCTTACTGGGTTTTGCCACGGGAATCGAGCTTTCACAGGTGGCCATCATTCTAATGGTGCTGCTATTAGCTTTTGTATTGCAAGATGTACTAAAGGTCAAAAAAAGAATTTTTATCGCCCTGGCCTCCATTTTGATACTACTCATCACAATACCAATGCTTATAGAAACGTTTCCGTTTTAGGCATTTCGTTAATTTCTTCGGAATTAGGTTGCGGAGGTTTTTGAAAGCAGGTATATTTAAAGGTATAACCGATACATGATATCGGTTTCCGTCTATGAAGCAGAGCAAACAAGAGAAATACGACAAGGCGTATTTACGCATGGCGCAAGAATGGGGCAAACTGTCTTATTGCCGCCGAAAACAGGTAGGGGCCATTATCGTAAAAGACCGTATGATCATTTCTGATGGTTACAATGGCACGCCCACTGGTTTTGAGAACATTTGTGAAGATGAAGAAGGCTACACCAAATGGTATGTACTGCATGCAGAGGCCAATGCCATTCTTAAAGTAGCGGCCTCTACCCAGTCGTGTGAGGGTGCCACTTTGTACATCACGCTATCGCCTTGCCGTGAATGCAGCAAGTTGATACACCAATCTGGCATAAAACGTGTGGTATATCAAAAGGCCTACAAAGATGATTCCGGATTGCGTTTTTTGCAGCGTGCCGGGGTCGAAACACAGCACCTGCCCGTTTTGGAAGAAATGGTGTAGGCAAAAAAAGTAAATGAAAAAGAAGTATCAGTACATATTGCCCACTGTTTTGGCCATGGTTTTGGCCATTGGAATCTTTATTGGCGGCAAGCTGCATTTTAACGATTCGCCAGAAAAGCTTTTCTCGACAAACTCAAAAAAGGATAAGCTGAATCGCCTTATCGATTACATCGATTATGAATATGTTGATGAGGTCGATACCGACAGTATTGTCGATGTCACTGTGAACAATATCTTAGGAAAACTGGATCCCCACTCGGTGTACATTCCGCGAAGCGAGATGAAAGAGATTTCAGAAAGCATGAAAGGCGACTTTGTGGGCATCGGAATCAGCTTTTACAAGTTTAGGGATACGATTACAGTTATCAGGCCCATTAAGAACGGGCCCAGTCATCGACGGGGCATCAAACCGGGCGACCGTATTTTGATGGCCGATGGCGACACTCTTTTTGGGAAACGAATACCCAATTCAGAGATTGTCGACCGTCTGAAAGGGAAGGCTGGTAGCAGGGTAAAGCTCACGGTCTACCGTAAAACGGAAGACAGGATTTTTGATGTTACCGTGCGCCGTGGCAAGGTGCCCATAAAAAGCGTGGAATCTTACTACATGCTCACCGACGATATGGGGTACATCAAGATTAACCGATTTGCCGAATCTACCTTTTCAGAATTTTTGGCCGCCCTTCAAAAATTGAAGATTAGGGGCGCCGATAAATTGGTACTTGATCTAAGGGACAATCCCGGCGGGTATCTGGGCATTGCCGAACAACTGGCCGATGAATTTTTGGAGGAAGGCAAGTTAATTCTTTACACGGAGAACAAAAAGGGCAACATAAAAAAGGCCTATGCCACCGACAAAGGAAATTTTGAAGACAGGCCCGTTTATGTGTTGATCAACGAACGTTCGGCCTCTGCAAGTGAGATCATCGCAGGGGCACTGCAAGACAACGATATCGGCACCATAGTGGGCAGGCGCTCTTTTGGCAAAGGGCTCGTACAGCGAGAAATGGACCTGGGCGATGGCTCTGCCGTACGGCTTACCGTTTCACGGTACTATACCCCTACGGGACGCTCCATACAAAAATCATATGAAAATGGGCATCAAGAAGACTACTACCAAGAATTCATCAACCGATACCACAGCGGCGAGCTGATTTCTGTGGACAGCATCAAGGTAGCCGATTCATTGAAGTTCAAGACACCAAAAGGCAAGATCGTTTATGGTGGTGGGGGCATTATACCCGATGTGTTCGTGCCAATCGGCAGCAACCAAGAAGAGGCCATTGAAAGTATGGACGATACGTATGAATTCTTCTCGTTTTTCATTTTCGAGCATCTTGAAAAAGACCGTACCCGTTACAGCCACCTTTCCAAATCGGAATTTTTGGAAGAATTCAGGGTCGATGACATTTTGTTCGAGCAGTTCATTGACTTTATGTTGAACCGAAAGGTGAAGCTTGACTTCTATGCACAAGAGAAGAAAATAAAGGCGTATTTAAAGGCGAATTTGGCCGAACAGTTGTTTTCTCCAAATCTATCGGCACAGATCAAGGGCGAACATGATGCCATGTTGAAAAAGGTTCTTGAGCTCGATTCGATTGCATCGGCGGCCATGCCCATAGAAGGGCCGCTCTTGGATTAGTCTTTTCCGTTTACCCTGCGCTCAATGTTTTTTGCCTTCCATAAGATCAGTAGCAATAAAATGGCACATAATGACGCCACAATCCCGATTACAGCTATAAGACTGTCTCCCACAAACGGATTTTGAAAATCCAACAGCGTAAAATTGAAAACAATAAGGCCCATGGCCAGTAGTATGAATACGATGGTCAAAGTCTTGTTCATAATGCAAATACGATTATTGATTGAGCAATTGATTGATATTGGTGGCAAAAAGTTTTACCGCAATGGCCAGCAAGATAACCCCAAAAACCTTCCGAATAACTCCCAATCCGCTCTTCCCCAAGAACTTTTCGATTCGTACCGAGGATTTCAAGACGAGGTAGACGAAAATGGTATTGACAATTATGGCCACAATGATGTTCTCGACATGGTATTCGGCCCTCAGCGATAAAATAGAGGTAAGCGTACCGGCACCGGCAATCAGTGGGAATGCAATCGGCACAATGGAAGCGGTTTTGGGTTCTTCTTCCTTATATAAGGTAATGCCCAAAATCATCTCTACGGCCAAGAAAAAAATAACGAGGGCGCCCGCTACGGCAAATGAGTACACGTCGATGCCGATAAGGTTTAGAATACGCTCGCCCACAAACAAGAAGGCCACCATAAGGCTTGCGGCCACAATCGAGGCCTTCTCTGATTGGATATGGCCCACCTTACTGCGGAGCGAAATGATGATGGGGATGCTTCCCAAAATATCGATTACGGCAAAGAGTACCATGCTGGCCGTGGCGATTTCCTTGAAATTGAAATTCATCATGCACTATATTTGTTGCGCAAATGTACGTTTAAAAACCACTTTCAGATTTCAGTTTCAGGGTGATTTTTTTGCGGTCCTATCGTTGATGCCATGTTCCAAATAGACAAGACCCTCATATCGGAGGATATAATTGAACATGATTTTGTCTGCAACCTAAATGCTTGCAAAGGGGCCTGCTGTGTAGATGGGGAGTATGGGGCCCCACTTGAGGCGGCCGAGACCAAGATTTTAGATGAGATTCGGGACAAGGTCACCCCATTTCTAAGCAAAGAGGGCATAAGGGCCATTTCAGAGCAAGGTGCCTTTGTGAAAGGGGAAGACGGTGAATGGGAAACCCCTTTGGTCAAAGAAACAGGTGCCTGCGCCTATGTGGTCTACGATGACGAGCATATTGCCAAATGTGGCCTTGAAGAAGCCCACAAGCACGGGGTCACCGATTGGAAAAAGCCCGTTTCATGCCATTTGTACCCGGTTCGCATAAAGGAATATTCCGCATTTACCGCCGTGAACTATCATAGATGGCAAATTTGCGACCCTGCCTGTGCCTTGGGCGCCGAATTGAAGGTGCCCATTTATGTATTTGTGAAAGAGGCCTTGGTAAGAAAATTCGGGGAGGCATGGTATGCCGAACTTGAAAAGGTTGCTGAAGAGCTTTCTAAATAATGGGGATCTCAACCTCTACCTTGGTGCCGCGGGGCGAGCCTTTGTCATCAAAAAGGTCCACAATCTGTACCTCAAATGAGTTTTGGTAATCTTTGGCAAAATTTGCCAAGCGCTCTTTGGTAATGTCAATGCCCACCGATTTGCGTTTGAGCACCCGGTTTTCTTTGTTGATGTGGGCAGCTTGACGGCCAATTCCATTGTCTTCGATGGTAATGGTCACATGGCCATTGGTCTTATGGGCCACATCAAGGCTTACCTTTTTGTTGCCTTCTTTCGGTGATAGCCCGTGCCAAAGGGCATTCTCTAAAAAGGGTTGAAGGGCCAGCGAAGGGATTTTGATCTGACTCAGGTCGATATTCTTATCAATGTTGACCTCAAAATCTATTTCATTTGAAAATCTAATATTTTCAATATTCATGTACAGTTCAATGGTTTCCAGCTCCTCTTCCAACGTAATCTCTTTTTGTGAAGAAGCCTCCAGTATTTTTCTGACCAACTTTGAAAATTTGTTCAAATAATGAACCGCATTCTTCTTATCGTTGTTTATGATATAGAGCTTAATGGAGTTGAGCGAGTTGAACAAAAAATGCGGATTCATTTGGCTTCGCAGCATGTTCTGTTCCAAGCTGAGCACCTTCTTCTCATTTTGGCTCTGATATTTTCGATGTAAAATGTATAGAATGGAGGCAATGAGCCCGATGGCCAAGGCACTGACCAAAAAAGTGGTCTGGTTTTTACGCAACCGTAGTCGAACCAATTCATTCTCTTTTGCCAGATTGGCAATTTCATTGTTCTTTTTTTCAGCTTCATAGCGGCTGATTACATCTTGCATGTATCTAAAGTTGGTGCCGCTTGTTATCTCTTCTTCTACATCTTGTGCCTTCTTGAAATATTGTAGTGCGTCCTTATAGTTGCCTTTCTTGGCTTCAAGCTCGCTAAGGTGCTCATAAGCCAGTAGTTTGGTACTGGGCATGTTGTGCTGAACTGCTAAATTGAGGCCTCTTTTTATCAAATTTTCGGCTTCGGTATAATTGCCAAGCTTTGTTTCTGCCCATCCGGAGTTGATGAATACTGCGGCAGTAATGAAGTTATCGCCCAGTTCTTTTGATTTTTTTTGCAGGGGTTTCAATAGAACCATTGCAGCATTGGGCATATCTTGTTTGAGGTGTATCTGTGCAATACTATTCTTACAGATGACACGTCCCAGGTCATTATTTATTTCTTCGTTATAAGCAAGTGATTTACGATAGTTTTCAAGTGCTTTTTCCAATTCTCCCTTTAATTCATTGCAGTGGCCTATATTTTGGTAATTTATGGCTAGCCCGAGTTTGTTGTTGAGTTCATATTCAAGTTTGAGTGCTTTGGTAAATTGTTCAATGGCCAGATCATACTGCTCTAAAGTTTGGTAAAGGTTTCCTATACAGTTTAATGAAACATTGATACTTCTTTTGATATGATAATTGGGGTTCTCGACCGACTCGGCCAACTTTAAAGCTTCTTGGTTATAATCCAATGCAGTTTTAATGGCATCCATCCTACGGTACACCACGCCCAGCCAATTTAGACTTAGCACCTGAAAGTCTATACTGTTCGCTTTTTTTGCCAACTGCAACCCCTCTTTATGATAGGTTACTGCCCTATCGAATTGAGAGAGGTTTCTGAAGGCGCGTCCAATATGGTTCAGCGCATAGGATTGGCCCTCGAGATAATTGGCTTCTTTGGCCAGCTCGTTGAAGTAGCCCATCAATAGGGTATCTCTCTTTTCGCTCTTTAACGCATCGTCAATGGTGGAATAATTTTTTGGGGAGGCCGCAATGAGCTTTTCAACCTTTTGTTTAAAAGTATCAGGAACGGCTTGTGCAGAAACCGTATTGAATCCCAGAAAAAAGAAAACTGACAAAACACGGTTGAATGTTTTTGTGGGAACGTGGCTTAATATGATAGACTTGAAGTGAGGCACTTAAGAGTAGGGTTATAGAAGATCTAAAAAGTCAGACTTTTTCTGTCTCGAAACAGGAATTTTGTGGTTCGATTCCAACACCACGTATCCATCGGTTTTTAAAAACTCTTTTATTTTGTTCAGGTTGACGACATACGAGTTGTGGATTCTGAAAAAACAGTTGCTGGGCAAAAGCTCGTTCACCTCTTTCAATTTTTTCGTCAAGAGAATTTTTTGGCCGTCGCTCAAAAATATGGTGCTGTAGTTGCCGTCTGATTCTGCGTAGAGAATATCGTCGCTACTAAAAAACATCAGTTTCCCATCCGTATTGATGGTTATTTTTTTATGTGATGCTTCCGCATTGTGCTCAAGAAGAATTTTTTCGAGTTTTTCGGCTGTGAGGTTTTTGGAATTATATTTTTTGATCTTGGCAATGGTCTCGCTAAGGTCGTCAGAATCAATGGGCTTCAACAGATAATCGATGGCCTCATTTTTAAGGGCCTTTAGGGCATATTGGTTATAGGCCGTGGTGATGACCACCGGAAAATTCTTGTTCTTTAGGTTTTTGATGAACTGAAAACCATCCATGGTGGGCATTTCTATGTCCAAGAACAAACAGTCAGGGGTGTTCTTTTCAAGATACTTCAAAGCTTCGTGGGCATCGGTGAACGAGGCCACGATGTTGACCTCGTCACTTAGATTGGTCAGCTCCCAGCTAAGGCTTTGAAGAGCCTTGATTTCATCGTCTACTATGACGGCATTTAACATACTTTCTTATTATTGATTAAAAGTAGGTTTATTGCATGTAGGCTGTTGATCAATTTGTGTTTATGGTCAATTATTGTCTATGGTTGGTAAAATATAGTATAAAACCCGTTATTGAAAGAATTTTATCTGTAAGATAAGCTATACCATAGATGCCTGCAAATGAATGGGGTGGAAAAAAGTGTTAAAGCTTTATCGGGCCATCCACACATGAAATACAACCATCCACACATTAGGCAATTGGTGGGGCCTTGTCACACTTTAATTTAGACAAACCAAATATCGATTGCCAAATCACCAAACCAAGTAAAATGAAAAAATGTGCCATACTGTTTTTGATCCTGGTCGTTCTCTTAGTAGTGGCCTCGTTGATTGAGAACAGGCCGAAAACAACCCAACCGCCATCAATGACAGTAGCTCTTATGGAATAAAAAACAGTAATTGCCAACCACGTACGGCCAACCAAACATACTAGCGTATGTGCGATTTTTAAGATAATCATTGCCGTTGCGTATTGCAATCTATGTGATTTGGGTTTCGGGGGAACTACCTAAAAAGCAAGATTGTAAAGCATCGGCAGGCCGTACGTTATGGTATAATTTTACTACAGGCAACCTTGCCGAAAGCTTCCAATTTTCTTAACTTAAGTCACAGCTTCCAATTTGTGGCAAATGTTTAATAAAAACTTATTGGCGATACTCTTTAAGGCCCTTTTCATTGTATTGGGCTTCTTCAACTTAGAGGTGGTTTTCCCCCAATCACAAATAAGCTTCGGACAATTATCAATAAAAGAGGGTCTTTCGCAAAATTGCGGTATATCAGTTGCCCAAGACAGTACGGGTTACTTATGGATTGCCACCCAAGATGGGTTGAACAAGTACGACGGTACTAATTTTGTTGTGTACCCCTTTATTTTTGACGATATAACAAGACCCGATTACAGTCACTTGGGAAAGGTGTATGTGGATTGGCAGAACCAAGTCTGGTGTATTCCCTCCTCCAGAATATTGAACAGACTTGATCAAAGCAATGATCGATTTGAACCCATACCGCTGACCGATGATGCCAGCGTGATCTATCAGGATCAAAATTTTGGGTATTGGGTGGGCACGTATTCGGAAGGGTTGCTGTACTCAAAAATGAACGATTCCGTTCCACATTTGCAAAACATCGGCCAGATCAAAGAGACCATCTATGCGCTGGCCCAATACGAAGCCAATATATTGGCCGCTACGGATAATGGCATTTTGTCCATCGACATGGCCAATAAACAAATCAATGATACGTTGAATGAGACATTGGCCGAGGGCAGGATTTTAAAAAAGTTCAGCACTATAACCATTGAGGCGGGCGGCAGACAGTGGTTTGGCACATATGGTGGCGGATTGTTTTTCAGGGAAGGCCAAAGCTCTTTTTTAAAGCGAGCGGCAGAGTTGCCCTTGAGTATCCCAATTCCAGATGATTTAAATATACTGTCGCTGTTTATAGACTCAAGAGAAAGGCTTTGGATCGGCACATACGGTGATGGGCTGTACCTGATATATCTTGATGGTTTTGAGACCCAGCATTTTATGGCCGATAAGCACAACCCCAGGGCCGTTCACTACAACGATATTCTGAGTATTTATGAAGATTACACGGGTACCCTTTGGTTTGGCACCGATGGTGCCGGTCTGAGCTACTATGACGAATACCTTGAAAAGTTCAATGCGATCACCAATTTTCAGGTGCCCCAAAACATCAATGTCGAGGTTGTGAGGGCCATAACCACCGATGGTTCTGGATCTGTTTGGATCGGCACTTCGGACAAAGGTCTCATGGAATATATTCCCGCTGCCAACAGTTGGGTCAAGTATTCGACCGAGGGACCTGAAGAAACTCGGTTGCCTTCGAACAGGATCATGAGCCTGTATGCCGATGCGGATGGCGACCTTTGGATTGGTACCCAAGGGGGCGGACTCGCCATTCTTGAATCGGATGGCACCATCATAAATTATAACAACCCGCCAAACACGGGGCTCGAAGCCATTACCATTTGGGATATTTTTAAAGACAGCGAACAACGCTACTGGCTGGCCACGCGTGAAAATGGTCTGGTTCAATTCGATAAGAAAAAAGGACAGCTTATAAGTTACAATGAAAAAAACGCTTCCATAGACCTGTCCGTCAGTGATAATATCCGGGTCATTACAGAAGACAACAAAGGCAATCTGTGGCTCGGAACCGATTCCGAAGGACTTATCCATCTTAACCTAAAAGAGCAAAAAACCACCACATATAGGGCAGGAAACAGTGACGACTCTCTGTCGAACGACATGATCAAGTCGCTCTATTTCTCCGAGGATGACAATATACTCTGGATAGGTACCTACGGGGGCGGATTGAATGCCTTCGATATCGGCAATGACCGTTTTTATTCCTACACCGAAAAAGACGGTCTGGCCAACAATGTGATCTATGCCATCCTCCCTGATGGGCAGGGCAACCTTTGGCTCAGTTCTAACAGAGGCATTACCAAGTTCACCCCTGCTAGCTCCCTTGACCAAACGCCCATTATCACTAACTATACCAACTATGAAGGGCTGGCAACCGAGTTCAATACAGGGGCGTATCACATTGATGACAATGGCAATCTTTATTTTGGTGGTCTTGAGGGCATTTATTGGTTCAAACCCACCGACATCGTGGAAAATACCCAGTTGCCCAAAACGGCGATTACGGGTATGCAGGTGGGCAACGAACCCTACCCCATTCGCCCGGGCATGAAATTGTCACACAAACAAAATACACTCTCGTTTACCTTTTCGAGCATGCAGTTCTCATTGCCCGAAAAAAACCAGTACCAATATCGGTTGGTAGATTACGATGAAGAATGGATTCAAGCGGGCAACACCAATTTTGCCAGATATTCGCATGTGCCGCCAGGCGAATACGAGTTTCAGGTAAAATCGAGCAATTATGATGGCGTTTGGAACCCGAAACCGGCCACCTTCGCCTTTACCATTAAACCGCCCTGGTACTTCACCACCTTTGCCAAAGTATTATATGCGTTGCTGCTTCTCGGCGCTATCTATGGCGTCTATAGTTATCTGAAGTGGCGGTGGCGAATGAAGCTCGTCCTGGAGTTGAAAGAAGAGGAGGCACATCGGTTGAAACGACTCAACGACTTCAAATCTAAATTGTACACTGACATATCACATGAGTTCAGAACACCCCTTACCTTGATTTCGGGTCCTATCGATGCGAAATTGGGCGATGGTGGGCTTTCTGATGCTGACCACGCCAATTTTTCTATGATCAAGCGAAATGTCAACCGTCTGATGGCATTGGTAGATCAACTATTGCACTTGGCAAGATTGGAGAAGGGAAAATTAAAATTGAAGGTCTCCCAAGGTGATTTGGGGTTGTTTTTGGGGATGTTGGCCACTTCTTTCAAGTACAGGGCCGAACAAAAAAATATCGACTATACCGTTGATGTCAAGGCACTTGATGGGGCATGGTACGATGAGGATGCCATTGATAAAATCGTCACCAACCTGCTTTCGAACGCCCTTAAATATTGCCCCGAAAAGGGCAGCGTTCTCTTTAAGGCCGAAGAAAAAGGCGGTCATCTACAATTGGATGTAAAGAATACGGTCAAAAACTTTTCAGAAAAGAACCTCGACCAGCTCTTCAACAGGTTTTACCAACAAGATGAATATGCCGAGGGGGTAGGTGTGGGGCTTTCACTGGTCAAGCAATTGGTGAAACTTTATAAGGGCGAAGTATCAGTGCAGCTCGAAGACAATGATACCATTCATTTTCGGGTGATGTTGCCCATTGCCAGAGACCGTTTTTCCGATGCCCAAATCGTTGATGGAAACCAAAAAGCTGCCGTTTCCAATATTTCGAACACCGTTGATATAGATAGTGGTTACAAAGAGAACGAGCCAGCACCAAGTGACCTGCCCATGGTACTGGTGGTCGAAGACCACCAAGAGGTGCGGCAGTTCTTGGCATCTGTATGGAAAAACAGGTTTCAGGTCTTTGAGGCTGCCGATGGCAGTTTGGGCATCAAAAAGGCCATCGAAATCGTGCCCGATCTGATCATATCAGACGTGCACATGCCCGGCACCGATGGCATCGAACTCTGCAACACCCTTAAGACCGATGAGCGTACCAGTCATATTCCCATTATACTTTTGACCGCCAGTACAGGCGAGGAGCAAGAGCTGAAAGGCCTGCAATCGGGGGCCGATGATTTTGTGACCAAACCGTTTAAACTGCGGGTACTGGAAAAAAGGGTTCAGAACCTTATCGACAGCCGTCGTGCACTGCGCAGCCGCTATAGCCAAGAAGTCATTTTGAAGGCAAAGGACATTGCCATTACCCCCACCGATGAGGTTTTTTTGGGAAAAGTGCAAAGGGTGCTCGATGAACGGTTGTCCGACGCTGGGTTCAATGCCAAAACCTTTGCTTCGGTCGTGGGCATGAGCCGTATGCAGCTGCACCGAAAACTGACGGCCATCACGGGGCTTTCGACCACCGAGTTCATCCGTTCTCAGCGGTTGAAACAGGCCCTGCACATTCTCAAGACTTCTGACGCTACGGTCAACGAGGTGGCCTATACCGTGGGGTTTAATACCCCATCCTATTTTATCAAATGTTTTAAGGAAACCTATAAAAAAACCCCCGCCGAATTTCTTCAAAGCACTGATTGATAGCTTTCAATCCACCTACTCGCATCCCATCCCATCGCCTGTTACATTTCTTGCATACTTGGTTACATACATGGCATGAATCCGCAATTTTGATAGTTACTTTCGATGCAGATACAAAACGATTTGTAACGAGAAATTTTACCTGCGGAAATGAAAAAGAATGAAACCATGTATATCCTATTCGGAAAGATGGACGCCATCTCACTGTTGCTGTTGGCCGTTGCGGCCATATCATTGGGTATTGTGGTGTTGCTGCTTGTTTAAAAAGCGTTGATCCTTTTACGGACGACCTGTAAAAAAACATAAAAATCCCCCTGGGGAAGCCGAAAACCAGATAGAGTAGGCATCACGTAAACGTTACCGCTATGTTACATATAGCACAGGGGAAAACCTCACCAGATGATTGGGCCGATTATGAGAGCTCACGGGGCGGCATTTATGTTGATGTGGATACCTCGTCAGGGGGCTTTACGGCAACACCCCATTACATGGTATCGCTCGAAGGCAAAAGCCATCACTGGTGCGCCAACGGGGCAAACGCAATCTACGACGCCACGCCCACGGGTTTCAGGGTGTATTTAAGATGGACAGACGACAACGGCCATTTCGGTGAGTTGAACCCCTTAAAAAAAGAAACGGCAAAAAGGTATAAGTGGCACCTGAAATGGACAGGCATACAACTTTGCAATTCAAAAGGGAACAAGAAATAATCGTAATTCAAAAAAATCATGAAAACGCAAATTTTTATCACCACATTTTTACTGGTGTTCGCAACAGGGTTGGTACACGCCCAGACACGAAGCACCAAAGGCACTAAGGTTATTTTGGTCGTTGACAAGGCGAACAAGGTCACCAATATGGAATTGTTTTCGGACAAAATGGGAAATTTTGACAGTAAGGCATTTCAAAAACGGCATCCCAACGCCAAGTAAATGCTTGGGCTGCTGAACGGAAAGTACAAAACAGTGGGTGCGGCAATAGAACCCCTTGGTGATGCGACCATTACCATTTTTACCGATAAGAATGCCCTGCCCGGTGATCAGTTTTTGCCGGGAGACCAATTCTTGCCCGGTGACCAGTTTCTCCCAGGGGATCAATTTCTCCCAGGCGATCAGTTTACATTGGGCAACAACAAGGCCCAATTGGTCTCCCGAAAGAGGGGTCAAATGGTGGTAAGGGTACAATGATTAAAACATGAGCAGAAATCCTCTCTCTTCTGGGGAGAGGATATAGGAGAGGGGACTTTTACCTCAAAGCAATAGAAAAAAACAAAAAACAAAAAACATGAAAACACTGCAAAAATTACTACTGATTTCCGCCCTGCTACTGTGCAGCCCCATGGCCATGGCCCAAGAGGGCGATATTATGGGTGCACTTATGGAAGCCGCCGCAGCACAAGAAAATGCGGGGAATCAAGCGCAATCTGCAGCAGATAATGCAGCCCAATCTGAAGCTGCAACAGCATGGGAAGAGGCATGGGAAAAAATGATGGAGGAAAATGGCAAGGTTGTGAATGCACTGGACACCAAATACCTGAAATGCACGGCACTTATGGTATTGTATGTGCATGCATACTTAAAACTTGTCAATGAACATAAACTGGGAGATCTTACAATGTCCGCATGTGATGCATTGGGTATGCAGACCTTGGCCATGGCCAGCTCGACCACCATCATGTACTGCCCGGAGAAAATGGCCCAACTACATTATACGCAGTTTAGACCCATTCGCGATGATTTTTATGAAGTTCTGCAATCGATGGATAATGAAACATTGGCTATAAGAATAGGTTATATGCTTGACAATATTATAAGACGATGGAGGAGAGATAATTCGGTATCTGAGGATGATGTTGGCAACGAATTCGTCTTGGACTACCTCATAAAATTTTTCAGGCCTGAATACATTCTCTATCGCACATTCGAAATCGGTCAGAAAATGGAGGCTTTGGGTTGTGAGGGCTAGTCGCTCAAAGAGCATTCACTGGAATAAACCAACAAATAAAACCTATAAACAGATGAACATATCGACCCTAAGATTGTTTTTTGCCATGTCAATCCTTATTTGCATTGGAGGATGCAACTTTGGCGGCGATAAAGAAAAGAAGGCAACGGAGAACAACGGCGAACCCGCCACCAATGCCGTCAAAAATTCAAATGTGTATTTGGAGGCCGATGTATGGCGCAGTTGGTCTCCATCCAAAGAACTCATGGGCTATACATTGGTACGATTTGTCACCGACCCTTTTAAATTGCAGGGGTTGAATTCAACCACAGCGCGTTATGAAAAAGACGAGGTGTTCATCACGGTGCAGGTTGTTGACGGCAATTCTGAAAAAGGAAAAAGAGAGATCCGTGACCATTTGGCGATAGCCAACCTCGAACGCGATTACTCCAGCGACTACGGCTATGAAAAGACCTTAATGCACAACGGTATCAAGGCCAAAGAAGAATACCTGGCCCCACCCGCAGGCCAATACCTGATCAAGTTTATGCTCAAAGACCAATATGGCGTCTCGGTAAAATCCAATGCCGAAACATCAGATGAAATCTGGGGGTTTATAGACCGATTAAACCTTGAAGATTTGAAGTGATAATTTCTCTGGCTCTTATTGATTGTCGAGCCTGGTATGTTTAGCGGACACAAGGATGGCCAAAGTAAAAGACCGAAAAGTATTTTGAAATGTACTTTTCGGTCTTTTTTATCGAGTGTTCAATCTTTTGTTCGAAGCCTTGAAAATGTCAACTTCTCAAAGCTCCAATAAACATCACTTGCGAGCATGGATTTCAACAACTTATGTTAAAAACTTTGGGGCTGTTTTAGCAAAACAGCCTTTAAAGTTCGGGTTCATTTTTAAATCTTTGTTAGCCCGTCCAGAGGGAAAATTCACTCGATTAAGCAACTTTAATTTTTTTTGAATATGTCATCAGCCGTTGAGCCCATTTTGCAAGAAAACAAAGACCGATTTGTCATTTTTCCCATTCAGCACCACGATTTGTGGGAATGGTACAAAAAGCAGGAAGCTTGCTTCTGGACGGCCGAAGAGATAGACCTGCACCAAGACCTATCGGATTGGACCACCAAACTCAACGATGACGAGCGCTATTTCATCAAACATATTCTGGCATTCTTCGCAGCTTCTGATGGTATCGTAAACGAGAACCTTGCCGAAAACTTCGTGAACGAAGTGCAGTATTCTGAGGCCAAGTTCTTCTATGGTTTTCAGATTATGATGGAAAACATCCATTCAGAAACCTATTCGTTGCTCATCGATACCTATGTGAAAGACGAGAAGGAGAAGAACATTCTGTTCAAGGCCATCGAAAATTTCCCTGCTATCAAGAAAAAAGCTGATTGGGCGTTGAAATGGATTGAGTCGCCAAGTTTTGCAGAGCGCCTTATTGCGTTTGCAGCGGTCGAAGGTATTTTCTTCTCGGGTGCTTTCTGCTCCATTTTTTGGCTGAAGAAAAGAGGCCTGATGCCCGGATTGACCTTTTCCAATGAATTGATTTCAAGGGATGAGGGCATGCATTGCGACTATGCGGTACATCTGCACAACAACCACTTGGTGAACAAGGTGCCCAAAGAACGTATAAAGGAAATTATCGTCGATGCGCTGAACATTGAGCGTGAGTTCATCACCGAATCACTTCCGGTAAGCTTGATTGGAATGAACGCTAAATTGATGACCCAATATCTGGAGTTTGTGACCGACAGGCTCTTGGTCGAACTCGGATGCGAAAAGGTCTATAATTCCACCAACCCGTTTGATTTCATGGATATGATTTCCCTTCAGGGAAAAACAAACTTTTTTGAAAAAAGGGTTTCAGAGTACCAAAAAGCGGGTGTGCTCAACAAAGAGAAAGACACCGATTCACAGAAAATCAGCTTCGACGCTGATTTCTGATTTACGAGGTACGATTTTAGATTGACGATTTGTTTGATTGGAGTAATCTAAAATTTGGTGAAAGAAAAATTAAAGAAGCGCACACAAACATTTGCGATAGATTGCGGGTATCTGTGTTCAAGATTTCCGGCCACAAGAGAATACGATGCTTACTGTCGGCAATTGATAAGGTGTGCAGCCTCGGTCGGAGCGAATTACAGGGCGGCGTGTAGGGCAAAATCAGATGCCGATTTTTTGAACAAGCTGAAAATTGTTGAAGAAGAGGCTGATGAGAGCATGTATTTTTTGGAGATACTCTTGATCATATCCCAAAAAGAGCATCAAGAAATAAAGAGGTTGTTGCAGGAGGCCAACGAGTTATTGTCAATTATAGTGGCTTCCATCAATACGGTAAGAAAAAGAATAAAAGACAAAAAATAATCAACTTAACAACAATTAATGTAGAATAGGAAGCAATCGTAATTCTACAATCAAAATTCTGAAATCAAATGTATGTAGTAAAAAGAGACGGAAGAAAAGAGCCTGTAATGTTTGACAAAATTACGGCCCGAGTTAGAAAATTATGCTATGGCCTTAGTGAATTGGTTGACCCGATCAAGGTGTCAATGCGGGTTATAGAAGGGCTTTACGATGGTGTCACGACCTCAGAGCTCGATAACCTGGCCGCTGAGATTGCGGCTACCATGACCACCACACACCCTGATTACGCAAAGCTGGCTGCGCGCATTTCCGTTTCAAACCTGCATAAGAACACCAAAAAATCGTTCTCTGAAACGATGAAAGACCTGTACGAATATGTGAACCCCCGTACTGGAAAAAAGGCTCCGTTGCTCTCGAAAGAGGTCTATAAGGTCATTTCAGAAAATGCCGAAAGACTTGATTCGACCATAATCTATAACCGCGACTTTGGCTACGACTACTTTGGCTTCAAAACGTTGGAAAGATCTTATTTGTTGAAGCTGAACGGAAAGATTGCAGAAAGGCCGCAACATATGTTGATGCGGGTTGCAGTGGGTATCCATTTAGACGATTTGGACTCGGCCATTGAGACTTATGAGCTCATGTCAAAGAAGTATTTTACCCATGCGACCCCCACACTATTCAATTCTGGCACACCCAAACCACAGATGTCATCATGTTTTTTATTGACCATGAAAGAAGATAGCATCGATGGCATTTATGATACCTTGAAGCAAACAGCCAAAATCTCACAATCTGCTGGTGGTATCGGTCTTTCGATTCACAATGTGCGGGCCACTGGATCGTATATCGCCGGCACCAATGGAACATCAAATGGCATTGTGCCGATGTTGCGGGTTTTTAACGACACCGCACGTTACGTTGACCAAGGGGGCGGCAAAAGAAAGGGAAGTTTTGCCATTTACGTAGAACCTTGGCATGCCGATATCTTTGATTTTCTTGATTTGAAAAAGAACCATGGGAAAGAAGAGATGCGGGCACGCGACCTGTTCTACGCCATGTGGATACCCGATTTGTTCATGAAACGGGTCGAGGCCGATGGCGAATGGACGCTTATGTGCCCCAACGAATGCCCAGGGCTGTTCACCACCCATAGCGAAGAATTTGAAGCGCTATACACCAAGTATGAGGCTGAGGGCAAAGGCCGCAAGACCATTAAGGCCCGCGAACTGTGGGAAAAGATATTGGAATCGCAGATTGAAACCGGCACCCCTTACATGCTTTACAAAGACGCGGCCAACCGCAAGAGCAACCAAAAGAATCTGGGCACCATCAGATCATCGAACCTGTGTACCGAGATTTTGGAATATACTTCACCCGATGAGGTTGCCGTCTGCAACTTGGCATCCATTGCATTGCCCATGTTCGTAAAAAATGGCAAGTTCGATCACAAAGAACTTTTCAAGGTCACCAAAAGGGTCACCAAAAACCTGAACCGGGTCATTGATAGAAATTACTACCCGATCAAAGAGGCCGAGAACTCAAATATGCGCCATAGGCCCATCGGTTTAGGGGTACAGGGTTTGGCAGACACCTTTATTCTCTTGCGATTGCCGTTTACCAGCGATGAGGCCAAGAAATTGAACCAAGAGATTTTTGAGACCCTTTACTATGCCGCTGTAACGGCTTCTATGGAGCTGGCCAAGGTAGAGGGACCCTATTCCACTTACGAGGGGTCACCCATCTCACAAGGCGAGTTTCAGCATAACCTGTGGGGCATTAAGGATGAGGAGCTTTCAGGAAGATGGGACTGGGGAAAATTGCGCAAAGAAGTTAAAAAGCACGGTGTTCGAAACTCGTTGTTGGTTGCTCCTATGCCAACTGCCTCTACCTCACAGATACTAGGAAACAATGAGTGCTTTGAGCCCTATACCTCAAACATATATACGCGTCGTGTACTATCGGGTGAGTTCATTGTGGTGAACAAGCATCTGTTGGAAGACTTGGTGAAACTTGGTCTTTGGAACGAAAGCCTAAAACAGGAGTTGATGCGGGCCAATGGCTCCATCCAACATATTGATGCCATACCGGACGAAATCAAAGAATTGTACAAGACCGTTTGGGAGTTGAGCATGAAAGACATTATTGACATGAGCCGTCAGCGAGGTTACTTTATTGATCAGAGCCAATCGCTAAACCTCTTTATGGAAAATGCCAACTATGCCAAATTGACCTCGATGCACTTCTATGCATGGAAGAGCGGACTCAAGACGGGTATGTATTACCTGCGCACCAAAGCGGCCGTTGACGCCATTAAGTTTACGTTGGACAATACCAAGAAAAAGGAAGTGCCCGTTAGCGTCGTGGCCGAAGCCGAAGTGGAGGCAGCCTCACCAGAGACAGCAAAAAATCTGGAAGTAAAACCCACACCGGTAAGTACACAAGAAGTAGATGTTCAACCGATGACCGAGGCTGAGATGAAGGCATTGATCGCACAGGCCAAAGAGGGCCAGGCAGACGACGACTGCCTTATGTGTGGATCATGATTTGGGATTGAAAACCATCTTTCCAAAAGATTTGGTTTTTGGTCTGCGCTGAGATTGTTTCAGCATGTGATAGTGTTTATTGATTTAGAATGCCCCGGAGTAAGACTACCCCACACAAAGTCGAATCCGGGGCGTTTTACTTGTTGGAATGGCGAAACATGGCATACGATATCAATAAAAGAATACCATAAATGATCAAGAAGAAATAATACCGTTCCATAACGAGCCCATGTGTTTATAAAATGGGTCGCACTTAAATTGGGAATATTACGAGCTAGGGTGTTAAACTAAATATAAAACCC
The DNA here is from genome assembly GCF_000963865.1 of Flagellimonas lutaonensis. Classification (NCBI taxonomy): domain Bacteria; kingdom Pseudomonadati; phylum Bacteroidota; class Flavobacteriia; order Flavobacteriales; family Flavobacteriaceae; genus Flagellimonas; species Flagellimonas lutaonensis. The sequence continues at coordinate 1,645,940 of NZ_CP011071.1, forward strand.
GTCTCCTTATTCAAGAAGACGGGTTTTATTATATGTTGTAGTGGCACGCTTGAACTATAGCGACCAAGCCTTGCCCTGTGTCAGTTCGTTGACATCACCACAGCCAATGTATTGGCCGGGTACCGGAAGGTATGCCAATACTTCCTCTCCGATATGCTCTGTGTTCTTGAATGCCCAAATGGCCATTCCCCGAAGGTCATTGGCAAACGAAAAATTTGATACATCTTCGTCAAGGCCAGCTTGCCCACCTTTCGTCACAGCTTCCATATAGCTATCGATTATTTCATTGTGAGATTGTTCTTCCTCATCGGTTCTTTTTCTAAGGTATTTTGCCAGAACAGGTTCAATGTCGGCAGCTTCCACATCCATGAGACTTACCTTGCCCGAATCTGCCAAGACCCTGTTGAAAAAGGTCTCGGTTCGCATTTTTATGAAAGCCTGGGCCTCTTCAGGAATTACCTCGTTCATAAATGCATCGATGAACACATGCACGTTCAGTTCGGTCGCAGAAGGGGTGTCTGTCTTAGGCAAAATGACGTCAAGGGTCTGGGCCAAGGCATAACCCTGTTCTTTATCAAAAAAGTTGGGCACCCATTCGGCATAGGGCGGTTTGTCTTTACAGCCTTGTAAGATTCCCAATAAGGTTGGTGTGGCGACGGCATAGCCAAATGCCATGCCCATATTTTTGAGTGCAGATCTTCTTTCCATTAGATGTTTCCTTTTTTAAGTTCTTGTGCTGCATGGTTGGCCGCCCTTGCGGTAAAGGCCATATAGGTCAAAGAGGGGTTTACACAGGCCGCTGAGGTCATAAAGGCCCCATCGGTAACATAAACATTCTTGCAGGCATGTACTTGGTTGTAGCCGTTCACCACAGAGGTTCTTGGGTCGCGGCCCATTCTTGCAGTGCCCATTTCATGTATGCCGAGGCCCAGTGCACCAGGGTTGTCAAAGGGCTCTACATCTCTTAAACCAGCTTTGGTCAACATTTCAACAGCTTGGTTTTTCATGTCTTCCCTCATGTTCCATTCGTTTTCCTTAAACTCGGCATCGAAGGTCACGGTTGGCAGCCCCCATTGGTCTAAATTATCATAATCAAGGGTCATGCGGTTATCTTCGTAGGGAAGCACCTCTCCAAAGCCACCCATACCAAAGGTCCATCCGCCAGGTTTCAAAATGGCATCTTTGAGTCCCTTGCCATGAGACATTTCAGCGATGGTCTCTTCCCAGTTGCCCCTGCCGGCACCACCTTGGTAGCCGTATCCACGAATGAACGAATCGGTATTGGAGCTGCCGCCAAGATTTCTAAAACGCGGAATGTAGATGCCGTTGGGCTTTCTTCCCTTATAATATTTATCGTCAAAGCCATCAAACTTTCCAGAGGCGCCAACGCCTAAATGGTGGTCCATGATGTTTCTTCCCAATTGGTCAGAATCGTTCCCTAGTCCATCAGGGAAACGATCCGATTTTGACTGCATCAATATAGCGGTGGATGCGATGGCCGAGGCACACAAAAAGATAACCTTGGCCTTGAATTCAAATTCTTCTTTGGTAACGCGGTCAATGACCTTGACCCCAGTGGCCTTTTTCGTATCTGGATCATAGATTACCTGGTGCACTATAGAGTCTGGTCGCAACGTCATATTGCCCGTTCTTTCGGCTGCTGGCAGGGTAGACGATACGCTACTAAAATAGGCCCCGAACGGGCAACCTCTGATACAACGGTTTCTGAACTGGCAACGGGTTCTGCCGTCGCCCTCAAATTTTTTGTCGCTATTAATGTGGGCAACCCGGCCTGCCGTGACCACACGGCCATCAAAATGTTCGGCCACTTTTTCACGTACATGCTGCTCAACACAGTTAAGCTCCATCATGGGTTCAAAAACGCCGTCGGGCAATTGGGGCAGGCCCAGTTTTTCGCCAGTAACCCCGATGTAGGCCTCAACCTTATCGTACCAAGGGGCAATATCTTTATAGCGAACAGGCCAATCAACGGCAATGCCATCCCGTTTGTTGGCTTCAAAATCAATGTCGCTCCACCGATAACTATGACGCCCCCACATAATGGAACGCCCACCCACGTGGTAGCCACGCATCCAATCAAAACGTTTTATTTCGTTGTAAGGGTGCTCAAGGTCGTTCACAAACCAGAAATTATGTGGGGCCTTGACGGTGTAACCCGTTCTGGCCTGTTTTTGTTGTTTGGCCTGTTCTTCTCTTGGCAATTCTCCATTGTGTGGAAAATCCCAGGGGTCCATATTGGCAGTAGGATAATCTTCTCGATGTTTGACCATTCTTCCCCTTTCGAGCACCAAAGTCTTGAGTCCGTTTTCACAAAGTTCTTTGGCGGCCCAGCCACCGCTGATGCCTGTCCCGACCACTATGGCATCATACGATTCTTGTTCTTCGTTGTAATAGAATTTGCTCATGTATTCAAACTTGTTTATCCTCTAAATGTATTAAATATTAAATTAATTTTCTACATTTAATCCTTAGGTTCGTTGAGAATTCTGAACTACAACGTTGTAGTAATTTTCAATGTAATAACAAATCCAACCCTTAGTTACACAATTATGAAAAGACGACAGTTTATCGGCAACAGCGCCAAAGCAGGTGTGGGCTTGTCGATCATGGGCATCTACGCATGCAAGAACACCAACAAAAAGGAGGCGAAAGAAGAAGAAACAGCAGTTGAAGCCGCGGTCGAGCCTTTCTTCAAGCTTTCTTTGGCACAGTGGTCTATCAACAAAATGATACGTAACGATGGGGTGGATCCCTACACCTTTGCCGAAAAAGCAAAGGCTTGGGGCTTTGAAGGACTGGAATATGTGAGCGGCCTATACTATCCGTTGCTTGAGAAAGATAATTTCTCTGAAGCCGCCATGAAAGAATTTGTTGACAGAAGCAATGCCGAGAGCCAAAAACACGGCCTCACCAATTTATTGATTATGATTGATGGTCAAGGTAATTTGGCAGCTGAAGAAAGTACCGAAAGAACCGCTGCCGTAGAAAACCACCATAAGTGGGTCGATGCCGCTGCCGCCATGGGCTGTCATTCCATTCGTGTCAACCTGAATGGCAGCACAGACCCCGAGGTATGGAAAGAGGCCTCAATCGATGGACTTACCCAATTGGCAAGTTATGCCAAAGACAAGAACATCAATATTATAGTAGAGAACCATGGGGGCCCTTCGTCAAATGCGGCATGGCTTGCAGAAATAATGAAAGAGGTAAATATGGCGAATTGTGGCACCCTGCCAGATTTTGGCAATTTCTGCATGAAACGGGAAGATGGATCCTATTATGAATCAAAATGTATTGAAGAGTATGACAAATACAAAGGGGTAAAAGAATTGATGCCCTATGCCAAGGCAGTCAGTGCCAAATCATATGATTTTGATGAAGAAGGCAACGAAACCACCATCGATTATGTGCGTATGTTGAAGATTGTAAAAGATGCGGGCTATACGGGCTATATCGGGGTAGAATATGAAGGAAATGAACTGGGCGAAAAAGAAGGTATCTTGGCGACCAAGAACCTTTTGATCAATGCAGCCAAGAAAATATAGGTATATCGTTTCTGATATATATGAAAGTACTCTTTAACCAACTGTTCGACTATAACTTCTACTGCAACCGCAAACTGATAGAAAAGTGCGTTGCCCTAGATGAAGTGCCCGAGAAAAGTAGGGTGCTGTTCAGCCATATTTTGAACGCCCACCATATCTGGAACCATCGTGTACTTCAAAAACCATCGACATTCGATGTGTGGCAAGAACATCCGTTGGGCAATTGGCAAGACATTCACTACGAGAACCAGCGAACATCTTTTGAAATAGTTACCAATGCCGATGATTTTGAGAAAAGAGTGGAGTACGAGACCACCGAGGGGCGCGTTTTCGCCAACGATTTAAAGGACATACTGTTTCATATCATCAACCACTCTACGCATCACCGTGGACAGATTTTGATGGATTTTAGGTCTAACGGTATGGACCCCGATCAATTGGATTACATTTTTTATAGACGCTGATTAACCGAAGACACCAAACCATGAAAACAAGCACCAAGTTTCAATTGTCATTTATGATGTTCCTTGAATTTTTTATTTGGGGAGGATGGTTCGTAACTCTCGGCACTTTTTTAGGAAACAATTTAAATGCCTCGGGCGGTGAAATCGCGCAGGCTTTTTCGACCCAATCTTGGGGGGCCATCATAGCCCCTTTTATCATCGGGCTGATTGCAGACCGCTATTTCAATGCCGAACGTATTTTGGGCGTTTTGCATCTATTGGGGGCAGTGCTCATGTACCAGATGTACGGGGCTACTGATTTTTCACAGTTCTATCCCTTTGTTTTGGGTTATATGATCTTGTACATGCCCACCTTGGCCTTGGTCAATTCGGTGTCGTTCAACCAAATGAAAGACCCCTCAAAAGAGTTCGCTTTTGTACGCGTGTTTGGCACCATTGGTTGGATTGCAGCAGGGCTCATTATCAGCTACGTATTTCTATGGGACTCTACAGAAGGAATCGAGTCGGGCTTACTGCGGAACACCTTTTTAATGGTGGCCATTGCCTCGGCAGTGTTGGGGCTGTTCAGTTTTACCTTGCCCAAAACACCCCCGAGGGTGGATAGAAAAGAAAAGGTGAGCATTTCAAGTATTTTGGGGCTTGATGCCTTGAAACTGTTGAAAGACCGTAACTTTTTGGTCTTCTTTATTTCTTCCGTATTGATATGTATTCCCTTGGCGTTCTATTATCAAAATGCCAATCCGTTTCTGTCAGAAATCGGTATGGACAATCCCACCGGAAAAATGACCATTGGGCAGGCATCAGAAGTGATTTTTATGCTGTTACTGCCATATTTCTTCAAAAAGTTCGGTTTCAAAAAGACCATTATGGTGGGTATGTTGGCGTGGACAGTTCGTTACCTGTTGTTTGCCTATGGCAATGCAGGCGATTTGGCCTTCATGTTGATCATTGGTATTGCATTGCATGGTATCTGCTATGATTTCTTTTTTGTTTCCGGGCAGATTTATACCGATACAAAGGCCGGCGAAAAATATAAAAGTGCGGCACAGGGTCTGATTACACTGGCCACCTACGGGGTGGGCATGCTGATCGGCTTTTGGATTGCGGGCAAGATTACCGATATGTTCTTGTTGGAAGACGGTAGCCACACCTGGGAAAACATCTGGGTCTACCCCGCAGGTTTTGCCTTGGTGGTCTTGATAGTATTTATGCTGCTGTTCAAAAACGAGGAAGTATCCTATAAAAACTAATCCATAAATAAATCAACCAAATGGAAAACATCAACAAGAATCGATTGTTCATAGCCTCGTGTGTGGCCCTTTTGGTCACAGCCATGACCTTTGCCATTCGGGCACGGTTAGAGACTGTTTTTGGACCTGAAGGGGTAGGCCTCACCTTGGAACAGATCGGTTGGGCGTTTACCCCGGCATTTTGGGGCTTTACGCTGGCCATGATCATTGGAGGGCCTTTGGTCGATTCGCTTGGAATAAAAAAAATCACTTGGATTGCCTTCATTACACATGCCATTGGTATTGTTTGGACCATTCTGGCACGTGACCAGACTTCATTATTTTTGGCTACACTGTTCGTAGGTATCGGCAACGGTATGGTCGAAGCCTCTTTGAACCCTATGATTGCCTCGATGTACCCTAAGAACAAGACGAAAATGCTGAACCGTTTTCACGTATGGTTTCCAGGGGGCATAGTGGTAGGATCCATTGTCGGTTGGTTTGTGATGGACGTTATGGGCCTTAGTTGGCAGATAATGGTGGGCACCTTGTTTATACCCTTGTTGGTCTATGGATTCATGTTTTTTGGCCAAAAATTCCCTGTTACCGAGCGTGTAAAAATGGGGGTGAGCACGGGTAATATGTGGAAAAGTGTCACAAAACCCCTGTTTCTGTTTATGGTGTTGTGCATGTTGTTGACTGCTGCCACCGAATTGGGCACCAATCAACGAATCGAATCCCTTCTGAAAGAGAATGTGACGGCACCCTTGTTGGTGCTGGCCTTTATAAACGGCATTATGGCCACAGGCCGTGCCTTTGCCGGTCAGGTGGCGCATAGACTTAAGCCTGAGGGTATGTTGCTGTTTTCGGCAGTTTTTGCATTTTTAGGGCTTTGGTTGTTGACGCTCACCAGTGGGTCCATGACCTTTTTGGCAGCAGCCATTTTTGCAGTGGGCATTACGTTCTTCTGGCCCACAATGCTGTCGTTTGTGGCAGAATATATACCCGAGAGCGGGGCCTTGGGGCTCTCGATCATGGGTGGGGCCGGAATGCTATCAGTTTCGATAGTGTTGCCCATTATGGGAAACATTCTTGACAATGCCAGTGCCAACGAAGCGTTGAAAATCATGTCGGTTTTACCGGCAATATTGATAGTTTTGTTCATCGGACTGAACGTTTATATGAGAAAGAGAAAACCTAAAAATGTTGAAGCATAAAACAAGCAGAAAATGCCAAAGAAAATCAGATTAGGAATATTAGGAGGCGGGGGCGATTCACTTATCGGCGTATTGCACCGTGTTGCATCGTTCATCAATGACAATTATGAAATAGTGGGGGCAGTCTTTAATCCCAACCATGAAGACAGTTTGGCCTTTGCCAGGGAAATCGACATTCCGACCAACCGCATTTACAAAGATTTTGACACCTTGGTCGAAGAAGAGCTGAAATTGCCTGAAGACGAGCGTATTCAAGTGTGCTCGATTCAGACACCGAACTTTCTGCATTTCCCCATGGCCAAAAAATTGTTGGAAAATGGTTTTCATGTTATCTGCGAAAAGCCGATGACCATGAACTATGAAGAGGCCAAAATACTTCAAGAAACCCATAAGAAATCAGGTAAGGTCTTTGCATTGACCCACACTTATACGGGTTACCCCATGGTTCGCCAGATGCGTGAAATGATCAAAGCGGGCGAGTTGGGCAAGATACACAAGGTCGATGCCCGATACTATCAAGGATGGATAAACCCCATCATCCATGATAAGGAAAAACGTTCATCGGTTTGGCGCTTAGATCCCAAAAAGGCCGGCATCAGTTCTTGTATGGGCGATATTGGCGTACATGCCTTTAACATGGTCGAGTACACCACTGGGTTGAAGGTAAGGTCGTTGCTGTGTGATTTCAATTATCTGTATGAAGACAATCAAATGGATGTAGATGGTACCGTGCTCATTCGCATGGGCGACCATGTAAAAGGGGTAATCCGATCAAGCCAAGTGGCCACTGGTGAAGAAAACGGTCTGGCCATCGCCATTTATGGTGAAAAAGGAGGATTGCGATGGGAGCAGGAAAACCCAAATTTTCTGTACCGGTTGAGCGATACGGAACCCATACAGGTCTATAAGCCCGGCCATGCCTACAATTCAGAACTTTCTTTGGAGGGAACCAAACTGCCACCAGGGCATCCTGAGGGGATTTTTGATGCCATGGCGAACATTTATAAAGGAGCTGCCAAGGCAATTCGGGGCGAAAAGTACAACGATGGTGAGTTTCCCACTATGGAAGATGGCTTGCGCGGCATGAACTTTATCGAAAATACGGTTGCCTCGCACAAAAAGGGCAATGTGTGGGTCAACATGGATTAAGCCATAAAACATTTGTGATAATCCGTGGAATTAGTGTCCAATAGATTTTTCTCCAAGAAAGTGGAAAAGACACTAATTCCACGGATTTTCACTTAATTGATGGAAACAAATAGTTTTTCATCGAGACTTCCTAAAAAAGCCTTGCTACCTTTTAAAGATCTGCTCAAACCGCTCAAAAACAATGATCATGCTTTCTCTTGGCACCTTGCCAAAAGGTTCGAGCTCGCGGGTGTAGTAGTCCCAATGGGTCTTTTGCCAATGTTCAAGGCTCTTGTCGCCTTCCCCTTCCAAACGGGCGTGTTCGGCATGAACGGCAAAAAAGGGCAGCAGTTTTACCGAGGTGGTTCTAATAATGCACTTTGCTTCCCCGGCCCAATCGGTGACCACCATAAAATCACCAATTTTAGGCAAAGGCTCACCCCTTAGCTGAAGCCCTAAGAGCGAATGTGAGGTAGCACGCTTGATGTCTTTGCAGATTAATTCAGCGCAGGTGTTGGCATCTTTTTCATTATCACAAAAATGGCCGACACGCGGGGCATCCTCATTGGCAAATTCCAAATGGGCATCCAAAAAATCGCCCCAAAGACTTCGGGCTGAAGCATTTTCCATAGAAAGTCAGTATTCAAGCAATATTATGAAATGAACGCCAATAAAATCAATTTTTTCGATAAGCTCCTCTTTTAAACCATTATGCCAGGGCAAATTTCCCCAATTTAAACTGTTCGGCGGCATGGTTCGCTGCTCTCGCCGTAAAGGCCATATAGGTCAAAGAGGGGTTCACACAACTGGCCGAGGTCATAAAAGCGCCATCGGTCACATAAACGTTGGGCACATCATGTAGCTGACTATGCTTGTTGAGCACCGAGGTTCGGGGGTTCCATCCCATACGGGCACCACCCATTTCATGGATTCCTAAGCCCGGGCCGGTTTCGGTGTCATACACTTCAACATCCTTAAATCCGGCATTCTTCAAAATGACGACGGCCTCTTCTTTTATGGCCTCCCGCATTTTGAATTCATTTTCTTTGAATTCAACATCAAAATCGAGCTGTGGCAGGCCCCATTGGTCTTTTTTGTCTTCGCTCAAGGTAACCCGATTGTCGTGGTAGGGCAACATTTCACCAAAACCGGTCATGCCTATCTGCCACCCACCCGGTTTTAAAACGGCCTCCTTTAATGCTTTTCCATATCCCATTTCGGCCACCATTTCTGACCAGTTTTCACGGCTAGCACCTCCTTGGTACCCAAATCCACGTAAAAAGTCGCCCCGTTTGGTCTTGTCGTCAAGGTTTACAAATCGGGGTATGTAAAAACCGTTGGGCCTTCTTCCCTTGTAGTATTTGTCTAAATGCCCGTCAACTTTTGCCGTAGCGCCCAATTGGTAATGGTGGTCCATAATGTTTCGGCCCAGTTGGTCGTGGTTGTTGCCCATTCCATCGGGGAACCTTTCAGATTTTGATTGCAACAAAATACCTACCGAGGCCATGGCCGAGGCACAGAGAAACACGATTTTTCCCTTGAATTCCATTTTTTCATGCGTCTCGGCATCGATGATCCTCACGCCCGAGGCCATTTTAGTACTCTCGTCATAGACGAGCTCATATACAATTGAATTCGGTCTAAGAGTCATGTTCCCGGTACGTTCAGCAGCGGGCAGTGTAGAAGAGTTACTGCTGAAATAGCCGCCGAAAGGGCAGCCGCGCCAGCAACGGTTGCGGTATTGGCAGGGGCCGCGACCCTTGAATTCTGTGGTATTCTCTGTAATATGGGCAGCACGGCCAATGGTCAACAATCTGCCGTCATCAAAGGTCGTGGCCATTGATTTTTGTAGTTCCTTTTCCACGCAGTTCAATTCCATGGGAGGTTGAAATTTGCCATCGGGCAATTGTTTCAGCCCTAAATTTTCGCCACTGACCCCGATATATTGCTCTACCCTGTCGTACCATGGGGCAATGTCGGCGTATCGTACCGGCCAGTCAACGGCAATACCTTCTTTAAGATTGGCCTCAAAATCAATGTTGCTCCACCGATAGCTCTGACGGCCCCATGTGAGGGATCGCCCGCCGACTTGGTAGCCCCGTATCCAGTCAAACCGCTTTGTTTCTTGATAGGGGTGTTCAAGGTCATTGACAAAAAAATGCTTGACATCTTCCCTGGGCGCCCAACCGACCCGAAGCTGTTTGTGGTACTTTTTCTTGTCTTCCCGTGTCAATTCGCCCTTGAATTCATAATCCCACGGGTCATCGTTCATGGTCTTGTAATCGGCTACGTGCCTTACCATGGGGCCCCTTTCGAGCACCAAGGTCTTCAGGCCGTTTTCACAGAGTTCTTTGGCCGCCCAGCCACCACTGATACCGGTGCCGACCACAATGGCATCGTAGACCTCATTTTGATTCATTTCGGGGTGATTTAATTCTCAGCGAATCGCTATATTTATGACTTGGCAAAAAATATGTTAATTGGCTGTGTTTATTTCTTAAATATAGCGGATAATTCCTTATTATTCTGAATAAAAAAGAATTCAAGCATTATGAGAACCATTAAAGGACCGGCCGTTTTTTTGGCCCAGTTTGTAGATAGCCAACCCCCTTTCAACTCGTTGGAGGGAATGTGCGAATGGGCTTCGGGATTGGGATATAAAGGTATTCAAATACCCACATGGGAGAAATTCCTCATTGACCTCGACAAAGCGGCCGAAAGCCAAGATTACTGCGATGAACTGAAAGGAAAAATAAACTCATACGGACTCGAAATCACAGAGCTTTCGACCCATCTTCAAGGGCAATTGGTGGCCGTACACCCGGCCTATGACATCATGTTCGACAATTTTGCGCCCGACCATTTGAAAGGGAAACCAAAAGAGCGTACCGAGTGGGCCGTCGAAACAGTGAAAAAGGCGGCCACCGCAAGCCGCAGGCTGGGCATTAAGGCCCATGCCACCTTTTCGGGTTCTTTGCTCTGGCATACCGCCCACCCATGGCCACAGCGCCCTGCAGGTCTGGTAGAGATGGGTTTTGAAGAGCTGGCAAGGCGTTGGAAACCTATTCTAGACCATTTTGACGAAGAGGGGGTCGATGTCTGTTACGAGATACATCCCGGTGAAGACCTTCACGACGGTGACACCTTCGAACGTTTTTTAGAGGCCACGGGCAATCACAAACGAGTCAATATTCTGTACGACCCCAGCCATTTTGTGCTACAGCAATTGGATTATATCGCCTATATAGACCATTACCACGAGTTCATCAAATCGTTCCATGTCAAGGACTCTGAGTTCAATCCCACCGGAAAAAAAGGCGCCTTTGGGGGCTACAACGATTGGGGCGACCGCGCCGGAAGGTACCGTTCGTTGGGTGATGGTCAAATAGACTTCAAGACCATCTTCTCGAAACTGACCCAATACGGCTGCGATGTATGGGCAGTGATGGAGTGGGAATGTTGCATTAAAAGTCCAGAACAAGGGGCACGTGAAGGTGCCAAATTTATACAGGACCATATCATCGAGGCGACCCAAAAGACCTTTGATGATTTCGCCGGAGCGGAAATCGATAAAGCAGAACTCAAAAAAATACTGGGATTATGAAAAAAGCAAAACTATTTCTTTTGGTATTGCTGGCCATAGGGTGCAAGCAAAAAGATAAAGAAGCAAATAAGGAAGCAAATAAAGAAGAACCGATGTCTGAAACCGCCGAAAATACAGATGAGGAAGCATGGCAGGTGTTGTTCGACGGCACCTCTTTCGAGGGATGGCATTTTTATAATGGGGGCGAGGTCGGCGAACCTTGGAAACTTGAAGAAGGGGCCATGGTATTTTACCCTCCCGAAGAGCGGCCAGAGGGTGCTAGTTATAATATTGTTACCGATGAAGAGTTTACCAATTTTGAGCTCTCGCTGGAGTGGAAGGTCTCAGAGGGAGGCAATAGCGGTATTTTCTGGGGTGTACATGAAAGTGAGCAGTTCGGTCAACCTTATCAAACAGGACCAGAGATACAAGTATTGGACGACGACCGCCACCCAGATGCCAAAAACGGCACTACACATCAGGCTGGTGCACTATACGACATGATTGCCCCCTCAAAAAAAGTGGTCAAACCGGCAGGTGAATGGAACGAGGTGATTTTGACGATAAACCATGAGGCCAATCAAGGCAGCGTGGTAATGAATGGCGAAAAAATTGTTGAATTTCCCGTGCATGGCGAGGAATGGGACAAAATGGTGGCCAATTCAAAATTTGCTGATTGGGAAGGTTTTGGCGAATACCGAACCGGAAAAATCGGGCTTCAAGATCATGGTGATGTTGTAGCTTACAGAAACATCAAGATCAGGCGTCTGTAATATGAGGGGAGTGGCAGGTATCTTTTGTGTTGTGGTACTTCTTATAGGATGCCAAGAAAGAACATCCCAAGAGCAATCAAGGGTGTTGAAGAACAAGCCAGAGGTCATTGTTCATGAAGAATACCAAGGTGAAGAACCCACCAAACCGGAAGAAACAGAGGTGTACGAGCCCGTACCTCCAAAGGTTACGGTTGACGAAAACGGGGTGCCCAGCGATGCCATAGTGCTTTTTAATGGCAGTGGTTTTGACGAATGGGTCATGGCCAAAGATAGTTCGCAAGTGGTTTGGCACCTGAACGATGATGGCAGCATGACCGTTAAAGACAAGACCGGCGATATTCAGACCAAACGGAACTTTGGCGACATACAATTGCACATTGAGTGGCGTTCACCTGCCGAGGTTCAACGTGATGGCCAGAACCGGGGCAACAGTGGCGTTTTTATCAATAATCTGTACGAAGTTCAGGTGCTTGACAACAACGATAACGACACCTATGTGAACGGGCAGGTAGCATCCATCTACAAACAGCATATACCCCTGGCCATGGCCTCTATGCCAAGTGGCGAGTGGAACACCTACGACATCATTTACCGCATGCCAGAGTTCAACAAAGAAGGCCAAAAAATCAAATCGGGCACCATGACCGTGCTGCACAACGGGGTATTGGTGCAAGACCATGTTGAGCTAAAGGGTACCACCCCCTACATCGGTTGGCCCAAAAACCCACCGCATGGCAAAGGACCGATTCGGTTGCAAGACCATGGCGACAACAGCAGGGTCAGTTACCGTAACATTTGGGTGAGGGAGTTATAATGGGTTTCGGAAACTTTTTAGCATCAATTGTTTTCGGTTTCCTCATTCTTGTATGTGGAATTATTTGGCAAAAATTTCCACCGAAGAAAATCAATTATTTATACGGATATCGTACTAGAAGAAGTATGGCCAATCAACAAATTTGGAAGTATGCCAATCGAATCGGAGCAAATATGTTTGTTTGGTTGGGCATTGTATTGACGGTATTCGGAATCCTTATATATGTCTTGTGGCCAAAAAGCGCTGTAATTATCTCGTTGTTTGTTATGCTATTGGGCATGGGAGTGGGAATATATTGGTGCGAGACCCAATTGAACAGGGACTTTGATAAGAATGGAAATCCAAAATCCAACCGTTAAATTTGGCTACCTTTGCCAAAATTGATTGACATTTTATGATCCAATCCATGACCGGTTTTGGGAAGCATGTGGTACAGCTTCCATCAAAAAAGATAACGGTTGAGCTAAAATCGCTGAACAGCAAGAACCTTGACATCAATGCACGTCTTCCGCAAGCATATAGGGAAAAAGAACTGGAGCTTCGCAAGGCCATTTCAGAATCGCTGGTCAGGGGCAAGGTTGATCTGAACCTGAACGTTGAGATTACGGGGGAGGAAACCACTGCCGAGATCAACGAGGGGGTGGTAAAAAAATATATGGGCCAACTCCGTTCCATAGCACCGGGCGATGATGTCAAATTGCTCGAGATGGCCCTGCGAATGCCCGATGCCCTTAAGACCGATAAAAATGATATCGACGAGGAAGAATTCAGGGCCATCAAGCAGGCTTTGAAACAGGCTTTGGAGAAAATTACCCTTTTTCGAACCCAGGAAGGAAAGGAGTTGGAAAAAGATTTCAACCTGCGCATCCAGAACATATTCGCCCTTTTGGAAGAAATCAAAAAAATAGATCCCGAGCGGATAAAGGCTCTTAGGGAACGGTTAGAGAAGGCCGTTTCAGATCTAAAGGTCGAGGTCGATGAAAACCGTTTTGAGCAAGAGTTAATCTATTACCTAGAGAAGTATGACATCACCGAAGAAAAGGTTCGTCTGGCCAACCATCTGGCCTATTTTCAAGAAACCATGAATTCTAAGGAAAGCAATGGAAAGAAACTAGGGTTCATTTCGCAAGAAATGGGCAGAGAGATCAATACCATTGGGTCGAAGGCCAATTATGCGCCCATGCAGCAGTTGGTGGTGCAAATGAAAGATGAGCTCGAGAAAATCAAGGAACAAATGCTCAATGTACTATGAGTAAGGGGGGCAAGCTCATAATTTTTTCGGCCCCTTCGGGCAGCGGCAAGACCACCATCGTCAGGTATTTGCTACAACAACCTGAGTTGAACCTGGCCTTTTCGGTCTCGGCAACCTCTAGACCCCGACGTGGAAAAGAGAAACATGGCCAACATTACTATTTTATGTCGGTCAATGAGTTCAAACAGCATATCAAAAACGGCGACTTTTTAGAGTGGGAAGAGGTTTATCGCGACTGTTTTTACGGCACCCTAAAAAGTGAGGTTGAGCGACTATGGGCCGAGGGCATGAACGTTATTTTCGATATTGACGTGGCTGGGGGCTTGCGCATCAAGAAAAAGTTTCCTGAACAGACCTTGGCCGTTTTTGTAAAACCGCCAAGTGTCGATGAGCTCAAGATCCGGCTGAAGAAACGCAGTACCGAAGATGATGACAAGATCAACATGCGTATCGCCAAGGCCTCTGTAGAATTGGCAACCGCACCACAGTTTGATAAGATTATCAAAAACTATGACTTGGACACTGCATTGAAAGAGGCCCATAAATTAGTGGCCGATTTTGTGGGTGCAACCAAGAAGGATTCTGAGGAAGAAGAATGAAAAGCATTTCGTTTCCCCTCTAAAAAGAGGGGATAAAGGGGTGTGTAAATATTTAAGAGATGATTGTTAAATACAATCCAAAACTCAAAGAACTAGCACGACAATTGAGAAACAATGCTACAAATTCTGAAATTCGATTGTGGTAAAAGTTGAAGCGTAACCAAATGTACGGTTATGATTTTCATCGACAGAAACCTATTGATGAGTTTATTGTTGACTTCTTTTGCAACAAGCTACAACTCGCAATTGAAGTTGATGGATATTCACATGAAATTTTGGAAGTATGGAAAAAGGATGTTAAGAAGACAAGAAGACTCAATGAATTGAATATCAATGTACTTCGTTTTTCAGATTATCAGGTAATGAATGATATTGAAAATGTATTGCTCGTTATAGAGGATTATATTTTACGATATGAGGAAAACTGAGATACACCTCCCTCAATCCCTCCTTTTTAGGAGGGAGGGTGACTAAACGCCAAACCAAAAATGCTTAAAAAAATCGGTCTTTACTTTGGCACGTTCAACCCTGTTCATGTTGGCCATTTGATCATTGCCAACCATATGGTAGAATTTTCCGATTTGGATGAAGTGTGGTTTGTTATCACTCCCCAGAGCCCGTTCAAGGCCAAAAAATCGCTGCTCGACAACCACCATCGCTATCAAATGGTGTTTGAGGCCATACAGGACTACCCGAAACTTAAGGCGAGCAAAATCGAGTTTGATCTGCCACAACCGAACTACACCATCAACACCTTGGTGCATCTTGGCGAAAAATATGGAAGTGGTCATGAATTTTGTCTGCTGATGGGGGAAGACAACCTCAAAGGTTTCCACAAGTGGAAGAATTATGAGGCGATTTTAGAGAACCATGAAATCTACGTGTATCCCCGTGTTTCAGAAGGCAAGGTTGAAAATCGTTTTAAAAGCCATCCGAAGATATATAGAATAGATGCCCCCATTATGGAAATATCATCCACCTTTATCAGAAAGCAGCACAAGGCCGGAAAAAACGTGCGGCCCCTCTTGCCCGAAGCCGTATGGCGGTATATGGACGAGATGAACTTCTACCGATAAAAGTATCAGTGTTTTTTGGTAGAGACCATGCCCACCATACTATCAGCGGTGCCGTAGTACAGATACCAATGGTTGTTGAAATAGACCAGCCCCTCCAAAAAGGTGGTACCATCTTTATATTGCCCCGATTTTTCAAAGGGCAATTCAGGTTTGATGAACGGGTGGTCGGTACGATCGATAAGTTTCCATGGCTCATTGGCATCAAATAGTGCCTGCCCGCCCGTATAGATACGGTTGCCCAGTTCTTTGACACCAATGTTTTGGCTGTTCCCGGCATTGTACAGCACTACGATACCCTCTTCTGTAAGCAAGGGCGGTGGGCCTGCCTCGACCAGCCAAGAGTCGAAATAACCCGGGCGGGGGCTCAATACAGGGGCGAGTTTGCCCTCGTAGTTCTCAACGGGTGTCCAGTTTATCAAGTCATCAGAATAAGCCAGCCAAATATGGGGCACACCGTAGTACATCCAATACTTTTCTTTGATTTTGGCGGCAACCAGTCTATCGTCTTTTAGTTTCGTTACAATGGCCCCTGATTTGGTCTCACGGTCATGGTACTTCCCATTTTTGTACTCTTCGAATATAGGGCCGTGTTTTTTCCAGTTAACCAAATCAGTGGAAGTGGATATGGCCAATCGGGGCACCTCGCGGTTCCATTGGGTATAGGTCAGTATGTATTGGCCGTCTTCGGTCTGCACAATTCTCGGATCTTCGATGCCACCGGGCCATTCGTATTTTTTTTGGTCATCATTATTTGGATATAACAGGGGTTCGGGCATCGTTTGGTAGTTTATGCCATCAACGGAAAACGCCATGCCTATGCGCGATCGGTGACCACCGATTTCTTTTTCGCCCAGTTTTTCCTCGGCACGGTAAAGCACGAACAGGGTATCTGATTTTACAATGGCGGCAGGGTTGAAGGTGGCCATCGACTCCCAATGGGCTTTTTTGTTGGTTATGGGGTCGATGAAAGTACTTGTACTGTCTTTTTCAATAATCGGTACTGCATTTTCAGGTCTATGAAAAGGGCCCAGCATCCAAGGTTTTTCCAACGCTTGTGGGAAAGTTGTCGAGATCATTCCTAAAAGCAGGAAAATTGTCAATTGAACAGTTCGCATCTCAGTTCGTTTTTTTAAGAATATCGGTACCCAAATATTTGCCGTCTTTGTTGTAGTACCATGCCCTTGTCTTTGGCATTTTGATACCGTTGATTTCTTCAATGCCCGCTAAAAGAATATATTCCCCATCATTTTTTGATTCGTCGTGGTAGAACTGGTACACCTCCATGGCATAGGTTTCAGGGTCAAAATAGAAGTACCATATATCATCGCCCACTTCTTTCTCGTAGGTGACTTTTAGCACCAGATATTCTTTGTTCTTGAAAGTTTTTGTGGTTACCACCGGGTCGATCAAGGTGCCGGGGTCTTTCAGCTTCATGGGCAGTCCATAAAGGTAGGTGTAATAGTTTTTGTACATACGCCCCCGTTCACAACTTAGGCGCAATCGTTCTTTGTCTTCGGTGGAAATGTCATTGTTTCCATTGAGGCTGATGCTGCATTCGTTTCCCTTTAGGTCATAACGAAATAGGTTGCTATCTTTTTTGACTTCCAAGGAAAACCTGCCGGTTGGCAAGTCAAGAAAGATGGTGCTGACCCTGTCAGACGAATTGGGGGTTTTCATGGTTACTTGAAAAGAACCTTTGAACTTTGGCCAATTACCTTGTGGGTCATGGTATTCAATGGCCTTTTCAAGCAACTGTAGACCGGTAAGCTTTTGGGCAGTTACCGTAGATGCAACCAAGGAGAGAAGCAATGTAAATCGAACCATAGGCCTACTAAATAGGACTACAAAGTACGATTATTATTTTCAATTTTTGCCGGTTCTATGGTTCCGTCATATTCTTGAAAATAAAGCTCCAAAAGGTTCATGGTAGCTGCTATCAGATCTTTGGTTTCCAACAACAATGAAAAATACAATGTAGTGTTCTTTGGGCTTGATTCTTCAGTTCTTGTTCTGGCAATCTGTTTGTTTACTTTATCTGAAACCAAGTCAAAAAGTTCTTCTTTTTGGCTGAGAACTTGGCCGATCTTCTCAAATGAACGTTCATCAAAGGCATGTTTCGTCTGATTCCATATTTCTGTAAGTTTATGGTCAATTTCCTTTAATTCACGGATCTGGTTGTACTTTAACTTTTTGTGATTGTTGTTTACGTGATTATGGCTCACCTTGCCGATATATTCCAAAGATTGGGCAATGTCGGTCAAATATCCGAGTACACTGATATAGAACTTACTGGCCCCCACGCTGGCCTCATCCAAATTCTTGATGAAATAGAACAGATGGTTTCTAAGGTCATCAATTTCTGAGGAAAGCTTTTCGCCTTGTTTTTTATTCTTCTTCAATTGGTCAAGATCTTGTTTTGCCAGCCCATTAATAGAATTGGTGTATATTTTATTGCACCTTTTGATGACGTTGGCAATGTTGTTGGCACTTTCTTCAATAACACCTTGCAGCGAACTGCTCTCGGCCCTGTTCAAGCGATCTTCTTCTTTGATTTTTTTGGTTCTTTTCTGATAAGATATATAACTTCTAACCAACAAAAGAAGGGAAGCGAACAGCAAAACTGCTATCGCGGCACCTTTGCCAAAACTTATAATCGCCAAAATGGTACCCGATGCCAAAAATGCGATTATGGCCGTACCGAACCATCCTCCTATCACGTTTAAAACACCTGCAACTCGATAAACAGCACTTTCGGCACCCCAAGCCCTATCTGCCAATGAGGTACCCATACCCACCATAAAGGTTACATAGGTGGTCGAAAGTGGCAGTTTATGAGAGGTTGCAATAGAGATCAAGATACCGGCTACCATCATGTTCACCGCAGCCCGTACCATATCAAAAGCCGGAAGTTCATAAGAGCGCTCTTCACTTAAAATGATATTTGGTTTTTTGAAGCGTGACTCTATTCTTTTTTGGAGGCCTTTTGGCAAAAGGTCCCAAGTAGCCGTTGATAGGCCCTGTGAAAAACGCACAATGCTTCGAGAAAGATAATTGGGCTGAAACCGCTCTTTGACATTGCCTTCACTGGCAAGGTTGATCTCGGTATCGGTTACATACCGTGCTTTTTTCGACAACCATAAGGTGGCCACCATAATGATTCCGGCCACAAAGAGCAAAAGGGTCGGGGTCGGAACCTTTTGGGCCAATACGCCCATGCTGAACTCGGTTGCTGCCACACCAGATGCCTGCCAAGCCTCGTATGACTGCCAAGCGGCGATGGGCACACCGATAAAGTTCACCAAGTCGTTGCCCGCAAAGGCAAGTGCCAAGGCAAAGGTGCCTACAGCAATAATAACTTTATAAATGCGTGTTTTGCTATTGCCAATTATCAAATAAGAAACCACAGACCAAAGAACCAAGTTTACCAATACAATCATACCCACTTTCTCTTCTAGAAAGTCTTTTATGGTCATACCCCCTATCCAAGAGAAACTCTCAGATGCGATGGCAGTACCCTTGATGCCTTTCATTAAAATAAAATAGGTGATGGCAGAAAGTGCGGCACCACCAAAGAAGGCACTGACCCACTTTGGCATTTTTTGAAACTCATATGAAAGTAAGAGTCGTGAAACCCATTGCACAAAGGCACCCACAGAAAAGGCCACGACCACCGATAGCAAGATGCCTAAGATAATGGCAGTTGCTTTAGAGGTATTGATGTAATTGACCACATCAGAATAATCAGCGCCATCTGCAATGACCTTGATAAAGGCCATGGCCACCGCGGCACCCAACAGCTCAAATACAATTGATACCGTTGTTGAGGTGGGCATGCCAATGGTATTGAAGAAATCGAGCAACAGAATGTCTGTGATCATCACAGCCATGAAGATGAACATGATCTCGTCAAAGTAGAACTCACCAGGGTTGAAAATCCCCTTTCGGGCAACCTCCATCATTCCGCTAGAAAAAACAGCCCCTACGGCTATGCCCAAACTGGCCACGATCATAATGGTTCTGAATGAAATGGCTTTTGAGCCTATGGCCGAGTTGAGAAAGTTTACGGCGTCGTTACTGACACCAACCACCAAATCTGCAATGGCCAGTGCGGCCAAAGCAATGATCATCAAGAGATAAATATTTTCCATATAAGTACTAGAAAAATCAGGGTACAAATATCTGTAACACCTTGTTTGACAATGTTATGTTAAAGTTATATTTCAATCTAGAAATGTACATCGAGCTGCAATCTATACAACAATGAGTCAGATACCCCGTCAATGGACAAATAGCTTACATCGGTCTGTACCTTGAGCTTATGGCCCACAATGTATTTTGAAAGCCCCAATGTATATTGTGTCTCATCGTTTCTTCCCGTAACGCTATCGTACCAAATGCCGGTGTATCTTCCAGAAACTTCCCAGTTCGATGGAAAAACATATCCGGTCTGTAGGTTAAGACCATCGCCTACCACGACTACATCGCCGGTTTCGGTGCCGTCAGAGTTCTTGGCAATGGGATCTTCGGCCGTTCTGTGCGCAAACTCGCCCATCAAAGAAAAACCTTTGTACTTGAACATGGCGTCTACAAACCAAGTGCGCTGGTCGGTCTCGTAAAAGCCTATGTCATTTTCCATATAAGAGCCAAGGTTGCTTCTGGTCTTGACAGCATCTTGATTAAGGTCGTAGGTTGCTGCAAGCATTAATTTGGGGGTTTCTTCGCGCTCGAGGTCACTACCACTGTAATCACCTTTTTTCTTGAACTTGCCAAAGGGCAATAGCTCTAGCCTTGCTGTATATTGGTGGCCACCGAGGTTGCCAGAGGTTATATTCCTGCCTTCACCTTGAGAAAAGGCAAATTTTTCCCTAACCAAAAAATTATCGGTGAGCCAAAAATGGTGCCTCAATTGAAAACCGACATCACGGTCTATGTTGTACCTACTGTTAACCAACGAGCGATCTACCTGTTGCAGGTTTCCCGAAGAAATAACCCTTTCGATGTTGCCCGGTAATTTGGTTTGACCGGCCCATAGCTCCCAATTACCATGGAAATTCCACATGACAACGGCGTCCAAAATATAGCGGGGCGCGTTGCTGGTGAACTGTGAAACCCCTGATATGTCGCGGTTTGATAGCCCAAGCTCAATCTTGTACCTCAATTTTGGAGAGTAGGCAAAACCATCGAATTTTAATCGGGCCCTTCTAATAAGGAAGTTGGTTTCAGCATTTGAAAGGTTGTTATCGTCATCTTCTTCCCAGCCAACGCTTGATAGAAATTGCATGCGGGCGGCGAATTTCATGCTCCAAGTACTGTCTTGGCCTACAAGGTTGAGTATTCCCTTTCCAAATTTTGGGGCGTTGGTTTCCTGTGCGCGAGAAGAAAGACCTATTGCCAATAGCAATAAAATGCCCAAGTAGTTCAGTTTCATTAAGGTGATAGTTTTTGTCACTGCAAAAGACCAAAACAAATGTTAACTTAAAGTTGCGTAAATGTTATTTATAGTGTCATTTAAATAACATAGGGGATTCTGTTTCTGGAACCGTCAGTATATTATGCTGAATACATATCGATAAGCCCAGTGTTTAAAAGAGGAAGCCACCTTGCTTGAGGCAAGATGGCTTCTGAATTTCAAGGAAAGTGTGACAAAAACTATTATCCTTAACGAAATTCAGGTCTTTCGACCAACTCAAAAATCTATCTTTACGATAAAGTTTGGGTAACCAGAAGATTAAGTAATCATTAAGCTTTTTTAGCTACCCTCTGGAATAGTGGGTATATCCATACTTTGCTCGAAAGTCAGCAAGGTTTGGTTTGTAGAGTCATAGGTTTTGGCTCTAAGGCCTTTGCTGATTCTGATTACTTGGTTTTTTTGTACTTCAATTGGTAATTGAACGGTTTCATACCCCAAAAACCTGACTACCAAGGTGTAGGTTCCTGGGGTTATGCCGGCCAACTCAAAATTACCATGTAAGTTTGTCTGGGTTTTGAAGAGGGTATTCTTAAGGCTTACGCTGGCAAATGGCAATGGTTCACCGTTTACCTCTACATCGAGAATCTTACCTGAAATAGACCCTTTTTCTTGGGCTACCAAGACTATGGCAGAAAACATGGCAAGTACAAACACAATCTTTTTCATTGCAAATCTTTTATCGGGGCAAAGAAAGGGTACGAGTGTTAAAATAAGGTTACCTGAACTTTAAGGGTGCTTGGCGAAAATTTTAACGGTTGCCGAAAAAGGCCAGAAAAACCTTGTGTCAAAAATGTATCTTGCGTGCTGATTTTTGATTGATACTATGGAATGGGAAAGGCTTTTATCGCTAAAAAGGCAAGGTGACGGCCATAAACGCTTGCGAAGTGAGCAAGATGAGACCCGTTTGGGCTTTGAGGTGGATTACGACCGCATCATTTTCTCTTCTGCCTTTCGGGGCCTGCAAGACAAGACCCAGGTGATGCCCTTGCCAGTCACGGCAAGTGCCCGAAAGGCCTTTGTGCACACCCGGTTGACCCACAGTCTCGAAGTTTCGGTGGTGGGTCGTAGCCTTGGCCGTATCGCTGGCCAACAAATACTGAACAAGTACCCTTCACTAAAAGAAGTGCACGGCCATCGTTTCAACGATTTCGGGGCCATTGTGGCGGCTGCGTCATTGGCACACGATATAGGAAACCCACCATTTGGCCATAGCGGGGAGAAAGCCATTGGGGCTTATTTTGAATCGGGCCCTGGACAGCGGTACAAAGCAGAGCTCACCGAAAAAGAATACCAAGACCTGCTCGATTTCGAGGGCAACGCCAATGGCTTTAAATTGTTGACCGAGTCAAGACAGGGCGTGCCCGGGGGGCTACGGTTGAGCTATGCAACCTTAGGGGCCTTTATGAAGTATCCGAAAGAATCGTTGCCCAAGAAGCCAACCAAGCATATCGCTGATAAGAAGTTCGGGTTTTTTCAATCAGAGAAGACCTTTTTCGAAGAAGTGGCCCACGAACTTGGCCTGAAAAGAAAGGCAGATAACCCAGAAATAGGTTTCCACAGGCATCCGTTGGCCTATCTGGTCGAAGCGGCCGACGACATTTGTTACACGATCATTGATTTTGAGGATGGAATCAACCTAGGGCTCATATCAGAAGAATATGCCCTTGAGTATTTGATCAAACTGGTAAAAGACCAGATCAACACCAAGAAATACAATCAGATGCCCTACATGAGCGATCGGCTCAGTTATTTAAGGGCCCTATCGATCAATACATTGATTTCAGATGCCATTCGCATCTTTGTCAATAATGAGGAAGCCATCTTGGAAGGGGATTTCGATACCTCTTTGATGGAAAAAAGCCGGTTTAAGCCCCAAATGGACGATATCATCCAATTGAGCGTTGAAAAGGTTTATCGGTCGCAAGATGTAATTGAGAAAGAATTGGCGGGTTACCGGATCATAGCCGATCTACTTGAAATCTTTATCACGGCCTTGGTACATCATAAAGACAATAGGGCGAGCAACTATGACCGTCTGATCTTGCAGTCAGTGCCGCCTTTGGGCAGGTTCAAACAAGCTACACTATACCAATTGCTGATGGGTGCCAGTTGTTTTGTGGCCAGTCTATCAGATACCGAGGCGGTTCACCTGCATAATAAGATGACAGGCAGGCAGGTCTAAAATGCAAACGACAGCCCTATGCCCAACAACTGTTTGAACTGTACCTTGGGCACACCGGGATCAACAACGGTTCCGTCATCAGCCAATTGTTCATCGAACTTGATATCATCATCGTAGATGATGTGCGTGCCGATATCAGCATTTATGTATTCGTTCACCTTCAGCTTAAAGTTCAATTCCCAATCGACATCGACATTGCCAAAACTCTTTAAATAATCGGTATAGAGGTTCAGGCGATGGTTGATAAATATGTTCTTGAAAATCTCGTCTTCCCATGTGTTGGTGATCAGAAATCCTAGCTCGGCAAAGACATTTTTGCCCTTTTCTACCCCGAAGGCCCCTTGGTTTGAAAGGTCCTCATCCAAAACGAAGGTGGCCTTATAGGTAAGTGGCGAAATGTATAGGTTGAATTTTTTTGTGTCGGGCGCATAGGTGGTACCCGCACCAAAAAAGAAGTACCCAGGGGCCATGAACCTTGATATGGGTGTTGAGGTGTCGGGATATTTATAACCGTTGGTAAACTGGGTATTGAACTTTGTCTTGACCGAATAGAACCAGTTGGTGAGCGTATCCCTTCTAAAGCCAAAGGTTGATGACAATCGAATGAGATCATCGGTTTTCTGCACAGACCTACCTTCTTGCACATTGATCCCATACCTGAAGCGCAGTTCATTGTCCCAGGTGATATAGCGATATTTATAATTGCGTGTAAAGGTAAGGTTGCCCAAGGCGGTTACAGAATTGTTGCCACCGGCATTCCAGTTTACAAAGGCCACTTCGTTCAGGTTGATGTTCAAAAGGTTTTCTTGTTTCCAGAACAAAGGCGGTACAAATTTCTTGGGCTTTTCTTTCAGTGCCTTGACTTTGTTGAACGATATTCTGGGACTGATTCGACGTACGCCCCTGGGAATGATGTTGATTTGCTTTTGTGGCATTCTAATCACGGTCACATCCCAGTCGAGACTGTCTACAGTCTGCTGTGAGATCGAGTCTTGGCCACATACGGAAAAGGCAATAAGAAAGAAGAGAAAAAAGATTTTCTTAGTGTTCATTTTCGGGTTGGTTGTTCTATAAAATTCAAGATTGCATCAAAATCTATGCCAGCCAACCTGTGCAGTTCCTCTATTGTGCCGTGTTCCATAAAAGAATCTCCAATGCCCATTATCTCAATCGGTTTTTGCACGCTCTTTTGATTGGCATATTCTAGAACGGCACTGCCGAAACCACCTTTTTTACAACCATCTTCAATAGTTGCCACATATTGATAGTGGGTAAATACGTGGTCGAGGGTTTTGGTGTCAAGGGGTTTGGCAAAACGCATGTCGTAATGCCCAACTTCTTCGGGATGCGAAGATGCCTCAATGGCCTTTTTGACCACGTTGCCTATGGGGCCAATAGAGAGAATGGCCAGCCTGTTGCCCCTTCTGAGTTCTCTAGCGGTACCCAATTCGATGGTCTTGAAGGGTTGTCTCCAGTTGAACACAGCACCCCTTCCACGGGGATATCGAATGGCAATCGGCAAATCGAGACCTTGCTGCGCGGTATACATGATATTTCGCAATTCCACTTCATCCATTGGGGAAAATAACACCAAGTTTGGGATGCACCTTAAATAGGCCATGTCAAACACACCATGGTGGGTGGGGCCGTCTTGGCCCACAATTCCGGCACGGTCCAAACAAAAGATGACCGGCAGTTTTTGTAATGCCACATCATGAATTACCTGGTCATAGGCCCGCTGTAAGAAGGTCGAGTAGATATTGCAAAAAGGCACAAGGCCTTGGGCGGCCATACCAGCGGCCAGTGTTACGGCATGTTGTTCGGCAATGCCCACATCAAAAGCCCTTTCGGGCATTTCTTGCATCATGTATTTTAAAGAGCTGCCAGTGGGCATGGCGGGCGTAATGCCCACGATTTTCCCGTTCTTTTTTGCCAGTTCAATTATGGTATGGCCGAAGACATCTTGAAATTTTATGGGTTCTTGTACCGCTTCTTTTTGTTGTCGAATTCCAGTTTTTGCATCAAATTTTCCTGGGGCATGATATGCCACTTGATCTTCCTCGGCCTTTTTAAGCCCTTTGCCCTTGGTGGTAATCACGTGCAACAACCGGGGGCCTTTTATTTTTTTTAGCCGTTCCAGTTCAAAGACCAGAGCTTTTATGTCATGTCCGTCAACGGGGCCAGAGTAATCGAGGTTGAGACATTCGAATAGGTTCTCTTCTTTCGCGGTGCCTGCCTTTACATTGGTAAGATATTTTTTGAGCGCACCCACACTGGGGTCAATGCCAATGGCATTGTCGTTGAGAACGATCAACACGTTCGCATTGGTCTCGCCCAAATGGTTCAAGGCCTCAAAGGCCATGCCACTGGCGATGGAGGCATCCCCTATAACGGCAATGTGGTTTTTGTTTTCATCACCTTGCAACTTTGATGCGATGGCCATGCCCAATACGGCAGAGATAGAGGTAGAGCTGTGGCCAGTGCCAAAGGCGTCATACTCGCTTTCATCCCTTTTTGGGAAACCACTAATGCCCCCCAGTTGGCGATTGGTGTCGAAAATCTTTTTTCTGCCCGTCAATATTTTGTGTCCATAGGCTTGGTGGCCTACATCCCAGATCAGTAAATCACTAGGGGTGTCAAAGACATAGTGAAGGGCTATGGTGAGTTCGACCACACCGAGGCTTGCCCCCAGATGGCCCTCTTTTGTCGATACGATGTTGATGATGAATCCACGCAGCTCTTTTGCCAGTTGAGCAAGTTGGTCAACTGAAAGCCTTCGCAGTTCTGCAGGGGTTTCTATGTGGTCCAATATTTTTTTCAAATGGAAGGAAAATGCAAAAATACCATATTCGTCATACATGATATGGGCCAAGATTAGTAGTTTTGCCCCTAAATAAAACGAACTTGGCTAAATTGATCAATCCGTTCGATGATGCATACTTCATGAGGAAGGCCCTGCAAGAGGCTGAAGCCGCCTACCAAAGCGGTGAGGTTCCTGTGGGGGCCGTGGTGGTGGTCAACAATCGAATTATCGGCCGTGCGCACAACCTGACCGAAAAACTGCATGACGTAACCGCCCATGCCGAAATGCAGGCCATTACGGCGGCCTCTAATTTTTTGGGAGGAAAATATCTTCATGGCTGTACCCTGTACGTGACTTTGGAGCCTTGTCAAATGTGTGCGGGGGCACTTTATTGGAGCCAGATTTCAAAAGTGGTGTATGGTGCCGCCGACCTAGAGCGGGGCTTTAACGTTATGGGCACCTCATTGCACCCCAAAACAGAGGTGGTCGGCGGGGTGCTGCAAGATGAGGCCGCCGATATGTTGAAACGGTTCTTTATACAAAAGAGAAACTTGAACTAGCGGAAGCCGCCCCGGTTTTCGGCAAGGCAAAAAAATCGCGGCCCCGATAGCTATCGGGGCCGGGATGTAAAAATTCCAAAATAAAATATTGTTATCCGATTACCTGCACTTGTGCGGCAACCATTCCTTTTCTTCCTTCTTCTTCTTGGTATTCTACTTTGTCTCCTTCGTTGAGTTCAACCCCGTTCAAGGAGGTGGCGTGAACAAAGATATCTTTGCCCGTTTCATCATTGGTAATGAATCCGTAACCTTTGGATCCATTGAAAAATTTAACTGTTCCGGTCATGGGTAAAAAAATAAATGTTAAAGTACGAAAGTAGCTCATTTTGAGCGGTTAAAAGAACCAAACGGGGTAAATTTCCATAAAATTATCGATTTTTAGACCGATCTCTGTCTTTCGTTCTCATTTTGTCAATGTTTTCTTTGGTCAGCATATAATCTTTCATTTTTTTCCCCTTGCTCTCTTTTATGAGGAAAAGGGGCATGGCCACCAAAAAAAGGCCGACCGTTCCCATGCCTATATACTTATCTGCTTTCCCGGGTTCTTCGGTTTTTATGGTAAACCCATAAATAATAGACCCTATCGAGGCCAAGACCACAACTATAATGATATATTTGAGCTTCATACGTCTTTGGTATAATTGATAAGTTCTCTGCGATAGGCTGTTAAAAGTTTTGATTTCGACACAAAACCTAGGTATTTGCCATCTTTTACAACGGGCAGGTTCCATGCACCGCTATCTTGGAATTTTTGCATGACCTCTTTCATGCTATCTTGTTCATAAAAGATTTTTTCAGGCGGCGTGTTCATCAAATTTTTCACTTTCACCGTATCGTAAAGTTCTGCATTGAACATAAACTCGCGAATGTCATCAAGCAGTACGATGCCCACCAATTTTTCACTTTCATCCAGCACCGGAAAAAGGTTTCTCGATGATTTTGCCACCGCCTTGTGCAACATTTCGCGCAAGGTCATTTCAGGCATTACGGACTTGAAATTCTTTTCTATTACCTCATCAAGGTCCATCAGGGTCAGCACCGCTTGATCCTTGTTGTGGGTCAGCAACGCGCCCTTTTCGGCCAGCTCTTTGGTGTAAATGGTGTAATCGAGTGTGTTTCTGGTTATAAGGTACGAAATAGAGGCGGTTATCATCAAGGGAACGAACAATTGATACCCTCCCGTGATTTCGGCAATCAAGAAAATGGCGGTCAAAGGGGCGTGTATTACCCCAGAGATCAATCCGGCCATACCGATTAGGGTAAAGTTCGATTCAGAGACCTGAGAGCCAAAACCCACGTTGTTGATGACCTTGGCCACCACATTTCCCAGGGCACTGCCCATGACCATTGTGGGAATGAAAATGCCGCCAGCCCCTCCGGCCGCAAAGGTCGTGGTCATGGCAATGGCCTTAAATATGGTAATGCCAAAAAGTAGGGCGATCACCACCCAAATGTTTTCAGTGTACTCATCAAAAGGGGTATTGCCAAGCGCCTTTAAGTGTTCACCATCCAATAAGTTGTTTATGAAACCAAAACCTTCACCATAAAGTGGGGGAATAAAATAGAGCATGACCCCGATGGCAATGCCCCCGACCAGCAGTTTGTACTTCGGACTGCGGAGCAGCTTGAACAGTTTTAAAATGCCAAAATACATTTTGGTAAAGTAGATGGATGCCATTCCGGTACCGACACCCAGTATCAGATAGAAAAGAGTATCATTAAGGTCAAATCCTTCCGAAAGGGAGAAATTGAAGAGCACCTCGTTCCCTAAAAAGAAATAAGAGGTCAAAACCCCCGAAATGGAGGCCAATAATAATGGAAGTACCGAAAGCATGGTAAGGTCAAGGCTGAACACCTCTACCGCAAATATGATCGCTGCAATGGGTGATTGAAAAATGGAGGCGATGGCCCCGGCCGAAGCACAGGCAATCAACAATGAGCGGGTCTTGGCATCGATATGCATCAGCCGGCTCAGGGAACAACTCAATGCAGAACCTGATGCCACTGCAGGGCCCAGTAAACCCACCGAACCTCCGAACCCTACGGTCAGTGGTGCGGTTATCAAAGGGGTGTATATCTGTTTGGGCGATATAAGGCCACGTTTTTTTGAAAGCGCTAACAAAATGTGCGAAATGGCATGGTCGAGTTTTTCTTTGTGCACATATTTTACATACAGGTAGACCAAGGTCAGACCAATCATCGGTAAAATAAAATAGAGCTGATTTTCAGAAAAGATGATGCCTTGTTCAAGCAACGATTCAATAAAGTATGTCAGGTTTTTTAAGGTAACAGCGGCCAAACCTGCCAAGAGCCCCACGACCACACTCAACAACTGAACAAAAGTTTTGCTAGAGATATTCTTATACCTCCATTTGAGAAAACGAGTGAGCAACGATTTCTTTTTTTGTGGCATTTGGGTTGAATGGAAACGCCTTAAAAGTATTAAAAATACTACTCTAGGCGAGAATTCTTCAATTGTCCAACTTCAAATGCAGCTCTTTAAGCTGTTCTTCGTCGATTGGTGCAGGTGCATCGATCATTACATCGCGCCCACTATTGTTCTTAGGAAATGCAATAAAATCGCGAATGGTCTCTTGCCCGCCCAAAATGGCCACCAACCGATCTAGGCCGAAAGCGATACCGCCATGCGGTGGGGCACCGTATTGAAAGGCCTCCATCAAAAAGCCAAATTGCGCCTTTGCTTCCTCAGGCGTAAAACCCAGATGCCTGAACATGATCTGTTGGGTTTCCTTATCGTGAATCCGGATGGAGCCCCCACCGATTTCGTTTCCGTTGAGCACCAAATCGTATGCATTGGCACGAACGGCGCCCGGATCAGATTCCAACAATTCCAATTGTCCGGGTTTTGGCGAGGTAAAGGGGTGGTGCATGGCATGGTAGCGCCCTGTTTCCTCATCGAGCTCCAGCAACGGAAAGTCGATGACCCAAAGGGGTGCGAACTCATCAGCCTTTCGAAGTCCTAACCGCTCGGCCATCTCCATGCGTAGGGCACTCAGCTGGGCCCTGGTCTCTTTGGTATTGCCCGATAGCACCAAAATCAGGTCGCCTTGCGAGGCCCCTGTCAGCTTGGCCCAAGCGGCCAAATCTTGTTGGTCGTAGAATTTATCGACCGATGATTTAAAGGTGCCATCGTCATTACATTTTACATAGACCATTCCCTTGGCCCCGATCTGTGGGCGTCTTACCCAATCTATCAATGCATCCAATTCTTTTCTTGAGTACGAAGCGGCGCCCGGTACGGCGATGCCCACCACCAATTCGGCCGAGTTGAACACATTGAAATCTTTGTGCTGAGCAACTTCGTTCAGTTCGGCAAATTCCATTCCGAAACGGATGTCGGGCTTGTCGTTGCCAAACCTTTTCATGGCCTCATCATAGGTCATTCGTGGAAACCTATCAATAGTCACGCCCTTTATTTCTTTGAGAAGGTGCTTCGTAAGCCCCTCGAAGGCGTTCAATACGTCTTCTTGTTCCACAAAGGCCATTTCGCAATCGATTTGGGTGAACTCGGGCTGCCTGTCGGCCCTAAGGTCTTCATCCCGAAAGCATTTTACAATTTGGAAGTATTTGTCCATGCCCCCTACCATCAATAGTTGTTTGAAGGTCTGAGGCGATTGTGGAAGGGCATAAAATTGGCCTTCGTTCATACGGCTCGGCACCACAAAATCACGTGCGCCCTCTGGGGTCGATTTGATTAGATAGGGTGTTTCAACCTCTATAAACCCGTGGTCGGAGAGATATTTTCGAACCTCCATGGTCACCTGATGACGAAAGATAAGATTGTTCTTTATGGGATTTCTCCTGATGTCGAGATAACGGTACTTCATACGGATGTCTTCACCACCATCGGTATCATCCTCAATGGTAAATGGGGGTAAGAGCGCTTTGTTCAGAAGTGTCAGCTCAGCGACCAACAATTCGATGTCGCCAGTGGGCAGATTGGGGTGTTTTGAGGCCCTCTCTATAACTTTTCCCTTCGCTTGTATAACGGTTTCACGACCTAGGGATCGGGCTTTTTCCAACAGTTCAGCAGCAGACCGTTCTTCATCGAACACCAATTGGGTCAATCCATAACGGTCTCGTAAATCTATCCAAACAACAAAACCCTTATCGCGTACTTTTTGCACCCAACCACATAGGGTAACTTCTGAATCGATGTGCGATGCCCTCAGCTCACCGCAGGTATGGCTTCTGTACATAGTTCATTTTTGTGATTTGCAAAGGTAATGAGTTAGCTTCTTGTATCCGAGAACAAATTTGGGAGTGCAGTCAGCCGTAGGCCGTTTATGTTTCTCGAATATTTTGCAAACAAAGCGAAAACAAACAATAAGTGTAATTATTTAAAAGTTTTAAAATGAGATAGATAAGAGTTTAATGTAAATTTAATGTAAACAAAATGTTAGATTAAAGTTTGATAAGTGTAAAATAATCTATAACTTTGATACGTTAATGTAAATAATCTGAGAATACTAAAACATATCTATCATGAAGAAAACATTATTATTTCTAGCTTTTGTGTTTTCAATCTGTATATATGCTCAAGATAACAAGCCTACCTTTGAAAAGGTGGGAGACATGGTAAAAGCTACTTATTACCACAATAATGGTGAAATTGCGCAAACTGGGTATTATAAAGATGGAAAACTGCATGGCGAATGGGAAATGTTTGATGAAAAAGGCCAAAAGGTTGCGGTCGGCACATACGATATGGGCAAGCGAGCCGGCAAATGGTTGTTCTGGGAAGGCAAAATGCTCAAAGAAGTAGACTTTACAGATAACAGGATTGCCAGTGTGGTTCAGCTCAAAGACTCAGAAGGGGTGGTCATAAAACAGTGACCCCTGTATATTCATTACGATATAAAAAAAATCCCGGCATTTTGCCGGGATTTTTTTATGCAGCCGTCTTCAGTGCTTGTTTTTCTTCGGTCTGTTTTTTCCACTTGCTTCGTAACCAGAGTTTTAATCGATATGAAATATTGAACAGTACCGGAACGATGATCAAGGTCAGGAAGGTGGCCACGATCAATCCGAAGATGACCGTCCATGCCAACGGTCCCCAAAAGATGACGTTGTCGCCACCGATATAGATTTGTGGGTCAAATTTTGAGAACAGCGAAACAAAGTTGATGTTCAGCCCTATGGCCAACGGGATCAATCCCAATACCGTGGTAATGGCCGTAAGTATTACAGGTCTCAATCGTGCCTTGCCCCCACGAATGATGGCCTCTGTTACCTGCTCACGGCTCAAGAGTTGATCGTCGGGTATGCCCAGTTCAACCTTTTTGCGATCAATCAAAATTTGGGTATAGTCCAGCAAGACCACGCCATTGTTCACCACAATTCCGGCCAACGCGATAATCCCCATCATGGTCATCATGATCACAAAGGGCCAGCCTGTGATGATCAGGCCTCCAAAAACCCCGATAAAGCTCAAAAAGATGGCGGTCATTATGATGGCTGGTTTTGAAACGCCCCCGAACTGGAAAATCAATATAAGCATGATCAATCCCAATCCTGAGAAAAAGGCTCCCATCAAAAACTGCATTTGCTTGTTCTGTTCCTCGATTTGCCCGGTATAATCTATTTTGACACCCGATGGCAAGCCCTTAAATTCTTCCATTTCTTTTTGGATCTCGGCCACAATGGCCCCTGCATCGGTAAAACCAGGTTTCAAGGCAGAATATACCGTGACCACCCTTCTGGTATCTCTGTGTTTGATGGCACTGAACGACGAGGTGTTACGCTGGTCGGCCACCGCAGAAATGGGGATTTCCTTTATTTGGCCTGTGGCCTGGTCCCTAAAAATGATGTTCTGGTTGAACAATATACTTTTGTTGTAGCGCAAATCTTGATTGAACCGTACATTGATATCATAGTCTTCGCCATCCTTTTTGTAGACCCCGGCTTTATCGCCAAAAATCGAACGTCGCAATTGCTGCCCAACCTGCCCAACTGAAACACCGAGTTCACCGGCCTTTTGGCGGTCAACGATGACCTGCATACCCGGCTTGCTTTTGTTTACGTCTATTTTCAGCTCTTCAATGCCAGCGATGTTCTTGCTGTTGATGAAATCTCTCATCCGCTCTGCGGTACTGATTAACGTATCGTAGTTGTTCCCTTCTATTTCAATGTTTATCGGGTAGCCTGCCGGAGGCCCCACAGCATCTTTTTCCACAGAAATGACCACACCGGGGTACACCCCTTGCAGGGTATCTTGTATTCGCTGTCGCAGTTCTTCTGTATCGAGCCCATTTCTATATTTGAACTCACGCATAGAAAGGGTGATTTTTCCGCGATGGGGCATCTCTGCGGCCGAGCCTCCCTCGGTAAAGGGGTTTTCAGCTCCCTTGCCCACTTGCGAAACACTCGATTCTACCAAGAAATTGTGGCCACCATCGGTATAACGGTCGCTATCGGCAACAGCATATACCCTTTCTTCAATGGATTTGGTGATTTCGTTTGTCTTTTTGATGTCGGTTCCCTGAGGGTATTCTATATAGACATAAATTTCATTGGGTGTGTTGTCGGGAAAGAATTCCACTTTGGTACGTTGGCTTGCCAACGACATTCCGAAGCCAACAAAGGCAATGATCAATAGCAGGGCGGTCAACCCGAAGAACCAATAGACATTTTTACCGCGAAGGGCAAATTTAAGCTGCCGTTCGTAAAAGTTCTCGAACTTGACCAAAATGGTCTTTTGAAAGCGCAAGGCCCATTTCTTCAAAAAATATTTATAGATCCAGAAAAGTCCGGCCACCACGATCATCAAGGTGCCCAGACCACGAACAGGGCCACCAAATGCGAAGATAAAGAGACCAAAACCACCCAAGATTATGCTGAGTCGGATCAGTTGTTTTTTGGTAAGTTCCTTTTCGCCTATTTCCATAAACTGCGATACCAACATGGAATTCATGAAGATGGCCACGAACAGTGAAGAACCCAATACCACTGAAAGGGTGATGGGGAAAAAGATCATAAACTCACCCATAATACCGGGCCACATGCCCAAGGGCACAAAAGCGGCCACCGTTGTTGCGGTAGAGATGATGATAGGAAAGGCAATCTCACCGATCCCCTTTTTCGTGGCCTCAATACGGGACATGCCCTCTTGTTCCATCAAGCGATACACATTTTCCACGACCACCACTCCGTTATCCACCAGCATTCCCAGCCCCATGATAAGTCCGAAGAGAATCATGGTGTTCATGGTAAAGCCCAAGGCTGATAAAATCATGAACGACATGAACATTGACATGGGTATGGCAAAGCCCACGAAAAGGGCGTTTCTGAAGCCCAAAAAGAACATCAGTACCGTGACGACCAAGATAATACCGAAGATAATGTTGTTGACCAAATCATCGACCTGGTTCAGCGTACGGCTAGAGGAATCGTTGGCAATTGTTACCGTCAAGTCTTTCGGAAAATAGTTTTCTTGCGATTCCTTGACGATTTCGCGTATTAAATCTGCCGCGATGATGGCATTCTTGCCCGAACGTTTTTTGATATCGAGCATCACTACACTCTTGCCATGTTCACGTGCATAGGTGGTCTTGTCTTCTTCTTTAAAAGAGACAGAGGCAATGTCTTTTAGGTAGACGGCCCCATTTTCGGATTTGACAACAAAATCTTCCAGTTCTGAGGGGTCTTCTATCTCGCCCAAAATACGGATGGTTCTGCGTTGGCCACTGGTGATGAGATTACCGGCCGACATGGTCATGTTGCCATTGCTGATGGTTTGTATGATATTGTCAAAGTTGACCTTGGCAGCCATCATCTTGTAAACATCAACGGCCACCTCTACCTCTTTTTCTTGGGCGCCCCGAATATCGACCTCTTTGATCTGGGGCAGTTCTTCAATCTCATCTTCAAGGTACTCGGCAAACTCTTTGAGTTTTTCTACCGGATAGTCGCCCGTTAGGTTCACGTTCATGATCGGAAACGATTCGGCAAGGTTCAAATCGAAAACATTGGGTTCGACCTTTGCACCATTGAAGATGGGCCAGTCTTCGCCCGCCTTTTCGGCATCTACCTCATCTTTCACCTTTTGTTTGGCCGTTTCAACCGCAATATCCTCATCGAACTCCACCACGATCATCGAATAGTCTTCTTGCGAGGTAGAGGTGATCTCGACCACATTGCTCACGTTTTTCAACCGGTCTTCCAAAGGGTCGGTAATCAACCGTTCCATATCCTCGGCGGTATTGCCGGGGTATACGGTACTAACATAGATTTTGGTCTCTTCAACCTCTGGAAAATCTTCACGGGGCATCGAAAAATATGATGACAGCCCAATGATCAAGAAAAGCCCGATCATCACATATATGACCGATGGGTTGTCAATGGCCCATGACGATGGCCTGAATTCTTTATTCGCGTTCTTTTTTGCCTTATCCATTTTTAGTCTTTTGACGGTTGACTTTAGTCTTTGGGGTTGTTGTTTCTTGGGACGTTGTTCTATTGACTATCGACTACTTACCACCGACTGCCACAGGATCTATAACTTTTACTTTTTGACCATTGCGCACACTTCTGGCACCTTCTGAAATGACCAAGCTTCCATTGTCAATACCTGCCAACACTTCTAGGTAATCTCCTTGGGTCTTCCCAGTTTCGATGATTACTTTTTTGGCAACGACTTCCTCAGATGAACTATCTTTTGCTATGACATAGACATACTGCTCACCCGCTGCGTTTTCTGAAACGACACTCTGAGGGATCAATATGGCCTGTTCGTTGGTGTAATCGTTGATTTTTACCTTGGCAGTCAAGTTGGGCTTTATTTTACTGTCTTTGTTGGGTATCGGTATTTCAACGGAAAAAGATCTGTTGCTGGGATTGATATAATTGCCCGTTTGCCGGACCTTGGTGGTTACACTGTCGCCCAACACCGGAAAGTATACGTGCACCGATTTGCCGGGGGTAACATTGTTCAAGTGTCTTTCGGGCACTTCAACTTCAATGTACATATCGGAAAGGTTTACAATACGGAATACCTCTGAACCGGGTCCCGGGTTCACCACGGTGCCCTGGTCTTTGATCACATCGTCGATAATGCCCGAAAAAGGGGCGCGAATCTGTGATTTTGCCAGTTGGCTTTCCAATTGCTTAACGGCGTTCTGCTGCGCCTCATAATTTGTCTTTGACTGCAAATATTGAATCTCAGACCCAATATTTTGCTCCCACAGGCGCTTTTGGCGCTCAAAGGTTGTCTTGGCGAGTTCGGCCTGCGTCTTTAGCTGTGCCAGTTGGCTTGAAAGGCCCCCATCGTCAATGGATGCCAATAACTGCCCCTTGGCAACTCTTTGCCCTTCTTGTACATAAATACGGTACAGGGTGCCTGGCATTTCGGGGTAGATCAAGACGTTTTGGTCGGTCATTACATCGCCTTGAAGTTCAAGATAGTGTTCAAACTTTTCAGGTTTGGCCTCAAATACACTGACCAAGGGTAGCTTGGCGTTGTCGTCCAATTCTGAAATGGCTGAATCAAGCAATTGGATCTTTTCTTCCAATGCTTTTTGTTGTGCCGCTACTTCAGAGCGCTTAGCGCGAATGCTTTCAAGGTCTTTGCTGGCAACCACATCGTCTATGGAGTCACTTTTGTTTCCGCATGAAACCAGAAATAGGGTGGAGACGATTGTTAGGGAGAGTATTTTTTTCATTTTTTGATGGATTGATTTTCTATTTGTTGATTGAGTACGGTTTCAAGTTCGGTTTTGCTGTTGATGACATTCACCATCGACTGTAAATATTCTTGTTGTGCGTTGTATAGCTGTGTTTGGGCCTGTCTTAGGTCAAAACTGGAGGCAATGCCCTCGGCATATTTTATCTGGTTCTTTTTTTCGATACGTTCGGCCAGTTCTAGATTTTGTTTTGAGGTGGCATATTCTTCAATGGCAAGTATATAGTTGCTCTTCGCACTTTCAAGTTGAAGGCGAATTCGCTCTTCGGCCTCGGTAAGTTGGGTCTTGGCCTTTTCAAAGGCTATCTTGGCACGTTGGGTGCTCGCGCTTCTCTTCAACGAACTGAATATGGGAATGCTCAAATCAACGCCGACGGTTGAAAAGCCGAACCAAGGCTGGTCGCGGTCAAAAAAGTTGAAGCGGTCGCTAAACGAAAGCCCACCGTAATTTACAAACGCATTAAGCGTGGGCAGGGCACGGCTTTTGGCTAGTTTGAGTTCAAAATACCGCTGCTCGTTAAGGTTCTGAACAATTTGGTAATCAACGTTGTTTTCAATCTTGAATTCAGTATCCAAGAGACCAAGACTTATTTTTTCTTGTGTCAGGGCATCCAAATTTTCGGTCAATTCGGTTTCGGTCTCGATGGGAAGCCCCATCACCAAATTCAACATCTGCAAGGTGATTTTCTCTAACCGCTGGGCATTTTTCAATTGGCTTTCGATTGAAGAGAGGGTAATCTGTAGCTGGTCTACACTTTCTTCATCACCAAGACCGTTTTCATAGATTTTTTTGGTCTCGAATAGGTTTTTACTGAGCGTCTCTTTGTTCTTTTCAAGAATGGCGACACTCTCTTGTGCCAAAAGCACATTGCCATAAGCCTCGATCACCGCCTTTCTGACATCGAGATCGGTCTTCTCTTTATTGTTCTGGCTATAATCTAGAAATGCCTTTGTTGCCTGTACCCCGACGATGTAAGAGCCGTCAAAAATTTGTTGTGTCAAGGTGGCCGTGGCGGTGATCTGTTGCGGTTGGCCGAAAACCACCTCGACAAAGGTGCCTGGCTCACCACCTGCTATTTCGCCGGGCAGCTGCACTACCTGTTGCTTCAATCGGTTCTGGTAGCCTACCGAACCGTTGATCTGTGGCAGCCCCGTGGCGATGGTTTCCCATTTTTGCTTTTGTGCATCGACCAGATCACGCTCCGCATTGACGGCACTGTAGTTGTTTTCGAGTGCGTGGGCAATGGCCTCCTCTAGGCTAAAACGGTACTGCTCTTCTTGGGCGTGTACCGATGACCACCATGTGCTTGACAGTACTATTACAAGTATGATAGTTCGCATTTATTTTTGGTTTGAATTGATGATTGAATTGAGTATGTTTCTGCCCTTTGGGGTAACGATGCCCCTCAGGTGGTATTCCAGATAATTGTCCATCAAGTATTGCATAGAGAATTTTTCTTGGGGAAACAGTTCATTGTCTTTTAGGCTCAAGACACCTGAAAAATAGATGCGGGCCACAAATTCGACATCGAGATTGCTTCGATAGATGCCCTGCTCGATACCAGTGTATATGTTGTTGACCACACAATGCTGCATTACCTCGTACTGCTTGCGCTTCAGACCTTCAAAAATTTTCGGGTAATACTTCTGCAGTTGGTACTGGGGCGAGGCCTTCTCGTTCTTCAGTTGCAACATGACAAACTTCTTGATCTCGTAAAGCTCTTCAATGGGGTTCTTATGCAGTGAGCATATATGGTCAATGCCACACGATATGTGCTCGAATATGTGCATAGTAGTGGCCTCGACCAACTTGGTCTTGTTCTCGAAATGCGAATAGATGGTCTTTTTGGAAATGCCCATTTCATGGGCCAGATCATCCATGGTAACACTCTTGAACCCGAGGTTCAGAAACAATTCAGTGGCTTTGTGTAAAATTTTTTCTTTCATTGGAGCGCCAAAAATACTGTTGGAAACTTTAAAAACCACAAAAGTTTCCAAAGTTTTACATTTTTTTAACGCAGATCACCTTTTTTTGGTTTATCACCGAAGCGCCGCAAAAATAGTATGTGCCTTGACCGCATCAGGGGCTTTTTACCATCGCTGTTGTAAAAGCCCCTAAAGGGCGCGTGCCGTTTATGGGGCCTACTGGTCTTGTCCTTCATTTTTATTGGTTCTTTCTACATAGGCCTTGTAGGCTTTCTGACCTTCCTCTTTCCAGAACTCATCGTACAGTTTCCATTCAGAAAAGTCCCTCCTTAACTGTCCGCACCTTTCTTTGTGCAGATGTCTTTTTGTTTTTTTGCCTCTACTGCTTTTGCCGGGCCCACCTGTTCCGAAGCCAAAGAATATTTTGGCCAGTAAGAGCAGACCGACAGCTTGCCAGTAGGTAAGAGTGCTGAGGCCGAAGAGCTCTGGCATCAACCAGTTCCATAACCACATGACCACATAGCCTATCAATAGGGCGAACAATAGGGCCATAATGATCATGAAGAAGACTTTAAAGGCCGATGTCACATAGTACTTGACTCTGTGCGCTACTCTTTTTTCGATGTGGTTTCTAGTTTCCATGTTTCTTTTTTTTTAGTTTATATCGTTGTTTCGTTTTCGAGATTTTTCAGCAATAGTGACAAGGCACGGTGTCTTCGTGACATCAGCGTGCCTTGCGGAATACCGGTCTCTTCGGCGATTTCCCTATAGGTATATCCTTCGAAATCGACTGCCAAAATGATATCCCTGTACACGGGTTTTAGCGACATGACGGCCTGTTTCAGGTGCTCGGTCAAATGTTCGGGATATTCCGTTTCTGACGTACCGTAAAAGAGCTCCGCAAAGTCTGTCCACACCTGCTCAAGGGCCTTTTCGTCATATAATCTTTCTTTTTTGGTGCGCATCAGGTCTATTATTTTGTTACGGATTGATTGATAGACAAACCCGGCAATGTTGTCGATGGGCGAAGCATTGGTTCTTGAGAACAGTTTCAAGGCCACTTCTTGCACCACATCTTCTGCATCGCTTTCTACGGTGCTGTTGATCTTTGACTGAACATATCCTTTGAGCGATTGGTACTCATCCGCAAAGAAATCGGTCAGTTTTTTATGGTTTTCTTGATCCGTGGTCATTTGACAGCTTTTGGCCGGCCTTCATATACAAAGACGATGGTTTTTGAAACCATTGCATTTCTGGGCATAATTATTGGTGGGCCTAAGGGCTTTTGCGTTACAGTGACAGCGCAAAATAATAGCGGGTAAAGAGTTTATAGTTTTTTCAGTGTATTTTTGGCAGACGATGAAAATGCACACCCTAGACCATTACCGAACCGTTTTCACGGCCTATCTTGAAGCCCATGCCAAGGTCAAGAAGCCGCAAAACCTGTATCGTCCGATTGCCTATATTTTGGGTCTGGGCGGAAAGCGGCTGCGGCCTGTTTTGACCTTAATGGGCTGCGACCTTTTTGGCGGTGACCACAACCATGCGTTGCCGGCTGCCATGGCTGTTGAGGTATTCCATAACTTTTCGTTGGTGCACGATGATATTATGGACGATGCCCCCTTGCGACGGGGCCAGCCCACGGTGCACGAAAAATGGAACATCAATACCGGTATACTTTCGGGCGATGCCATGCTCATCAACGCCTATCAATTTCTTGAAGGTTATAAAAGTCCGGTTTTTAACCAGTTGCTCGGGTTGTTTTCCAAGACCGCCATGGAGGTCTGCGAGGGGCAGCAATACGATATTGATTTTGAGACGAGAAACGATGTAACCGTTGCCGAGTACCTCACCATGATCGAATACAAAACGGCGGTTCTGATAGCGGCAGCCCTAAAAATGGGGGCCATCGTGGCAGGTGCGCAAAAGAAAGACCAAGACCTGATCTATGAGTTTGGCCGCAACCTCGGTATTGCCTTTCAATTACAAGATGATTTTTTGGATGCTTTTGGCGACCCCAAAACATTTGGCAAACAAGTGGGGGGCGATATCATCGAGAACAAAAAAACGTTTCTGTACCTAAAAGCCCTCGAACAATCTGTTGAGGCCGACAGAAAAACGTTGACCGGTCTCTTCGCTCACCAAGCCCATGACCCTGCCTCAAAAATTGAGGCCGTAAAAGAAATTTTCAAAAAAAGTGGGGCAATGGAGGCCACCGATAAAGAAATTGAAGAATACACCCAGAGGGCTTTTGACGCGTTGGATAGGATTACCGCAGAGAAAGCTGATAAAAAGGTTTTCGAGGATTTTGGAAGAAATTTGATGCAGCGTACGTTTTAGTCGTTGGTGATGCTCAGCGAAAAATTATCAACGTAGATTTCAAGGTCCTCAGCATTGGGGTTGGCAGTTGCCCCGATCTGAACACGTTCGTAAGCCACAGGCTCTTGAAGTTCAAAATTAATTCCGTTCTCCGCAAACACCTGTTTGAAAATTTCTGCATTGGGCAAGTTCTTTGCCGTTTCAGAAAGTGCTTGTTGGCCGTTGATGAACAATTGGTTCGTACCATTGTCATTGGGTGAAAGCTGCATCTGCCAACGTACCGTTACCCACTCTTTTCGCGGAAAAGGAAAAGTGATTTGTGCCAAAGTTGAACCGGCTATCTTACCACGTTCAATCGAAAGGTAATCATTGCCGCCCGACATTACCAACCGCACCCCTGGGCATTTGTTGTCGCCGTCAATTGAGGCGTCGGCCTCCACCGATGGGTCCCAACAAGAGCAGCATTCGAGATCGATTAAAAAAAGGTTTTCGATGTTGGTATCTGAATCAATATAAAAGTCTGCTTCAATGATTACCGTACTGTTTTCGGGTGCAGTGAACCCACCTTTTTCGATATCGGCTTTAGAAAGTATCCCGTCTGATTTTCTTGATTGTATGTGCAATGATTGATATCCCCCACTGGCTTGTACCATAGAAATATCGAGGGAATTCTGTGCTGCGTTCGGACTGATGATCTGTGTTGTGGTCCAGCGGGAATTGTCTGAGGGGAAAAGCTCCTGAAAATCATCGTTATCGGTCTCGAAGCCGTCTTGAAACTCAAAATTGATTTTAGTATCGTCAATTTCTGGTGCCGATTCTGTATCAGTGCATGAGAACTGTGCAACCAACAGCAACAAAAGAAATGGGTCTCGAATGTTTATTTTGCAAAAAGCCATCCCAATTACAACGAAATGACCCGTTTAAAATTGTTGAGGGCTAGGTGCTAAAGAAGTCTTCTGAACAATGCCTTCAAAAA
Source organism: Flagellimonas lutaonensis (assembly GCF_000963865.1). Lineage (NCBI taxonomy): Bacteria > Pseudomonadati > Bacteroidota > Flavobacteriia > Flavobacteriales > Flavobacteriaceae > Flagellimonas > Flagellimonas lutaonensis. Next base: position 1,687,577 of record NZ_CP011071.1, read on the forward strand.
AGGCCATTTGGGGCAGGCCATGATGATTTGAATATCTTCCCAAAGCGAGGTATCCTCGTCCAAGAACTTGAGTAGCAATCTTGGACTCCTTTTTGTAAACATCGACTCGAAAATGGCTTGCCCCAAACTGTTGTCGCGGTGCAAAATATCAAGCAACAACAGGTCATAGAACCAAAAACGGTTTTTTCTCTGGAACTGTGAAAGTGGTTTGCCCATCTTCAGGTATTTGACCAGTTTTTTGACCTTTTTGGTCGAGTTGTAAAAGGTATACCCCGTACTGGGTTTTGCCCAGCCCCCTGCTATGCCAATTTTCAATATTCGATTGGTATTTTCCTTTGAGAAATCATAACAGCTCATGGGAATGTTGCCCTGCTCTGTTTCCAAAATTTCATAACCGCCAGCGTTCAAATTTTTCAAATACCTTTTGATGGCTAATTCGTATGCTGACTTTGGCAATACGGTTTCAGAAAACAAGGTGTATTCGACCAAAGCCTCCGTTTCTGAAAAGGGCAGCACGTACATAAAACGGGTATTGCCTTTTTGTGGAATGGAAAAGTCCATAAAAGTGGCCTCATTGGGCAGAAAGACAGGTCTGTCTACCTTGACGAACCATCCCAAAAAATGCTGCTGCAGCACAGGATACTTCTTTTGCATGTTCAAATCTCGATAATCGAAGCGGCTGTCGAATAAAACCTTGCCCGAATAGGTTTCTTTTTTGCCATTGATTCGTACCGATTCTTCTGTTTCGGCTACCGAGATTACTTCATCGTTGGTGAAAGAGATGTTTTCATAGCCATTGATTTTTTCCAAATAATGACGGTAAAAATCAATGCCCCGAAGCATTTTGTAAGTGTATGGGGCAATGCCTTCGTGCAGTGTGGTTTGCCTACCGGCAAAGTGGATTTTTGGCCATGTTCTGTGAAGTATGGAATCAAAGGCACCGTCGCCTGCTTCCCAAAAGCACCAGGTACGGTTATTTTGCTGTTTGGAATCCTTATCCAACAACAAAATCTTTTTTCCTTGAAAAAAAGCATCGCTGCCAAGGGCATCGGCCAACAAAAGGCCTGAGGCACCGGCCCCGATAATGATATAATCGTACATGGGCATGGGCCCAAAAATACGAATTAGAAAACGGTATACCGCACCCCAAAAAAGCCCCGAATGCCCTGATTGGGGCCATAGACATAGCTGGGGTCAAAGGTAAGTGCGTAAGGGTTGTCGGGCGTGGCCATGACGTTACCGTTCTGGTCAAACTCCACTTCCCTGTCAAACGGGTCATGGGCCCGGGCAATGATAAAGGGATTGCCACGGTTGGGCGTCCAATCCAACAGGTTTTTTATACCGCCATAAACTTCGAAATCTTTGATGCCCTTATAGGTGAACTGAATGTTCTGTATGCTCCAGGTCGGCGAAAACTCCTGTCTGGGATCCAGTTCACCCAAGAGGGGCAGTCGCATAGGGCCATAGAGGTTCCCAGTGTAATCGACACTTAGATCGAGGTTGCGAAAAGTATAGGAAACATTCCAGGTGCCCGTAATGCTCTCGGTCAAGATCTGCCGTTGGGTCACGCCCTTCTCGGTATTGCGGACATCTTGCCAAGTGGCCCCGACCAAAAATTTGAGTCCGTTCGGCAATACGAGATCCAAATTGGCAGAAATGCCTTTTGATACTGATTTTCCATCCAAATTGTCATAAATGATCTGGTTGGGATTGGTATCATAATCGGGCAGTATCACATTTGAGAACCGGGTGTAGAAGGCCGAGGCATCAATGCCAAAGAAGGTGCCGTTGTCGGCATATATCTTTTTAAGATAATTGACGTTGAGGTTGACCGAACGTTCGGGTTTCAGTGTTTCGGCGATGATCACCTCACGTGCGCCTGTCAGGGCCGCATGGTCTTCGGTGAACAGGTTGACCACCCGAAATCCGGTCCCGGCATTGATACGAAAAATATCGTGGTCGGATATCTTCCATTTATAGGCAGCCCTAGGCGTGAAAATATTGCCGTGGCGCGTGTCGTAATCATAGCGTAGGCCGGTGAGCAATGAATGTTTTTTGCCCAGCGTTACTTCGTCTTGTACAAATAAGCTGGGAATCACCACTTCATCAGGTTCATTCCCCCTCAAATCTGCGGTGGCCGGGGTATTGTCATCATAATAATTGTAGCGGATGGCACTGCCAAATAGCAGATCATGGTTGCCCGATGTTTTGTCCCAGGTCAATTGTGCAAATCCGATACGCTGATCGGCGAGGTAGGGCACATTGCCATAGACCGAGTTTTGATGGTGATCGTTGTACGACATTGAGAACAGCATCTTTTCTTCAATGGGCAATTGGTACTTGCCGATGACCTCCCAACGTCTGGTGTAAATGCTTTCGCCATAGATTTCATCACCGCCGCGGAATTCAGGTGTCCACTGCATTTCACCGCCCCATCGGTCTTCATAGAAAAAACGACCCGCCAAAGAGAAGATTTTCGAATCTGGTCGTTTAAAGTTCCATTTTTGAAAGACCGAGATACGGTCTTGCAGGGTCACGTCGGTAAAGTTGTCGCCATTGTTATCGATGGGTACATCATAATTGAAGTAATTGATGCCCAAAAGCACATCGGCATTTCTGCCGAGCCCGAATTTTGTACCCACATCGAAATTGTATTCGCCCCAGCCAGTGGCAAACCCATCGGCAAAAAATTCGGGTGCCGCAGGGGCATGTTTGGTGATAATGTTGATAAGCCCGCCCACGGCTTCGCTTCCGTAAAGGGTGGAGGCGGGGCCCTTGACAATTTCGATTTGGTCTATAAGTGAATTGGGAATCCCCGAAAGGCCGTACACAGTGCCCAGACCGCTGACAATGGGCATACCGTCGATCAACACCAAGGTGTAGGGGCCCTCCAAACCGTTGATATGAATGTCGCCTGTGTTGCAGACATTGCAATTGATCTGGGGGCGCACCCCGTTCACATTTTGTAAGGCCTCGAAAACACTGGGGGTTGGATTCTTTTTCAGAAAAGTGGGCGAATACACCTCTACGGGCACCGCACTTTCAAGACGGCTCACGGGTTTCAGGGTGCCGGTCACTACCGTTTCTTTTAAGTTGTGGGCAGAGGCAGTCATTTTGATGTTCAGCGTCAGGGTTTCCCCAGCATTGATTTTGAGTGCCTTTCGATAAGGCTCATATCCAATGGCCGAAGCGACGAGCACATAATTGCCGGACGCTATTTTTTCTATGGAATAAAAGCCATTTTCATCTGAAGAAGCCCCTTTTTCAGTCCCTTTCAAAAAAAGGTTTACAAAGGGCACTGGAGTACCGTCCTCGGTTACCAGTCCCTGCACCGAACCTGTCTGGCACCAGCCTTTACAACAAATGCCTATCAATAAAATAAGTACGGCCCTTTTCACTTTAATTTACCTTTATTGAAATAAAAATTTAGACAAATCTAAAAATTGATTTTGATAAATAAAAATGTATTTTTGGGAAACGTTAATTTTGGTACATCCAGCACAGTCGAGAAGTGTAGTTGGTACTAAGGTTCTCGAGGGCTATTGAACTGACATCCACAGAAAAGAATTATGACCCGTTCGGAAGAAAATTATCTGAAAACCATTTTTCATTTGGGTGGGAGCCAAGCGACACCCATCTCAACAAATGCCATTGCCGAGCAGATGGAGACCAAGCCCTCGTCGGTGACCGATATGGCCAAAAAACTGGCCGATAAAGGGTTGGTGCACTATAAAAGATACCAAGGCGTTTCGCTGACCAAAACGGGCGTTAGAACCGCTTTGGGTATTATCCGGAAGCATCGACTGTGGGAGGTTTTTTTGGTCAAAAAACTTGACTTTACCTGGGATGAGGTCCATGAAGTGGCCGAACAGCTAGAGCATATCAAAAGCGAGAAATTGATAGACAAGATCGATGAACTGTTGGATTTCCCAAAATATGACCCCCATGGCGACCCCATACCCACCAAAAGCGGCGAGTTTCAAGAACGTGACAAACAATTGCTGAGCGAACTGCCCGTCAACGCCAAGGGCATCTGTGTTGGGGTGAAGGATACCTCATCTTCTTTTCTAAAATTCTTGGACAAGAACGACATTGCCCTGGGCAACGAGATACAAGTGCTCGAAAAAGAGGATTTTGACGACTCGTTGCACATCGAAATAGAGGGCAGACAATTGCATATTTCCCATCAAATTGCTAACAACCTCTACGTAAAAACGGATAACTGATATGGAACAGGTAATCGATTATTTTGAAAATATTGACCCTATTTTGGCGGCCTTTTACGCCACCCTTTTTACGTGGGGCCTCACAGCGGCGGGTGCCGGCCTTGTTTTTTTGTTCAAAAACCCGAAACGTGCCCTAATGGACGGGATGCTGGGCTTTACAGGGGGCGTGATGGTAGCGGCCAGTTTTTGGAGTTTGTTGGCCCCGGGCATCGAAATGAGCGAGGGAGAGGGCTTCGTAAAAGTCATTCCCGCTGCGGTCGGCTTTTTGTTGGGAGCGGCTTTTATTTTCGGATTGGATAAAATCTTGCCCCACCTGCACATCAACTTTAAGATGGATGAGGCCGAGGGTGTCAAAACCCCTTGGCACCGTACCACGCTGTTGGTATTGGCCATTACGCTGCACAACATTCCTGAAGGGCTGGCCGTTGGGGTACTTTTCGGTGGTGTGGCCTCGGGCTTTGAGGGCGCGACCATTGGGGGTGCAGTGGCCTTGGCCCTGGGTATCGGATTGCAGAACTTTCCCGAAGGGTTCGCCGTGGCCGTACCCATGAGAAGGCATGGCCTTTCTAGAAGAAAAAGCTGGATGTACGGTCAAGCCTCTGCCCTAGTAGAACCCATTGCTGCCGTACTCGGTGCATGGGCCGTACTGACCTTTGAGCCTATTTTACCTTACGCTTTGGCCTTTGCAGCCGGAGCGATGATCTTTGTTGTGGTCGAAGAGGTAATACCCGAGACCCAGCAAGACCAATATACCGACATCGCCACCATGGGATTTATAGGGGGCTTTATCATTATGATGACATTGGATGTGGGGTTGGGGTGATGGAAAACAGAATTTATCCAACAACCATGCGCTCTAGAAAATCACCCACATAAAACGCGACCATAGCGGCGATAGTACCCAACGCCAGCGTTTCTACAATACCCTTGACCGCTGAAGTCTGGTTGACAAAGGCCTTTAGCCAGCCAATGACCAAAAAGCCGAGGCCGGTCAAGATAGAAGCAATGGTAAAAAGGTGATATTCCAAAGGCATCAAGTAATCGATGACGTAGATGAGCAATGGAACCAGTCCGATTGAAATGAACGAAATGTAGGTGACCCCGCCGATCCATATCGGCGAGCGGTCTTCGTGTGTCATTTGCAGTTCTTCTTTCATCATGGTGTCGACCCATACCTTTTTGTTGCTGGTAATCACCTCTGTGACCTTTTCCAACAACTCGCCCTTAAAACCCTTGGCGGCATAGATTTCACGAATTTCCTCCTTTTCGGCCTCCGGCAGGTTTTCTACTTCCCAGTATTCAACTTGCCTGTGTTTTTTGTAGTTGTCCTGTTCAGACCGGGTCGAGAGGGATGCCCCGATGGACATGGCAAAACCGTCGGCCAACAGATTGGCAAACCCAAGAATGATGATAATGGAACTGTCCAATCCTGCTACGACCGAACTGGCCACCACGGCAAAGGTGGTCACACAGCCGTCAATGCGCCATAGACGAATTCGCCCAAGTACTTCTCAAAGCGTTTAAAGAGCTTTGTCTTTTGGTGCGCAACCATTTCGTCATGTACAGGCTCGTTCATGGGCAGTAGTCAATGGGTCAATTTTTTCAGGGCCGATCCGTAGTCGAACTGCAAGTCTTCGTGAAGTGCCCCGATTTTCTTTGTGAGGGCTTCGAGTTGCCGTTGGTAAAGGTTGCCCAGGGTTCTGTTTTTATGGATGGAAGGATGGAATTCATCCAATTTCCGGCAGAAATACAGAAGTAGCTCCACTTCGGTCTCTTTGTTTCCAGAATAGCGAATATATTTTTTAAGGCCCCTTAAGATTTTACGGATGCTTTTTTTGATATAGTAATAGTTGGTGGCATTGATGTCGGCAAATTGTTCATCCAACTGTGACTTTACCCTTTCGACATACCCTTGCTCATCATCAGACTCAAAAAGTAGGTAGGTCAACAGTTCTTTGTTTTCGAGCTTAAAACGTGCCAATCGCAGACAAAGCTGTAACAACTCCTCGGGATTGCGGTGTAGCAGTTCTTTTTTGAGTTGGGATATGGTTGCGGGTTTCATAAATTTTCTGTCATTTCGAAATGAGGAATGAAATGACGATTGAGAAATCTAGAATATGTTTACGGGATTTCTCACACTCGCCAGCTCGGTTCGAAATGACAAAGTAAACAAAATACCTTATTTAACTCCTCAAATAACTTGCTCCGTTCACATCGATGATGGCCCCCGAAGAATATTCGGCACCCTCTGAAGCCAAGAAAAGAATGGCGTGGGCCACCTCTTCAGGTTTTGCCATGCGCTTAAAGGGCGACTCTCGTAAGAGATTCTCACGTTCGGTTGGCGTCAGGGTCTGGGCGGCCATCTCGGTTTCGGTAAATCCTGGGGCCACCACACCCACATAAATTTTGTGGGGTGCCAACTTTTTTGCCAACGATTGGCTCATGGCATTCAGTGCCGCTTTGCTTGCGCCATAGGCAGGCTTGGTCGGTTCGCCACGAAAAGCCCCACGGGAAGATACATTCACAATTCTACCGCCTTCTGTTTTCGTCATGGCCTGTGCTGCCCAATAGCAGAGATTGGCCGCTGCAAATAGATTTGTCTGAAACGTGTTTTCCCATGCGTTGGTCCAATGTCCAAAATCGACCTGGTCAATTTCATGAAAAATCGAAATACCGGCATTGTTGACCAGCACGTCCAACTGACCGTAGGCATCCACAAACTCCTCAATAAGTTCTTGGCAGTTTTCTTTTTTGGAAATGTCTTTTTGAAAAAGGCGATGGCCTTCGCCAGACAATTCAGCGTATGTCTTTTTGGCCTCTTCCACATTATTTATGAAGTTGATGCCCACTTGGGCGCCTTTTTCAGCAAAGGCCAATGCGGTGGCTTTCCCGATACCGCGGGAAGCTCCGGTGATCAATACTTTTTTGTTGTTAAAGTTCATTGTTTTTTCTCTACAAGGCTAGATTAGTAATTATGTTATTTCAAGACTGACTTTGGCATGTGCATGGTTACCAACATATTGGGAAGGTCAACCACTTGGGCAATCTGTAAATCACCCTGCAAGGAACATAAAGCATACGCTTCTTCAGTAGAAAGACCTTGCTCTTCTTTTAAATAATCAACCATATACAGGGTCGCTTTTTTGGCGGCTTCGTCAATGGTGGGCCCAAAACCGGTAGTGGCGTAATACGCTTCAGTTTCATATTGGGGTTCTGAAATAGATTTGTTTTTCAGAACTTCAACCTGGCATACAATCCTCAGTGGACACTCGATGGCGGTGCCGCAGACTTCACCCAGCCCCTGAACGGCATGCCCATCGCCTATGGAGAACAGCCCCCCTTCTACAAAAACAGGAAAATACATGATGGTGCCCTCGGTCATGTTTGGGTCATCCATATTGCCACCATTGGCCCGTGGCGGTATGGTGTTCAACAATTCTGATGTATCGGGCGCTACCCCCATCACCCCCGGAAAGGGGTTCAGCTTAATGGCAATATCGTCGGTAAACATCACTTTCTCACAATCCTTTCCGAGTTTGTAAAGCTTTAAATATTTGACGTCCAGTGTATCGGCCAAAAAGCCAAAGCCGGGTAAGATGGCGTTCCAGCCCCAATCACCCAATTCAATTTTTTGTAAGGTCACTTTCAGTACATCCCCGGGTTGGGCACCTTCCACAAATACAGGGCCCGTCAAGGGATGTATGGGCCCAAAATCCAATGAATCCAATGCCCCCAAGGTAGAGTTCATGTTAAATTGCCCATCGCTTGCCTCTTTTGTAAAGGCTTCAATGACGGCTCCAGATTTTACAGAAAGCACGGGAGCTATGGCGTTGCTGAATTTGTTATGCGTATTTTTAGCGGTCAAGGTATGCTGAATGACAAGCGTATCCAATTGTACTATCGGCTCATCACCAGCTGTGGATTTTTCCTTTTGAAGGCACGAAGACATCAAGGCTATCAGTAGAAACGCCAAAAAAAAGGTTGGATTTTTCATTTTCAGGTGGTTTTCAGGTGATTTGTTCAAATTACAAATTCTTTACCTTTAAAAGTTCAAAAAGTAAAACCATGCTTAGATTTCTCTTATTTTTCTTTTTAGGATTTTTGATTCAAGTTGCACCTGCACAAAAGACCAACTTTTCATACCTCGATGTATTTGATCTACAGTATGTCACTGATCCCCAGATTTCACCAGATGGGGAGTGGGTGGTGTACCGTCGAATGGATTTCGATATTATGAAAGACCGTGCTTGGGGCAACCTATGGATGCTCAAGACCGATGGCAGCCAACACCAAAAACTGACCCCTCGCGAAGTCAGTGAAAGCAATGCCCGGTGGTCGCCTTCGGGGGATAGGATTGCCTTTACCAGTTCCACCGATGAGGGCGCTGAGATTTATATGTACTGGTTCGGTTCGGGTAAGATTGCCCGTTTGACCCAATTGCCATTCAGTCCCAGTTCACTTACTTGGTCACCAGACGGAAACCAATTGGCCTTTTCAATGAATGTTGAAGCGAAGGCACCTGTAATAGCAAAGACCCCCAAAAAACCGAAAGGCGCCAAATGGGCCGACACGCCCAGAATCACTGATAGGGTCTACCATGAGGCCGATGGCCGGGGCTATATCGATCCTGGCTTTAACCATATTTTTGTGATGCCTGCAGAAGGCGGAGCGGCCAGGCAGATCACTTCTGGTGACTGGCACCATCGCGGCACCCTTTCTTGGTTACCAGATGGTAGAAAAATCTATTTTTCGGCCAATCGTGTCGATGATTGGGAGTACCGCTTTCGTAACAGCGAAATCTATGCTGCCGATGTGGAGAATGGTCAAATTGTGGCCTTGACAGAGCGCGATGGGCCCGATTATGGTCCGCAGGTTTCGCCCGATGGAAAATATATCGCCTACATTGGCAACGAAGACAAGAGACAGGCCTATCAAGTGAGGAAGCTGCACATTATGAACATTGATGGAAGCAATAAACGAAGTATCTCGGATGGATTGGACAGAACGGTTTCTGATATCCGATGGGATGCCAAAAGTGGCGGACTCTATTTCAACTACGATGACAAGGGCAACACCAAGATTGCACATATCGCCCTTTCTGGCAAGGTCACCAAACTGGCCGATGACCAAGGGGGCACCAGTTTGGGCAGGCCCTATTCAAGCGGTTCGTTCAGTGTTGCCAACGATGGTACCGTGGCCTACACCCATTCACGGCCCGAATATCCGGCAGAAGTTGCCGTTCTAAAACCAAAGGCTAAAAGCCCCAGAAAAATAACCGCTCTGAACAAGGCGCTATTGGATCACAGAACCTTGGGCAAGGTCGAAGAGGTCTGGTACAAATCAAATGTTGATGGCCGTGATATTCAGGGGTGGGTCGTGTATCCGCCCAATTATGACCCTTCAAAAAAATATCCCTTTATGGTCGAGAATCACGGTGGCCCCATTGCGAATTACGGTGACCGTTTTTCGATAGAGATGCAGTTGTATGCTGCGGAAGGATATATCGTTTTTTACCCAAATGCACGGGGCAGCACCAGCTACGGGGAAGAATTTGCCAACTTGCTCTACAGAAATTACCCGGGGGAAGATTATAACGATGTGATGGATGGGGTCGACTTTTGTATCGAAAAAGGTATTGCCCACGAAGACCAACTTTTTGTCACGGGCGGAAGCGCAGGCGGTATCATGACCGCTTGGATGATCGGCAAGAACAATCGTTTCGAGGCAGCGGTAGTGGCAAAACCCGTGATGAACTGGATCAGCAAGACGCTGGTGGCCGACAACTATTTTGGCTATGCCAACTCACGCTATGAGGGCCAACCTTGGGAAAATTTTGAGCACTACTGGAAATTTTCGCCCATTTCGCTCGTTGGCAATATAGAGACCCCGACCATGGTCTTGGTGGGCATGAACGATCTGCGCACCCCGCCCAGCGAGGCCAAGCAATTGTACCATGCCTTGAAGTTGCGCAAGATTGAGACTGTACTTGTCGAGATACCCGAAGCAAGCCATGGCATTGCCAATCGGCCCAGCAACCTGATTGCCAAGATTGCCCATACGGTGGCATGGTTTGACAAATTTCGAACAGATAAAAAATCGGATGACAAAGAATAAGAAAAGACATTGGTTCTGGAATCTGTTGATTGTCTTGACTGTTATTTTTTGTGTTGCCGCTTTTGTACTCCATTATAAGAATTACAGTGCCATTGAAGAGGGTGAGTTCAAGGTTTATTCGGGTATTTACCGGCAGCAGATTCCCCTATCAGAGATTGATACCATTTCGTTAGTTCAGCGGATACCCCAAATGGAGCGTAGAAACGGGTTTTCATGGTTTGCTAGGGAAAAGGGAGTGTTCAACGATTCGCTCACCAATTCGACGACCTATGTTTTTGTGGATGATCTGAGACAGCAGAAAGTTAAGGTGGTACACCATGATTCGTTGAAATTGTTCTTCAACTTTACCGATAGCCTCAAGACCATGACCACCTATGAAACCCTTAAAAATATGGTCGATGGACCTGAATAGATGGCCAAGGGAGGATGACATGAAATGGCTGCGATGGGTTTTTTGGTTCGTGGCCGGCAGTTTGTTTTTGGCATACGTTTTGAATTATTACGAAGTGCTCTAAAATCCACAAAGCGGTTTTTGCGCGTATACTTTTTTAGAAAGAATTGAGTTAAGCATTCAGACGACCTAATGTAATAAAGAAATGAAGCAACTTTTTTGGTTTGTGGTGCTGTTTCCCGTTTTGGCTTTTTCCCAAAACGAGCTATCGGTAGAAGTGCATGGGGTGCCCTCATCGGAAGGAAAAATCAACGTGGCGGTCTATAACTCAGAAGATGGGTTCTTGAAATTTGACAAAGTGTTCAAATGCGATAGCATAGCAGCCCAAAAAGGGGTAACCCATCTCTCCATAAAAAACCTTCCAGCGGGTGAATATGCACTGGCCATTTTTTATGATGAGAACGGCAACAATAAACTCGATACCAATTGGTTGGGCATTCCAAGGGAGAAAGTGGCCTTTTCAAATGCCAAGATGAAGACTTTTGGTCCGCCAAATTTTAAAGAATGTTCATTTAAGGTTGTGCGCGATGTTGCGCTAGAGGTCTTTCTGTAACTATCTTTTGTACACCCGAACCCAGTCCACCTGCATCTGCGATGTGTCTGCAAATGACGAGGGCGATGAATTCGGAAAGAAGAATCCACCGACCGCGGTATTCAATACTATCTGTTGTTTCAGGCCAAAAAGCGTGGCAATGTAGTTGAGCGGGCTCGCTTGATATTTGTGCAACGTTTCACCATCAAATATGATTTCGAGGCTGTTGGCGGTCCAAATAAGTTCGTACGTGTGAAAATCTGCAGTAATGTCAACCTCCAACTCATGTTCTACCACGGTGTTGTTGTTGTCTGTCAAGGGTATGCCGGGTTCTGTTCCATAGAAAATATTGGATGAAAATTCCATGGGAAGATTGCCCCGTGCCTCTACGATGTCAATTTCGCCCTGGGTGGGCCATGGGTCGCCATACGACCAAAAAGCGGGCCACATACCGTTGCCTGGGGGCAATTTGATCCGGGCCATAAAGCGATATTCGGTTTCTCCCGTGGCGCTCGAAGGACCAAATGTTGTCTTGGTCTCTATTCTTCCAGAAACATATTGAAACTCTTTGGGGCTACTATCAAAAGGATTGTTGGGCCCGGTAATGGTTTCCCTTTGTATGTCGATGGTCAAGATTCCATCTTCGATGGTCAGCTGCTCTGGCCTGTAGAATTGAATCTCATTGTTGAAGGCCCCGCTTTCCCACACGTTCCATTGTGAAAGGTCACCGTCAAAATCATCTTCCCAGACTAGGTTCCATGGCCTGTTTGGGTCAAGCGGTTCTTCGGGTGTGTTTGAATCGGGGATTGGGACAGTATCATCGGTTTCAGAGGAGTCTGAGGAACAACTTGAAATCCCCATCGCTGTAAAAAGAAAAACCACCAATGAATAGTGTACAATGGTGAAAAAAGACTTGGTGTTCATGGTGGTACGTAAAAAGGGTGATTATTTTTTATTGAAAGGTAGTGATTTTTATAACGCCCTTGGCCCCCTGGGCACCATAAAAAGAGGCATCGGGGCCAGCCACGACTTCAATTTTTTTGACATTGAAACTGTCTACCAATTCGTCGATTCTACTGAACGAATTGCCAATTATCTGCCCGTTCAGAACATAGAGTGGTTCGCCAAAGTCCCTAGAATTAAGGGTGTTCGTGGCCTTGTTGATTACCGGCAGGCCATTCTTTAATGAAACGCCGGGCAATTGGCGAATTCGGGTCAACAGCGAAACTTGACCCCGGTTCTTTCGTTCGAGTTCTTGCTCAACGTTCATCGAGGTTGTTTCCTTTTTTTTGGTGGAAGAACATCCGGTAACACCAAAAATCAATATAAAGACCAACAGGCAATAAAGTTTTTTCATAGTGAATCAGGCAAATAGTATTGCCTAAAAATAGGAAAAATGTAAGAAATATCATCGTTGTAAAAACTGACAACTTTGCAAACGATGAAATAGGGGGATGTATGCTGGATTAATAAAGCAGGACGGGCGAAGCCCTAATGGCAGCCACAATCGGTGCCACCACAGTTCTTTTTGTTGTCTTCTTTTTGGGAAACGAACAAAGACCTTGGGAGCAAAAACTTTTTGGCCAAGAAGGCAATGGCCGCCGCCAAGATCAGATATGCCAATATTTGCTGAAGAATATCCATTAGCTATTTTATAATTTGGTAGGCTGCCAATGCTACAAGGTACGCAAAGCTGCTCATAAAAACCAGTTGAAGCAAGGGCCATTTCCACGAATTGGTCTCTCGTTTAACAATGGCCAGCGTACTCATGCACTGCATCGCAAAAGCGTAGAAGAGCATCAACGAAATGCCCGATGCCAGGTCAAAGAGGGGTTTGCCCTTATCATTTAGTTCTGCGGCCATACGGTTTTTAATGGTCTCCTCTTCATCGCTGCCCACACTGTAAATGGTCGCCAGGGTTCCTACAAAAACTTCCCGAGCGGCGAAAGAGGTCAAGATAGCAATGCCTATCTTCCAGTCATATCCCAAAGGTTTCACTACGGGTTCAATGGCTTTTCCGGCGTAGCCGATGAACGAATGTTCAAGTTTATAGCTGGCTATTTCTTGCATTTTGGCCCTTTCGCGCAGGGTTATCCGCAATTGCTGGATGGAATCTTGAAGTTGTGTGGGAATATCGGATGAGGACTCGATATTTCTTGATATCAAGTAACGCTCAACATTGTCATTGATATAGTTTTTGCTGTAAGGGCTAAGGCCTTGTTGTTCAATTCTTTCGGAAACAATGGCTTCGGCATTCTTGAACTCTTCAGAAAGGCCATTGGAACCCAAGAACCAAAGTACTATGGAAATCGCCAATATAATTTTGCCCGCCCCCAAAACGAAACTTTTGGTTTTTTCAATTACGGTGTACGCGACATTTTTCAACAGTGGTAGCCGATATGTGGGCATTTCGACGATAAAAAGTGAACGGGTCTTTGTTTTCATGACCTTGTTCAAGACCATGGCCGATAGAATGGCCATAACAAAACCAAGAAGATAAAGCATCATCAAGGTCAAGGCCTGGTAGCTTAGCCCGAGTACCCTTCCAGGTGGAATAACCAGAGCTATAATGATCAGGTAAACCGGCAAACGTGCCGAGCAAGTGGTAAAGGGCACCACCAAGATGGTGATAAGGCGCTCTTTCCAGTTCTCGATGGTTCGGGTCGCCATTACGGCAGGTATGGCACAAGCGGTGCCCGAAATCAAGGGTACCACGCTCTTTCCGCTCAAGCCGAATGGGCGCATCAGGCGATCCATCAGAAATACCACGCGGCTCATATAACCGCTCTCTTCGAGCAAAGAGATAAACAGGAACAGAAAAGCGATCTGTGGAATAAAGATGACAATGCCCCCGATGCCTGCAAGGATTCCCTCGGCCAATAAGTTGGTCAAAATACCTGGCGGCAGCGTATTTTTGACCCAATCACTGGCGGCTGCAAATTGGGCATCGATAAAATCCATCGGATACGAGCTCCAATCAAATATGGCCTGGAAAATGGTCAACAACAGGGCAAAAAAGATAAGGTAACCAAAGATTTTGTGTGTCAATATCTTATCAAGGGTAGCCCGTAGGCCTTTTGCCGCCTTATAGTCTATTTTATAGGTCTCTTTCAGCACCCCGTTGATGAACTGGTATCGCAAAACCGTCTCTTTGTGCTGTAACCGTTTCAGTTCTTCATTTGACTTTGTGTTGAATTTTGAAGTGTCTGCTATGCGCTTTTTTTCCAAGGGCATGAAGTTCACGTCTTGGGTAATCACTAGCCATAGCTTGTAAAGGTCTTCTTTAGGAAAAGTCTTTTTTAACCGCTCGAAATATGCCATGTCGATAACCGAGGCATCCAAGGTTGGCATGGTCGATAGGTTTTTATAGTCAGCAATCAAGGCCTTGATGCGGTCAATGCCCTCTTTTTTTCGGGTGCTGACCAGTGCAATTTTTGTGTCAAGACGCTCTTCCATCAACCCAACATCAAGCGAGATGCCTTTTCGCGACATGCGGTCTGACATGTTGATGACCAAAATCGTTGGGATCTTCAGATCTTTGATTTGGGTAAACAACAAAAGGTTTCGCTTGAGGTTTTCCACATCGCTGACGACCACGGCAACGTCTGGATAGTCCCTACTGTTTTTATTGAGCAATAGTTCGACAACGACACTTTCATCCAACGAGGTGGTATTGAGGCTATAGGTGCCCGGAAGATCTATAATATGCGCTTTGACCCCCCTGGGCAGTTTGCAGATGCCTTCTTTTTTTTCGACCGTGATACCGGGGTAGTTGCCCACTTTTTGGTTAAGACCTGTCAACTGGTTGAAAACAGAGGTTTTACCGGTGTTGGGGTTGCCAATTAGGGCCACATTGATGCTCTTGCTCATGGCCGTACGGGTTCTTCAAATAAATCAAGCTCAATTTCTTTTGCCAATGTTCTGCGAATGGCAATATGGCTGCCGTTCACATTGATATAGATGGGGTCTTTGAGCGGTGCGACCTGAACCAATTCAACGCTGTTACCGGGCAGGCAGCCCAGTTCCATCAGTTTAACCGGAATGGTATTCTTGGTAAATTCCTTAATGATTCCTATTTGTCCCTCTTTCAAATCAGCAACGGTCAAGACGATATTATTTAGAATGATTTTAAGTAAGCAAAAGTAGGGGAAAAATTGCTAAAAACCCCAATAAGCAAGTGCCAAATTCCAAAAACCAATTGCAAAAAGGTACTTTCAAAAAGCCGTCGCGATAGTTATTTGGAATTTGGAATTTTTTCCTTACCCCCCATAGGAAGCTTTCAAGAGTTCGATATCTTCCAATAGTTTCTTGACTTCTTCGGCATCGGTGCCATCGTAAAATCCGCGAATGCGCCGTTCTTTGTCCACAAGAATGAAGTTTTCGGTATGGATCATGTCAAAAGGCCCCCCATCGCCATCCGTTTTAACGGCCAGATACGATTTTCGGGCCAACTCGTATATCTGTTTTTTGTCGCCTGTGACCAGATTCCATTTTTCATCGATCACACCCTTTTCAAGGGCATACTTTTTTAGTTGGGCCACCGAATCAATCTGGGGGGTTACCGTGTGCGAAAGCAACATTACCTCGTCGTCATCTAGAATATGGCCTTGTATTTCGGCCATGTTCTTGGTCATGATCGGGCAAATGGTCGGGCAGGTCGTAAAAAAGAAATCAGCCACATAGATTTTTTCATCATAATCTTGCTCGGTAATGGTGTCACCGTTTTGGTTGATGAGCTTAAAATTGGCGATGGTATGGTATTTCTTTTTATAGTGCAGCGTGCTATCGACCAGTTCGGGGTTCACCATAGAGGGTTGGTAAATGGGCAATCGCTGCTTGGGCGTAAGTGCAGTATACATCAAATAAATGATGATGGCCGACAAAATGGAGAAAACAATGAAAAAAAACCGGTATTTGGCAAAAAACCTGCGCATAGTGTTGGCAAAAGTACTGGTAGTAAAGGTATTTATCCAAACCGACCGGCAAGTTCCGTACTAAAACTTTTGTTAAAAAAGAAGAGCGTTTGCATGCCCACTTTTTTAAGACCTATCAAAAATGTACTTTTGCGTGCTTGAATTTAATGAACGATAGATGAGCCCCATTGCAGTTAAAGTGATTCAGTTTTTTCTGAGTCTTTCCCTTTTGATCATTCTTCACGAATTGGGTCACTTCATCCCCGCAAAAATCTTTAAGACACGGGTCGAGAAGTTTTTTCTCTTTTTCGATGTGAAGTTTGCCCTGTTCAAAAAGAAAATCGGGGAGACCGTTTACGGCATCGGCTGGCTGCCATTGGGAGGCTACGTGAAAATAGCCGGAATGATCGACGAGAGCATGGACACCGAGGCCATGAAAGAAGAACCCAAGCCATGGGAATTTCGCAGTAAACCGGCTTGGCAACGGTTGATCATTATGCTGGGCGGTGTAACCGTGAACTTTGTATTGGCGGTCATTATCTATATTGGAATGGCCTACTCTTATGGTGATCAATACATTCCAATGGAGAGTCTGAAAGACGGTGTCTGGGTAATGGAGGAGAACATAGGCGAAAAGTTGGGATTACAGACCGGGGATAAGATTGTGGCCATTGATGGGGATAAGGTAGAAAACTTCAACAATGTTTTCATCGACCTGATCAATGGAAACAGCATGACCATTGAAAGGGATGGGCAGATCATCGAAAAGGAAATCCCCGTCGATTTTATTGCAACATTGCTTGAAGATGAAGATAAGGTACGTTTTTTAAACTATAGAATTCCCTTTGTAATTGGTAGTGTTCCCAAAGATTCACAGAATTATAGATCAGGCCTTAAAAAAGGGGATGAAGTGGTACGAATCGGGAATGATTCTATTAAATACTTTGACCAGGCGAAAACTCTTCTGGAGAAATATGAGGGACAGAGGATAGAATTGGGCGTGCTACGCAACAATAGCGAACTTGTCAATATTCCTATTGTAGTTAGCGATAGTGCCACTATTGGAGTTTTTCCAGCTGCAATGCCATTCAAAAAACTTGAGGAAAAGGGAATTTTAAAGGTAGAAACCAAGACTTACACACTATGGGAGTCTATTCCAGCGGGCATCAACAAAGGGGTGGATATCTTGACCAGTTACGTGAAACAGCTGAAGAAAATTTTCAACCCGTCCACTGGTGCCTATAAAGGTGTAGGAGGGTTTGCCGCCATAGGCAGTATGTTTCCAGACACATGGGACTGGGCCGCTTTTTGGTCGACCACCGCATTGATTTCCATTATCCTGGCCTTTATGAACATTCTTCCCATACCAGCTTTGGATGGGGGCCATGTGATGTTCTTGCTCTATGAGATGGTCTCTGGAAGAAAGCCAAGCGACAAGTTTTTGGAATATGCCCAGATGGTCGGTTTCTTCTTGTTGATCGCACTGTTGCTCTTCGCAAACGGTAATGACATCTATAAAGCCCTGACAAAATAAAAAACTGAATTTTTTGTTTGTAGTGATTTATAGAAACTGCTATATTTGCACCCGCCTTTGCCACCATGTACGGGCATTAGCGGAAAATTTCGCTTAAAAATTTTATGAGATTCCTCCTTAGCTCAGTTGGTTAGAGCATCTGACTGTTAATCAGAGGGTCGCTGGTTCGAGTCCAGCAGGGGGAGCAAACAAAAGCCACTGGAACAAAGTGGCTTTTTGTATTTATGATGGGAACCTATTATCTCTACATCTTACATTCTGAAAAGTTTGACAGTTATTATGTAGGCTCTAGTTCAAACCCCTGGCAGCGGCTGCAACAACACAATGAGACTCCAAAATGCACCTATACCTCAAAATATAGACCCTGGAGTTTGGCCGCCATTTTTCAGGCAGTGCATAGCCGGAGTGATGCGATCAAAGCCGAAAAATTTGTGAAGAGTCAGAAGAGCAGGATTTTTATAGAAAAACTCGTTGAAACGGATTTCGTGCCATCTGGCAATTTAGCTCAGTTGGTTAGAGTCCCTCACGTGCGGGATTAATCAGAGGGTCGCTGGTTCGAGTCCAGCAGGGGAAGGAGAATTAGTAAGGCTCCAGTGATTGTTAATCGCTGGAGTTTTTTTTTGCAACATTATCAAATAATTAATAGCATATTTTTGTCTCAGCGGCATATATATAAGATCAAAATATTATCTAATATTGAGGAGATTGGGTTTAATAAAAATTCATTGAATAAAAGACAAAAGTCATATTTTGTTGTTTGAAATGGGTTTACCTTACTCTCTGCTAATTTTAAAAATGTCGTAACCGCCTAATTGTATGAAAAGGAAAAATGTTGAACATCTAGAACTTTCTTCAAATGGACCAAGCCTGAACGGCAATTCGGAGAAAAAGAAAAGATTTCCCCATGAAGATTTTGCCGCGGGCATTCCACCCTATCTGCGTGGGCCATATTCGACCATGTATGTCAGGCGGCCGTGGACCATCAGGCAGTATGCAGGCTTTTCCACAGCAGAAGAAAGCAACGCCTTTTACCGTAGAAATTTGGAAGCGGGCCAAAAAGGCCTTTCAGTGGCCTTTGACCTGCCGACCCATCGGGGTTATGACAGTGACCATGAGCGCGTAGTTGGTGATGTGGGAAAAGCAGGCGTGGCCATCGATACCGTAGAGGATATGAAGATTCTCTTTGATGGCATCCCCCTTGATAAAATGTCGGTCTCAATGACCATGAACGGGGCGGTACTGCCCGTAATGGCCTTTTATATTGTGGCTGCGGAAGAACAGGGTGTGAAACCAGAGCAGTTGGCGGGCACCATCCAAAACGATATTTTAAAGGAGTTCATGGTGCGCAATACCTATATATATCCTCCCACACCCTCCATACAAATCATCGCCGATATTTTTGAATATACCAGCAAAAACATGCCGCGGTTCAATAGTATCAGCATCTCGGGCTACCACATGCACGAGGCAGGAGCGACAGCGGCCATTGAATTGGCCTATACCCTGGCAGATGGATTGGAATACATTAGAACAGGACTGAAAGCAGGACTCAAAATTGACGAGTTTGCCCCTAGGCTTTCTTTTTTCTGGGGAATTGGGATGAACCACTTTATGGAAATTGCCAAACTTAGGGCGGGAAGGATGCTCTGGGCGAAGCTGGTGAAAAAGTTTGATCCGAAGAACGAAAAATCAATGGCCTTGCGAACGCATTGCCAGACCAGTGGTTGGAGTCTGACCGAACAAGATCCGTTCAACAATGTCGCCAGAACCACTATCGAGGCGGCAGCAGCTGCGTTCGGGGGCACCCAAAGCCTGCACACCAATGCCTTGGATGAGGCCATTGCGCTTCCTACCGATTTCTCAGCACGAATTGCAAGAAATACCCAGTTATTTCTGCAAGAAGAAACACAGATTACCCGTACCGTAGATCCTTGGGCGGGCAGCCATTATGTGGAATCGCTTACGGCACAATTGGCAGAAGAGGCTTGGCGTCTAATTGAAGAAGTCGAAGAGTTGGGCGGTATGACCAAAGCAATCGAAGCGGGCATCCCCAAAATGCGCATTGAGCAGGCCGCGGCTAAAAAACAGGCACGGATTGATAGTGGCAAAGAGGTCATTGTCGGGGTCAACAAATATGTGCTCGACAAAGAAGATGAACTACAGATTTTAGAGGTCGATAACCAAAAGGTACGTGCCCAACAAATTGCCAGAATTGAAAGGGTCAAGGCCGAAAGAGATGATAAATTGGTAACTTCATGTCTTGAGAAAATTACGCAAGCTGCCGAGGCCAGATTAAAGGGCAAGGGCGAGAATTTATTGGCGTTGTCGGTCGAAGCGGCAAGGGCTAGGGCTACTTTGGGCGAGATCAGCGATGCCATGGAAAAAGCTTTTGGCCGTCATGAGGCCGAAATAAAATCGTTTACAGGTGTGTATGCAAAAGAACTGAAAGAAGACCCCTTGTTCGAAAAGGCCAGAAAACTGTCTGATGAAATTGCTGAACAAGAAGGCAGAAGACCCCGTATCATGATCGCCAAAATGGGGCAAGACGGTCATGACCGTGGGGCAAAGGTGGTGGCCACAGCCTATGCCGATTTGGGCTTTGATGTCGATATCGGGCCGTTGTTTCAAACTCCTGAAGAAGTGGCTCGACAAGCGGTCGAAAATGATGTCCACGTAGTGGGGGTCTCTTCATTGGCAGCAGGCCACAAGACCTTGGTGCCGAAAGTAATAGAGGCTTTGAAAGAGCTGGGCCGAGAAGACATTTTGGTCATTGTCGGCGGGGTTATTCCCAAGCAAGATTATGAGTTTTTGTACGATGCCGGTGCTGTGGGTATTTACGGGCCCGGCACCAAAATCTCAGAGGCCGCCATAGACATCCTCAATATTTTGAAGCTTTAATATTCATTTCTAAAGGAAAAAAGCCGCAGATTCTGCGGCTTTTTTTGTGGTGTTTTTTTAATTGGGACTTTACGCTGTCATAACGGTTTACGGCCAGAGATAATGTTGTACAAAATGGCTATTATAGCAAGCACCAATAAAATATGGATGAGGTTTCCGGTTGCTATACCAGGAATCACGCCCAAAATGCCCAAAAGCCAAACCACGATCAAAATCACCGCAACCAACCATAAAATACTTCTCATATGTTTTAATATTTAGTTGTTGAAATTAAAATACAAAATATTGTGGTACAATAAGTTGCGATGCGTTTTTCTGAAGCATTACAGCCAATAATAAAACGGAATGGGTCAAATATGGGGCCATTGGGCCACCAATTGGGCAGATCACAAGAGATGCTTGAATTTTTTCACCCATCTTTCGGCCAGGGTATAAGGGGCGTAACGAAGTGGTATGTCGAGCCAATTTGCCTTTTTGATAATGGCTTTTTTATGTGAGAACAGTTCAAAAGAGTGTTTCCCATGATAGCTTCCGATGCCCGATGCGCCCACACCGCCAAAGGGCAGTCGTTTATTTGTAATCTGAATCACCGTGTCGTTGATGACCCCACCCCCAAAGGAATATTGCTGTATGATTTTCTTTTGAAAGTTTTTGTTTCTCGAAAAGACATATAAGGCCAGAGGCTTCCCAAAGTGATTGAGGTATCGCTCGATGTCTGCTTCAGTTTCGTAGGATATGATAGGCAGTATCGGCCCGAAAATCTCTTCCTGCATGGCTTTGCTCTCCAAGTCGGACTCGTTCAAAAGGGTTGGCCCTAAAAAAACATCCCCATCGTCAAATGTTCCCCCGAACAGAATATCCTCTCCCTCCAACATTTCCTTTAGCCTTGTGTAATGTTCTTTGGAAATGATTCTTCCATAATCCGCTGAATTGCGGATGTTCTCACCATACGATTTAATGATGGCTTTTTTCAGTTCGCCGACCAACTTGTCTTTGACTGTTTTATGGACCAAAATATAATCAGGGGCGATACAGGTTTGACCGGCATTCAGAAACTTGCCCCAGCAGATGCGCTTGGCAGCCAGTTTCAGGGGGGCGGTGCCATCAACAATACAGGGGCTTTTTCCGCCCAACTCCAAGGTGACAGGGATCAAGTGTTCAGCGGCACTTTTATAGACGATTTTACCGACACGGGTGCTTCCGGTAAAGAAAATATAATCCCATTTCTCTTTCAAAAGTGCTTGTGAGACTTCGACACCTCCCTCTTTGACCGTCACATGCCCTTCTTCAAATACTTCTTTCATAATCTGCGAGATTATCGCAGTGGTATGGGGTGTGAATTCAGAAGGTTTCAGAACGGCGGTATTGCCGGCGGCAATGGCCCCAATGAGCGGGGCCACGGTCAGTTGAAAAGGATAGTTCCACGGTGCGATGATCAGCACGTTTCCGTAGGGTTCATAATGGATCCAATCGGAAGAAGGAAAATTGCTGAGGCTTGGGGGTGCCCGCTTGGGCCGGCTCCATAAATCGATGTTCTTTATGGCGTGCCGTAGTTCAGAAAGCGTCAACTGGGTCTCTGTGGCAAGGCACTCGAATTTTGGTTTTTTTAGGTCCTTATAAAGTGCCTCACAGATGGCGTTCTCTTGGGCAATGATCGCCCTTTGAAGCTTTTTGAGCGCTTTTTTTCTGAAGGATACGTCTTTGGTCTTTCCTTCCTTAAAAAAATCACGTTGTTTATTGATTACTTCTGATATCGAACTGTTGCCCATAGTTTTATTCGGCTAGGAAATTTTGTAAGTTTTTATGTTGGTTCTAGGCTGGTTACATTTGCTTAAATTTACGGTATGCAGACAGCACTGAAAAATAGTTTTGGTGATTATTTTGAACCCGCATTGCTCGATGAGATTGCAAAAGAGGGTATCTATAAGGAAATAAAGGCCTCTGAAAAAATTATGGAGATTGGCGAGTACATAAAATCGATGCCCCTATTGATTTCTGGGGCCATAAAAGTACTTCGAGAAGACAACGAGGGAGATGAACTGCTGCTGTATTATCTAGAGAAAGGCGATACTTGTAGCATGACCATGGCCTGTTGCATGGGAGATGCCAAGAGCGAGGTGAGGGCGATAGCCGAAACCGATGTCGAGGTGATCATGGTACCGGTGCGCAAAATGGAAGAATGGATGGCAAATTACCGTTCTTGGCGAAATTTTGTGTTTGATAGCTACCATAACCGATTGAACGAATTGTTGTTAACGGTCGACACCATAGCCTTTATGAAGATGGATGAGCGCCTAGTGGCGTACTTGGCAGAAAAGGCCCGCATAAACGAGAGCAAGGTTGTAAAGAATACCCATCAAGAGATTGCCTACGACCTGCATAGCTCTCGCGTGGTGATTTCACGCTTGCTAAAAAGGCTCGAAAAGCTGGGGAAGGTAAAATTGCACAGAAACCATATCGAGATTATCGACCTTTGAAGGTTTGCAACCTAGGTTACAACCTTTCGATGGACCAAATAGTAACTTTGTTGACTGACCGAACAACATGCTGAAACGATACTTTCCCATACTGGAGTGGCTGCCGAGGTACAAAAAGGCCTATTTGGCAGGAGACCTCTCCGCTGGTTTTACCGTGGGCATCATGTTGATACCCCAAGGCATGGCCTATGCCATGATAGCAGGGCTTCCTCCAGTCTTCGGGCTATATGCGGCCCTTTTGCCCCAAGTAGTGTACGCCCTGATGGGCACTGCGCCCAAACTATCGATTGGGGCCGTGGCCATCGATTCATTGGTCGTGGCATCAGGGCTGGGCGCCTTGGCCCTTTCAGGAATTGATGAATACATTGCCATGGCCATTTTTTTGGCATTGTTTGTAGGGGTCATTCAACTTGCATTCGGTTTTTTTCGAATGGGTTTTCTGGCCAACTTCCTTTCAGAACCCGTCATCAGCGGCTTTACCTCTGCGGCGGCCATTATTATAGGGCTGAGCCAATTACATCATTTACTGGGCCTCAATGTACAGCGGGGCGGGCGCATACTTTTTTTGCTAAGGGATACCGTGGCGAATATAGGCCAGACCCATTTGCTTACATTGCTCATCGGGGTGTTGGCCATTGCCGTGATTTCGTTGCTGCCAAGGCTCAGCAAAAAAATACCGGCGGCTCTCATTGTGGTAGTTGTTTCGATCTCCATTATTTACTTTTTGCAATTGGGAGATGTTGGGGTGAGGGTCGTTGGCGAGATTCCAGGGGGATTGCCCACCTTCAAAATACCTGTGGTCGGGGTTGAAAAAATCTGGAATCTGGCCCCCATAGCCATTACGCTGGCACTGTTGTCTTTTGTGGAGGCCGTTTCCATAGCCAAGGGCATTGAGGCAAAAGATGCCTCAGACTCCCTGCGGCCCAATCAAGAATTGTTGGCATTGGGTACCTCGAACATAGCCGGTTCGTTCTTTCAGGCATACTCCGTGACCGCTGGGTTTTCAAGAACTGCCGTTAATGTGAATGCAGGGGCAAAAACAGGTATCGCATCGCTGATCAGTGCCATGGTGGTGGGGCTGATCTTGCTTTTTCTCACACCCGTTTTTCAATACTTGCCCAATGCGGTGTTGGCCGCCATCATTTTGGTGGCGGTATATGGGCTCATAGATGTGAGATATGCCGTTGGTCTGTATAAAAGCCGAAAAGATGAGTTTGCGCTGTTGATGGTCACCTTTTTAATCACTTTGGGAGTCGGTATCATCGAAGGTATCGTATTGGGTGTGTTGTTTTCGCTGGCATTGTTGGTCTATCGCACTTCAAAACCACATATTGCCGTCTTGGGCAGAATAAGGGGTACCGAGTACTTTAAGAACATCAATCGCTTTAGTGAAGATATTGAAGTCTTCGATGAGATACTGATATTGCGATTCGACAGCCAGCTTTACTTCGCAAACAAAGACTATTTCAAGAAAGAGCTCTACAAGAACATGGGGCAAAAAGGTGAGAAACTGAAATATGTCATTTTAAATGCGGAATCGATTGACTACATTGATAGCACGGCAGTTACCATGCTCAAACAGGTATTGGACGATTTTCAAAAGAAAGGGATTACCCTGTTGGTGACGGGGGCCATCGGTCCTACTCGCGACATCCTTTTTGAAAGTGGCCTTGCAGAAAAGATCGGTAGCGAAAACCTTTTTGTCAGAACTTTTGAAGCTTTTGAGTATTGCCAGAGCCTAAAGGAGAAGACCCCACTGCAATCAAAGATTTCAGAGCAGTCGGGTGGGTCGCGTTTTGTAACTTAAGTGGCATTTTAAGTGGAAAATACCTTGTAATTTTGAAAAAATTTTGTTGACTATGAACATTGAACAGATATATACAGGATGCTTGGCCCAAGGGGCCTACTATATTGAAAGTGAAGGTGAAGCGGCCATCATTGACCCACTTCGAGAGGTACGGCCCTATATTGAGAGGGCTGAGCGCGACAATGCCAAGATCAAATATATTTTTGAGACCCATTTCCACGCAGATTTTGTGAGCGGTCACATTACCTTGTCAAAAGAAACGGGGGCCCCCATTGTCTATGGGCCCAATGCAAATCCCAGCTTTGAGGCCATAATCGCAGAAGACGGACAAGAGTTCAAACTGGGCAAGCTGACCATTGTTGCCCTGCACACCCCGGGCCATACCATGGAAAGCACCACCTACCTGCTACGAGATGAATATGGTAAAGACCATGCCATCTTTAGCGGCGACACCCTGTTTTTGGGTGATGTGGGGCGGCCCGATCTTGCACAAAAAGCGGCAAACATGACCCAAGAAGAACTGGCCGGCATTTTGTACGACAGCCTTCGAAACAAGATCATGCCCTTGGCCGATGATGTGATCGTATATCCGGCACATGGGGCTGGCTCGGCCTGTGGCAAGAACATGATGAAGGAAACCGTTGATACCCTTGGCAACCAAAAGAAAATGAACTATGCCCTACGTGCCGACATGACCAGGGAAGAATTCATCAAAGAGGTGACCGACGGCCTGTTGCCCCCACCACAATATTTTCCGTTGAACGTAAAAATGAACAAAGAGGGCTACGATGATATCGACGAGGTGCTCGATAGGGGCAATATCGCCATGTCACCCGATGCCTTTGAAACGGCAGCCAATGAGACAGGGGCCGTGGTACTTGATGTGCGCCATCAAGAAGAATTTGCCAGGGCACACGTGCCCCGGTCAATTTTCATAGGCCTTAACGGCAGTTTTGCCCCTTGGGTCGGCGCTTTGATCGCTGATGTTAAGCAGCCTATTTTGCTGATTGCCCCTGAAGGAAAAGAAGAAGAGGCCATTACGCGCCTGTCAAGGGTGGGCTTCGATGGCACTATTGGGTATCTCAAAGGGGGTGTTGAAGCCTGGAAAGCTGCAGGAAAGCAAGTCGATTCGGTCAAGAGCGTCGATGCCAAGACCTTTGAACAACATTGGAAGCAGGGTGGCGTTCCTGTCTTCGATGTCAGAAAAGAGAGCGAGTACACTGCCGAACATGTCGAAGGGGCCCATTTGACCCCCTTGGATTTTATCAACGACCATTTGGCCGAATTTCCAAAAGATAAAACCTTTTACCTGCACTGCGCGGGTGGATACCGTAGCATGATAGCTGCCTCTATTCTCAAGAGCAGGGGCATCCATAACCTGGTCGATGTGGCAGGTGGATTTGCAGATATCAAGAAAACCGACATTCCCGTGACCGATTATGTTTGTCCGACCACCAAAAGCTCAAACTGATGAAATCATCCATAGCCATACAGAACCTGAAATGTGGCGGCTGTGCCGCCACTATTGTCGATCGCTTGTCGAAAATTGAAAAGGTGGACGATGTGCAGGTCAACGAAGAAGAAAGCACCGTAACCTTCGTGCATGAGGGGGAAGAAGAAAAGGCCGAGGCCATACAGAAATTGAAGGATCTTGGGTACCCACCTGTTGATAGCGAGAACAACTTTGTAGCAAAGGCCAAATCGTTTGTGAGCTGCGCAAGCGGTAGAATTTCAAAAAAATGAGACCAGCATTTGTTTGTGCCCTGTTGCTCTTTTTGGGCCTATCGTGTAAATCGCAGGGCGAACCCAGCATTTCGGTAATCGATAAGGCCACCATGCAGGCCCAGGTAATTGGCAAAGATGTACAGTTGATCGATGTGCGTACGCCCCAAGAATATGAAGCCGGGCACATAGATGATGCGCTGAATTTCGATATCAAAAATCAACCACTTTTTAAGGAAAAAATAGGGACCCTTGACAAAGACAAGCCCGTGTACCTCTATTGCAAGATGGGAGGGCGCAGTGCCAGGGCCGCAGCGTTGCTAAAGGAAATGGGTTTCAAAGAAATCTATGACTATTCAGGGGGATACGATGAGTGGTCCTCCCAATAGGCAAAAACTTTCATGTTGTGTAACACCTGTTACTGTGATGTGGTTGTAGGCAAGCTATCTTGGCCGAAAAAATAAAACCATGTCATTTATCGATTTTTTATTTGGAAACACTTCCGTTTCCGACAAGATTTCCATATTGGATAAACAGGCGTATGCCAAGGCCATAGCGGGCAAGAAAGTACAGTTGGTCGATGTGCGCACGTCACGTGAGTACGCGGCAGGGCATATCAAAGGAGCTGTAAACATTGATTTTTTTCGCTTCAGTGCCTTTGAATCGGCATTTGATACGTTCGATAGATCAAAACCAGTGTACCTCTACTGCCAATCGGGCAACCGCAGTCAAAAAGCGGCCAGACGCCTATTGGCCATGGGCTTTGAAGAAATATATGATCTCAGGGGCGGTTACGCCACATGGAAGCGATAATTGAACCCAAGGTAGCTTCGCTCTTGTCAGAACTGTATCTTGAAGACCAAGCAACAGGCTATGATGTCAACGAGGTCAGGGGTATCTGGAGCATCAAATTTCCCAATACAAACAAACCGGTGGATTAGTCTTTTGACACAATTGTTGCAACTTGCACTTGACAATGACGTGATTAAAAACTTTATCTGCCTTTGTAAGAAATAGTAGGTTGGTTTTATACCACGACGCCCTGACCGTCAGTGTCAGGGCACCCCTCCTAATCCCGATAATTATCGGGACAGGACGGGAGCTACCTGTCATCCCCTTTTTTAAACCCATACACCAACTGTTTCCAAAAACTTTTTGGCATTTTTTCATCGCCGGGATATCCCAGAGGAATGGTACCGCTGTCTTCAGGCACATAATTCGTTTTAAAGAGATAGTCCCAAAGGCTTAGGCTGATGCCAAAGTTCACCCCGAATTTTCCCTTTGGCAGTCTATACGAATGATGGTACAGATGCATCACTGGATTGTTGAACACATACTTCAGCGGCCCGTAGGTAAGTTTGATATTGGCATGGTTCAAATGCCCAATGGCAATGGCCACGAAATGTACCACATAGGCATGTTCGGGCTCAAAACCGCCCAGTAGCATCACACCAAAGACTTTCAAAGGCTTATAAAGAATGTTCTCCATCCAATGGTAGCGCAAGTGGGCGGCAAAGCCCATTTCCTTTACGCTGTGGTGTACTTGGTGAAACCGCCATAGTATTGGAAACCGGTGCAGGCAAACATGGGTAAACCACTGCACAAAGTCGAGCACCACAAAGAACACGAGCAATTGTGCCCAAACGGGCCACGAAGAAAAATCGATGAGTGCCAGGCTTTTGGCGCGGATGCCCAGATCTGTGAAAAGGACCTCGAGCATCTTGTAGATTCCACTGATGACAATGGCAAATATGAAGAAGTTGAAGAACATGTAGAAGGCATCCAACCAAAAGTCTTTTCTAAAAATCGGTTGTTCCTTCCGCCAAGGAAAAAAGATTTCAAGCAACCATACCGCCAACGATATGGCAATCAATCCCCAAAAATAATTGGTGTACCAGGGCACCTCGAAAATAATGGATTCCCACGTCCATTGCAGGGTGCCCAAAAATCCGTTTACCAGTGCGTCAACATACTTTTCCATATAACCATTTTGCCCTTCCGCATCCACTGCGGAATTTATTACTTGTTAAGATGGGTTCCTGTCTGCGCAGGAATGATAAGGGTTGCTACTACTGCAACTCATACCAATCCACATTTTGTAAATTCTGCCGTCTTCCCTTTGAAACAGGGCCATAGTTTTTGGCCAGATAATCGATGATTTTCTCTTCGTTGGGCCCCAGGTTCCAAAGATTTTGCGTTTCTTGCATCCATTTAATGGTAGCCTGCCACCCTTCTCTGCTCAAGCGGTTTTGGATCACCAGCTTTGCTGAGTGACAGCTCGTGCAATTTTGAATTACCAGCTGCATGCCTTCATCGGCTACAAGACCGGTGGCCAGGTGTATGCCGTTCTCTATTCTGTCGAAATTTTCTTCGGAAACATCCATGGATTGCTCTTTTGGTTCCGCTTTCGTTTTGGTTTTATCAGGATCATTGGTAAAAAAAAGCAATCCCCCGACAAGAACAAGCACTGTCACTATACTGGTAATCAGTGTTTTTGAAAGTGACCTGTTTTGTTTTTTCAACTTCTTGTTCATGTTAAACGACTTTCACGGCAATACGATGGCAGGCATTGTTCAGATAGCCCTTTGGGTTCCAACCCGGCAAGACCATGGGTTGGCTTTTGCCGTTGGTATCGGTGGCCTTGGCCCAAACCTCATAATATCCTTTTTTTGGGAATTGCACTTGGGCAATGAAATGTTGCCATGCCAACCGATTAACAGGTTTCTGAAGCGTGCAGCGTTGCCAAGTGCTACCAAAGTCAATTGAGTATTCCATCTTCGAGACCTCCAGTTCACCAGCCCATGCATGCCCCTTGATATGCAATGTTTGTCCCTCTTTTAGCAGTGCCCCACTTTTGGGGTGGGTAATCAACGATTTTACGGGCATCGATTCAATGATGCACATATTTGAATCTTCGACCTTACTGCCCGGGGCCACGGGTTCGCAGGGCACGCGGTACGAACTGCCGCCCATTTTGGCTCCGTCGTGTACTTTGTTTCGCACACTCAAACGGTTTACCCATTTGCCTGAGGCCGAGGCCGGCCATCCGCCACAAACAAGTCGCAACGGATACCCATGTGCCAACGGAATGTCATCACCGTTCATTTGAAAGGCCAACAGTGTTTCGTCTTGAAGGGCCTTTTCAATGGGTATGCCCCGTGAGATAGGTTCTTTGTATGGATCGCCACTGAGATGGGTGTCTGCTGCATGGTATCCAATATAGACGGTATCGCTTTTGATGCCGACATCTTCGAGTAGGTCTCTCAGCCGAACGCCCGTCCACCGGGCGCAAGAAACCGCACCTACCGTCCATTGGTTGCCCTTGGCAGGCGGGTCGAACTCACTACGGCCGTTTCCGCCACATTCAAGGGTCAATTGATAGGTGTGGTGCTTAAACTTTGTCTTTAGGTCATCCACTGAATACGACTTTTCTGCTTTTACCGATTCCCCATCGATTTTCAATATCCATGTTGAAGCATCGATGTTTTGTGGAATCCGCCCGTTGTTACGAATGAACATATACTTATTCGGCGTGACATCGTCGTTCAATAAATGGGCCTTTGCCTCGATGTTCCACGGTTTATCGTTGAGCACCACCATTTCCTTGTCTTTATCGAATAATTTGAAAGGATCGGGGTCTTTAAGGCCCAAGGGTACATAATTTTTAGGCAAGTGTTCTGCAAAGACAATTTCATGGCCGATGACACTTGCCATGGCCGCAATCGAGAGTTGTTTTGTAAAGGCCCTTCTTTTCATTGCTAGGTCTTAAAAGTACCATAAAGGTACATATTGCTGTGTAACCCATGTTACTGATATTGCCTAAGGCGTACCCAATATTTGGGCATAGGCTATAGTATAAGTAGCTGAAAAATAATAGGGATGCCACAGGTAGGGACTCGATTTTTGGTCTGTGAACCCGTAAAAAAAATTAGTTTTTTGGTTGGTTGTTTAGGCAAAGACCGCCCTGGTTTCGGGGCGGTCTTTGTGTTGGAATAAGAAATTCTGCCAAAAAAATTGAGATTTGTCATGTTTTGCCTCCCGGGGAGATCATAAATTTGGCCCTACTAAACCTAATGACAATGAATGCACTTCTTACACTACCATTGGTCTCATGGGATAACGGCATTTTAATGATCGGGGTGTTCGCCTTGGTCGTTGTTTTTCTTGTGGTGGCCGTTGTGGCCATGATGAACAGTGGCAAGAAATAAACTTTTGAACCGGTAAGCACCTTTTTTTGTCATACCCACCATTTGTCGGGATGTCTTTCTTCTTCAGACCACAGAAACCTTGAGCATATATATTTAGGCTTCACCGAAGATGGCTGGTGGTCTCTTTTTCCATATTTCCGACGCAAATTTGATCTAGGTAACTTAGGTTACTGTCATCGCCATACTGCCAAAGTAATTTTGTCCCAAATTCAAGAAGATGATGAACAGAATTTTGGGCAGTATCTTATTTTTAATGGGGTTGGCCATACCGCTGAGCGCACAAAACACCAAGCCCATTGGCTTGAATGAGGTGTTGGTAAAGGTACAGGAATCAAACGCCAACATCAAGATTTCAGAATTTGAATTGGCTGAGGCAAAGGCTGACTATGCAATGGGCAATGCCATCTTTTTGCCCAATATTTCGGTATCACATACGGGAATGGCCACAACCAATCCCTTGATGGCCTTTGGTTCAAAGCTGAACCAAGAGATTTTGACACAGGCCGATTTCAACCCACAGCTATTGAACGACCCTGATCAAATCCAGAATTATGCCACTCGGGTGACTATTGAGCAGCCTTTGGTGAATGTTGATGGCTACTTTCAACGCAAGGCCGCGAAATTGACCATGCTGGCCCGTGAACTGCAGTTTGAGAGAACAAAAGATTATCTGGCATTTGAGGCAACCAATGCTTATATGCAGTTGCAATTGGCCCATAAAAGGGTTGAAGTGCTTGGAAAGGCACTGAAAGCGGCAAAGGCGAACGAGGCTATGGTGGCTGTTCGTTATGATCAAGGGTTGCTTCAAAAAGCCGATCTGTTACAGGCGAAGGTCAGGGCGAACGAAGTCGAAAATCAATTGGTGTCGGCACAAAGTGCCATTGGCAACGCATCTGACTACCTAGCCTTTTTGATGCATGAAGGCAATACACAAAACTATGCACCGATAAGCGAGCTTGCCCCTGTTGGGGAGGGTTTGGGGCTTAACGAAAGCGATATCGGCAACAGGGCCGATGTCAGGGCCATGCAGTTGGTTTCTAAAGCCCATCAATCGAATTACAAGGCCGATAAGATGACCTTTCTGCCACGCTTGAATGCTTTTGGCTCGTATGAACTTTTTGACGATGATATTTTTCAGGCCGATGCCCAAGGCTACACTTTTGGGGCCAGTTTGAGGTGGGATATTTTTCAAGGCTCAAAACGTTTTGCCAAGGTCAAGAAAAGTCGGGCTAATTATAAAAAGGCGCAGATAGAGTATGAGAACTATCGCTCAAAAAGTGCGATGGAACTACAAAAAGCCAAGAGAATGTTGCTCGATGCCAAAAACCGCATGAACACTTCTGCCCTGGCATTGCAACAATCTGAAGAAACCCTGCAGATACGCAGCAATCGCTTTGAGCAAGGTCTTGAAGGCACAACAGACCTTTTACGGGCCGAGGCCCAATATGCCCAAAAAGAACTGGAGTATTATCAAACCATCTACGAATACAATTACGCTTTTTCGTACCATAATTTTTTAACCAAAGGATAACAAATGGCAATGATTTCTAGATACAATGTAAAAAGATGGCTCCCATTTATGATTGGGGTGCTTTTAATGGCAGCTTGTGGTGATAGGGCTGCGAAATCTGACACTGCATCAGAACCGATACCCGTTTCGGTCGCAACCGTAGAAACGGGCTCTGAGCGTTATTTCACAGCAGGTAGCGGACAGATACGTTCGGGGAACAGTGCTGTTTTGAGTACTCGAATGATGGGGCATATTGAACGAATCCCTGTAAGGGTGGGCCAAAAAGTCAACAAGGACGATTTGTTGGTCGTCATCAACAATATGGACCTCAGGGCCAAAAAGGCCCAAGTCTCAGCCAGTATCATTGAGGCCAAGGCAGCCTTTGCCAATGCGAAAAAAGACTATGACCGATTTGTGAATCTTTTTCAAAAAAACAGCGCTTCCCAAAAAGAATTGGACGATATGACGGCGCGGTATGAGATGGCCAAGGCCAGATTACAAGCGGCCGAGGAAATGGAAAAAGAGGTCAACGCACAATTCGCTTATGTGAACATACGGGCCCCGTTCAAAGGGGTGGTCACCAACACTTTTGTCGATGTAGGAGAAATGGCAAATCCTGGAATGCCTTTAGTGGGCATCGAGGCCCCGGGGGCCTTGGAAGTGGTGGCCAAAATACCTGAAAACAAGGTCGGCCAATTGCGTGAGGGTATGACAGCAATGGTGACAGTGAAAGTACTTGACACGGTTTTGAACGGTACTTTGACCGAGCTGAGCACTTCGGCCAGCAATACGGGCGGACAATATTTGGCGACTGTGGAACTCAAAAATCCTCCCGCATCGGTATTGTCGGGCATGTATGCCACTGTGGCATTTCCTGTTGAGAATACCCAATCACAAATGTTGACCGTGCCCAAGCAAGCCTTGGTAGAGCGAGGACAGCTCACGGGCATCTATACGGTGGGCCAGAACAACACGGCCATACTGCGCTGGTTGCGTTTGGGTGACCCCGTCGGGGATGGGTTTGAAGTGCTATCAGGTCTGTCAGGGGGAGAAACCTATATCGTTTCTTACCAGGGAAAATTGTTCAATGGTGCCAAGGTCGCCATCCAATAAAAATAAGTAGATGAAAGAAGGTCTAGCAGGCAAAATCGCCAAAGGATTTATAGGGTCGAAACTGACCGTGCTCTTGATGATCGTGTTCATGGTCATCGGGGTCTATAGTTCGTTTTTGATTCCTAGGGAAGAAGAACCCCAGATCGATGTGCCCATGGCCGATATTTTTGTGGGCTACCCTGGGGCGAACCCCACTGAAGTTGAGTCAAGGATTACCAAACCCCTTGAAAAAATCATCTCGAACATCAAAGGGGTCGAGTATGTCTATTCCACGTCGATGAAGGAAGCAGGGATGGTCATCGTACAGTTTTACGTTGGTGAGGATATTGAGCGTTCTCTGGTCAGACTGTATGATGAGATCAACAAGCACATGGACCAAATGCCCGAAGGGGTCACCATGCCCTTGGTCAAGACCCGGGCCATTGATGACGTGCCAATCTTGGCGTTGACCCTATGGAGTGAAACCTATGGTGATTATCAATTGGGCCGTATATCAAGTGAACTGCTCAATGAGATTGAAAAGGTTGAAGATGTTTCCATCACCAAAAAAATAGGGGGTCGTAATCGACAGCTTAGAGTGGTGCTCGACAAGGCAAAAATGGCCGTGAGCAATCTTGATTTTTTGAGAATTTCCGAAATGATCAAGGCGAACAACAGCCAAATGGGGGCCGGTGATTTTTATGCCAATGACACCGAATTTCATGTAACGGCTGGCGGGTTTTTATCCTCAAAAGAAGACGTGGAAAATCTGATTGTGGGGTCGGCCCAAAATCAACCTGTATATCTCAAGCAGGTGGCCACGGTTGTTGACGGGCCCGAGTTGGCCCATGATTATGTGTCTTTTGGTTACGGCAAGGCGAGTGGGGTGTCTGATGAATATCCTTCCGAATATCCTGCAGTGACCCTATCCATTGCCAAACGAAAGGGTGCCGATGCCATGAAGATAGCAGATGCCGTATTGCAGAAGGTCGAGCATCTTAAAAAGACCTTGCTGCCAGATGATGTGCATGTTGAAGTGACCAGAAACTATGGGGAAACCGCTTCACAAAAAGTATCGGAACTGCTGCTGCACCTGATCGGGGCCATTATTGCCGTGACCTTTGTGGTTATGCTGGCCATGGGCTGGCGTGGTGGTCTGGTGGTGTTCTTGTCGGTGCCCATCACCTTTGCACTCACCTTGCTGAGCTATTATATGCTGGATTATACCCTGAACCGCATCACGCTTTTTGCCTTGGTGTTCGTGACGGGTATCGTAGTCGACGACTCTATCATCATAGCCGAGAACATGCACCGTCATTTCAAGATGCGGCGGTTGCCGTTCAAAGATGCCGCACTGTACGCCATCAATGAGGTGGGCAACCCTACCATTTTGGCCACCTTTACAGTGATTGCTTCGGTATTGCCCATGGCGTTCGTGTCAGGTTTGATGGGGCCCTACATGTCGCCCATGCCCATTGGGGCTTCGATTGCCATGCTGCTCTCGCTCTTTGTGGCTTTGACCATTACCCCCTATCTGGGCTATCTATTTCTTAGGGAAAAGGATAAAAAGAAAAAGGAGAAGGCACCCATACAAATTCAGGATACCTTCATCTACAGAATGTATGAAAAGTTTGAGCGGCCTTTGATAGAAAACAGTAAAAAACGATGGTTGTTCTTGGGCATCACCTTTTTATTGTTGCTGGCCTCAATAGGTATGTTCTTTACAAAATCGGTGGCCGTAAAGATGCTTCCGTTCGACAATAAGAACGAGTTTCAAGTCGTCATTGACATGCCTGAGGGATCGACTCTGGAACGAACCGCTGTAGTGGCCAAAGAAATCGCTTCTTATTTAGCCACAAGGCCCGAGGTGGTCAACTACCAAGCCTATGTTGGTACTTCAGCTCCAATTACCTTCAATGGATTGGTTCGGCACTATGACCTAAGGGGGGGCAGCAATATGGCCGATATTCAGGTGAACCTTGTCGATAAGCACGACCGCAGTGCCCAGAGCCATGATATTGCAAAACTGCTGCGGCCACGCATTCAAGAAATAGGGTCCCAATACGGGGCCAATGTGAAGGTCGTAGAGGTGCCACCGGGCCCTCCGGTACTGTCAACCATTGTGGCTGAGGTGTATGGACCCGATTATGAAAAACAGATTGCAGTGGCCGAAAATGTAAAGAACATCCTTGAAAACACCACTGATGTGGTCGATGTCGATTGGATGGTCGAAGCAGACCAAAAACAATTTGACTTTGTGGTCGATAAAGAAAAGGCCATGCTCTATGGGGTCAGTACCGCACAGATTGTGCACACTTTGAATATGGCCATGTCAGAACGGCCCGTGACGCATCTGTACCAAACGAATGCCTTTGACCAAATCGGGATTGTACTGACGCTGAACGAAAAAGACCGTTCGAGCTTGGAAGACCTCAAGCAGATACGTGTGGCTTCCAAAAATGGAAATATGCTTCCCATTGGTGATTTGGTCATCATTGAAGAAAGTACTAAAGAAAAGAGTATTTACCGCAAAAACCAGAAACGGGTGGTTTATGTGACCTCTGATATGGCAGGCGAGTTAGAGAGCCCTGTATATGCCATTTTGGGCATGACCGAAAAGTTGAATCGAATACCCCTCCCCGAAGGATATACCATGAACGAAATGTATATGTCACAGCCCGAATTTGAAGATGATTTCACCGTGAAGTGGGATGGTGAGTGGCAGATCACACTAGAGGTGTTTCGCGATTTGGGCATGGCCTTTTTGGGTGTTATTGTCATCATCTACATGTTGATTGTAGGCTGGTTCCAAAACTTCAAGGCACCGTTGGTAATGATGGTGGCGATTCCCTTATCATTGATCGGTATTGTTTTGGGCCACTGGATCATGGGGGCTTTTTTCACTGCGACTTCCTTTATCGGAATGATTGCCCTGGCGGGCATCATGGTGCGTAATTCAGTGCTGCTTATCGATTTTGTGAATCTGCGCAAAAAAGAGGGCATTCCTTTAAAACAAGCTGTGATCGAGGCTGGAGCAGTGCGTACCACGCCAATTCTGCTCACGGCGGGCACGGTGGTGATCGGGGCATTCGTGATTTTGTTCGACCCGATATTTCAAGGGTTGGCCATCTCGCTGATGGGCGGCACCATCGCCTCTACGGTATTGACCCTGTTGGTGGTGCCCTTGGTGTATTATATGATTGAACACAAAAATAGTTAGTGATGAAAATGGTGATTGTAACAGCGGTCGAAGAATACACTGATAAAGTATTTGAACTGTTAAAGGCCGCCGATATTGAAAGTTTTAGTGGCTCGTCGGTTGAGGGATATAAAAATCTACCGCCTGTGCTGTTCAACAGCAGCTGGTTCCCCAGAGAGAAGAGTGGGGCAAGGTCGAGCCTTTTCTTTTCCTATACGGAGGAGGAAAAAGTGGGCAAGCTGTTCGCATTGCTAAAAGAATTTAACGATGGACTGGATTCAAGCAATCCCATCAAGGCAGTGGAATTGCCCGTTGAACGTTTCATTTAAAAACCATAGTTATGAAAAATAGAATTGTGAGGGGTGTCGCCGGAAGCTTCATTCTCATCAGCCTGATCTTGGCCATTTATGTCAATATGAACTGGCTTTGGTTCACAGCTTTTGTGGGGGCCAATTTGTTGCAGTCTTCTTTCACCAAATGGTGCTTGTTAGAAGATATTTTGAAGAAATTTGGAGTGAAGAACTGATATTTTTTCTAGGCCACAACAAGGCATCCATGTAAATTTTTGCCATTTTTACGGCAAATGAACTGATATGGATGCATTGTTACAACCTTGGCCTTGGTACGTTTCGGGTCCGTTGATAGCCCTGACCATGGCAATTTTGGTATTGCTGGGCAAACGTTTTGG
This sequence comes from Flagellimonas lutaonensis, assembly GCF_000963865.1. Taxonomy (NCBI): domain Bacteria; kingdom Pseudomonadati; phylum Bacteroidota; class Flavobacteriia; order Flavobacteriales; family Flavobacteriaceae; genus Flagellimonas; species Flagellimonas lutaonensis. The sequence goes on from NZ_CP011071.1 coordinate 1,724,948, forward strand.
CATGTCTTCAAACCTTGAAACGCTCTGCTCGTTGGGCGGTGCGGGTAAATTTGTCGATTATTTCAAGGTCGATACCCGCCCCCGCAGATGGAATTTGATGGTGGTGATCGGGGCGGTGATAGGGGGTTTTATAGGGGCACACCTACTTTCATCGAATGATAAAGTGGCCATCAGCGGCGATAGTATCGAAAAACTCGAATCATTGGGTTTTGAGAGTGCTGGCGAGGCCTATTTGCCCACAGCGCTTTTTGGTGCCGAATCGTTGGCAGACCCCAAGGTCTGGGCCCTATTGCTCATAGGCGGTTTTCTGGTCGGCTTTGGTGCCCGATATGCCGGCGGCTGTACCTCTGGCCACGCCATCTCAGGCTTGAGCGATTTGCAATTGCCCTCGTTGATTGCCGTAATCGGCTTTTTTGCCGGCGGCTTGATCATGGTACATCTCTTGTTTCCCTTAATCTTTTAACCATGAAAAGCTTGTTGTATCTCTTGGTCGGTATTTTCTTCGGAATTGTTTTGTACAAATCGGAAGCGGCTTCTTGGTTCCGCATCTATGAAATGTTCCAGTTCGATGCCTTTCATATGTACGGCATTATCGGTTCGGCCTTGGTACTGGGTGTAGTTTTCACACAGTGGGTCAAAAAATCAGGGGCAAAATCATTTTTTGGTGAAAAGATTACCATAGTGCCCAAAGAAAAAGGAGTTGCCCGTTATGCCATCGGTGGCGTGTTGTTCGGATTAGGTTGGGCCTTGGCAGGCGCATGCCCTGGGCCGATGTATGTGCTCTTTGGGGCCGGTTATTGGGCCATTATCGTGGTTATTTTTGGCGCCCTTTTGGGAGCCTTGGTGTACGGACTATTAAAAAGCAAACTGCCGCACTAGTATGAAATGCCCTGACAGTTAAGTGTTTGGATTATTCCTTTTTGGCGGTTTATTGCACTAAAACACCGAATTTCAGCGCGGTTTTTATAAAAAGCGCTTAGTTTTATAACCACAAACGGTACGCCGACCTCTAAATGACCAATCAGTGCAAACGACAATTTTTATTATTGATGATGACCTGGTGTCGCAGTTTGCGACCAGGTATTGTATAGAACAGTATGATGGCGACTTTAACATTGTCGCTTGTGGCAGTGCCGAAGAAGGGCTGAAGCTATGTGCCAACCTGCTGGCCGAAAAAGAACCGCTGCCCGATATTATTTTTCTTGATTTGGTAATGGGCGATATGAACGGTTGGGCCTTTATAGATAACTTGGAGTTGATTTCAGAAGGGCACAAGCAGCCCGATATCTATGTGCTTTCCGCCTTTGTAAACTCGAAAGACAGGGCCATTGCCAAAGAACATTCGTTGATTGCCGGTTACTTCGACAAACCATTGACAAAAGCCAGTTTAGAAAAGATTTTTGCCGCCAAAACGACCCGTTGAGGGTGGATGTGGGCTTTTTTAGAAAACCCATCGTCCAAATTATGAAGTGGCATTTTGGGTATGCCCAACTTTGTGGCCTCACCAGGACTCGAACCTGGATCTAGAGTTTAGGAAACTCCTATTCTATCCCTTGAACTATGAGGCCGTTCATCGATTTTTGGTATGACCGACGCCCGATTTTAACGGGGCGTAAAATTAATGCTTTTTACCGCATTGAAAAACCTCGATTTTATATTTCTTCATTACCTTAGTTAAAACATTGTCGCATGAAAGAAAAAGTAAAAAACGTCTTCATTGACGGGGCCATAAGCCCTGAGTTCATTGCAAATGCGATAGCCAAGCACCAATCAAAAACCCAAATCGGCGCCCATGACATTTTTTTGGGGCAAGTACGCGCTGATAAAATTGACGGCAAAACCGTTTCCGCAATTGAGTACACGGCCTACGAAGAGATGGCGAACAAGAAGTTCCACGAAATTCGTGAGGCAACATTTGATAAGTTTGACCTGAGCTGTATGCACATTTACCATAGCCTGGGCAAAGTTGCTGTCGGCGAGATCTGTCTGTTCGTTTTTGTCTCTTCACCGCATAGAAAGGAAGTTTTTGAGGCCTTGCACCATGTGGTGGAAGAAATCAAGAAGGAAGTGCCCGTTTTTGGCAAAGAACTTTTTGAAGATGATAGTTATCAATGGAAAGTGAACACTTGAACCATGGTCGATATCACCCATAAACAGAACACCCACAGAACAGCCGTTGCCCAAGCCATTGTAAAAGTGGGGTCAAAGAATACGATTGAGGCCATAGAGAACAAAAAGGTGCCCAAGGGCGACGTGTTCGAGATGAGCCGCGCGGCAGGCTTTTTGGGCATTAAAAAAACGGCCGAACTATTGCCAGATTGCCATCCGCTACCGATTGAATTCGCTGCTGTTGAATATCAGATCTCAAAGCTTGAGATAATAATCAAAGTAACGGTCAAGACCTTTTATAAAACAGGGGTTGAGGTTGAGGCTATGCACGGGGCAAGTTTGGTGGCCTTGAACTTGTATGACATGCTGAAACCCATTGACAAAGGGGTTGAGATACACCATATTCGATTGCTCGAGAAGACCGGCGGAAAATCGGACATAAAAAATGATTGATTTTTGTTGTAGATATTGATTTTTTAATTTCTTTTGCACCCGTTTTTGGCTGAACATTGAAATGTGTTTTTATGTTCGGGGTCTTGGTGACTAGGAAGTGTCGACCACGACAGGTTGAAGGTTCAACCGCCCGAAGTTTAAAGCTGACTTCCCTTTCTTTTGCTTCTATCCTTAGAAGCCAGCACGACTATTTCTTTATTCCAACCAACCAAAAACAGATGCTCATTTAAATATGCGGTTCACCTTTCAATTGCCTGTTGAACCTATGTCTATTTTTTAAGCACTGTTTTTACAAATGAATATTAGATATCGCGATCTTATCGATCAGACCTACCATTTTCCACAAGAAGAGTTTGCACTTGTTGATGATAGCTTGTCGTTTCATGACATTCCCTTGATGGAATTGGCGAAGAAGTATGGTTCGCCGCTGAAGTTTGCCTATTTGCCCAAGATTTCGGCCAATATCCAGAGAGCCAAAAAATGGTTTGCTGATGCCATGGGCAAGCTGGATTACCAAGGCAACTATTACTATAGCTATTGTACCAAAAGCTCGCATTTTCAACATGTGCTCCATGAGGCCCTTAAAAACGATATCCACATAGAGACCTCATCGGCCTTTGACATCAACATAGTTGAGCTTTTAAGGCAACGGGGCAAAATAAAAGATGACACCTATGTCATCTGCAATGGTTTCAAACGGGCCCAGTATATCGACAATATTGCCCGATTGATAAACAATGGCCATGAGAACTGCATTCCTATAATCGACAATTATGAGGAAATCGAATTGCTGGCCGATGAGATCACTGACCCGTTCAAAATCGGAATTCGAATTGCATCGGAAGAAGAGCCAAAGTTCGAGTTCTACACCTCAAGGCTGGGTATTGGCTATAAAAGCATTGTGCCGTTCTATGAGGAGCAGATCAAGAACAATGATAAGGTTGAGCTGAAGATGCTGCACTTTTTCATCAATACAGGCATTCGTGACAACGCGTACTATTGGAACGAACTGCTCAAGTGCCTCAAGGTATATGTACGGTTGAAAAAAGTTTGCCCAACGCTTGATAGCTTGAATATTGGCGGGGGTTTCCCGACCAAAAACTCCCTCGCTTTCGAGTTTGATTATGCGTATATGGTGTACGAGATCATCAACCAGATAAAAATGGCTTGCGATGAGGCAGAGGTACCCGTGCCTCATATTTTCACAGAATTCGGAAGTTTCACCGTGGGCGAGAGCGGAGGTGCCATCTACAAGGTACTGTACCAAAAACAGCAAAACGACCGCGAAAAATGGAATATGATCGACTCTTCTTTCATAACCACCCTGCCCGATTCGTGGGCCATCAACAAGCGGTTCATTATGTTGCCCATTAACCGGTGGAACGATGAATATGAGCGTGTGCTGCTCGGGGGGCTCACCTGCGACAGCGATGACTACTACAATAGCGAGCAGCATATGAACGCAATTTATCTGCCCAAGTTCAAAAGGGATAAAGAGCTGTACATAGGTTTTTTCAATATAGGGGCCTACCAAGAGACCATAGGTGGATTCGGAGGGCTTCAACACTGTCTCATTCCCCATCCGAAGTACCTGCTGATCGATAGGGATGAAGAAGGAAATCTGACCACCACCCTATTCAAAGAACAGCAGTCCGCAGGGCAAATGCTTAAGATTTTGGGGTATCAACAAGAAGTTGATCAATCGGCCGAAACAAATAGGAAAGAAGTTTTAGAAGCATAAAAAGTAATCGTAAGAACAACGCAACAATGGTGAAAACAACCAGAAATTATGCGGGCATCCCTGACGGGTTTGCCCAACTTGAAAAAGCACGTGTGGCATTGCTTCCGGTGCCCTATGATGGCACGAGTACATGGGGCAAAGGTGCCGACAAGGGTCCCGAAGCTTTTCTGGACGCCTCTGAGAACATGGAACTCTATGATATTGAAACAGATTCTGAGGTGTTCAGAAAAGGAATTTATTTGGCACCCCCAGTTATGCAGAACACTTCTCCCGAAGCCATGGTCAATGCCGTACACAAAACCACCAAAGAGTACATAAAGCGGAAGAAATTCGTGACCATTTTTGGTGGTGAGCACTCAATATCCATTGGCACAATCAGGGCTTTCAACGAGTGCTTTGACAATCTCTCGGTACTGCATATTGATGCCCATGCCGATCTGCGCGAATCGTATAATGGTACACCCTTTAACCATGCCTGTGCAGTGCATGAGGCCAGCAAGACCACAAACTTGGTCCAGGTTGGCATACGCAGTATGGATGCCATCGAAAACACTTTTATGGATAGGGAGAAAACCTTCTTTGCCCATGAAATGGTGAACGACGATTACTGGGTCGATAACGTGATAGAACTACTAACGGAAAATGTATTCATTACCTTCGACCTTGACGCCCTAGATCCTTCCATACTGCCGTCGACGGGCACCCCTGAACCAGGCGGACTGCTTTGGTACGAAACCCTTGAGTTTTTGAAAAGGGTCTTTGAAGAAAAAAATGTTGTGGGCTTTGACATTGTTGAACTGTGCCCCAATCCGGCCGATAGGTCAAGTGACTTTTTGGCTGCCAAACTCTACTATAAAATGTTGGGCTATAAGTTCATGTCGAAGATCGATTTGGATGAGTTTGAAGGGCAAATGGCCACCGAAGAAAAAAGTAAAACCAACCCCAGATTTGACGAAGATGAAGACTAAAGGACCCTTATCACAGTTTATAGAGAAGTATTACCTGCATTTCAATGCAGCTGCGCTGGTCGATGCCGCCAAAGCCTATGAAGAGCAACTGAAGCACGGTGGCAAAATGTTGGTCTCGATGGCCGGTGCCATGAGCACGGCCGAATTGGGCAAGATATTCGCCGAAATTATCAGGCAAGACAAAGTCCACATCATTTCATGTACCGGGGCAAACCTGGAAGAGGATATCATGAACTTGGTTGCCCATTCGCATTATAAAAGGGTGCCCAATTATCGCGATTTGACACCTCAGGATGAATGGGAGCTACTTGAAAAGGGCCTCAATCGGGTAACCGATACCTGCATCCCCGAAGAAGAAGCCTTCAGAAGGTTGCAACAGCACATCTTTGAAATCTGGAAAGAGGCAGATGAAAAGGGTGAGCGTTATTTCCCACATGAATTTATGTACAAGCTTTTACTGTCAGGGGTCTTGGAGCAGTATTATGAAATCGATATTAAAGATAGTTGGATGTACGCCGCGGCAAAAAAAAACCTGCCTATAGTGGTTCCCGGTTGGGAAGACAGTACCATGGGGAATATCTTTGCATCATACGTGCTAAAGGGTGAGCTAAAGGCCAGTACCATGAAATCAGGTATTGAATACATGACGTTTTTGGCCGATTGGTATACGCTCAATTCAAAAAAAGGAATTGGTTTTTTCCAAATAGGTGGCGGTATTGCGGGCGATTTTCCAATTTGCGTCGTTCCCATGCTCTACCAAGATATGGAGCGCACCGATACACCCTTCTGGAGCTATTTTTGTCAAATCAGCGACAGCACCACAAGTTACGGTTCGTACTCGGGTGCGGTGCCCAATGAAAAGATTACTTGGGGCAAACTCGATATCGATACCCCAAAATTTATCATTGAAAGCGATGCAACCATTGTAGCGCCATTGATTTTTGCTTATCTTTTGGATCAATAGATATGGATAATAGAAAACGGGTCATAGTAGATTTTAAAAAGTTGACTCCCGAAGTGCTAAAGCTTTTGGTTGAAGAATATCCTGACGGATACGGCGACAACGATATCATCAGCTTCAGAAATGCTGCCGGCGAGCGGGTTGAGTGTGTTGAGGTATTGACCGATGACACGAAGTATTTGGTAAAGATCAGCGCTAAATTGGAAAAGACCATGGCCGACTACGATGAAGACGACTATGCCGATTTTGAGGACAATGATCCTGAAGCTGTGGTAGATCCCTTTGCCAAGGCAAACGACGAAGAAGAATAGTAGAAGTGGCAACCGTCATAGCCTATCTATATGCTTCGGGCATAAACCTTCGCCAGTGCAGGGGCAACGTTTCGCACGAACTTCTTTTTTCTGATAGCGACGAACTTTTCTATAAGGTCGGCGAAAAGAAATACCTATTTATTTTCCAATATGGCATGGTCGCTTTTTTTGGTCATTCAGAAAGTGAGATTCTGGCAACTTTCAAATCATTGGAAACAGCTGCAAAAAACCGGTATGAGACCCCATTTTTTGACACGATCAGTATGTCGCTCAATTCTAGTGACGATAAAGTGGCTTTTAACCATGTTTCGCTCAAAGATGCCGATGAAGAGGCCATACGCCTGGTTATGCTCAATGCCTCACAATCTGTTGCCCTAGAGCGGTACGCCGAGGTTACTGAAGAGATGTTGGGAAGCACCCAACAGCATACCCAGTACCTCGAAAAAAGGAAGGCTCGATATCGGTGGAAACAAGCTGAAACGATATATCGGTAAAATCCTGAACCTTAAAAACGAGATATCTGAAAACCTCTACATTTTTGATTCGCCCGATGTCACATGGCACAGCCAACGGTTAAATGACCTGAACCAGCGGTTAAAACAGACGTTTGATTTAAAAGACAGGTTTCGGTATATTCATGAGCGCATTGAAATAATAAAAGAGAACCTTGAGCTGTTCAAAGACATTATGGATCATAGAGAAAGCAGCAGGCTCGAGTGGGTCATCATTATCCTGATATTCGTAGAGGTTCTAGACCATTTCATCATCCGGTTGCTCAGATAAGAGATTGCCTGACCGCCCTGAAGAGCTTGAACAAGGGGCCCCCTTGATCAACGATGGCCTTGGAAGATGCCTTTTTGTGGGCACCAAAGACACCTTGATTTGTGAAGATGGCGGATTCAACCCGAGGTTGCTTTCCGGCAGGGTCCCGGAAGTCAAACCGTATCTTAGTCGGATATCTGGATCCGTTGACTATAGCGACAGGCCGCACGAGTAAGATTGGATCTGGGCCTGCAAAGAATCACCTGAGAATATGGTTGAGGGCTCTGCAAACTTTGGTTACTCCGGCCCCTTTAATGAAATGGTGCTGTTGGGCGTGTTGGCCATTCGCTTGAAAGGACTCCATAAAATTCTTGAGTGGAACGGTGACCAAATGCAGTTCACCAATATTGGGGAAAACGAGACCATGAAGGTGGTCAAGACCTTCGGGTTTGAAATGGTCGACAGCAAGCCGACTTGGAATGTGGAACATGTAGAGCTCGATGCACTTGAATCTGCGACGGAATATATAAAACATACCTACCATAATGGATGGAGCTTGCCAGATATGCCAGCGTAGGGTATTTCGGTTGTTACGGAGTGAGGTATTGCACTGATGAGGATGGACCCTTGTCTTTTGCTCAACGCAACTTATTAAGTTGTGATACCATTTCCTCGGTTGTCTTTTCAAGATCATAGACCGGTTTCCATCCCCAGTCTTCGCGCGCTTTTGAATCGTCTATACTGTTCGGCCATGAGTCTGCAATCTCTTGGCGAAAATCGGGCTTATAGTCCATTTTAAACCCTGGAACCTTTTGCTGTATGGTCTCGGCAATTTCCTCAGGGGCAAAACTCATGGCTGCAAGGTTGTAAGAAGAACGTATGGTCAGCCTTTCTGGATCGGCATCCATCAGTTGAAGGGTGGCCCTAATGGCATCGTCCATATACATCATCGGAAGCTGCGTACCTTTTTTAAGAAAGCAGGTATACTGCCCATGTGCTATGGCTTCGCGATAAATTTCCACGGCATAATCGGTGGTGCCACCACCTGGAAGCGTTTTCCAGCTGATCAATCCGGGGTAACGAACACTTCGTACATCGACCCCAAATTTCTTGAAGTAATATTCACACCAACGCTCCCCGGCTTGTTTGCTGATGCCATAAACGGTACTGGGCTCCATCAAAGTGTTCTGGGGGGTCTCTTTTTTGGGCGTATTGGGGCCAAATACTGCAATGCTAGAGGGCCAAAAGATCTTATCGATCTTTCGCTCTTTTCCCAGATTGAGAACGTTGAAGAGCGAACCCATGTTGAGGTTCCATGCCCTCATCGGAAATTTTTCGGCGGTTGCACTGAGCATGGCGGCCATAAGGTAAACCTCTTCAACCTCATGGTGCATTACCACATCTTCAATGGCAGCATAGTCGGTGGCGTCCAATAGTTCAAACGGGCCCGACTCCTTCAACTGGGCGTCACCGTGCCTGATGTCGGTCGCTATTACCGCTTCGCTTCCGTGTCTTTTCCTTAATTCAAGGGTAAGCTCGGTACCAATTTGCCCGCAGGCGCCAAGGATCAATATAGATTTTGCCATATCAAAATATTCCGCACAAAGATAGCCTTTATTAAAATTTGTACATTCGCTTATGCTTAGATATAAGATGCTGATTGCAGTGCTTTTTTTGCTGTCGGCCTGCAAGAATGAAAGCCAAAATGCTTCAGGTACCGAACAAGCCTCGCAAGAGGTTGGGTTTGATTATCGAAAAATGCCCAAACGGGTAGAAATCAACGAAAAGGCCAGTGATGTTCTGGACCAATGGGAAGAATTTGGGAACTTCTCACGAAGCTTTGATATTTTGTACCGGGCAAGAAACAACGCAGACCTGATCCTTGCATTGGATGATTTGATTGAAAAAGAAAAGCTCTTGGCCGCCTCTGACCATCCAGAACTTTTTGATAAGGCCCAGATTAAGAGCAGGCAGAAAGTGGTACGCACTTTTTTGCTGAAGGCAAGGGCCTTGGCCGTTGAAAATCGTGACCCCACAGAGGCCATAGTCGAGATGCTTGAAGCCTATAATGCCTATAGAAACCAGTTCAATGTATTGGTGAACAATCCGCTGGACTCAAAATTGATATTGGATGAAGAGTAATGCCATTGTCTGGGCCTGTTTTTTGATGGCCCTGCAGAGTTTTGCCCAAAATGACATAGCAGCCATTTCGTCGGTTTTGGATGCATGGCACAAGGCAGCGGCCGAAGCTGACTTTGAAGCCTATTTTTCAAAAATGACCGACGACGGGGTGTTTTTGGGTACCGATGCCACTGAAAATTGGCAGAACAAAGAGTTCAGGAAGTTTTCAAAACCGTATTTTGATAGGGGACGGGCTTGGGCTTTCACGCCGGTAGAGCGTAACATCTATGTTTCTGACAATGGTAAATTTGCTTGGTTCGATGAGTTGTTGGACACCCAAATGAAACTTTGCCGCGGATCGGGAGTGTTGAAAAAAATCGACGGGAAATGGAAAATCGCACATTACGTACTCTCCATCGCCATACCCAACGAGAATGTATCTGAAGTGATCGAACTAAAAGCTGCGTCTGACAGTCTGTTGACGAAAAAGCTGAAAGAACGTTTTTGATCAATCTTCTTTCGTGGCCGAATTTTTCCGCGACTCCAAAGCCTGCTTGCTCAGACTGGCCAAATTAAAGTTGGGCTCGATCTTGAGGGCCTCGTCGATAGAAGCTATGGCCGCATCGACATCCTCCTTGTTTATGTTGTACTGCATCAGTCCCTTCAAGTGGTAAAATGCCGCCTTCAAGGGCACCTCATAGGGCTGCTGCCGCTCGAAAAAGGCATACTTCATATCGTCTTTGGCATTTGCAATGCCGTATTCTATATTGGCTGCTGCCCCTTCGTTGTCACCGGTCTGTATTTTTAAATCCGCCAATTCATAGGCCAAGTAAGGACTTTGGTCGCGCTTAAACAAGATTTCGAACTGCTCCAAGGCCCTTTTGGGCTGGTTCAATGCCTTCAGCGATACAGCCTTGATCTGAACGGCAAGATCAGAATCGTTTTCATTTTTGTCGATACCAATGGTATTCAATGCCTGCATGTGCTGGTTGTTGTTCATATAAACATATGCAAGGGTATCTCTACGTTCTTTTGAGGGCGCTATGACGTTCAGGTGTGTCAATGCCGTGATAATGCCATTGACATCACCTTGAAGCCGCATTTCTTTATAAAATGCTTCGTAATGTTTTTTGAGCTCTTCTTGGGTCTGTGACCACCCTAAAAAACTTATCAAGAAAAATAAGGTGATGATTGCAGTTTTCTTCATGGGAAACCTTTGTTTAGAGGGGCAAAACTACGCATTTTTCTTGAACAGTCCCGCAAATGAAATGCTAAAGCCACCAACAAAAAAAAGATGCCCACGGCATCTTTTTCATGCAATTTTTTGTGATTTTAAAAGGAAGGCAATGCCACATTCTTATTGGCATATTGCATCAGAATTCGCGCATAGAACGCCAGACTCTTCACGTCTTTCTCAAGACATGATTTCAAGAAATCGCAAAGGTTCTTGAAGAACATGTTGACAGGAACGGTTGCCAGTGCCAGATTGACCGTTTTCGGATCGTAATCCTCCTCGCTGATAATGACATCCATTTTAATCCGCTGTCTTTCGTAATCAATGGCGACATCGGCTGCGTTGTAATGTTTCTTGATGATAAGTTTATGCAGTGCAATGGACTTCTCATCAAGAGTGTTCGAGGCACAACTTTCGGCAATCAATTTTTCCGTTTCCGTCAAGATTCTCGTAGTCAATCTTGAAGTTTCCATGACCATACCATTTAATTTACTACCATAAAGGTACCTACTATGACTGTAACTTGTTGAAATTCAATATTGTAATTAACATAAAAAACATATAAATGTTGTCAATATTGTTATTTTAGTGGTGAATTACGATGCTATAGAGGTGTATAAACGATGTCCTTTAATAAGAAAATTCTTGTTAATTATTGATTTTTTAGTCTTTTCTGAGAATTCTGGTTCATATAAGGGGGGTATCAGCCCCCGGTTTTTGGCCTCGTTGGTGTAGTACTGCGCCTTGGTAGGATGGTGGGGATAGACCCCATTAAAAATCTCGCCCCAATACCCTTCTTCGATGATGGTTCTAATCATATGAATGCAATCCTCTAAATGGATGAGGTTTACCGTTTCGTGTCCGTTTTGCAGATTTTTTTTCCCTGAAAGGAAATGGACAGGATGCCTGTCAGGCCCGATCAAACCGCCAAAGCGAACCACAGTGGTCTTGAAACTTTTAGTGGAGAACAATAGTTTTTCAACAGCCAAAAGCTGTTTGCCCGATTCTGTGATGGGTAGTGGTTGTGTATCTTCTGTGATTTCCCCACTGGCGCTACCGTAGACCGAAGTGCTGCTCACGAACAGAAGTTGTCGTATGGCTGAGCGCTCGACAGGGGCGACCAATTGCCTTATTTTTTTCATGTAGTTTCCAGAATTACCCTTCCGAAGGCCTGGGGGCACGTTCACCACAAGGGTGTCAAGGCCTTCTAAAAATGCGGCCAAAGTGCCATCCGCCCGCTCTTGGTTTAGTTGCACCACATGGGCATCGATTGATTGCTTTGTGAGCATATCCAGCTTTGCAGGCGAGGTGGTGGTGCCTTTGACCGAATGGCCATCTTTCTGCAGGGCAGAGGCCAAGGGAAGCCCCAGCCAACCACAGCCCAAAATACCGATACACTTACTCAAACCTCAAGGTCTTGATGGTCATAATCGCATCGTTGAGCACAAAAGGCATGGGAATGCTCGTGTCGGGCCGGTCGGGCACCGAAAATTGTGGATGGTTCAACAAGTCGTTCGAAGATTCATAGAAAACAAGTTCCAAAATAGCATCTTTGGGATAGATGAGGGCCAGTTCTGTATAGTCGTTGTTGGATATGAAGTGCGTCACCAATTTACCGTTCCTCCTGTTGTTGAGGTAATGTTCAGAAAGTGGTATTTGGTTGACAGTGGCCGCTGATATGGGGGTGTCGTTGGTGAACACATCTAGGCGGTTGACCGGGCGCTGGGGCGCGACACATATTTCGAGGTGGCGGTCTGCACCGATCAAGGTGTCTATGACCACATCGATTTCTGGATATTTCAACGCTTTGGCCGGGGCCTCAGAAGTGTAAGTGAACGACGAGCCATATTTGCTGGCGATGGTTTTGATCTGGCTTTTGTCGACCTCTTGCAAACGGTCTCCGAAAAATTGTGCATTCCAGTCGATCAACTGTTTATCGTACGTGGCCCAATTTGCACTTTCTGCATCTATGTCGTAAACATACAGCAAACTGCTTGGTTTGGGGCTTTCTTCGGTAAAGTCGGAATTGATGTGGGCCGCGATGCTGAAAGCCGCAAACAAGAGCAGAAACAACAACCCAAAACGCCATTTGTTCTTCAGTTCAACAAAAAACGGCAGGGCCAGGGCAAATGCAAGGGTAACAAAGAGTGTGCTGGCTGCCATCATCTTGAGTCCGAGTCCCACAGGAAACATTTTAACGAATGGAGCAAAAATACAGACAGCGGGCAAAGCCAAAAACACCAATAAAAAGGCATTCGGCTTTTTTTGGTTGATGTGCACCAAGAGTCCGGCCAGCAATCCGAATACGGGAAGTATAAAAAAACTGGCTCCTTTTAGGTAGGTACTTGCCAGAAAGCAAATGACCAGCCATATGACCGCAGGGGCCACCAGAAGATTGGCCTTGTCTATTTTTCGAACCTGATAGTACGCCAAGAAACAAATGCCCAACGATAGAAACACAAAGGTATAGATGTAGGTATGGCCATTATAAGTGAACCCGTGTAAGATGTCTTTAAAACCGGGGTACCACCATTTGAGCGCAGGCCAACTGAAATGGGCCACAAGACCATTAATGGCCAAAGTGGAGATAAGCGGCACAAAACCGATAAAGACCGATTTTAGGTCGAGCACGCCTTTTTTAAAACCGTAGGCCAAAAGCACCAGAAACAACACCACGGCGAGGCCCCACATGGGCCAAATCCACTCAAAGGGATAAGTAACAAGGCCAAACACCGGAACATTAAAATACACAAAGTCGTCAAGACTTTTGAGATGGGTCAGGTCGGCATCAGCAAAATGTGTTAAAAGCGGCATGAGATAACTGCCTTGGTGGGCCAAAGACTCCCTGTCTAAGCGACTGTAGTTGTCAAGAGCTGTATGATAGTCGTAATGGTCGTCGATAAAGGCGAAATTAAAGCCTTCAATATCACCATCTTCCCTGAAAACCGTAAGATCCGTATCATTGGGCAACATTTTGTAGATGCTATATGCCAATGAATTGGCCACGGGATATCTCGGATTGGCCTTTGTGAATTCTGCTATCATAGTGCCATTACCTCGATTGGTCTCAATGAGCATATAGCTGGGGCCGCCACTGCCGCGAGCCTCAAAATTCAGTGCCAGCCCCACATCTTTGGCCCATGAATGTTGGTTTACGAAAAGGTCGGCACCGTTAAGGCCCAATTCTTCAGCGTCGGTAAGGAGTATGATGACATCATTTTTTTGCGTTTTACCGCTTTCCAAAAATGCCCTGATGCCCTCTAAAACGGTGGCCACCCCGCTAGCGGCATCACTGGCGCCCAATGATGAATGCGGACTACTGTCGTAATGCGACATTACAACCAGTGCCTTGCCATTGCCAGAACCTTTTATCCTCGCCAAAATATTGATCGCTTTGCTCAAGTTGCCCCAGTCGCCGGCGGTATAGCCCTCTTGGGTAAAGGTTTCCAACCCCATTTTTTTAAGTTCGGCCAAAATGTATTGCCGTACCGTTGCATGTGCCTTGAACCCCACCGCATGGGGTTCTTGGGACATGTTCTTGACATGCTCCAATGCCCTATCAACAGAGAAATCGGTTTTGGCACTTTCCAAGTCGGCACGGTAATCGGGCATCAGCACTTTAAAGCTGGCATATGTAGCCATAAGCAGCAATAAGAGGCCTAAGGTTCTAGAAAGTTTCATACAGCTATACTGGGTTATAAGTAGATAAAAGTATAAAGGGATGACATATTATACTGCGAAAAATTTAAATATTTCGTTAAAATTCACTAACTTTATTAATCACCCTTAAACCAAATCAACATGGGAATCAAGAGTTTTCAAGGAGCTAGAGCGAAAGTCGATCCCAAAAAGGGGTATGATGTCCCTATTTTGGTGGAGGACTATATGACGAAAAAATTGGTCACTTTTTCACCAGACCAATCAATATTGGAGGTTATGGAGGCTTTTGCCAAGTACCATATCTCTGGTGGACCTGTTATGGATGACAACGGATTTTTGGTCGGGATCATTTCTGAGGCTGACTGTATGAAACAAATTTCAGAAAGCCGTTATTTCAACCAACCAATTCTTGACAAGAGCGTGGAACGCTTTATGTCCAAGAATGTTGAGACCATTCCGCATGACATGAGCATTTTTGATGCTGCAGGAGTTTTTGATCGGCATAACCGAAGAAGGCTTCCAGTGATGAAAGATGGTTTATTGGTAGGTCAGATAAGCCGCAAAGATGTGGTGATTGCCGCATTGAAACTTAGTGGTGCAAACTGGAAATAAAAAGCCCCCTCTATCTCCCCCCAAAGGGTAGAACTTTTGGGCAATTCATAGAGCTATCCATAACCATATTTCCTATCGAAACAAGACTGCCCCAGTAAACTTATAGCCCTCCCCTTAGAGGAGTGTTGGTAGGGGTCTATTCCCTTTTTACAATCATGTAATGGTCATTGTCCAAGGGTAGATATCCGAGGTCGTACACGAAGAAATAGGTGCTCCCTTTTTTGGTGGTATATAGGTTGGTGATGTATTCGAAGTCAAATCCCTTGTCGAGCAGGCGGGTCTTGGTGGTACGCGTCTTGCCATCTTTCAATTCAAAACTGTCCAAAATCCGATAGTTTTTACGCAATCGGTTGTTGATATTCCGAATCAGGTTTTTGCTGTCTTTGTTCAACTTGTTGTTATAGGCATTGCGACAGTAATCGGAACAGAATTTTTTGTCGATTCTACCACGGATTTCGGCGCCGCATTCCAAACAATCACGTTTTGCCATAATAGCGTTTTTCACTGGTCAATCATTGTCATGTAGCAAAATAGCAGGTAATTCCAAGGTTTTGTAAAGATTGTTGAATTCTTGCATTTCGGTATTGACAATGGCATTTTTCTCTTTTTCGTACACTGCCCAATCGGCCAATAGGTCGTTCAGGCGTTCTTTGGCACCTTCGGTGACCTTGGGCTCTGCCACATCCACAAAATCTTTCAGATGCATGAAATCGGCATTTAGTTGGTTGTTGAAGTTGATAACATCTTGAAAGGTCTTTTGCTGGGGCTGAATGAGATTCTCTTCCCAAACGGTGATCCGCTCCATCAAGGTCTTGCCTTTTTCAAGCAGTTCTTTCGCCTTGTCTTGGTCTTCCAATAATTTTTCGTAGTGCTTCAATTGTGCTTTGGCCGAGCGCATTTGGTTGACGGCTGCGTGCATCTCTTTGAGGGTCTTTTCAATTTTGAGCAAAACTTCCTGTTGTTCTGCATAATCGCTTGGTGTGCCCTCGATAGTTGGATTGGCCAGAATGGTCGCGCTGGTTTCCACGGTTTTGCCCCCAAACGTCAGTCGCAGGTCGTAGGTGCCCGGGGCCACCCTAGAACCGCCATAATTGCCAAAGATAAAAACCTTGTTCACAGCCGGAATGGCTTCGCGCCTAAAATCCCAAGTGAAGCGATTGTACCCTTTTTTGGAGGGAAGTACCTGTGGCTTTGGCGGCCCACCAGGCCATGATGTAAAATCTTTTGGTTTTTGGTCGGTGTAGGTGCGAATGACCTGTCCGTTATCCAAAACCTCCAATTTCAAATCCATTGAATCGGCCTTTTTCGGAAGGTAATAATCGATTGTAACGCCTGATTTGGGGTTTTCTCCCAAGCCTGGCACCTGTTTTTCGGTGCTTCCGCCAAAAATGCGGTACGCTGGTTTGGGTTGTACGATTTTCAAGGTTTCAGCAGTGCCGAAACTGTTTTGGATGGCGCCCAGATCATCCAAAATCCAAAAAGAGCGGCCGGCTGTTGCGGCCACAAGGTCATTGTCTTGAATGGTAAGATCGTTAATGGGCACCACTGGTAGGTTCAATTGAAATTTCTGCCAATGCTGACCATCATCCAACGAAACATACAATCCCGTTTCCGTGCCGGCATAGAGCAGCCCTTTTTTCTTTTTGTCTTCCCGCACTACACGAACAAAGGTGTGCTTGTCGGTAATGCCATTGGTGATTTTGGTCCATGTTTGGCCGTAATCGGTCGTTTTTAAAATATACGGACTCAAATCCATGAATTTATACCGCATTACAGCGATGTACGCTGTACCTGCGTCGTGGGGCGATACCTCGATGCTATTGACAATGCCCTCTTTCAGGTTTGGGGGCGTGATGTTCTCCCAATTGGCACCCCCATTTTTGGTGATGTGCACCAAACCATCATCGCTGCCTGCATAGAGAACGCCCTGTTCATGGGGTGATTCGACAAGGTACATAATGGTGTTGTAGTTTTCACCTCCTGCGGCCTCGTTCGTATACGGCCCTCCACCCGGGCCTTGCTTTTCTTTCTCGTCACGGGTAAGGTCTGGACTCACGACTTCCCAACTATGGCCGCCATCTTGGGTTTTGAATGCCACATTGCCGGCATGGTAGATCGTGTTTCGGTCATGGGGCGAGCTGATGATGGGAGCATTCCAGTTATAGCGGAACTTAAAATCTTTAGGTACTTTGCCCAGCCCCAGTTCGGGATAGGCCTTGATGGGTTTCCCCTCTCGGGAGGCTTTCATCCATTTTTCGATGATGCCCTGGTAGCAGCCACCAAATACCACTTCAGGATTATCGGGGTCAAAGGCCAGATAGGCACTTTCACAGCCTGCCACCGAGTACCAGTCTTTCCAGTCAATGCCCTGATCATTGGTGCGGCTGGCAATGGCAATGGCAGAATTGTCTTGTTGCCCTCCATAGACATTGTAAGGGACCAAGTTGTCGGTAATGACCCTATAAAACTGTGCCGTGGGCTGGTTTTGTTGGGAGCTCCAACTTTTGCCCCCATTGTTGCTCACGTTGGCACCGCCGTCGTTGGCGTTGATCATGACATTGTTGTCTTTAGGATGTATCCATAGATCATGGTTGTCTCCATGTGGCGTGGACACGGGCACAAACGATTTACCACCATCAATGGATTTGGTAACGGGCGCATTCAGCACATACACAACATTCTCGTCTTGGGGGTCGGCAAAAATTTCCATGTAGTACCAAGAACGGGCAATGTTGATACGGTCTTTGTTGATTTGTGCCCATTTTTTACCTGCATCATCGCTTCGATAAACGCCTCCTTTTTCACCTTCGGCTTCGATAACGGCAAAAACCCGTTCAGGATTTGCCCTTGAAACGGAGATGCCCGCCTTGCCAAATGCTTTGGGAAGCCCTTCTTCAAGCCGTTGCCAGGTAGTGCCACCGTCGGTGGATTTATAGAGGCCAGAGGATGGGCCACCCGACTCCATGGTCCAAGGGTATCGTCGATGCTGCCACATGGCGGCGTACAGGATCAAGGGGTTGGTCATGTCCATCGATAACGAAGATGCCCCAGTGTTCTCATCCACATAAAGCACGCGTTGCCATGTGGAACCGCCGTCTTGCGAACGGTAAATTCCGCGTTCGCTAGAAGGCCCGTACTGTGCCCCTTGGGCAGCCACGAACATAATATTGGGGTCTTTGGGGTGGATAATGACATCTGAAATATGTCGGGTCTCATCCAAACCCATGTGTTTCCATGTTTTGCCCGCATCGGTGGATTTGTAGACCCCGTCGCCCATTGAGGTCATGACCCCCCTGGCGGCATGTTCGCCCATGCCCACCAGAATAATGTTGGGGTTACTTTCTGAAACCGCAATATCGCCCACGGTACCCGTGCCCAATTGTCCATCGGATATATTCTTCCAGGTGATGCCATCATCGACCGTTTTCCAGATGCCACCGCCCGTAGTGCCCATATAGTAGGTCATGGGCTGCCCGACGACACCCGTTGCGGCGACACTTCGCCCACCACGAAAAGGGCCGATATTGCGCCATTTCAACCCTGTGTAGAGCGAATCGTTCAAAACAATGCTAGGGGCCGTTGCTTTCTTTTTACGTTTTTGTGCGGGTACTAAGAGTGTGATGAGCAAAAATGGCAACAAGGCAATGCGAAGCATTTTCATGGTCGGTTATCTGAATTGGTTAACACTAAGCAAGATAACAATTCAAACCATATTTACGGCATTGGCCGTTGCCCATAGGTAGGTGATTACTCGATCAGCCTAAATTTGATGTTTACTGTGGTCTCTACCCTGATTTTTTCAAAATCGATGTCCAATGGTTCTGCTTCGGCCATGTCCATTTTTGCCATGGTTTGCATGCGCGGTTGGTTGTATCGGGGATAGTAGGGTTGTGAGTGGTCAACAATATGGATGGCAGGCCCCACTTTTTGTCCCAATGGGTCGGTGAGCGCCACAGCCTTTTGTTTGGCCTTTTTTACGGCCCGCTTTTTCAGTTCGAGCTCGAGTTCATCCATTTTTGAATACTCGGTCTTTTCGAGGTAGGTGTTGGCAATGTCGAGGTCTTCAAGGGCGGCCATTACCTTGCCCGTAGTAAGTCCGTCGTAGACCAATAGGGAATATTGCTTGCTTTTGAGCACTTCCTTCCCCCGCAAAAAATATTTTTTGAAGTTGCTGCTCAGGTCTTTGATCACCAATTGCTTGTCAATATCAATGCCCAAGGCTTTCAACCGCTGTGCCATTTTGTTCTCTTGTTCCTCGACCGATTTGCGCCCACGCGAATCTTTTTCTTGAATGGTGATGCTCAAATAAATTTTGTCTGGGGTCACCAAGGTATCGACACGGGCCGATGTTTCGAGATAGGGTACATCCAAAAAATTTTTCGATTGTGAAAAGGTTGTTGGTGCCATTGCTAAAAGAGTAAGGACTAAGAGTACATTTTTCATGTTACTGGTTTTTAATCAAACAAGCGCAAATCCGATGCCAAAGTATTGGGGGTTACAAAAACATTCAACCTTCAAACCCGATTTCTTTGTGTGAACCGTCGCAATAGGGCTTGTTGCTTGAGGCACCGCAACGACAAAATGCGGTGGACCTTTTCTTGGTCTCTACCGTGCCATCGGCCAAGGTTACTTTTAGGTCGCCGCTTACCAATAGAGGGCCATTTTCTACGATATTACATTCGGTGATTTTGGTTTCTTCCATTTCTATTTCTCCTTTTATTGAATAAGTCAGTGCACCAGAAGGGCATTTTGATATTTGGTCCTTTAATTGGTCGATTGTGGCGTTCCCAGGTTTTATCCATGGTTTTTCATTGGGTCTGTACACCTCGGGCAAGGTCTTTACACAAATCTCTGAGTGGATGCATTTTTTGGGTTTCCATATAACGGTCAACTCACCATTGCTGTACTCTTTTACAATTTCCTTTTCCATATTATGCGATGTTTATCCCTTTCAAGACCAGTTCGCGCCACTCTGGGTGTTTTTTGATATAACCTGCCACAAATGGGCATAGCGGAATAAGGGTAAGGTCGTTCTTTTTGATGTCTTCCAATACTTGTCTGACAAGTTCAGAGCCAATGCCCTTGCCCTCGAGTGCTTTGGCCACTTCGGTATGGGTCAGGTAGATTTTGTCTTGGGCCTTGATATATTCGATTTTGGGCGTATGGCCGCCAACCTGAAATTCGTATTGTTTTTTTTCTGTATTGTCGATGAGATGGTGCTCCATTGCTCTTTAGAGAATATGTACAAAAGATACGAATTGTTGGGCAAACAGGGGATTGGTGAGATAAGGTTTAAAGATTGGGGTTATATGATTGCAGATGGCCTTTCAGTTGACTGCAGTCTCATGTATGGCTTCGTTACGGAAAATCAGCTATGGTTTTCCGCCGTAACCGAAAGATAGCAAATTGCGATGAATTCCGATTGGGGACTTAACCGCAATAAGCTAAGTACGTCTTAAGTTTGGAACTGGCTTTTCAGTATTTATTTTCTGAAGTGATTTTTGGCCATTTCCAAGCATGCCAAACAATCAGACAAGTAATAATACTTTCCAAAAATGCCAGAAAAACGTAAAATCTGTACCATTCAGTATTCGAACTAAATCCAATAAATAGCATCATAAGAGTAAATAATAAACCAAATAGAATATTCAGTATTCGATTTATTTTTGCTTTAAGTATGATTGAAAGAGCGACCATTATTGATGAAATTGCTAGTATTATCGTCGCTATAAATAGTTTGTTGGGACTATCCAAAATATTCTCACCTGTGAGCAAACTATTCACTTTGCCGGGGGTATATAACTCAAAATAGTCACCATATAAATAGCAGAATGTTGCTGAAGCCCACAATGAAGCAAGTTTGATTTTTATATTCACTTTTGGGTTTTCTAACATATTCTTTTGGTTTTAAAGTTCAATTATTCATATATCTATTTATAAAGACGCAAAATCTTTTCGAATGGTTGTCTGAAATTAAATGGTTATTACCATTTCAGTTTGTTTGGCAACAATGAACAAAGTGGAACAAGTAGCGAAAAGATAACAGTTTTATCTTGACAAGGGGAGTGCCAATAATTATATCATTTTATGGTAAATTTATAATGAAAAAGCCCCGCCAGAGACCAGTTTTCGACTTGGTATGTCGGCTGTATCTCTAACAGGGCTACCTGCGGTAACAGGATTTCAGAAGTGATGTTTTGGAGTGTATAGGATTCTAGGTTATGAATCTAGCCCTAGCTTAACTTTCAGCCGTTATCTGTTTGACGGTCTTGTTAACATCACATTCTTCGTTTTTTAATCCCAATTTATGGGGCTTATTTTATTCTAGAATACACCAAAAAGTGTTTTTGTTTCTTTATTTTTCTCAAACGTACAATACGTCCTTTTTGAAAAAAGGACAGCTAGTTGTTAAAAGTTTTCAAACGACTACAAACGTTTACAAACGAAAATAAGTGCTTCCTGACCGAATCTTTTTTCCCCACAGTTCTATGTTTGCCCTGTCGGATGATGGACATTCGATTGCATTGACTGTTTAACCTTAAAAATTAGAAAGATGAACGCGCTTAAAAACAAAGTACAGTTGATTGGTAACTTGGGGCAAGACCCCGAAATCGTGACATTGGAGAACGGCAATAGGCTTGCCAAGTTTTCCATCGCCACCAGCGATTATTACAAAAACGCCAAAGGAGAGAAAGTGGAGGAGACCCAATGGCACAATATTGTGGCCTGGGGCAAAACCGCAGAGATTGTCGAAAACTATCTTACCAAGGGCAAGCAAGTGGCCATCGAGGGCAAGTTGACACACCGCTCGTACGAGACCAAAGAAGGCGAGAAACGGTATATCACCGAGATTCGCTGTAACGAATTGCTCATGTTGGGAAAGTAATTTGACAACAGACATCGATAAAAGGGGCATTTTGCCCCTTTTCTTTTTTATGCTGCCGATTTAACAATAACTTAAGGTAGTACCATGCAACGAAATACCTCTTTGCTCGTCTAACAGAAAAAGCCTGTTCATGAAGCGCACCGCTGTCCATATCATCTTCCTGATCTGCCTTCCGGTAGGGGTGTGGTCGCAGGTGAACCCCATTGAAAGGGGTCATAGGTTTTATGCTGAATTGGCACATGCCGATGCCATGTACGAGCATACGCTACCAAAAATGGCCATTGAGGACGAGATTGATTTTTGGACAGACCAAAAGACCTTTGAGCGGCACTTGGCCGAAAACGACCCACAGGCATATCAAATATACTTGAACAGCAAGGGCTCGGCCTATAGGGCCCATCAAAAAATCTGTGGTACACATTGCGGCCATAGCGAACAGTATTTTCGAACTGCCTCGTTTTACATGGTGAACGGCGAAGCTGAAGATATAATGGCCTATACCGCAGAGCCGAAAGAACCCAAGGGAAAGAATTGAGACCACCTGCAACGTGGGGCCTAAGCTACCTTTTTCAGCAAATCAAAACAAGGGCAACGCTTGCAGCGCTTATGCTCGCCCTTTTTGTACTTTTCACAGCACTTTGACTTACATTTTTTTGGCGACATCTTTGTTAAGAGCGCTTTCTTGTTTTTCTTCTTGTCCTTTTTCTTTTTGCCCATCGAAAAGCAATAACGATTGGCAAAGCTAATTATTTTTAATAAATCTAAATAAAGAAATTATAAACAATTACTCACCGCCCATGTTGGAGGCCGCACTTTCAACATTGATCTGTTGCAAGTCACGGTCAAAAAGGTAAAGGCCTCCCTTGTCGTTTCCAATCAAACTGATCTTGTCCAATATGGTGCGGGCAAGCGCTTCTTCCTCTATCTGCTCAGAAACGTACCACTGCAGAAAATTATGGGTGGCATAGTCTTTTTCTTCCAAGGTTATGTGCACAATATCGTTGATGCTTTTCGACACAAAGATTTCGTGTTGGTACAGCTCTTCGAACATCTTTTGAAAGGTGCCAAACTCCGTTTTGGGTGCCTTCAGTTCAGATATTTGTGCGTGGCCGCCCCGTTCGTTCACATATTTGATGAGTTTGAGCATGTGCATGCGTTCTTCATCAGAATGGTCGTACATGAAGCCCGCTATGCCTTCCAATCCCTTTACTTCGGCCCATGAGGCCATTGAAAGGTACACTTGCGATGATTCTGCTTCAATCCGTATTTGGTTGTTGAGTGCTTTTTCAACTTTTTTTGATAACATATCGGTGGGTTTTATACTATAAAATTACAAAATGATTGAGTTGTACAGACTTTTTACAGGGTCGAATTAAAAAGAAATGACCACGCCCATTTTTCTTGGCCCGAAAGACAGGTGCCAGCTTACATCTTTGCTTTGGTCGTTGTACTTTTCGCTGTATTTTTTGTCAAGGTATTTATCGATTGATTCCACGATAAAGATACTCAGTACTGCGCTGAATGCCACATCGGAGACCCAATGAAAACGGTCTACCACCCTAACGAAACCGGGCACCATGCCCACGGTGTAGATACCTGCTTTCACCCAGGGATTCTTGAACTGTTTGGCGATGGCATAGGCATTGGTAAAGGCCAACATCGTATGGCCCGAAAAGAACGAATCGTAATTGAAGACCCGGTCGAGGTGAAAGAGATCATAGGTGCTGGATGGATCACCACTTCGTGGACGGGCCCTTCCGATGATCCGTTTGGTGACCTGTTGCAGAAAGCCCCCGGCTGTGGCCGAGGCCATGAGCAATACCCCTGTTCTCCGTAATTTTTCATTTTTGGTGAAGAGTCCCACCGCATAGATACCTCCTGTGAGCATATAGTTGTTGTCAGGGTTGCCAAACCTGTTTCCGTAATCTTTGACGAATTGCGGCACATCGCCCCGAATGCCATTGGCCCAATCGTCCAGTTCATCATCAATAGTAAACAGCAGTGCGGTACCGGCAGCGGTGTAGCCAAATCGGGCCCAATCATCGCCCTTCCAGTGAAATGGGCGACTGTAGGCATGCCCGATTCCCCCGAACATGCTGCCCATGTCATAGGTGAAGTCATTCCACAGGGTGCGCTGTTTTTGAACGGGCGCTTTTTGTGCGCTCACCTGAAAGATAAAAAGGGCAAGTAATAGGGGCATGGCTGTTTTCATCGGCTTTGGCATTTGTGTTTCAATATAGGGCTAAAAATAAATTTCTTGTGCCAACCTGTAGGTGTTTGCATGGGCCTCGACAATGGTTTTGATGTCGGGCGAGTAGCCACCTCCCATGCTGCATTGCACGGGTATGGCGTTTTTTTTGCAGGTTTCAAGCACCAACCGGTCACGTGCCGCACAGCCCTGGGCACTCATGCCCAAAGTACCGAGTTTGTCTGACTTTAGTACATCTACACCGCAGAGATAAAAAATAAAGTCCGGTTCGACCTGCTCGATAAGTCTGGGGAGTGTTTCGTTCAAAATCGAAAGATACGCACCGTCACCAGTTCCTTTTTCAAGTGGGATGTCGAGGTCAGACGTTTCCTTTTTAAAGGGATAGTTTCCACGACCGTGCATCGAAAAGGTAAAGACTGCCGGGTCATCCCGAAAAATCTCGGCGGTACCGTTCCCTTGGTGCACATCAAGATCGACGACCAGCACTTTTTTTGCCAAACCGGATTTTAAGAGATATCGGGCCCCGATTGCCTGATCGTTCAGCATGCAAAAGGCCTCACCACGGTTGCTGTAGGCATGGTGCGTGCCGCCTGCGATGTTCATGGCAATGCCATGCTCAAGAGCAAACCGGCATCCCTTTATGGTGCCATGGGCAATCATCCGTTCGCGCTTGACCAGCTCGCGCGACAGGGGAAAGCCTATTTTTCGCACTTCACTGGGCTTCAATTGCAGGGCAGTCAGTTTTTGATAGTAGTTGCCATCATGTGCTGCCAGAATATGGTCATCATCAGGAAATTCAGGTTCAAAGAAATTATCATCACAGCACGTACCCTCATGCAACAGTTGTTCGGGCAATAGCTCATATTTGATCATCGGAAAGCGATGCCCCACAGGTAATGGATGACAGTAAATGGGATGATAGGCTATTTTGAGCAAACCGACCGCAATTTTTTCAAATATCCATCTTTCAGCTGAAACCGACAGCAATATGTTGTGCATTGTTTTTGCTGTCATACCTTTGCAGCCTATGTCGAGCGGGATCACTACAGATATAGCAAATTGCCGCCAGCTTCTGCACCAAGGAGAATTGGTGGCCATACCCACTGAAACGGTGTATGGCCTTGCCGCCAATATCTACGATGAGGCTGCAATCAAAAAGATCTTTGAAACAAAGGGCCGGCCGTTGTTCAACCCGTTGATCGTGCACATACATGATATCGGCCAACTGTCAAAATTGGCTGCACATGTCCCCGAAAATGCCCTGAAGTTGGCCGAGAAGTTTTGGCCGGGTCCGCTTACCTTGATACTGCCGAAGCAAGACACCATAAGCGATTTAATCACCGCGGGCAAAGAAACTGTAGGCATCCGCATGCCAAACCACCCCCTTACATTGGAATTGTTGAAAGGGCTGGACTTTCCAGTAGCGGCACCCAGTGCCAACCCGTTTACCAGGGTGAGCCCCACCTCGGCCCAACATGTGGCCGATTATTTTGGTGATACGGTCACGGTCTTGGATGGAGGTCCGTGTACGGTGGGCCTCGAATCGACCATCGTGGGTTTTGATGGGGAAACGCCCATTATTTATAGAAAGGGCGGTGTACCCATTGAGGCCATCGAGCAATGTGTGGGTGCGGTAAAATTGGTGTTGAAGAACGAAAAGGCCCCTGAGGCCCCCGGCATGTTGTTGAAACATTATTCGCCCAGAACGAAATTGATACTGACAGACAATCTTGAAAAAGCCCTCTCCCGAACTGAATTTGAAAAAATCGGGGTGTTGTCTTTTTATACGGATGATTACCCAAAGGCAACTGTAGTGAAGGTGCTTTCAAAGAGCAAGAGTTTGGAAGAGGCGGCAAAAAACCTGTTCGATGCACTACATCAATTGGATACCGTGGGCTTGGAGGTGATCATTGCCGAACGCCTACCCGATAAAGGTCTGGGAATCAGCATCAACGATCGGTTGGAAAGGGCAGGGAACTAGACAGTATTCTTGACTAGCTGATGATTTTCCCATTTGGGACACTTTCATCAGGGTTTACAAAGACCAATTTGCCCGCTTCATTTTCGGTCATCAAAATCATACCCTGGCTTTCAACGCCCCGTAGCTTTCTTGGGGCCAGGTTCACCAAAACCGTCACTTTTTTGCCTACGATTTCTTCCGGTTTAAAGCTTTCGGCAATTCCGGAAACAATGGTACGCGTGTCAAGCCCTGTGTCTACCTGTAAGACCAAAAGTTTATCGGCCTTGGGCATTTTTTCTGCCGATACAATGGTGCCCACCCGCATATCGAGTTTGGCAAAATCATCGTAGGCAATGGTTTCTTTTTGTGGAGAGATGCTTGTTTCCATTTGTTGATTTGATTTCTTTACGGCTTCAAGTTTGGCAAGCTGTGCTTCGATTTCCTTGTCCTCGATTTTTCTGAACAGCAGTTCGCTCTGGTTGATCTGGTGACCGGCGGGCAGCAGAATTTCTTTTGTGGAAACGTCATTCCAGTTGTTCTCGACCTGCCCGTCCGGCGGGCGGGTACGATTCCGATTTGCGGAATCACCCGAACTGACGTTTAATATGTTTTTAAGCTTCGATGATGTGAACGGTAAAAACGGTTCGCTCAGCACGGCCAGGCCTGTAGCTATCTGAAGGGCTGTGAACATAATGGTCTTCACCCGTTCTTCATCGGTTTTGATACGTTTCCACGGCTCTTCGTCTGCCAAATATTTATTGCCGAGCCGGGCCAAGTTCATCAACTCTTGGCTTGCCTCGCGAAAACGGTATCGGTCCAGTGAATCACCCAACTTTTTCGGAAAGTTCCGCAGGGCCTCTAGTGTCTGTTGGTCAACATCAGTGAAGTGATTTGGCCCAGGAACCACCCCGTTGTAATATTTATGCGTCAAGACGACGACACGGTTGATGAAATTGCCAAAAATGGCCACCAATTCGTTGTTGTTGCGGGCCTGAAAATCTTTCCAGGTAAAGTCATTGTCTTTCGTCTCAGGTGCATTGGCGGTGAGGGTATAGCGCAGTACATCTTGCATGTTTGGGAATTCCTGCAAATATTCATGCAGCCAAACCGCCCAGTTTTTGGAGGTCGATAACTTATTGCCCTCCAAATTCAAGAATTCATTGGCGGGTACATTCTCGGGCAAGACAAAATCGCCATGGGCCTTCAACATGCAGGGAAAGATGATGCAGTGGAATACAATATTGTCTTTGCCGATAAAGTGCAATAGTTTGGTGTCTTTGTCTTTCCAGTAGGGCTCCCAATCTTTACCCTCGCGCTCGGCCCATTCTTTGGTCGATGAAATATAGCCAATAGGGGCATCGAACCAGACGTAGAGTACTTTGCCTTCGGCATCGGGTACGGGTACGGGTATGCCCCAATCGAGATCTCGTGTCACGGCCCGCGGCTTGAGACCGTCGTCTATCCATGATTTGCATTGCCCATATACGTTGGGTTTCCAGTCGTTTTTATGGCCCTTAAGAATCCAATCTTTTAGAAAACCCTCGTATTTGTCCAACGGCAAAAACCAGTGCTTGGTCTTTTTTAGGGTGGGTACGGCGCCTGTGATGGTTGATTTCGGATTGATGAGGTCTGTGGCGTTCAAAGATGAACCGCAATTTTCGCATTGGTCGCCGTAGGCTTCCTCGTGGCCGCATTTCGGACAAGTGCCCACTACAAAACGGTCGGCCAAAAATTGTTGTGCTTCCTCATCATATAACTGTTCGGTAACCTCCTCAATAAAATCACCCTGTTCATACAGCTTCTTGAAGAAATCTGAGGCGGTCTTGTGGTGTATGTCAGCCGAGGTGCGTGAGTAGTTGTCGAAAGAGATACCAAAAGCTTCAAATGATTTTTTGATGATGTCATGGTATTTGTCAATGATCTCTTTCGGCGAGACCCCTTCTTTTTTTGCCTTCATGGGGATGGCCACCCCATGTTCATCGCTTCCACAAATGAACAGTACGTCGTTATCTGTTAAACGAAGATACCGGGCGTAAATGTCTGCGGGCACATACACACCTGCCAAATGGCCAATGTGTATAGGGCCGTTTGTATAGGGCAGTGCCGCGGTAAGGGTATAGCGTTTTTGGGCCATTGAGTGTTCAATTAGGCCCCAAAAATACTGAAATAGTTGAAGTAGATGGATGGTTTGTTCGAAAGGATATTGCAGAAAGTCTCCGGTGGAACATGAGAGGGGTTCCGATAACGTTCAGGATGCGGGTGGGGCCAAAAAAAGAAACCTCCGAATTATGTAGCCCAAATTGGGGTGGGGGACTGCACAATCGGAGGATTCTGGAAATGCAAGCCAAGGCTTACATGATCATGACAGATTTACTCATCTTCTGGTCAGCTACCTGAATTCGGTAGATGTATTTACCGGTAGACAAGCTTCCGCGCATGCGCTCTCGTATATTGATCTCGGCTGAGCCCTCGAGCATCATTTCGTTAAAGACCGTACCCACGTTTTGGCCCAAAATATTGTACAGTTGTATGTCAACATGGGCGGCAAAAGGCATTTCTAGGTAGATATGCGGATTTCTTTCCGTAGGATAGTAAGGTCTATGAATAATTTGATTGGCCAACTCGGGGTCTGGATCCATACCCTCGCCTGGAGGCGTATCGGGCAGTGTCGGCGGCTCGTCATCGTAGGCAATATCAGGAAACTCCACACCGCTGCAGTTAAACCCAAGATTGACCGGGTTATAGGGGTGGTCCAACAAATGCTGTTCCACTTTGGGGATTGGCACACAGAGCCATTCTGCCAATACGGTGGCATAAAGGTCCCTAAAGTCCATGGTATATTCTAGATTGCCACGACCGTTCGGGTTATCCAAAGAGGGGTGTTCACCCACAAAGGCACTACCGTTCAAGCCTGATCCGAAGAACAGGGTCGGGGCCGCCTTGCCGTGGTCGGTACCGTTGGATCCGTTTTCAAAAATTCTTCGGCCAAACTCAGAGAAGGTCATGCTCAATACCTGGCCATCTTGCTCGGTAAAGCCCAAGTCTTCGTAAAAGTTATTGATTGCAATTGATAAATTCGACATCAATCGCTCGTGGGCCAACGGCTGGTTACCGTGGGTATCGAAACCACCCATTGAGATCATATAGACCTTGGTACCCAAATTGCCCTTGATCAAGCGGGCCAAAAGGGCCAACTGACGGGCAAAGCCGTTGTCTTGGTATTCTACTTGGTTCTGGCCCCGCATATAGGCCTCGTGTATCTTACCGGCATATTCATAGGTGGTGTTGGCCACACCGCGCAAGAAACGCAGCTGGTCGCCATACATACAACTATCGAACAGACTGTTGTCGAGATCATAAAAGAATCCGGTCTGGGCAATCTCTTCCAGTTGGTCTATGTTGTTGGTCACAAAGGCGTAATTGGTTTCCTCACCTTGAAAGACCAGGTTCGAGATGCTTCCGATCTGTATCGCGGCGGGAGCCTCTGGCGGATTGATCAAATAATCGGGATAACAATCCTCAAAATGCCTTCCCATCCATCCTGTGTTCAAACCGTCAAAACCAGTGGTGGTCAAATCGGTATTGGCATAAATATCAGATCCCGTAAAGTGCGAAAGGCTTTGGTTTTCATAACCGACACCGTGTACCGCCTTGAACTGGCCTTCGCCCCACATGGGTTCCAACGAGTTCATGTAGGTGGGCACGCCGAAATCGTCGGTCAGCTTCAAAATCTTACTTTCAGGAATATAAATGTTCGGCCTGGCATTGGCATAGGTATCGTACTGTTGAATCGGTATGACGGTGCTCAAACCGTCATTACCGCCGTTCAAACGGATCAACACAAGAATATTGTCGGTTTCGGCATCGGCAATGGCCGCGGTCAATGGCGATGGGGCCGAAGCAGAAAGCAGGTTGCTGCCGAGCATCATCGAACCAGAGCCTGCAATGCCCAACGCTTGAATGAACGAGCGGCGGCTCCATGCCTTGTGTTCAACGTCATGGCCCTCATGTTCTAGGCCTTTGTGGGGTTCTATATCGTGGTTGTGGTGTGTATCGCACATAGCAGTAGGATTATTTTAATTGAAACTCGGGTTCTCTTGACAGATGACGCAGTAAAACGTAAACTTGGGTGGGCACTTCCATGCTCACGGCAAGCATCCATAAACTCAATCCGCCGGGGGTATAGTCGGGCGAATAGTAATTTTCGGGTACATCGTCGATTTTGAAGGCATCCATGGCATTTTCAAAATCTTGATCTGTCAACAATCCTTTTGGGGTAAACTTATTGACCAAGGCCCTCACCACCGTTTCAGGATTGCTGGTGTTGCTATCGGCAGGGCCAACGGCATCCATGGCCAAGGTTCTGAACTGTTCGGGGTCGGCCTGAAAGAAACGCTCCAAGAACACTTCCATCGTTAGCCAACGGCCAATGATAAAGTTGGTGTTGATCCATTGGCGATCGCGCTGCCAACCCGCCACATCAACAGGGTCGAACATTTCTTGACCGATGAGCCTACAGGCATCGATGGCATTGATAACGGTGCCATCGTCATAGGCGAAGTTCGACTCCTTGATAAAGTTAAGGTACAGGTCAAAAGGGCTTTTGATGATGACACCGATGGCGGTCTCATCAAAAAAGTGCTGGCTCTTGAACAACTGTGAAAGCACCGGTGCTATCTCAAAATTGTTAGAGATAAAGGTGCTTGCCATACCGTTCAAGATGGGTTGCGCTTCTGCCGCATCGGAATCGGGATGCACAAAGAACTCGTACAATTTTTTGCAGATGAAGCCTGCAATCTCATTGGGTCGCTGTGCAAAGAGAATGTCGATGACATCGTCATAGCCCCAATTACCGGTCTGGCCCAAAATGGTCTTACTGCCGGCATCATGTCTATCGGCTCTGAAGGTCACTTGGGTACAGCCGACCTCGCCACGTTCCACGTATCCGGTCAAGGCGCGGGCTGTTTCAATAATATCCTGTTCCGTATAGCCATTGCCCTCGCCCAAAGTGAAAAGTTCGTACAGCTCACGGGCATAGTTTTCATTGGGGTTGTTGCCGTTGTTGTAGGCACCATCCAAATAATAGAGCATGGCACTGGTCAACCCTATCTCACTTACAAAGGTCTTGAAGTTGCCAATGGCATTGCGCTGCAGGCAATCAATGTAGTAATAGAGAAATGAATTGCACTCGTATACATCCAGCTCGGTTACAAAATGGTTGCTCCAAAAGAAACTGAGGCGGTCTCTAAGGTTGTTGTTCAACAAGGCATTGCCATATGCGGTCGCAAACTCATCACGCTGGGCCCTGCGCAGTTGGCGGGCCAGGTCATCGTCTGCGGGGTAGTTGGCGTTGGTCCAATCGGCCCAGGCAGGTGGGGCGATGGGAGCCATATTGACTGCCTCGTTGATTAGTTGGTCTACCAAGGTGTCGGCCGTTTGGCCCACAGCTTGATCAATTGTTTGAACCGATGCGCTGAAACCTAATCTACGATATAGGTGCTGCGCCCTTAGATTGTCTAAGGGAGTTGTGTACGGCGCTAAGGTTGAGGTGTTGCAATTAACAAAGAATTCCATAGCAAAGTTCGGCGTTAAACATATTCATAGTCTTTGGGGTTAACTATGTGCTTTAACGGGTGGTTAAGGGTTTATTGCGGTTTAAATGTACAATGTTAACGCAGTTTTGGCGGTGAACTGTCAAATTTTTCGATGAACTGCATATATTTTTTTCTATTTTTCAATGTTTATGGGCAAACACAACGAATTTGGAAAGCTCGGAGAGCAGTTGGCCGTTGATTTTTTGGTGAAGGAAGGATATGAAATCGTGCAGCGAAACTTCCGTTATCTAAAGGGCGAACTCGATATCATCGCCAAAAAAGATGGTATCATGGCCATTGTTGAGGTCAAATCGCGCAGTTCTGACTTCTTGGAAATCATTGCTGAAACGGTGAACCAAAAAAAAATCAAGTTGCTCGTGGCCACGGCAGATGCCTTTATGACCGCAAACAATTTTGATGAAGAGGTACGCTTCGACATCATTACCATTCTCAAAAACGGAAAACAGTTCGAACTGGATCACATCAAGGATGCTTTCTATCATTTCTAACCATTTGTTTTATTTTTAACATTATGTTATTTTTGTTGCAAATTTTAGTCAATGAAGACCATTTCGGCCGTAGTGGAGCATTACATTAAAAAGAAGCCCTTTTTGCAGAGTGCCTTGGCGCAGGGCATCATCAACCTTACCTCACTATCGCGTATTGTAAAACCAGAGATTGAAGAAGAGTTGGGCAAAGAGGTGCGCAACGGGGCCATCGTCATGGCCTTGAAGCGCCTGTCAGATGATCTTGAGTTTCGGGCCACCCACAAAATTGTAAAGGTGCTCAAGAACATTGGCGAGATCACGGTGCGGTCAAACCTGTCCGATTATACCTTTTTGTCGTCAGAGACCATCTTGGCCAAACAGGCCAAGTTGTTGGAAGAGGTACACAAAAACCAAGACATTTTTTATACCTCTTCACGCGGGGTCAACGAGATCAATATTGTGGTGAGCAACAGCCTCGATAAAACGGTCGAGGAACTGTTCAAAAACGAACGCTGCACACAAAAGGCCGAAAACCTATCCTCTGTCACGGTAAAACTGCCTGCCGAGAATGTTTCGGTGCCCGGTATCTATTACTTCATTTTTCAGCGCCTGGCCTGGGAGGGCATTGTGCTCTACGAGGTGATTTCGACCACCAACGAGTTTACCATTTTGGTCAACGATGAACAGGTTGATGTGGCGTTTAAGACCATCAAGGATTTGAAGACGTTGTAGTAAATGCTGTTCTAGTTGGCAATTTTTAAAGTAAGTGCATCGAACCTTCCTGCTTTGATAGGGATAAGGCCATAAATGGTTTCCCCTTTTTTAATAGGAGCACCCATTATGTCAAACTCGCTTAGCTGCATTTTGAATTTTTTATTTGCCGAACCTGAAGCAATTATGTTTCCACCGGCCATACTAGGCCCAAGTACCAAGCCAATGGGAATGGAATTTGTTGTTTCTTCAATTCCATAGGAATCAGTTGTGTAGGTGTAAAGATTCACCGGAGTCAACAATAGATATAGGAGATAAATAGCAGAACCTTGCTTTAAACTTTTATAAGCGGCTTGACTGTCCATAATATGCACATTATCCCCATTATCATACTGCAACACTACATTTTCTCCAAAGACATAATCTTTTTCGGCAGTATTGATAATCTTGACCGCGATGACCTTGATGCCATTCCTAAGCTCTTTTTTTGCATACTTACCACTTAAAACATCGTATTTGTAATAGAGTTTAAGGCCACTTTCTGAAGTATTGGAGACAAAATTGGCATTTTCAGGGCCACCAAGATCATAACCAGATGCACAGCCAGTAAAAAGTTGCACGTAAAGAATGCATGAAGTAAGAAGACGAAAATTGATTCTCATTTTTGAATAATGATAAAAAAGGGCCCGGAGGCCCTTCTATTTTTATTCACATGTTGATTCAATGGAAAACCTGAAATTTTTATCGGTAAGTTTCTCAATGGAAGGATTGTTCCTATGATCAGGCTTGTAAGCAGCTCCTGTTCCCAAATCCACTCCGATGCCCAAGATGCCCCAAGAAATTACAGTTAAAATGAAATTTCCGGTTCTGAAGGTATTATCAAAATTTTTGGTTATGGGCTCACAGCCTTCTTCCTTGATTTCTACCTTAACAGGCCTATCCCTTTTCAACATCTTTGTAACTTGACCCTGACCAGCTTTTTCACCATTGATGTAGATGTCTGCATTGGGTCTGCCATGGGCTATAAAGGTGCCATTATAACGGCTTCCACCAAACATTACACCACAACTTGTCAGTTGAAAACTTAGGAATAAAACCGCAAAGAAAATGGAAATTCTGTTTTTCATAAATAACTGTTTTTGGTTAAAATTTTCGAGCTAAAATATAATTCTAGAGAGAAATCACTTGACAATTATTCTTATTTTATCAACAGAGAGTTCTTATTAAAATTTATTAAAAAAGGATGGTCATTTTTAATGCCTTGCTTGTCAGCGGATTATTTTAAATCTCGAATTTTAATCAGGCAGATAGTGAGTCAATTCTTTCCCTAATTTATTTTTTATCTAAATTCAGGGGTGGGTCAAAAAGTTGTTAATCTCATTTTTCGGTTAAAAATGAAGGAGAATCCGATATCAGTTATACAGGTGTTAGTGGTTACCTTGTTTGACCCGCTGACTGACCCTATATAGAAAGAGCACTTCTAGAATAACCGCGGGTAACTGCAATATCCAACCAAGCAGTGATAATACCACGGTCAACAAAAAGAATGATGCCAGTACCTCCATACCTCCTGCGAAAAAGCTGAGAGGACGCATGATTTTGTTCGTTTTTATGATTGAGATCCCGAACAGAATGCCCAACGTGCCCCAACTGATGGCCTCTGCCAATATGACCACTTCAAATGTTAGGAAGTCGTTGAAAAAGGAAACAATATCAAATAGATAGAATAGCACACAGCCTATTAATAGGAGTACTGAGGCAATCTTCATCAAATAGTTTTTGAGCAGTTTTCCTGAAATGAGAAATCCGTAGACCATGGCGGCATAAAAGAGCATAGAGAAAATTTTGAGCACTACTGAGCCAATGGTGCCAAACACCAATTCATCTTCGTAAAACCTGAAATAGTCGATGACACCCTCCATCGAACTGGTGATTAAATACAAAACACCCGACACCATGGCCAAGGTGAGCAAAGTATGTACCGATTTGGCCTCTTTTTTTGAGACGTTCAATACGAAATCAGGGTTTTGGTCTTCCGTTACTTGAAGTGTTTCATAGTCCTCATCAAGGGCCGATAGAATGGTCTTTACGGTATAACTTCTTGGGGTAACCTCACCATTTTCAATACGCTGTAAAGTGCGTACATTGATGTTGCAGCGTTCTACCAATTCTTCTTGGGTGAGTCCCTTTTCTTTTCGAAGGGCCTCTATTTTGAGTCCCAGTTCAGGTTGTTTCATCTCAATTGTTTACAAATGCACGACAATGATATGGGCAAAACAAAAGGTAAGCAAAGAACTTTGGTTATTTTACCCCGACATTCACCCGACATTTGGTATCTTGACCTTTATTATCAAAGAGTTTTATTCATATGAAAATCACTGTTAAAGCTATCCTTTTAAAATTCATACTGTTGGTTTTCTTGCCAGTATTTGGACAAGAAATGTATTTCCCCAAACGGAATGCCGATTGGAAAAAGTTTGAAAAAAGCACTTATAACGAATCCGTTCTGCAAGATGCGGTCAACTTTGCTCTGCAAAACGAATATTCAGGAAGCAAAGATTTACGCCAAGCGATTCTAAAGGGATTCGAACGGGAGCCTTTTCATGAAATTCTTGGGCCTACCAAAAAACGGGGTGCCCCTGCGGGAATGATTCTCAAAAACGGATACCTTGTCACTTCTTGGGGCGATACCAAACGGGTCGATATGACCTTTAGTGTCACCAAAAGCTTTCTCTCGACCGTGGCCGGTTTGGCCGTGGATGCCAAGCTGATTGCAGATGTCAACGACAAAGTGGGAAATTATGTTTGGGATGGTACTTTTGATGGCGAGCACAACAATAAAATCACTTGGGAGCATCTTTTGCAGCAAAATTCCGATTGGTCGGGCGAACTCTGGGGACTCAAAGATTGGGCCGACCGACCTCCACGTGAGGGCAGCCTCGATGATTGGAAGTTCCGTAAACTCCAAGAACCGGGCACGGTGATGGAGTACAACGATGTACGGGTGAACGTTTTGGCCTATTCGTTGACCCATGTTTGGCGAAAACCGTTGCCGTTGGTGCTCAAAGAAAAGCTAATGGACCGAATTGGTGCCTCGACCACATGGCGTTGGTATGGCTATGACCATGCGTGGACGACCATCGACGGACTCAAAATGCAATCGGTCACGGGCGGCGGCCACTCAGGGGCGGGCATGTTCATCAGCACCGAAGACATGGCCCGTTTTGGTCTGCTCTTTCTCAACAACGGTCAATGGAACAACCAACAGCTGCTCAGCAAAGAATGGATTGAACTGGCCACTACGCCCTCAGTACCCAACGTCAATTATGGCTATATGTGGTGGTTGAACGAAAAGGAGGGCGATCGCCATTGGGAGGGCGTGCCCGAGCACGTTTTTTATGCCGCAGGCTTTGGCGGCAACTTTATTGTCATCGACCAGCAAAATGGTCTTGTCATCGTCACCCGTTGGTTGGAACCCTCTAAGATTGGGGAATTTGTGAGGCAAGTGTATAAGACTTTTTAATTTCCCTGTCATTTCTAATCCCGATATTTCGGGATGAGAAATCTCTTGAGATTCCTCGTCGCTTCGCTCTGTCGAAAAGACAAACAGAAAGCTATGGCGCCACTGCGCTTTGCTTATGGAGCGGCTCCAAAGCCTGCAGGGCCTTTTCCACATTCGTAATGCCTTCAAAAACCAATAGCAGCCGCAGTCCGTTACGGGTCTGTTTTTCTTTGAGTTTGCATTGCTGGGGATGGCTTTGCACGTACTGAAGCACATGGGTAAAAGTGTGGCTTTGGTAAAAGTCTGATTGCTGGTCGGCAATGAAATAGCCGATGAATTTTTTCTTTTTCAAGACCACTTTTTCAAGCCCGATACTCGTGGCGATCCACTTGATGCGCACTGAATTCAACAAATCGACCGCTTGTGGGGGCAGTTCGCCAAACCGGTCCACCAGTTTGGCCTCGAAGTGTTGCAGGCCTTCCTCATCCGTAACTTGGTTCAATTCTGTATAAAGGCTCAGCCGTTCGGTGATGTTGTTGATATAATCATCGGGGAAGAGCAACTCAAAGTCGGTGTCAAGCTGTAGGTCTTTGACATAGGTCTTGGGTCGGTCGCCTTCGACTTCGTCATAGAGTTCCTTGAATTCATTTTCCTTTAGCTCCTCAATGGCCTCACTCAATATTTTTTGGTAGGTCTCGAACCCGATTTCGTTGATGAAACCACTTTGCTCGCCACCCAACAAATCGCCTGCGCCGCGGATCTCGAGGTCTTTCATGGCGATATGGAAGCCACTGCCCAGTTCGGTAAACTGTTCAAGCGCTTCGATGCGCTTTCGGGCATCGGGGGTCATCACTTCATAGGGCGGGGTAATAAAATAGCAGAATGCCTTTTTGTTGCTTCGCCCCACGCGGCCCCGCATCTGGTGCAGGTCGCTGAGCCCAAAATTGTTGGCATTGTTTATAAAAATGGTGTTGGCATTGGTCACATCCAATCCACTTTCCACAATGGTTGTGGAAACCAACACATCGAATTCGCCGTTCATAAAGGCAAGCATCAATTGTTCCAATTTTTTGCCTTCCATTTGCCCGTGGCCGATACCTATTTTGGCATCGGGCACCAAGCGTTGTACCATGCCCGCTACTTCTTTGATGTTCTCGATTCGGTTGTGGATAAAGA
Organism: Flagellimonas lutaonensis; assembly: GCF_000963865.1. NCBI lineage: Bacteria > Pseudomonadati > Bacteroidota > Flavobacteriia > Flavobacteriales > Flavobacteriaceae > Flagellimonas > Flagellimonas lutaonensis. The sequence continues at coordinate 1,762,406 of NZ_CP011071.1, forward strand.
ACACCTGTCCGCCACGCTGTATCTCATACGAAATGGCATCACGAATGGTCGCTTCGTTGAAGCGTATCACCTGGCTTTCGATAGGGTAACGGTTCGGTGGCGGCGTATTGATGACCGAGAGGTCACGGGCGGCCATCAGGCTGAACTGCAAGGTACGTGGAATCGGCGTTGCCGTCAACGTAAGCACATCGACATTTTCCTTTATGGACTTCAACTTGTCTTTTACGGACACCCCAAATTTTTGTTCCTCATCAACAATGAGCAACCCAAGGTCTTTGAACTTCACGTTTTTGTTCACCAGTTGGTGGGTGCCGATGATGATGTCTATTTTGCCCTGCTGCAACCGCTCTAAAATATCACGCTTTTCTTTGGCGGTACGAAAGCGGTTTAGGTAATCGACCGTCACGGGCATATCTGCCAAGCGTTCTTTAAAGGTCTTGTTGTGCTGAAAGGCCAAAATGGTAGTGGGCACCAGTACAGCAACCTGTTTGCCATTGTCAACGGCCTTAAAAGCAGCGCGAATGGCCACCTCTGTCTTGCCAAAGCCCACATCGCCGCAAATGAGGCGGTCCATTGGGCGTTCACTCTCCATGTCTTTTTTTACATCTTCAGTGGCCTTGGCCTGGTCTGGGGTATCCTCGTAGAGAAAAGAAGCTTCCAACTCGTGCTGCAGGTAACTATCGGGCCCATACTGGAAACCTTTCTCTAAACGGCGTTTAGCATAGACCTTGATAAGGTCAAAGGCAATTTTTTTGACGCGGCTTTTGGTCTTTTGTTTGAGCTTTTTCCATGCTGCGGACCCCAACTTGTAAATCTTGGGCACAGCACCATCTTTACCGTTGTATTTCGATATTTTGTGCAGTGAGTGGATGCTCACATACAGAATATCGCGGTCGCCGTAGATGAGTTTGATAGCCTCCTGTTGTTTGCCCTCGACCTCTATTTTTTGCAATCCGCCGAACTTGCCGATACCGTGGTCGATGTGGGTCACATAGTCGCCGATTTCAAGTTTGTTGAGCTCTTTGAGTGTGATGGCCTGCTTTTTGGCATAGCCATTTTTAAGGTGGAATTTGTGGTAGCGCTCAAAAATCTGGTGATCGGAATAACAGGCAATTTTTAAATCTTGTTCGATGAACCCTTTGTAAAGAGGAAAGACCACGGTCTGGTAATGGATGCCTCTCGACTGCGTTTGAGGCGCTTCTTCGTTCATTGAATCGAAAATATCATGGAAACGCTCTGCCTGCTGTTCTGTCGAACAAAAGATGTAATTGGTATAGCCTGCTTCGTGCTTTTCGTTCAGGTCTTGAATGAGCAGGTCGAATTTTTTGTTGAAAGCAGGTTGGGGTTTGGTGCGGAATGAAATTTCGTCACCCTGAACTTGTTTCAGGTTCTCACCCCCTAATTCAACCACTGTAAAATCCTGCAACTGATTTTTTAACAACGTGGAAGTCACGAACAATTCTTGTGGTTGCGAATGTTTGATTTCTTTGCTCAACTTTGAAAATTCCTCCTTAGCCTTTTCAAAGAAGGAATCGATGCGCCCATAGGCCAACGACAGGTTCTTGGCAAAGATGACGGTATCGGGTTTGATGTATTTTAGAAAACTTTCGCGGTTTTCCTGTAAAAACTTGTTCTCTACATTCGGAATGATGGTAATTTTCTTTACCTGATCAGTGGAAAGCTGTGTTTCCACATCAAAAGTTCGTATGCTGTCCACGTCATCGCCAAAAAACTCAATGCGGTACGGTTCGTCATGTGAAAAGGAAAAGACATCAACAATCCCCCCACGTACCGAGAACTCCCCGGGCTCGGTGACAAAATCAACACGCTTGAACTCATACTCGAACAAGGTCTCGTTCAAGAAATCAAGCGAAAGATTATCGCCCAACTTGATGTTGAGCGTATTTTTTTCAAGCTCTTTGCGGGTCACCACCTTTTCGAACAGCGCATCGGGATAGGTAACAATGACCGCAGGTTTTTTTCGGGAATTGATACGGTTCAGTACCTCGGCCCTTAGGAGTACATTGGCATTGTCTGTTTCTTCGATTTGGTAGGGCCTGCGGTAACTGCCGGGATAAAAGAGCACATCTTTGTCGCCCAACAACAATTCAAGGTCGTTGAGGTGATAGGCGGCTTCTTCTTTGTCGTTCAAAAGCACCAAAAAGGGCCGTTCGGCGGTTTTGAAAGCCTGGGCTACGGCAAAAGATACCGAGGAGCCGACCAAGCCTTTTACGGGAATTATGTCGCCTCGAGCACTTCGGTTTCGCTCAGTATAAACTTTGTCCAGAGGTTCGGAGTGGGCAATGGTGTCCTGCAGTTTCCGAAGTTGCGGAGACTGTTCAAAAAGGGTTAGAATGGACGATTTGGTCAATCCAAAAAACTTTGGTGCAAAGGTAGTATGAGGGAGGGAGCGATGCAATTTTTTTTGGCATCCTTATTTAGAGGAGTGACAAAAGGGCATCAAGATTTCTCGTCGCTTTGCTCTGTCGAAATGACAATGAGTAAGTATTGTCATTTCGAACGAACGTGAGAAATCTAAACTTTGATGACTTTGTTCTCAACGATAACAAAAATTTCGTCTTCTTTTTTTGGTGCCAAGGTATGGGTGCCCGTAAATGTACCAAAGGCAGGCAGGATCATTTGGTTTTTTGATTTAAAAAAACAGGGCAGCCGTAACCGTTGGCGACCTAGGCCACTGAGTTTTATGGCTGGGTGTATGTGTCCACAAAAATTGAAAAGGGTTTCATGTTCGGTTGGGTGATGGGTCAGAAAGAATTCTTCCAAAACCAGTTCCTCAAAAATTTCAATCCCCAACGCTTCAAATTTTTCGGGTGCAATGATGTCGTGGTTGCCTGCCACCAAGACAATTTTTGCGGGTGTTTTGGCCACCCAATTTTCGAAGAGTTGCCATTCTTTGTTCAGGGAAGAATGGAACAAATCACCGAGAAAGCAAATCTGAAAGGGCTCAAATGCCGACACAAGCTTATCCAGCAACAAAAAGTTTTGGTGTACGGCCTTTCTCGGCACAGCGGCCCCGAATTTTCTGAAGTGTCCCACTTTGCCCAAGTGTACATCGCTTATTAATAGCAACGATTTTTCAATCCAAAACACCCCACCCAAAGGGTGGAGGATAAATTCTTGGTCTTGTATTTTGATGTTTTGTGTCATGTAACTCATGCGTATTCCCCTCCTGAATTTTTAGTACGGGTGGGGTGGTATTAAATCTCAATCTTAATGGGGGCTGAACCACCTCTTTCTCCCAAAGCACGTTCCGTTTTCGGGATTCATTCTCCTCCTTGAAAAGGAGGAGAGCCTGTTGCATTTTTAAAATGTTCAGAAATGGTTTGCAAGACCCCTTCCAAATCATCAAAAACCAGTTTGTTTTCTAATCTCAAAACGGTAAAACCGAGACTTTTTAGATAATCGTCACGCTCACTATCTTTTTGGAGCGCTATCACATTGTCATGAACCTGACCATCCAATTCAATGATCAGCTTTTCGCCGGGGCAATAAAAATCCACTATATGGTTTTCAATACTGTGCTGTCTTCTGAACTTTCTTCCTTTCAACTGACTTTTGGATAAATATCTCCAGAGGAATGCTTCAGCAGAAGTACCATTGTTCCTTAAATCTTGTCTTCTTTCTTTTAAGAATTTTCGGTTGTGCATAAGCTCAAATATATCAACAAAATGCCCTCCTCCTGTCCCGATAATTATCGGGATTAGGAGGGGTGCCCGACAGTATCGTCGGGGCGGAGTGGTATTATTTCATCAAAATCTTGGTCATACGTTTGATGCGGTCAGCCAATTTTTCGTTGGAAAGCTTTTCGCGCAGTCTGTCCGTTATCAACGGGAAAGAGAAAGGGGTGGGCCTTTCACATTGCTTCCAGACGATATGTTGTTGGTTGATGCGCTCCAATGCGATCCGAAGGCGGCCTTCCTCCAATTGATGTTCAAAAGTTTCGGTGAAGGCCTGTTGAAACAGCAGGTTGTCGGGCTCATAATCACGAAACACATCGAACAACAATTGCGAGCTGCTCTGTAGATGCTTCATTTTTACCCCTTTTTCAGGATAGCCCGTGAAGACCATGCCGCTAATAACGGCAATATCACGAAACTTGCGCCTGGCCATTTCGTTCGAGTTCAGACTTTTTTGCAGATCGGACAGCATGTATTCGGTAGTGAACAGATTGTTGTCCAATACGGCCTGTATATCGATAGGCCTGTCTGACAGCATTTCAAAACCATAATCGTTAAAGGCCAAAGAACAGGTGACGGGCGAAAGCAGACTTATGCGGTACGACAGTAAACTGCTCATGGCCTCATGTACGGCGCGCCCTTCGAACGGATAAAAAATATGATGGTAACCATCCCGGGTCTTAAAGGTTTCTATAAGAAACTCAGATGGACCTGGAACAATACTTTCCTCCCGCTGTTTGTCAAAAATATGCTTCAATGCCATGAGTTCCTTTGAAGGCTGTTCCCCCTCTCCGCCTGTGTTGGGCTTAGTCGAAACAATGGTCAGGGGGTCAGGGGGTGGGGCCTTGTACAGTTCTTCCCGCAGCAAAGCGGACATCTGTGAAGAAAAACTAAGGCGCCCACCCGCCCAAGCAGGTACTTTATTGGTTCGCTTGGTTGAATTGCGCACCTGTACCTTCATTCCACGAATTCGAATAAACTCCAGATTACGCCCCGCAAATATAAAGACATCACCGGGGTTGAGCTTTGACACAAAATACTCTTCAATCGAACCGATGTACCCTCCCTTTTGATAATGTACCGATAGGCTGGCATCGCCCACAATGGTGCCGATTTGAAAACGGTGCCGCATGGCCACCCCACGGTCGTTCACCTTGAACCTGCCATCTTCTTCCGCCTCTACTTTTTTGTATTCGTCGTAGGTTTTCAGGCTCTGGCTTCCCATCACCAAAAAATTCAACAGCCATTGCCACTGGTCTTCGGTGATGCCCTGATAGCAAAACGTCTGTTTGATTTCAGGATAGATTTCCTCAGGATAAAATCCATCGGAAACCGCCAAGGTGGTCAGGTACTGGATGAGTACGTCGAAACTGTTCAGATAGGGCACACGGTCTTCTACGGCCTTTTCTCTGACGGCACGTTGCAGGGCCGAAGCCTCTATCAGTTCTATGGCATGGGTGGGCAAAAAGTAGATGACGCTTTCTTTGCCGGGGCGGTGGCCACTGCGGCCAGCACGCTGCAGAAATCTTGCCACGCCTTTTGGTCCGCCGATTTGGATAACGGTTTCCACAGGGGCAAAATCAACGCCCAAATCGAGACTGGAGGTACAAACTACCGCCTTGAGACTTTCATTTCGAATGGCCTGCTCGACCCACAATCGGGTCTCTTTGTTGATACTGCCGTGGTGCATGGCCATCTCGCCCGCGAATTCGGGATATTTCTCCAAAATCTTCTGGAACCATATTTCGCATTGGCTTCGGGTATTGGTGAACAATAAAGTGGTCTTACTGTTTTTGATGATGGGCACCACCGCGTCCAGCAGATGCAGCCCCAAGTGTCCGCGCCATGGGAAGGTTTCCATCTTTTTGGGGATGATGCTCTTCACCGTGATTTTTTTGTTCAGGTTCGCCCTGACCAAAACAGCGTTTTGATTGGCTTCGGTTTCGGGCCCCAACAATACCTGTCTTGCCTGTTCAAGATTGCCGATGGTGGCCGAGATCCCCCAAATGCGAAGATCGTCGCAAACGGTTTTGAGCCTCGAGAGGCCCAGCTCTATCTGAACCCCTCGCTTGCTGCCCAACAGTTCGTGCCACTCATCGACCACAATGGCCGAACAGTTTTTAAAGGTTTGGCCATATCCTTTTGATGCCAACAATAGGTGTAGGCTTTCTGGGGTGGTGATCAATAGATCCGGCATGGCCTTTCGCTGCTGCGCCCGCTCTTTTGATGAGGTGTCGCCCGTGCGAATGCCAACGGTCATGGGCAGTTCCAGATCATTGACAATACGTTCTGCAGATTGCTTTATTTCTTGCGATAGGGCCCGAAGCGGTGTGATCCAAACCGCTTTAAGGCCTTTTTGGTGCTTGGTTTTATAATCAGGATGGTTTTTGATGTAGTTCAACACAATCGGAAACCACAGCGCATAGGTCTTGCCACTGCCGGTCGGGGCATTGAGCAGACCGTGTTTTCCATCCAGAAAATGCTTCCATGCCTCTTTTTGAAAGGCAAAGGGTTTCCAGCCTTGTTGTTCGAACCAGGCATTTGCTATACCTATAAGTTGTTGTCTGTTCATGTTGATTATTGGCAATCCATGTCATTTCAAACGAATGTGAGAAATCTAGATACAAATAAACTGCTTGAGATTTCTCAATCGCCTTGCTCATTTCGAAATGACTCAATATCACTATTGGATGATACTATGTTTTTATCCAGCTTTGGAGGAATTGGGCACCAGTGCTCTCAAATCCTCCAGCGAATTTGCCTCCTCGATCTTTTTGTCTTTTCTCCATCGTAATATACGTGGAAATCTAGTGGCCACACCACTTTTATGGCGTTTTGAGGGGGCAATGCCCTCAAAGGCAATTTCGAATACGTGGTAGGGGGTTACACTGCGAACGGGCCCAAATCGTTCCAGCGTATTTTTTTTGATCCAGGCATCTACTTGGCGAAACTCTGCATCTGTCAGCCCCGAATAGGCCTTGGCAAAGGTGACCAGTTCTTTTTCGCCGTTTTCCTTTTCATCCCAGAGGGCAAAGGTGTAATCGGTAAAGAGATTGCTGCGCCGCCCATGGCCGCGCATGGCGTAGGTGAGCACCGCATCAATGGTCAGCGGGGCTACCTTCCATTTCCACCAATCGCCTTTCTTTCGCCCCACGAGATAGGGCGAGTGGTTGCTTTTGAGCATAAGGCCCTCACTGTGTACTTGCCGTGAGCGTTCACGTTCTTGGGCGACTTTTTCCCAAGAGTCAAATTGCATGCGTTCTGAGAGCAATAATGGAATCTTCAGATCATCAAAATCTTTTTTATCGACTGCGCTCGAAATGACACCTTCATCAAATAATTTCTCCAAAAGTTTTCTACGCTCTAAATAGGATGCCGTTCGGATGTCTTTTCCCTGCCACTCCAAGAGGTCATAGGCCTTGAGAACAACGGGCATTTTTTCCAATAGGGATTTTGAGACGTTCTTTCTGCCAATGCGCGTTTGCAAATCGTTGAAGGTTCCGATTTTTTGGTTGGGGTAGGGCAGTATTTCTCCATCGAGCACGGTGCCGTTGGGAAGCGTCCCCACAAACCTTTCGAACTCGGGATATTTATCGGTCACCAACTCTTCGCCGCGGCTCCATACAAAAAGTTGATCGTTGCGGATGATGACTTGGGCCCGAATGCCGTCCCACTTGTGCTCTATAGACCATTTGCTGACATCGCCCAAATTTTCGACTTCCCCCTCGAGGGCATACGCCAAATAAAAAGGATAGGGTTTTGAGAGAAAATCGCTTTCCTTTTCTACCAACACCAGGTCGTGAAAGCTGATCGTGCTGGGATCCCAATTGCCCATAAGCTTGTAGGCCAAAATATCTTCGTCGATGCCCGTTGCTTTTGATAGGGCCCGGGTCATCAATTTTTGGCTGACCCCAATGCGGAAACCACCCGTGATGAGTTTGGTGAACACAAACCGTTCATAGTAGTCCATTCGCTGCCAATTGTCAAAGAGGTATTTCTTTTTTTCTTCTTCGCTTTTGGGTTTCAGCGCTATCATTTCCTCTAAAAACCGGGTCAGCGATTTGTTTGAAGACCGTTCTTTTGCAGGCACCACCAGAGCAATGGTCTCTGCAAGGTCGCCGACGATATGGTAACTTTCTTCAAACAGCCAAAGCGGAATGTTCGCCAACTCGGCGGCCCATTCACGCAGCAGGGTGGTATTTATGGGCCGTGGGGGGCGGCGGTGCGAGAGAATGGCAATCGTCCATACCTTGTCTCTATCATCGGCAGTGGTAAAATAATCTGCCAGGGCCTGTACCTTTACATTGGTCTTGTTGGTACTATCGAGGGTTTTGATGAGTAAGGCGAAGTTTTTCATGTGTTCACCTCCTTTCCCTCACCCCCAGCCCCTCTCCCAACGGGAGAGGGTAGCTGTGTAGTTTCATCTTTGGCGAGGGTCTGAGCAATAATTTCCTCTTCCTCTTCCCCCAGTTGAACCGTTCCCCCTTTGGGGGCTAGGGGGCTTGCATCGTACCCCAATTCTTGTAGGTATTTCGAAAAGATTTCGGTATAGCCATGGGTGCAGATGACCTTTTCTGCCCCGGTCGACCGTATTGCCTCCAACAGTCCTGGCCAATCGCAATGGTCGCTTAGCACAAAGCCTTTGTCAATGGCCCGCCGGCGTCTGGCGCCACGAAAGGCCATCCAGCCGCTGGCCGAAGCGGTTACGAACGGAACCATTTTTCGGATCCATGTACTGCCATGGGCACTGGGCGGGGCGATTACGATATTTCCCCTTATGTCTTCTTTTTTGGTGTCGCGGGCAATCAGTTCGGTCTCTGGAAAATCTGCCAAGGGTCGCAACACATTGGTCATGTTCTCGACCGCCCCATGGGTATATATTTTACCGATGGAAGGGTCAAGGTGCCTTAGTAACCGCTGGGCCTTGCCCAGAGAATAGCCGAAAAGCACCGAAGTTTGTCCGTTTGCCTTGTTGGAGGCCCACCACTCGTTGATCGCGTTGATGACCTGTTCTTGGGGTTCCCATAAAAAGGCGGGCAGCCCAAAGGTACATTCGGTGATGAAGGTGTGGCATTTTACCGTTTCGTAGGGTGTGGCAAGGCCGTCATCTTCCAATTTGTAATCGCCTGTGAACACCCACACCTCGCCCTTGTGCTCGACCCTTATCTGCGACGACCCGATGATGTGCCCCGCAGGGTGCAGACTGAACTTTACGCCATTTATGGTGAAGGTTTCGCCCCATTCTTTTCCGGTGATGGAAATATCGCCCAACCGGTGTTTGACAATGGGCACATTTCGGTGGTGGGTAATGTACTGTTTATGGCCCCATCGGCTGTGGTCGGCATGGCCGTGCGAAATGATGGCCTTGTCAACGGGTTTCCAAGGGTCGAGATAGACATTGGCCGCCGCGCAGTAAATACCGCGGTCGGTAAATTGCAAGAGGGGCTTTTTCATAGCTGGGTGAATTTACAAATTTCTGACGTGCCCTGCGTTAGGGATTGCAGCGATAACCCGCACCCCGCATAGTTGCGGGGGTGGATTACAAGCGGAAAGCCCGGCCCAAAACATGTTTTGGGCAACGCCAAAATAATGCCTTGATGCTTTAATTTTTAGCTCTAAAAAGAATTATATTTGCGCATCAAAAAATTGAGATATGCCTGTTATTGATTGGTACGAGCACGGAGAAAAGAGAAAGGAATTGGCACACTTTGCCACCTTGGCGAGCTTGGCTGCCGTAGATGGTGAGATCAATCCGCAAGAGAAGGCGATTTTAGACAAATTTGCCTTTAAACTGAACATCACCGAGGCCGAGTACAAAGAGGTCATGAAAAAGGACAACAAGTTTCCGATAGAGACACCCCACAGCGGTGAGAAGCGACTGAGACGACTCTTTGATTTCTTTCAAATTATCTTTTCTGACAATGAGATCGATGACCTAGAGCGCAAGATGGTCGAAAAATATGCCATTGGGCTTGGGTTTCCGTTAAAAAAGGCTGAAGAGATCATTGAAAAGTCCATCAAAATCTTCACGGGCAAAATCGATTTTGAGGATTACCAATATTTATTGAAGAAATAGCACCCAAGACCGGTGTGTCAACGGGCCTGCATGAATTCCTCGGCCTTTTCGACCATTTTTCTGCTGCCACAAAAGAACGGCACCCGTTCGTGCAGTTCGGTGGGCTGAATATCGAGTATACGCTGGTACCCATCGCTTGCCTTGCCACCTGCCTGTTCTGCCAAAAAGGCCATGGGGTTGCACTCATAAAGCAACCGCAGCTTTCCGTTTGAGGCGGTACTGCTCTTGGGGTACATGTAAATGCCCCCCTTGATCATGTTTCTATGAAAATCGGAGACCAAAGAGCCGATGTACCGTGAGGTGTAGGGGCGGTCGCCCTCTTCTTGTTGGCAATATTTGATATAGTCTTTGACCCCTTGCGGAAAATGGATGTAGTTGCCCTCGTTCACCGAATAGATCTTGCCGGTCTCGGGAAACTGCATGTTGGGGTGCGACAGATAGAAGGTGCCGATGGCGGGGTTCAGGGTAAACCCGTTTACGCCATGGCCGGTGGTATAGACCAACATGGTAGAGGTACCATAAATGATGTAGCCTGCCGCTACTTGGTTTCTGCCCGGTTGCAAAAAATCTTCAAGGGTCACAGGGGTGCCCACGGGCGTGATCCTGCGATAGATCGAGAAAATGGTGCCCACCGAGACATTGACATCGATGTTTGAAGAGCCGTCCAATGGGTCGATCAAGACCACATATTTGTTCTGGTGCAGTTCGTCTTGACTGTTGATGCTGATAAAATCATCTTCTTCCTCAGAGGCGATACCGCATACAATTTCACGGTTTTTCAGGGTTTGAATGAACTTTTCGTTGGCCAGCACATCTAGCTTTTGTTGGTCTTCGCCCTGAATGTTTGTGTCGCCTGCCTGCCCTAGAATATCTACAAGACCGGCTTTGTTGACCTCATGGTTCACCACTTTGGCCGCAAGCCGCAAGGCATTGATCAGCTTCGACAATTCACCCGTTGAATATTGGAATTCGGACTGGTTCTCTATAATGAACTCCCCTAGGGTCTTGTTCTTCTTTTGCATTCGGTTAGGCTGTTTTATTTGGATGCAAATATCGGGTATTTTGTGATACTACAACGTTTTCGCAAGGTTATCATTTCTGTAATTTATAACTTCGTGTTTTATTTGTAACAAATGAACGTTGAGATTCGCAATGCCCGACCAGAAGATATGGCTGCCGTTTTGCGGTTGGTAAAAGAACTGGCAATTTTTGAAAAAGAACCTGAAGCCGTCGAGGTCACCGAAGCAGATTTGGTGCGGGACGGTTTTGGCGAAAAAAAGCATTTTCACTGTTTTGTGGCAGAATCTGACGGAAATATTGTCGGCCTGGCATTGGTGTACGAAAGATATTCAACTTGGAAGGGCCCTGTGATACACCTTGAAGACCTTATCGTGAACGAGAAGGCAAGGGGGCAGGGTGTGGGCAAGGCGCTTTTGACCGCTGTTGTGAAATATGGGCATGATCTGGGCGTTAAACGAATTAGTTGGGAGGTGCTGGACTGGAACGAACCCGCCATCAAGTTTTACGAAACCAATGGCGCCAAGGTGATGCGCGACTGGGACGTGGTTCATTTGGATGAAAAAGGAATTAAAAGGTATTTGGAACGTAATAATTAAAGCTACCCTCTTTGGTAATGGAGGGATGGATTCCGCAGCCCGATGGCTATCGGGAGCGGGAGAAGGGGTTGATCGATTAAAGTCAATCCCTTCCGTCCGCCTGTGGCGGACACCTTCCCTTTTCCAACGAAAGGAGCTTTTGAATAGATTTATATGAGGATATTCAAGTTTGGAGGGGCCTCTGTCAAAGATGCCGACGGGGTCAAAAATTTGGTTCGCGTACTCAACGAAGTGGGGCATGAAGATACGTTGGTGGTCGTTTCGGCCATGGGCAAGACCACCAATGCCATGGAAAAAGTGGTCGACGCCTATTTTGAAAACAAGAACGGGGTCAATGGTGCCATCCATGAGGTGTACGAGTACCATCATAATATCTTGAAAGTACTTTTTGAAGCAGAAACACACCCCGTGTTTGAAAGGGTAAAGACGCTTTTTGAAGAGGTGAGGGGTTTTTTGATGTGGAACAAATCGCCCAAGCATAGTTTCGTATATGATCAGGTGGTGGGCTATGGAGAATTGGTGTCAACGACCATCGTCAGCGCCTATCTGGAAAAGGCCGGAATCAAAAACCAATGGCTTGATGTGCGTGACCTTATCAAGACCGACAGCAATTACCGCGATGCACATATAAATTGGGAGCGTACCCAAGAAGCGGTTCAGCAACAGGTAGACACCAAACAATTGAACATCACCCAAGGTTTTTTGGGCAGTGATGACAATAATTTTACCACCACGCTTGGCCGCGAGGGCTCTGACTACACGGCGGCCATTTTGGCCTATTGCCTGAATGCCTCTTCGGTCACCATTTGGAAAGATGTGCCAGGGGTGTTGAATGCAGATCCCAGAAATTTTAAAGAGACCCAGTTGCTGCACCAGATCTCGTACCGTGAGGCCATTGAGTTGGCATTTTACGGGGCTTCGGTCATACATCCCAAAACATTGCAGCCCCTGCAGCGAAAAGAAATTCCCCTTCATGTGAAATCGTTTTTAGATCCCACAAGCGGGGGTACCACCGTGGGCAAAGGGGTCGAGATCTCGCCTGAAGTACCCTGTTTTATCGTCAAGAAAAACCAGGTCTTGGTAAAACTGTCTTCCCTTGATTTTTCTTTTATCGTTGAGAACAATATCAGTGAGATCTTTAAGCTGTTGCACGACCATCGCATGAAGGTCGATTTGATACAGAATTCGGCCATTAGCTTTTCGGTATGCTTTGACAACAAGTTCGGCGGACTCGAAAATCTACTGAACGAGCTCAAGAAAAAGTTTAAGGTGGTCTGTCATGAAGATGTTTCGTTGTACACCATTCGCCACTTTGATGACAAGGCGTTGGAATCGCTTCAAAATGGGCGTACGGTCTTGGTAGAACAGCGGGGCAAACAAACGTTGCAGCTAGTGGTGAAGTAGTTTTTTCGGGCTGGCAATCCTTGTTTTTTCTATATTTACGCCTACCTAACTTGTGAATTATGGGGTTGGTCACGGCGAAAGAAGTTGCAAAGGTCATAAAACTAGACAAGTATGGCTTTTTGGGCACTTTCGTAGGTTGGTTATTGATGGTTGTCACCAAGATGACCTCTATCAACCGGTTCTATGACCGCCATAAAGATTTGGACGGCCCCGCCTTCTTGGATGCCATTCTTGAGCATTACGAAATCCAATTTGAGATACCGGAGGAAGATTTTAAGCGGCTTCCCAAAAGCGGGCCATTTATAACCATCTCTAACCACCCATTGGGCGGTGTTGATGGAGTATTGCTGTTAAAGCTATTGCTCAGAGAGCATGCCGACTATAAGATCATTGCGAACTTTTTGCTGCACCGTATTGAACCGCTGCGGCCCTTTATCATGCCCGTAAACCCTTTTGAGAACCACAAAGATGCCAAAAGCAGTGTCATGGGCTTCAAGGCGGCGTTGAAACATCTGAAAGAGGGCCATCCACTGGGCATCTTTCCTGCCGGCGAAGTTTCCACCTACAAAGATGGCAAACTGGTGGTCGACAGGCCATGGGAAGAAGCGGCCATTAAACTGATCCGGCGTGCAGAAGTGCCAGTAGTGCCCATTTATTTCCATGCCAGAAACAGTAGGATGTTCTATCGGTTGTCGAAGATCAACGACGTTTTCCGTACCGCCAAATTGCCCTCTGAGTTGACATCACAGGGCAGAAGGTCTATCAATGTACGTATTGGCCAACCCATTTCGGTGGCACAGCAGAAAGAGGAAGAAACCCTTGAAGATTTTGCTGAATTGTTGCGGAAAAAGACCTATCTGTTGGCCAATGCCTTTGAAAAGGAACGATTGATCGATAAAGTGCCCACAACCTTGAAAATTCCCAAACCGCCAAAAAAAGTTGCTACCCCGGTGCGTACCGAGGTACTGGAGGGGGAAATTGAAAAATTGCGTGAAAAAGACCTCAGGCTGCTGCAAAGCAAGAATTATGAAGTGTTCTTGGCCCAAGAAAACGACATGCCCTTTTTGCTCAAAGAGATTGGGCGGCAGCGTGAGATTACCTTTAGAGCGGTAGGTGAGGGTACGAACAATGCCATCGATTTGGATCGTTTCGATACCTACTACCATCACCTTTTTCTTTGGGACAATGAGGCAAAAATGGTGGTAGGGGCCTACCGAATGGGGCTGGGCTCTGAAATTTTTCCAAAGTATGGCATCGATGGGTTTTACCTACAAGACCTTTTTCGCTTTGAGCCCGAATTATTTCCCATGATGGAAAAGTCCATTGAAATGGGAAGGGCCTATATCATCAAAGAGTACCAACAAAAACCCATGCCACTCTTCTTGCTTTGGAAAGGCATTGTACATACCACATTGCGGCATCCCGAGCATAAATATCTTATAGGGGGGGTAAGTATCAGCAACCAGTTCTCAAATTTCTCAAAGTCGCTAATGATCGAGTTTATGAAGTCGCACTACTGGGATCCCTACGTGGCCCAATATGTGCGGCCCAAAAATGAGTTCAAGGTAAAGCTGAAAGATGCCGACAAAGAGTTTGTGTTCGATGAGACCAAGGCCGACCTGAACAAGTTCGACAAGTTGATCGAGGAAGTGGAGCCGGGCGACCTACGCTTGCCGGTATTGATCAAAAAGTACATCAAGCAGAATGCCAAGGTAGTGGCTTTTAATGTGGATCCCCTTTTCAACAATTCGGTCGACGGACTCATGTACATCAAAATTGCTGATTTGCCCGAAAGCACGGTCAAACCTGTTATGGAAGAATTTCAGGCAGAACTGGAACGTAAAGTGGCCGAGGGGCATTCCGTGGCAAAATTGGACGAAGAAGAATAGTCTCAGCCGTTTACCAGTTCTTCCTTTACAAACGTCTCGCAAAATTCTTTGATCTCATTGCGTGTCTTTAGAAAGGCCTCGTGTATTTCTTGGTCGGTACCGGATACTTTTGAGGGGTCTGTAAAATTTTGATGGAGCCGCTGGGCGTTCTTTGCCGGTATAAACGGACAATTTTCTTTGGCATGGTCGCAAACGGTAATTATATAGTCCCAATCAATGCCCTGGTATTCATCGACATGGTTTGAGGTGTGGTGCGAAATATCAATGCCATCTTCTTTCATGATGGCCACTGCCCCGGGGTTTAGTCCATGGGTCTCTATACCGGCACTGTATACATGGGCCAAGTCTTTTTGATAATAGTCAAGATAACCATGCGCCATTTGGCTTCGGCACGAATTACCTGTACAGAGTACCAATATGTTTTTCATTATCAAGTTCAAATTCAAGTTTAAGTATCAAGTTCAAAAAATTAGTCAATGCCAACTATGGTGCTACGCCTTTCAAAAAGCAAATTATCTTTCCAGGTGCCGTTGACAGTTTTTCCGATCCGCTCTCGTTTTCCAATATAACGAAAGCCCATTTTTTCATGTAATTTGATGCTGGACTCGTTTTCAGGAAAAATACCCGATTGCAGTGTCCAGTAGCCTGCATTTTCACTTTCCTCGATGAGTTTTTCCATGAGCAACCTGCCCACGCCCATTGCTCTGGTGTTTTCGCCAACATAGACACTTACCTCTGCCACGCCGCCATATACACAGCGACTTGAAACAGGCGACAGGGCGGCCCAGCCCAAAATAACGCCATCTTTTTCTGCCGCTAACCGACAGGGTTTGATATGGCCGGCATTCCAGCTATCATAATCGGGTACTTCACTTTCAAAAGTGGCGAAGCCCGTGGCAATGCCCTCGGCATAGATTTGGGCAACCGATGGCCAGTCACTTTCAATCATGGGCCTTATTTGAACTGTACCTGCCATATCATTGTTGTTAGCAACAGCTAATTTTAGCTCTGTAATGGTTCCAGAGATGTCTAGATTTCGATTCGAGCAACAATAAATGCAAAATTGCCAAAATAATCGCACCAGGCATTACATTAACACTTATGAAATGGAATAGTTCTTTGGCAGGCGATACTGCTATGGTATCCACAAAGATTAGATTTGTGTCCTCTATTCTCAGCTTGAGGGCCAACACTAATGCGATAGCCGAAAAGTGGAATGCGTTTGCGAAAAGATGGATGATGTATTCCCATCTTGGGAGGCCGCCCATGAAATTGCGACTTTCCTTTTCTGAGTAAGCATCGATTGCCAGAACGACCAAATCCAAAACCACCAGAGAGGCACCGATGACAAAACCTGCCAGGGTTTCATTCACGAACAAAAACCAAACGATCAATGGAAACAATATGGCCCTTGCGGTATGGGTCTTGTGCTCGAAAAGACTTTCGTACCGATCAAAAAGCCGATACTTGAAGATATGAAGATAAAAACCATCAAAGGTGGCCAACACCATGAATAAAATTAGAAAAAGGGTCGCCAAATAGAACAATATTTCCATCATCAAGTATTTGTGGATAAATCTTTTTAACAGCAACCACTTCCCGGGCTACAACAGGCTTCTTGTACTACCTCCTTTACCGGTTCGACACCACAGGCATCTTTGGCCTTGCAATCGGTTTTGGTGGGCGAAAGCCGAATGGTAAGGGCATTCTCTTCCATAGCAAAACCATCGACGAACAGCTGTGCGGTATGAAATTGCGCATTGCCGTATTCAAATTTAAGCGTTGTATCGAGTTGCATGGGCTTGATACGGTGTACTTTTTTCAAGATGCCCAATGCCTTGAAGGCCGACATAAAGTTTTTTTTACCCTTCTCATCAGGGCTTTCCCAGAGTTGTACAATTGTCTCTTTCCATGAGTCGGTTCTGGCACCGCAGTCAACCGAATCTATCGATACGTTCTTTATTTCGGTAATGTGGTAATTGGCCCCCACCAATTTTCCGGGCAGGTATTCGAACCGCACTTCTTTGTCCTTATTGTTTTCAAGCAATTCTAAAAATTCGGATGTCTTCATGTCAACAACAGTTTTGGTTTATATTTTTAAAGAAGGAGAGAAACAATTGCTGAAGCTCTTCCCATCGTTCCTCATTTATGCAATAACAGAGGGTCTTACCTTCGAAAGTGCCCTTGAGCAGCCCTACTTTCTTGATTTCGTTCAAATGTTGTGAAATGGTTGGCTGCGCCAGTCCTATTTCATCGACCAGATCGGTGCAGATGCAACCTTCTTGCTTGCTGATGTGTTCCAATATGGCAATGCGGGCCGGGTGTGCCAACACCTTGGCAGCTTGTGCAAGTTCATTATGCCTTTCAGAAAAGATATGTTTCTTTGTGACGCCCATTTTATTTTAATATTGCAATATTACGATGATAATATGAAATAAAAAAGGTCAGAAGCTTTTTTCTGACCTTGTTTTTTAGAACCAGGGCTTTTTTCCCACCTGATAGGTGTTGTAGAACTCTTCATCTGATTTGGTCAGGTAGATGATTCCTTCTATTAGTCCGATAAGGCCCGGAATCCATAATAGAAAAGCACCAATTACCACACATGAAAGAATGATTCCTATTATTGAAATGGACAATAGAATAATTCCTTCTTTATTATATCCCAATATAAACTTATGCACGCCGAGCCAACCCACAACGATGGCCAATATTCCGGCCAAGATTTTTTTGTTTTCCCCCCCGGCACTTTTGAGTCCTTCACTGAACTCATCGGCCGTTTTTTTGGCTTCCTCTTTAAAATCGCCTGCAGCTTCTTTGGCCTCTTCAGCGGTTTCTTTGGCTGCTTCTTTTGCTTTGTCAAAGGCTTCTTCAGCCTTATCGCCCAAATCTTTTTTTTCGTCTGACATAACTTTAATTTGTTGGTTGAAAGATTCTTAAAAATAGCAAATAATTGAATGCCAAGTGGCCACCTTACAAAAATGCTTTGTCAATGGGCTCCCAAAGCTCAATTTTGTTGCCTTCGGGATCCATGATCCAGCCAAATTTTCCGTAATCATATTCTTCGACTTCGCCTATAATGGTTACGCCTTCTTTTTTGAGTTCTTCGAGAAGTTCTTCGAGGTTTTCAACCCTAAAGTTCATCATAAACTGCTTTTCGCTGGGCTGAAAGTAGGTGGTATCTTCCTTAAAAGGGCCCCACTGCGTCATGCAGTCGTTGCCTTTTTCATCTTTCCACCAAAAGCTGCACCCATATTGGTCGGTGTTGAGCCCCAGATGGGTCTTGTACCAATCTTTGATTTTGTCGGGGTCTTTGGTCTTGAAGAAAAATCCACCAAGGCCGGTCACTCTTTTTTTCATGTAGTATAGATTTTTTTAACTTCCACGAAGGCGGGAGTCATTTGTTTTCTGGACACCAATTTCACGAATTTTCACAAATTTTTTTCTAAGTAATTTGTGCAATGGTGTAATTCGTGTCCTTTTACTTCATCGTTTCACATTTTTCTCATAAAGCGCCACCCAATCTTCGACCGTTATTTTTTGGCAGAGCTTGGCAATGAGACCGTAGGGAATATCATCCATCTTTTTAAAACGGATACAGCTCTTGCCCATATCCAATTTCGTTTTGGCATGTTCTGGATACTCGGCCACGAACCAGTCGTGCAACTTCTTATCTGCATAGATGCCCGCGTGGTAAAGGGCCACAAAATTCTTTTGCGAGGCAATGTTCAAGAACGGGAGCGGCAGTTTGGGATCACAGTGATACCCTGGGGCATAAATGGAGTGGGGTACCACGTACCCGATCATTTTATAGCTGATGCATTCTTCGAAGCCCTTGGGCAGATTTTCTTTAACTGTTTGTCGAAGCCTTGAAATGGCTTCTTTGCGGTCTTCGGGCACTTTTGAAATGTATTCTTCAACTGTTTTGGCATCTATGGTCATGGGATTGTTATTTACGTTGCAAAAGTAAGGCTGAAACCAGCGAAATGATAAATCCGATCACGAAAACGGTCATTCCCATGACAATAAATGTAAAGAGAGGATTCATGAACATTTCTTTCTGTGCCTCAAGTTCGGCAACCTTGGCTTCATATTCGGCAGTGGGCAATGTAGATTTCATTTGTTCGATGGAATGGTTGTAGTAGTCATCCATAAAACCGGGATTCAGATATTCCACATAAATAATGTCTAAAATTCCGAAGATGAGGGCTGTGATCACACTGATGAGCACCCCAATCGTGAGAGCTTTTTTGAAACTGATTTTTCCTCCGTTCTGCTTATCGCGAAAGTGTTTGATTCCAAAATACACGAAGCTTAGCGAAACCACCATGGAGGCATAACCGATGACTTCTTTGGTGCTGTAATCAAGATTGTCACCGGCAAACCAACCCAATAGGGATAATAGGCAAATAGTCAGGGCGCCATAGACCCCGTACCGAATTATTGTTTTTTTCATATTCAAACCTTTTTGTTTGTGGCCAAAATATGGTGCATGGCGTAAAAACCGCTCATACTAAAGTACCAAAAAGCAGGTACTTTGGCATAAAACCCCTTTAGCCGCCAATGAGGTGCAGTTCCTTTGCCTTTTGCACGGCTTGGGTACGGCGTTTTGCATCCAATTTTACCAAAAGATTTGAAACATGGGTCTTGATGGTACTTTCAGAGACGAATAGCTTTTCGCCAATTTCCCGATTTGAAAGCCCGTTTGAAATTTCGAGCAATACCTCATACTCGCGTTCGCTGATACCCAATTCCTTCATTTTTCTTGAATTTATCTCTTGGCTTTTTCTTGGGATGGATTTACTGCTCTTTTGGTTGATATAAAAACCAAGCCCCAAAAAAACAACGGCCACAATGGCGATAATGAACTCAATGGAAGTATCACCCGCAATAAAAGTGTATTTGCTCAACTGAAAGAGTGCGAGCAGGGCTATGATGAGCGCCGAAAAGACAAAGATGGTTTTCTTCACACTTTAAAATTAACAAAATCTGTCCTTGATTTTGTCAACAATGGTCTGTGCCAGTTTTTCTTTGCTCTCAACGGTCCAGCCCGCTACATGGGGCGTCATGAGCACATTGGGGGCCTTTCGCAGATATTTGAAAGCCTTTGGTTTCTTGGCATGCCAATTTTCAAATGATTTCTTTTCGTACTCAAGAACATCGAGTGCGGCACCGAGCACTTTGCCCGATTTCAACGCTTTTACCAAGTCTTCGGTGACGACACATTTGCCACGGGCGGTGTTCAACAACCAAAAGGGTTTGTGAAAGGCCTCAATAAATTCGGTGTTGACCATGCCCGTGGTCAGTTCGGTCTCTGGTACGTGCAGGCTTACCACGTCAGCCTTTTGTCGAAACTCTAAAATGCCTACCTGACGGGCATTGTCATCGCCAACACCCCCAACGATATCATAGCAGATGACCTCAACATCAAAGCCCTGAAGTTTTTTTGCAAAGGCCCTGCCCATATTGCCGTAGCCAATGATACCAACGGTCTTTCCATCAAGTTCTGCCCCTCGGTTGCCCTCACGGTCCCAAATACCTTTTCGTACCTCGCGATGGGCCTTTGTCAGGTTGTTCATCAAAGACAGCAGCATGCCCAAGGTATGTTCGCCCACGGCGTTGCGGTTTCCCTCGGGTGCATTGGCCAAGAAAATATCTTTCTGTTTTGCATAGCCCACATCAATATTTTCCATACCAGCACCGACGCGGCCTATGAACTTTAGGCTATGGGCCTTATCAAGAAACTGTTGGTCAATGGTAAATCGGCTTCTGATGACAATGCCATCGTATTCATGTATTTTCGCTTCGATTTCTTCTTTGGAGGAGGAATAATCTTCATGGTTCTCAAAACCCAGTTCGGCTAATTGCGCGATAAGCAATGGATGGTTGGTGTCTAGATGTAGGACTTTCATATTTTCGGATAGACCTTTTTGGTTTTTTCGTGTTCTACGTTTCCGGTATGCGCCGTGGTCAGTTTTTCAAAAAGCAAGACATGCACCTCTTCATCATTTTTGGTCATCGGGTTGTGCTCAACGCCCTTGGGCACCACAATAATCTCACCTTCCCTAACCACCTCGGTACGGTCACGGAACTGCATGTACAACGTGCCTTTAATGACCTGAAAAAGCTCATCTTCATGTGCATGTGCATGCCAGACAAACGCACCTTTTAACTTGGCCAACAATACCTGCATGTCATCAACAACCGCTATTTGGTGGGGATGCCACTGCGCTTCAAACTCGGCATGTTTCTTTTTTAAGTTGATGGGTTTCATGAAAGGAAGATTTTGATTTATATGCCCAAAATCAATTTGGCGATCCAGAAATAGATAAGGATGCCAAAGATATCATTGCTTGTGGTAATGAAGGGGCCGGTTGCAATGGCCGGATCTATATTTCTTTTATGCAAGAAAAGCGGTATAAAGGTACCTACCAATCCTGCCACCACGATTACGACCACCAGCGAAAGTGAAATGGCCACTGCTGTGTTGAAAGTGCCTTTCCATACCCAGGTGAAAAGCAACAACAACACCGCCAATATGAGTCCGTTCAAAAGGGCCAAGAGCATTTCTTTTACCAAGCGGTTCCCGATGCTTCCCTTTAAATCGTCATTGGCCAGGCCCTGTACGATGATTGCGCTCGATTGTACGCCCACATTGCCCGCCATGGCAGCTATCAAAGGGGTAAAGAAAAACAATATGGCATGTTGGCTGATCATCTCTTCGAAGCCGCCCATGATGGCCGCGGCACCCAAGCCGCCCAATAGCCCGAGTATCAACCAGGGCAGGCGTGCACGGGTCAATTCCCAGATGCTGTCATCAGCTTCGACATCTTGAGATATACCGGCTGCCATCTGATAGTCTTTATCGGCTTCCTCTTTGATGACATCGACGATGTCGTCAATGGTGATTCGCCCTACAAGACGGCCTATTTCATCTACAACCGGAATGGCTTCCAAGTCATACTTCTGCATGATTTTGGCCACTTCTTCGGGCTTCTCGTTAACGTTGACAGAATCTACTTTTGGGATATAGATATCACGAATGTGTGTCTTTGTAGATGCGGTCAAAAGGTCTTTTAGAGAAAGTCGCCCTTTGAGCTTTCCTTCGTCATCGACCACATATATGGAGTGTACCCTAGTAACATTTTCGGCCTGTTTGCGCATTTCGCCTACGCAATTGAGCACTGTCCAGTTCTCATTGACCTTCACCAATTCTTTGGCCATCAAGCCACCGGCAGAATTCTCGTCATAACGAAGAAGGTCGACAATGTCTTTAGCGTGTTCGCGGTCTTCAATTTCAGAGATGACCTCTTGCACGATTTCTTTGGGCAGCTCGCCCACGATATCGGCGGCATCATCGGTGTCGAGCTCTTCGAGCTCTTCGGCAATCTCTTTGGCAGACAGATTGTTCAAGACGGCCTCACGAACATCCTCATCCATTTCGGTCAAGACATCAGAGGTCGTTTCACTATCCAGTAGTTTGATAAGATAGGTGGCCTCTTCTACACTCAACTCGTTGGCAATCTCTGCCACGTCGGCATAGTGGAACTCTTGCATCATTGACCGCAGTTCTTGGGTGTCGTTGTCTGCAATCAGTTGCTTGATCTGCTCTAAAAGCTCGTCTGTGAGTTTAAATGGGGTCATTGCCTATCTTCTTCACCAGTGCCAAAAATTCAGCTACCGATAGCTGTTCCGGGCGCCGGTCAAAGATAGCATCTTCTTTGAGAATATCAGGGAGCCCCAGACTTTTAAGGCTGTTTCGAAGGGTTTTTCTCCGTTGGTTAAAAGCCATTTTGACCACTTTAAAAAAAAGTTGCTTGTCAAAGTCAGGCTGGGGCCCATTTTTGCGGACCAAGCGAATTACGCCCGACTCGACTTTCGGCGGTGGTTTAAAAACGTGCGGCGGCACGGTGAACAGGTATTCGGTTTCATAGAAAACCTGGGTCAAAACCGATATGATACCGTAGGTCTTATTGCCTTCACTGGCGCAGATGCGCTGTGCCACTTCTTTTTGGAACATTCCGGTAAACTCAGGAACCTGGTGCCGCATCTCCAGTGTTTTGAAAACTATTTGGGTGGAAATGTTGTACGGAAAGTTGCCGGTAATGGCAAAGGGCTCGTTGCCGAACAATTTTGAAAGGTCGAAGTTTAAAAAGTCGCCCTGTACAATGGTGAGGCCCTTGCCATCTCTTAGTACTGGGGCATACTGCCTTTGAAAGTCGTTTTTTAGATATGCTATGGATTCCACATCAAGATCCATGGCCACCAACCCGATATCCTTTTCAATAAGGTATTTGGTAAGTACCCCTGTGCCGGGCCCGATTTCAAGTACCTGATGGTAACCCTTAAACGAAAGGGTATCGGCAATTCTTTTGGCGATTGCCTCATCTTTGAGAAAATGCTGGCCCAAGTGTTTCTTGGCCTTTACAAAGGTTTTTCTTGGGCTTTTGCTCACAATGCTCGTGTTGTGTCTATTACTAATTGAGACTGTCGATATATACCCAAGCCATTAACCCTGATCTCAGTTCGGCCTTGATTCGGGTGGTTTTGAATTGTTCCTCATATTCGTCTAAATGAAAAAGGTCAACAAACGAAATGTTGTAGAGGGTTCCCTCCAACTTGTGGACAGGATTGTTTGATTGGACGGCAAAAGGGGCATCGAATCCCTGTTTTTCGACTAATTTAAATCCTTTGAGAATGTCTTTTTTTCCAGTAATCTTCCTCCCCAAGACTTGCAGTTGCCGTTCGTTTGTTTGCAGGTCACTATAGCAGAAATAATGCTGTGTACATTTCATTTTTGTTGTTCGTTTATAAGCTCGAGTTCTGTTCTAAAGGCCACAAATTTATCAGCAAACCTTTTAATGCCCTCGTTGCGCAGACGTTCGGCATCTTCTTCGTAGTATCGCACCAAGGTTTCTCTGTCTAGGGCCGTGTATTGCACCGAATAGGTGGTGCCGCCCATTTCTTCTTCGACCATGACCCGGCACATTTTTGCTGAAATGAATTTTCCGGTCGACAGCATATCAGGAATATGCTCGTCACGCATCCAATCGAGCCATTGGTCGTGTACGCTGTCGTCAATATTGATGGTTACGTTGTAGATATACATTCCAAAATTATTAACCGATGGGGGAAGGGTCAGTTAATGGAATCGCCTCGTAAAATACGAAAATTTTTGCGTGCCCGGGGAAAATAATAGCTGTCTTGGTAGCCGTAAATGATCTTTTCGTAATGGAACTTTGCTTTTTCGGGGTCGTCCAATTTTTTTCGGTAGAGCTCGGCGAGCGCAAAATGGGCATCATCGGCAAGAATATCCTGTCCATAGAACTCCACGATTTTCTGATAGTTAAAACGGGCCTTGTCGAATTGCCCACGTTTTTCGTACAGTTCGGCCTGTTTCATCAAGGCCTCATCCTCTATTTTTTCACCCTTGTGGTTCTGAAGAATATCTTCAAGGGCCTCGATGGCCTTTGTTGTCTTGTTCTGGTATGCCAACAAATCGGCGTGGGCATATTTTTTTAGGGCGGTCTGGGTAGAATCTTCAAGAGAATTGTCAGAAATCAGCAAACTGAGCTGCATCGCATCGTTGGCAATCAGCTGCGAGGTAGAGCCTCTGAGCACTTTAAGTTGTGTGTGTGCCCAATCAAAATCACCTTTGTAAAAACTGGTCTGGGCCACCTTAAAACGGGCCTCTTGCCCCAACACGTCGTTTTTTAAGCTTTTTTGTACCTGCGTAAAATAAATGAGGGCCTCGTTGAACCGTTGGTCGAAAACCAAGATATCGCCCAAGGCCAATTTTAGATAGGCTTCCTGAAATCTGCCCATGGGTGTTTTAAGGCTTTTTTTGAGGATGTCGATGGCGGGCTTTGGGTTTTCACGGTTAAAGGTCAGAAAATTGGCATAGGCAATCTGAAGCTCCAAAGTCTCATTTCGGTATCCATAAAAATCGAGCAGTTCTTGATACCGTTTTTCAATGGCATCATATTCTTTTTCGGTGGCGGAGGCCAAATCGATCTTGATCAAGTTCAATTCGGCATTTAACTTGGCCGCAGGGTCATTGGCGTTCTTTAAGATGAAACCATACATTTCCTTGGCCGACTCAAAATCTTCTTCCTTAAATGCCATACTGGCCACATATTGAAGCCTTTCTACTGATTGGGCCTCTGAGCGCTTGAAAATGGCCCGTTCTTGTGCAAATGCATTCTTGAATTGCCGTTGCTGTATAAAGAGCCAGCTCAATAGCTCGTTCCAAAGCACATCTGGATTTTTCTGGGCATTCTTCAACAACAATTTTCGTAGTATGAGGTTGTTCCCGTCTTGCGGATTCTCGGAAACAAAGTTGTCGATGTAGCGCAGTACATTGGCCCGTGATGACTTGCCTTCGCTGATGAGTTTCAGATAGTACTCGAACATTTTACCGATCTCGCCCTTTTCCCCATAGATGCGGGCCAGTTGAAAGTCGTAGTTGAGGTCGGGCTTCAGTTCCATGGCCCGTGAAAAAGCTTGAATGGCCTCATCCAATAGGGCGTATTTCTGAAACCGCGAACCTATGCTGTAGCCAAAATTGGGATTTTCCTCTATTTTTTCAATAGCTTTTTGATAGTATTCTTGCGCCTTTTCAGGCTGGTCTTGTAACGTATAATTGTAACCTAGCTCGATCAAGAAGGTAGGAAACGCATAGGGTTCTTGAACCTTCTCCAACAAAAATTGTTCGGCTTCCGCGAAACGCTCCAATTGCTGGTAACAGGCCACCAACCCTTCTGAATAGTCGGTTCTTCGTGGATTTTGCTTTACCAACTTCTCGTAGAAGGCCACGGCCTTGTCGTAATCACCATCGTTGAAATATTGCTTGGCAAGAAAATCTTCCTGTGCCATTAGTGACGATTGGAATACAAAACACGAAATTAGAAGTATGAAAAACCGCATATTCAAAGATAACGGAGAATGCGGCTGTTTTGTGTTAACTGATTCTGAAAAACTTCTCATTCGATGGATGAAAACCCGCAATACGGTACCAACACCTCTGGAATTTTGATGCCGGCATCGGTCTGGTAGTTTTCCAAAATTCCGGCCAACAGACGGGGCAGGGCCAAGGCACTTCCGTTCAAGGTATGGGCCAGTTGGTTTTTGCCATTTTTGTCTTTATAGCGCAACTTTAGACGGTTGGCCTGGTAGGCCTCAAAGTTGGAGACCGAACTGATTTCGAGCCAACGGTCTTGCGCGGTCGAGAACACTTCAAAATCGTAGGTGAGGGCCGAGGTAAAGCCAAGGTCGCCCCCGCAAAGCCTCAAAATACGGTAGGGCAGTTGTAGCTCGTTCAGAAGGGTTTTGACGTGTTCTACCATTTCGTTCAGGGCCTTGTACGAATTATCGGGATGCTCTACCCGCACAATCTCCACCTTATCAAACTGGTGCAGACGGTTGAGGCCGCGCACATGTGCGCCATAACTACCGGCCTCTCTTCTAAAACAGGGGGTATAGCCGGTAAGTTTGACCGGAAAATCGGTTTCAGCCAAAATCTCATCGCGCAGCATGTTGGTAATGGGCACCTCGGCAGTGGGTATCAGATACAGGTCGTCACGTTTTATATGGTACATCTGCCCCTCTTTGTCGGGCAATTGACCCGTGCCAAAGCCCGAGGCTTCGTTGACCAACAGCGGTGGTTGTACCTCTAAATAGCCTGCTTCGGTGTTCTTGTCTAAAAAGTACGATATCAGGGCCCGTTGCAGTTTGGCCCCTTTTCCTTTGTAAATGGGAAAACCAGAACCGGTGACCTTGACACCGAGCTCAAAATCGATTAGGCCATATTTTTTGGCCAACTCCCAATGGGGGAGCGCATTGTCTGAAAGTTGTGGCACCTCACCGGCCCTGAACACCTCTTCGTTATCCTCTTCTGAATTTCCGGCCGGTACCGATTCATGGGGAATGTTCGGAATCTGGTACAGCATCCTATCCAGCTCATCAGTGGTATCATTCAGTTCGTCGGCAAGTAGTTTGGCCGTTTCCTTCAGTTCAGTGGTTTTTTCCTTCAGCACATTGGCTTTATCGGCCTTGCCCGATTTGTAGAGCATGCCGATTTCTTTTGACAGCTTGTTCGATTCGGCCAACGTATTGTCAAGTTCGGCTTGCAGGCCCCGTCTTTTCTCATCTAAGAGCAGCACGCCGTTCAGCATGGCCTTGGCATCGATGTTTCGTTTGGTGAGCGCCTCTACCAACGCATCTTTGTTTTCTCGAATTCTCTGTAGCTGTAGCATGTTCAAGATTTTGCTGCGGCAAATTTACTCAATAATTGAGATTAATATGCCCCTAATGCTTGCATCTAAATATAATCTTGAAATACCTTTCAATGCTTAGCGGGTTTGGTGATGAAGTTTATTGCAAAGTCGAACAGGGGGCAAAGAATTATTGCCATTGCGACGGTAAAATCCACTCGTTGTGTGCAAAATGTTTCCAGGGCACACTGGCGAGGTCAACCTTTGGGTCGATAAAGGGTCTGAACTTGTGTTGGTTCACCCTGACCCTATTATCTACATATACTGCCACATCTTCTCCCTTTTCAGCATAAAATCTTTTCAAGTATTGGGCAAACTGCCAGGTAAAGTCAGGGTAGCAGGCCACCTTTCTGCCTTGCTTTTTGGTCACGTGGTCGTTGATGTCGACCACGGTAATTTTGCCCGTTTCTTTGTTGACCACCCGAACGGTGAGTATGCCGGATCGACTGCGAAGCATCATGCGCCAGCTCAATCGATGGCCCTCTTCTGTCCACAGCACATCATCTTTGAAGAAATGATGCCGGAGCGGAAGTGCAATTTGTACTGAAAAATAAGCGGCCAAGATGCCCAATACAAGCTGATGGTTTTTTGGCTTCGGAATGGCGGTTGGAATGATGACCTCCTTTTTCCGTAGAAAGATCTTCCGTATGGTCTGTGGCTCAAAAAAGAATACCGTAAAGGCTAGGGAGAGATACGGAAAGATACCGATGCGAAAAATGTAACTGTTGAACAGGTGAAAGAATATCGAAAAGGCAAAGGCCCACTTTCGGGTCGGTTTCCAGAGCAGGGCGGGCACGATCAGCAAATCGAACAAAATGCCGAAAATGGCCACGCACCAGTGCAGCCACCTTTGCTGCAAGAGATTGCCGATCAAAAAATAGTCTTTTTTGCTGCGCATCAAAATCTCGATGATGCTGAGATCCAGCCAATTGGCATAGCATTTGGCCACTGAGGCGTAGGTGTAAACGATAAAGAGTTGCACGATAATGATCCATCGAACATAATTGTGCATCACGTTTGAATGGATTCGGGGGTTCAGCCGTGCATCGAACGACGCATCTTTATGGGCGGGTAAAAAGGCCATGATATACGCCAACAGCATCAAAAGGTAGTAGTGGTTGTTGTACGAGGTTTTCTGCATTAGGTAAACGGCCGTCCACATAATCGCAAAGGCAAAGGCGCTGAAACGGTATTTGTAGCCGATCATGATCAAGAGCCCCAGCGTGCCCATAATGGCAAAATAGATGTACATGCCATTGCCGGGCAGCGGTTGCAGCCATTCAAACCCGATGAAGTTAAAGGTGAACTGGGGTTCGACAAGGGTTTTTTTCACCCAACCTGTGGCTATGGCCCCGTAACATTCGGCAGCCACCAAGAAACCATAGAATACCCTGAATACCACCAAGGCGGCATTGTCTATGGGCTTAAAAAGAAACTGTTTCAGCACGGGTTATGCGATTAGTTTAAGGGCGGTCTCCTTATCTTTTTGTAGCTGTACCCTCAATTGTTCGACCGAGTCAAATTTATGTTCATCGCGAATGCGGTCGAGAATGTCGATTTGAAGCTTTTGTCCGTACAGGTCGCCCTCAAAGTCGAAGAAGTGCACCTCAATGTTCTTGGGTTTTCCATCCGCCTCTTCTTCGGCCACAGTTGGGTTGCGCCCGATGTTCATCATGCCATGTACTTGCTGGCCATCAATAGTGCTGCGCACTACGTACGAACCACTTTTCGGAATCAACTTGTAGGTCTCTTCAACCACTAAATTTGCCGTTGGAAAGCCCAATTGGCGCCCCAATTCCTTGCCTTTTTGAACCGTGCCCGTGATCATGAAATCATAGCCCAGATATTTATTGGCAGTGGCCACATCGCCCGCTAAGAGGCACTTTCGAATTTTGGTGGAACTGACCGATACATCGTCGATTTCTTGTGCGGGAATCTCCTCCACCTCAAAATCAAGTGCCGCGCCAAAGGCCCGAAGATCGTTGATGTTGGCATTTCGGTTGCGGCCAAAACGGTGGTCATAGCCGATGACCACTTTTTTGGCTTTAAGGCCGTTGACCAAAATGTCGCGAACAAAATCAGTGGCCGACAGCCGCGAAAACTCTTTGGTGAAGGGGTGAACAATCAGGTAATCGAGCCCCATTTGTGAAAGGATCCGCGATTTTTCCTCAAGGGTGTTCAACAGCTTTATGTTGGCATCTTTCTGAAGTACCATTCGGGGGTGTGGAAAGAAGGTAAGCACCGTCGATTTGAGACTTGATTCTTTGGCACTGTTTATGAGGCGTTCCAGTATCTTGCGGTGGCCAATGTGCACACCGTCAAAGGTGCCGATGGTTATAATGGTTTGGTGCGATTTGTCGAAATTAGAAATACCTTTGACTGTTTCCACGGAACAAAAGAAATAAAAAGGCTTACTTTTAAAGACGTTTTATGCCCCTTTTTTGCATGAAAGCTAAGTTACATTTTGTTTTGGCAATAACCATGTTTTTGGGTTGGTTTTCTACAACCGCCCAAGAGGTATATTGGCAGTACATACCCCAACAATCGGTCAAAAGCACTTCTTTGGCCAATGATGATGACATCAAAAGCGCCGCATTTTTCTCTTTGGATGAACCAACTTTCAAGGCATTGTTGACCAAGGTCGGAAAGCAAAGGCCCATCACCATTCGGTATCCGCTTCAAAATGGGAGTTTGAAAAGGTTCCGAATATGGGAAACTCCGGTTTTTCATGAAGAACTGTCAAAGAAATACCCCTTTATAAAATCGTTCACTGGAATAAGTGAGGATGGCACCACTCGACTGCGCTTGAGTGTTTCGCACAAAGAAGTTCAGGGCATGTGCGTTGATGTGGGCAGTCACAGGGCCTCCTTTCTTGAAAAATCCAAAGAGTCTGGCCTGTATGTGGCTTATGAGCGTGACAAATCGGTATTGAAAGATTCACCATTTGTGTGCAAGACTACCGAAATGGCTCGCGCAACCGACCTGTTTCCTGCAGTATTGATCGATGACCAGACCCTGCGTAAATTTCGGATCGCAGTTTCGGCCACCGGGGAATATACCGAGCACCATGGGGGAACCGTGGCCGATGCCCTGGCCGCTATCAATGCAACGCTTACCAGGGTCAATGAGGTGTTTGAAACCGATTTGGCGGTAACCTTGGAGTTGGTGCCCGATAATGACCAGATTATTTTCACCGACCCAGCGACCGACCCCTACAACGGGGGGCTCAACTCACAGGTGCAGAATACACTTACCACTGCCATTGGCGAGGCCAACTATGATGTGGGGCATCTGTTTCACAAAGACAACAACAATGGCAACGCCGGTTTTATAGGGTCGGTCTGTGTCGATAACAGAAAGGGCAGTGCCTTTTCATCGGCACAGGAGCCCGAGGGCGATGATTTCGATCTAGACTATGTCGCCCATGAGTTGGGCCATCAATTTGGGGCCAACCATACTTGGTCGTTCGAATCCGAAGGAACCTCTGTACAGGCTGAACCAGCAAGTGGCACCACAATCATGGGGTATGCGGGTATTGTTGAAGGCAATAATGTAGCCCCTAACGGGGACGATTACTTTCATTATTACAGCATCGTTCAAATAATTGACTATCTGCAGACCGTAAGCTGTGCCCAAACGGTTGCACTGACCAATGAACCGCCGGTGGTTTCACCATTGGAAGATTATGTGATTCCGAAATCCACTGCTTTTGTTTTGTCAGCCAATGCCACCGACCCCGATCTGGGCGATGTGCTGACCTACACATGGGAGCAGATAGACAATGGGGTGGTCACCGCTGAAACCTTTGGGCCTGAAAATGCCAGTGGCGCCAATTTTAGGTCTTTGCCGCCCACTACAGACCCCCAGCGATATTTTCCGCGTTTATCGCAAGTGGTACAGGGCAACCTTACACAGACCAACCCGACTATTAACGCTGCTTGGGAGACTGTTTCGAACATTCAGCGTGACTTAAATTTTGCCTTGACCGTGCGTGACAATGGCACGGGTGGGGGGCAAGTGGTTACCGCCTCCACTGTGGTTCAGGTCATAAATGCTGCCGGTCCGTTTTTGGTGACCTCGCAAAACTCAGGTGAAACATATTCGGCAGGTAGCGTACAGACGGTTACATGGAACGTGGCCAATACCGATATAGCGCCCATCAATACCGAAACGGTCGATATATTTCTATCGGTTGATGGGGGCAATTCATTTCCCATTCAAATTGCCGATGATGTCTTGAACGATGGAAGCGCAGAGGTGTTGCTGCCCGCCAACACTACTGATATGGGCCGAATAATGGTCAAGGCGAGTGATAATATCTTCTTTGCGGTGAACAGTTCAGATTTCACCATTGAAGAGAGCCCTGTGGTACTTGATTTTGAAACGCTCGATGTTGAGGTGTGCCAACCCAACGACCTAGTGGTGCCCTTTGTGTACAACACATCGGGGGGGTTCGGTGAAACATCGACTTTTTCTGCGGATGCCCCAGTCGGACTCACCGTTGCTTTTTCGCCCACAACGGCCACCGCCGATGCCACAGATGTCGATATTACCTTTTCCAACACGGGGGGGCTGGCAGAAGGCCTCTATCCTGTTACCATTACATCGACGGCGCCTTCGGCCACCCAACAGGTTGTACTGCAATTGTATGTTTACGATAGTACGTTTGAAGAAGTCGTACTGCTTGAACCGGCCGATTTATCGGTTGACACCTCGGTCAACCCCTTGTTCACCTGGCAAGACAACCCTGTCTACACTTCCTATGACATCGAAATTGCCACTGATGCGACATTTGCCGATGTGATTGAATCGGCCGCTGTACAGCTCAACAAATACAAACCTTCAAACCTACAGCCAGAGACAACCTATTTTTGGAGGGTAAAGCCCAAGAACACTTGTGGAGAAGGCATATTTGGCACCCCGTTCAGTTTTATAACCACTGAAAAAGATTGCAAAAATATTGATGGGGACATCCTGCCGTTGGAGATTCCTTCCGACGGCCCAGCGACCATCACCTCATCGGTTACCATTTTACAAGACCTGCCAGTGGCCGATGTCAATCTCGCCTTGGAAATCGACCATACTTTTTTGGAAGATTTGGTAATCAACCTGATTTCACCCTCGGGCACGAAAGTGGCGTTGGTATCGAAGTCATGCGGCAGCAGTAACAATATCAACGCCATATTTGATGATGAAGGAAGTGAAATAACTTGTTCTGGCGACCCTGCCATCAGTGGTACGGTACGGCCATTGGGGGCCTTGGGGTCATTCAAAGGAGAATCAGCCCTAGGTACCTGGACGCTGGAGATTGAAGATACGGCGGCTTCTGACGGAGGCGAGTTAAAGTCGTTTACGTTGGAAGTCTGCGTTGAGGGCACTTTTAGGCCCGATGAAGATGAAGATGGGGTGTTCGATGATGGTGATGACCTTTGTCTTGGCACGCCCAAGGGGGCAGAGGTCGATACCAACGGCTGCCAAGTGAACCGCTTTGCGCAAGACAATTTTACCATTGAGGTCGAGAGCGAAAGCTGTAGAAGTAGCAATGATGCCACGATTTCAATTTCAGCGGCAGACAATACCATTGATTACATGGCTACACTCAATGGCAGTGGCCTGAACGAAACCGTCAATTTCAATGATGGTTTCGTCTTTCAAAATTTACAGGCAGGCAATTATTCGCTCTGTATTTCTGGAAGCATGGGCGCCCTGGTCTATCAAGAAATATGTTTTAATGTGGTTGTTGAACAACCTGATGTTTTGACTGTCAGCTCAAAATTGCTGGCCAACTCGACACAAGTTGCGTTGAAAATGGAAGGAAGCGGGTTTTACAACGTGGAAATAAATGGGGTGGTGGTTCAGACCGCAGAAAGTGAACTGGTGCTTGATCTCGAAAAGGGACCGAATGTTTTAAAAGTTTCGACCGGATTACCTTGCCAAGGTATTTATGAAGAAACGTTAGTGGTGGCCCCTGAGCCCATTTTGTTTCCGAATCCGACCAGAAACAATGTGTCTATTTACTATGATCATGCAAACCAACCGTTGGGCATTAGGGTTTTTGCTGCAAACGGACAATTGGTCCGTGAAGAAAGTCAAACAAGCGAAAAGGTACAGACAGAAATAAGTCTTTCAGGATTGCCCCAAGGCATCTACTATGTGGAAATTTCAGGAAACGGGTTTAAAAAGACCCAAAAAGTCATTAAGCAATGAAAAAGGGTATCTTTTTATGGATTGTTGCCATACTCGTTGGTTGCGGTAGTGACGACAATGCTCCACCGCCAATTCCTGAAGGGGCCATTTTGGTGTTTCCGTTAGAGAATTCAGAGTGCACCACCGGGCAGCCCGTCAATGAGACATTGAGCCGTGTCACCTTTGAGTGGCAGCCTTCGGCCAATACCGACCTTTACACGCTCAGCGT
This sequence comes from Flagellimonas lutaonensis, assembly GCF_000963865.1. Classification (NCBI taxonomy): domain Bacteria; kingdom Pseudomonadati; phylum Bacteroidota; class Flavobacteriia; order Flavobacteriales; family Flavobacteriaceae; genus Flagellimonas; species Flagellimonas lutaonensis. The sequence continues at coordinate 1,795,773 of NZ_CP011071.1, forward strand.
GGTGAACCTGAATACCAATACGCCACAGACCCTTACCACGGTAGCTACCTCGGCCAGCCTTTCAATAGAAAAAGGGGCTCCGTTCTCGTGGTCGGTCACTTCTACCAATACAGATTCAGATTTGACGGCCTCCAGTGAAAGCTGGTTGTTCTACAATGCCGGTTCGCAGACGACATATGCGCCGTTTCCGGCGCAGATCATCGCCCCAAAATCAGGGCAGACCATTATTGCCGATGCTTTGTCGCAGGTAACCCTTGAATGGTCGGGTGCAGATGTTGAAAACGATATCGATGTTTTTGAAGTTTATTTTTCTGAACAGAACCCGCCATTGACCCTGTTGGGAACGTTGAACAATGATGAGAGCACAATGGACGTTGGGGTTGTTTCAGGAACTACCTATTATTGGAAAGTAATCACAAAAGATGCCGAAGGCAACACCTCTGACTCGGGCGTTTATGACTTCAAGGTGCTTTGACTCGCATTAAAAAACTGGAGGCCTTTCTTGTTTTTCGATGCTGTTAGAACTGACGGTTACCGGTTTCGTTTGGCTTTTCGGCCAGAAGAAAGCTCCGATTTAAATTCGAACCCACCTAAAGCTAGGTGTTGTTGAAAATGTTCATCGTATTTTTGGTACCGGCAAATATGAACGAGCGAACAAGTTCAGTGGCTCTTTTAAGGCGCTCCGGCAGGCGTTCGTTTTCTTCATCGTTCCATTCACCCAATACGTAATCAACTTGCTGGCCCTTGCCGAATTCGGATCCTACCCCAAAACGAAAACGGTTGTACCGCGTTGTCTGTAAGGTACTTTGTATATCTTTCAGTCCGTTGTGGCCACCATCACTCCCTTTCATTTTTAGCCGTAGTGTGCCAAACGGAAGGTTGATATCGTCGGTGATGACCAAGACATTTTCCAAGGGAATGTTTTCTTTTTCCATCCAATAGCGCACCGCCTTGCCGCTTAGGTTCATATAGGTTGAGGGCTTCAGGCACAAGGCTTGCCTTCCCTTATATTTAAAGACCGCTATATCGCCCAGCTTTGCGGTTTCGAAGGTGAGGCCTTCTTCTTCGGCCAGTGTATCAAGAATCTTAAAGCCCACATTGTGCCGGGTATTGGCATATTTGGGCCCTATGTTGCCCAGACCTACGATCAAGAATTTTTTCATGGTATCGGTTTCTGAAAGTACGGATGCCCTTTTTCCAAACAAAGGGAATAGCCACTTGAACATCGGATCTCGCTTTGCGCCAAAAATACGAAAGCATCCCAAAAACCAATAGTATATGGTTGTTCGGGATGCTTCCTTATAAAAAGGGTTTCAGAAATTATGCTATTCTGCGCTTTCTTCAGTAGGAGCATCGGCCGTTGGCGCTTCAGCACCTTCAGCAACTGCCTCTTCTCCTTCAACGCCTTCAATATCTTCCTCTTCATCATCTTCAACGACCACTGCGGCACGTTGCGTTTTAACTTGGACAACAACGGTCGAGTCTGGGTGCAAAATGGTATAATCGTCACTCAACAATGACTCTACTGCGATGTTATCGCCAATTTTGAGCTTAGAGATGTCAACATTGAAGAAATCGGGTAGGTTGGCCGGCAATGCACGAATCTCCAGTTTACGTTTACGGAAGAGCAAACGACCACCGTTTCGAACACCTGGCGAGTTGCCCACTAAGCGTACCGGGATTTTCATGGTCACAGGCTTGTCTTCGAACAGCTGGTAGAAATCGATGTGCAAAATTCTGTCGGTCACTGGGTGAAACTGAATGTCTTGCATTACTGCATCGAACTTCTCACCACTTTCCAACTCAATCACAACAGTGTGCGCGTTGGGGGTGTACACTAAGTCTTTGAACGAAATTTCGTCAGCTGAAAAGTGTAATGGTTTATCCCCTCCGTACAGCACGCAAGGGACCTTTCCAGCATTACGTAGGGCCTTGGTGGATGCCTTGCCCACGCTTTCTCTTTGGGATCCTTTGATTGTAATTGACTTCATAGTCTAGTTTAAAAAATTAATATTAATCGGTTGCTCTACTGCCCTGATCGCTCAGGGCACCGGAGAGGCTTACATTAAAAACTTTGATGATATCGAGGTGTTGTGGTGTACGCGGTGCATCACATCGGCGAACAGCCCGGCACAACTCAATATCCTTATTTTTCCACTTTCTTTTTTGGTGGGAATCGAATCGGTGATGATCAACTCCTTCAATTTTGATTTTTCTATTTTTTCATGGGCGTCGCCAGACAATAACCCGTGAGTGGTGATGGCCCTGACACTCTGTGCCCCACGTTCGATCATCAGGTCGGCAGCCTTGGTGAGCGTACCGGCCGTGTCGACCATATCGTCTACCAAAACCACGTTCTTGCCTTCTACCTCGCCAATGAGTTCCATTTTTTCAATGACATTGGCCTTTGCCCGCTGTTTGTAGCAGATGACCACATCGCTTTCCAGTGCCTTCGAATAGGCGTAGGCCCTTTTTGAGCCGCCCATGTCGGGTGAGGCTATACACAGGTTCTCTAGGCTCAGGTTCTTGAGATAGGGCAAAAATAGGGTCGACGCAAACAGGTGGTCAACAGGTTTTTCAAAAAAGCCCTGTATCTGGTCAGCATGAAGATCCATTGTGATGATTCGGGTGGCCCCCGCCGTTTCGAGCATCTTGGCTATCAATTTGGCCGCTATGGGAACCCGTGGCTTGTCTTTTCGGTCTTGTCGTGCCCAGCCAAAATAGGGCATTACGGCAGTAATGTGCCGTGCCGATGCACGTTTGGCGGCATCGAGCATCAACAACATTTCCATCAAGTTTTCAGAACCGGGGTGTGTTGAACCAATGACAAAAATTCGAGCCCCTCGAATGGATTCTTCGAAAGAAGGCTGAAACTCACCATCGCTATATCGTGAAAAAATGACATTGCCCAGATCGGCACCGTATTTGGCGGCAATTTTTTTGCCCAGTTCAGTACTTTGGGTACAGGCAAAAATCTTGGGTTCTGGAACTTGATAGGGCATCGTAATGTGTTGTCAATTAGCTTTTTTGGCCTCCTCTGTTTTAAAGAGGTGCAAATTTAAAAATTTAATCGGGTTGCAAAAGCATAAATATGGGTAAATTTAGTTTCAGGAATAAAATTATTTTTTAGTTTTGCAGTCCATTTACCGATGAGGCGGTCCCGATAGTTATCGGGATGGTGGACGCGCTGGATTTCTAGATTCAGTTTGAAAAGTATTTTGATTTGCCGAAGTGGCGGAATTGGTAGACGCGCTGGATTCAAAATCCAGTGGTAGCAATACCGTGTGGGTTCGATTCCCACCTTCGGTACATAAAAAAGGCCCTCAAGCAATTGGGGGCTTTTTTACAATCTTTTAAATGGAAATATTCCAAAAAATAGGAAATATTCCATAAATTAGCTATCCTTTTTTGATACATTCCTGTTTTGTAGGCGTATGGTGCCAAAACAGGGGGTCGAACCAACCTTGGCCGGTGGCGTCAGGGTCTTATTCAGATAGCTTTGAACAAGACTATTTTACATCTTGATCTTGACACATTTTTTGTGTCAGTGGAACGTCGGCTCAATTCTGAGCTGCAAAATGTACCCTTACTGGTCGGCGGCGTTACAGACAGGGGGGTGGTGGCCGCTTGTAGTTACGAGACCAGGGGATATGGCATCCATTCCGGCATGCCCATGAAGATGGCAAAAGAATTATGCCCAGAGGCCAGGGTAATCAAGGGCAATGCAGGTACCTACAGTAAGTTTTCAGATGAGGTCACCGGAATAATACAAGAGGCGGTCCCTGTTTTTGAAAAGTCAAGTATAGATGAGTTCTATGCAGATCTTTCGGGAATGGATAGGTTTTTTGGATGTTACAAATATGCATCTGAACTGCGCCAAAAAATCATCAAAGAGACCGGACTGCCCATTTCTTTTGGCTTGTCGGTGAACAAGGTGGTCTCTAAAGTTGCTACCAATGAGGCCAAGCCCAACAATCAGTTGAAAATTGATTTTGGCTATGAAAAGCCATTTTTGGCACCGCTTTCGGTCAAAAAAATTCCCATGGTGGGCGATAAAACGTATCAGACATTGCGGAATTTGGGCATTCGCCAAGTAAAGACCATACAGAAAATGCCGGTTGATGTCATGCAAAGGGTGCTCGGGGTCAACGGTAAGGTAATTTGGAAACGCGCCAACGGAATCGATAATACCCCCGTTGTTCCATTTTGTGATCGAAAATCGATTTCAAATGAACGCACCTTTGACCGTGATACCATAGATGTTGTAAAGTTGCGGGGCATTCTTATGGCCATGGCCGAGAACCTGGCCTACCAACTGCGGCGTGGAAATAAATTGACCGCTTGTATTGCGGTCAAAATACGGTATTCAGATTTTAACACCTATTCAAAACAAAAACGGATTCCCTACACAAGTGCCGACCATATTCTGATACCAAAAATTTTAGACCTGTTCGATTCATTGTACAATAAGCGCATGTTGGTGCGTTTGGTGGGCATACGGTTCAGCCACCTGGTATCGGGCAATTACCAAATAAACCTCTTTGATGATACCGAAGAGGCATTGAACCTGTACCATGCCATGGACAAGGTGCGAGACCGTTTTGGTGACCGTGCGGTCGTTCGTGCCTCGGCCATGGGCGCCAGAACCATAGGTAGAATGCACAACCCTTTCAATGGTCAGCCCCCGATTGTCTTGGCCCATAGAAAACAGTGATATGTATTTGAATTGCCATACATATTACAGTCTTCGCTTCGGAACCTTTTCTGAAGAAGAGTTGTTGCGGTTGGCCAAACAAAACCATGTCAAAAAATTGGCATTGACCGATATCAACAACACTTCAGCCTGCTTGAATTTTGTCAGGGAAGCTCCTAAATATGGTGTAAGTCCTGTCTTGGGAATTGACTTCAGAAATGGCGCTGACCAGTGTTTCGTGGGCATTGCCAAGAACAACGATGGTTATCAAGAACTCAACGAATATCTATCATACCATCTGCACAATGCATTGGAAATTCCGCAGTGCGCCCCTGACTTTGAAAATGTGTTCGTCGTTTATCCATTTGAAAAGGTGCTCTTGAACGAAAAGCATGACTTCTTGCCCCATGAGTTTATTGGGATTTCGGTGAAGGACTTGCGCCGACTGCCTTTCTCAAGACTTAAGAAGCTCAAGCATAAGTTGGTGGTGCAACAACCGGTAACCTTTAGAAACAAACGGGATTTTAATGCACACCGGTTGTTGCGTGCCATAGACAACAATGTGTTGTTGAGCAAGCTCGACAAAAACGAAGAGGCCGATCTAGAGGAGAAAATGTTCCTTATCGAAAATCTAGTGGAGGTCTTTTCAGAAAACCGCTATATTCTTGAGAATACCCAAAAACTGCTTGACCAGTGTTCTGTCCATTTTGATTTTTCGAAAAACCGGAAGCCCCAAAACTTGAAATATTATACTGGTAGCAAACAGAAAGATGAGGTGCTGCTAGAGAAATTGTGTCTTGAAGGCTTGCCCAAGCGGTACGAAAAAATCACCGAATCAATTCAAAAGCGATTACAGAAAGAATTGCGCCTTATCAAAGAAATGGGTTTCGTATCCTATTTTTTGATCAATTGGGATATTGTCACCTATGCCAAAAAGCAAGGGTTTTATTATGTCGGGCGAGGCAGCGGGGCCAATAGCATTGTGGCCTATCTTCTCTTTATTACCGATGTGGACCCGATAGACCTTGACCTCTATTTTGAGCGTTTCATCAATTTGTGCCGCGCCAATCCACCTGATTTTGACATTGATTTTTCATGGCATGACCGCGAAGAAATGACCCGGTACATTTTTGACCGGTTCAAGCATGTGGCTCTGGTGGGCACCTATGTGACCTTTAAGTACAAAGGGGTGGTTCGTGAGTTGGGAAAAGTCTTTGGGTTGCCAAAAGAAGAGATCGATGCGCTGGGCGAGGGCAAAACAGTGGCATTGAAATTGGACAGCATGGCCAAGCTTGTTCTAAAATACGGAAAGCTCATCGAGGGCATGCCCAATTATGTGAGTGTGCACGCAAGTGGCATACTTATCAGCGAAAGACCTCTGCATTGTTTTTCTGCGACCTTCATACCGCCAAAGGGTTTTGCCACAGTACATTTTGATATGGTCATCGCCGAAGATGTAGGGTTGTTCAAGTTTGATATTTTGGCGCAAAGGGGCTTGGGAAAAATAAAGGATACATTGGCCATTATACGCCAGAACCGGCCCGAAAAGGTAAACTTTGACATTCATGATGTTTCTAAATTTTATACAGATCCCGTAATCAATAACCTTATAAAAACAGCACAATGTATGGGCTGCTTTTATGTGGAATCACCGGCCATGCGTATGCTGTTGAAAAAGTTAGAGGTTGACAATTACTTGGGTTTGGTTGCCGCCAGTTCCATCATTCGGCCTGGTGTGGCCAAAAGTGGTATGATGCGCGAGTATATTCTCCGACACCGAAATCCCGGTAGGGCAGAAGAAAGAGGCCACCCCGTAATGTTGGCCGTTATGCCCGAAACCTATGGGGTCATGGTTTACCAAGAAGATGTCATCAAGGTGGCACATTATTTTGCCGATCTAGATTTGGGAGAGGCCGATGTACTGCGACGAGGCATGAGCGGAAAGTTCCGCTCACGCGATGAGTTTGAAAAGGTAAAGGGCAAATTCAGGAACAATTGCATCAAAAAAGGATATGATGAAAAATTGATCGACGAAATCTGGCACCAGATTGCCAGTTTCGCCGGCTATGCCTTTGCCAAGGGACACTCGGCCTCTTATGCCGTTGAAAGCTATCAGAGTCTTTTTCTTCGTGCCTATTTTCCGTTGGAATACATGGTGGCCGTGCTCAACAATGGCGGCGGCTTTTACCGTCCTGAATTCTATGTCCATGAAGCCAGAATGTTAGGGGCTGCCATACACCCCCCGTGTATCAACCAAAGCCAGATTGCCAATGTCATCTATGGCAAGCAAATCTATTTGGGCTTTATGTATTTGCGTGAGCTCGAACAGCGTGTCATGCAAAGAATCGTGGCCGAGCGTGAGCAAAACGGTTGTTTTGAATCTTTGGAAGAATTTGTGGACAGAGTGCCCATATCTATTGAGCAATTAAGTATCCTTATCCGAATCGATGCCTTTCGGTTTACGGGTATAAACAAGCATGAACTACTGTGGAAAGCACATTTGATACTTTCGAAAGGCAAACGATCTGGGCATCCAAAACTTTTTCCGCCCAAGCGGCAGAAATTCCAAATTCCGAAGCTGCACACTACTGACCTGGAAACTGCTTTTGAGCAATGGGAGCTATTGGGCTTTCCACTCTGCAGTCCGTTCGAACTTTTGCAAGAGCCGCCCAAGAGCAAGAATGGGCAACGCGATTTACATCGGTACCTTAATAGGCATATTGATATCTACGGGTATTTGGTGACGGTAAAAAATACCAGTACCCACAAAGGCGAACGAATGCACTTTGCCACACTGTTGGATCAATACGGTGAAGTCTTCGATACGGTGTTGTTTCCACCCGTGGCCGCAAAATATCGTTTTCGGGGCCGTGGCATTTATCGTTTTTACGGCAAGGTCGTCAGTGAGTTTGGTTTTTTGAGCATCGAGGTCATCAAAATGCAAAAACAAGACTATGTGCCAGACCCCAGATATGCCGATATGAAAACTGGTAACAGAAAGCGATTAGCAACCAGCCACAGGCTGGAAGGATTGGGGGAATTTTAAGTTTAAACGCTTTATCATTTAAATATGAAGATTACACATTTTCAACTTGAAAACCCAAGTTTAGCGACACCAAAATTGGTGCAATCCATCAAGGCAAACATGCTCTAAAGTAATCGATTTTTCTATTTTGTCTTTCATTCTGGCCACTAAAAAACTTTTCGTTGTAACTTTATAAGGTTTCAACCCTTATAGTGATGGAAATTATTTTTAGGACCAAAGCAGAAAGCAATCTAGAGCAGGAAAAAGAGTTCTTGTCGCTCACGCCCATTGAGCGTTTTTATCGCTTTCTTGAGATGGCAGAACGATTAAAACACTTTCCCGTGAAAAAAGAGGATAAGGACGAAAATAAAGGAAACAATTTTTTGATTGAGATAAAGCTATCCTGAATTGCGACAGTGGAAAGAAAACATCGACACCTTTATTAAAATTGCCAACAAGTTTGGGGTTAGAATGATTATGGTAGGTGGTGGGGCCGTCAATTTTCATGGCTACCAAAGACATTCTGCAGATGTTGACTTTTGGATTGACACCGCGGATGAAAATCTTGAAAAACTCATTAAGGTGTTTGATGAAATGGGATATCAAATAGACGATTTTCCTGATCAGGTAAAGAATAGGGAGCAGAATATTTCGGTAAAATTTTCACCCGTAGATCTAAACCTTGAACTGATTACCAACTTTTCGGTGAATAAATCTTTCGAGGAAGTTTTTGACAGTTCTGAAATTGTGACCGTCGACAATGGTTTGACTTGGCGAGTGCTGTCGTTGACCGATCTCATATCCAGTAAGCTCAAGTCGTCTAGACCTAAAGACCTGCTCGATATACAAGAGCTGCGCAGAATACACAATCTGTGCTAACTGTTGTTAAAAACTAAAAACCATGAAAATCAGAATAAAGGGCAATTCGGTTCGGTTTCGTCTGACTAAAAGCGAGGTCGAGGCCCTGTGTAAAGATGGAATGATCGAAGAGAAAACTGCTTTTAAAGACGGTGTTTTTAGATACACCGTAAAAATAGATGCCGATGCCGATGCCCTGCGCGCCGAGTTCAAGAACCAAACAATCACCCTGTGGCTGCCAGAAAAGCATGGCAAAGACTGGCACCAAAATGAGCAGGTTGGCTTTGAGCACACCATGAAACTTGGCGATGGGCAAGAATTGTATCTACTATTGGAAAAAGATTTTGTCTGTTTAGACAATACCACTGAAGACCAATCCGACAACTACCCCAATCCCAAGGCCATCTGCTGAGGGCTTTTGCCTTGGTCTTATTGGAAAAATGTAAGAGTAACATGAAAGAAGAATTTCGTAGAAACGTATCGGTCAGAGGGTCAGAAGCCTTTACGGGCATCACCCTCAAAGAACCGATGTCGACTGCCGCGGGCCTTATGGGCATAAAAGCCGCCATGGACCATGCTTTTAAGGAAATGGGGGTCATACGTTCTTTTCGTGCCCTTTCTAAAATGAACCAAAAAGAGGGTTTCGACTGCCCCAGTTGTGCCTGGCCAGATCCCGAAAAGCCATCGAAAATAGGGGAATTCTGCGAAAATGGAGCCAAAGCACTTGCCGATGAGGCCACTACCAAACATATTGGTGCCGATTTTTTCCGTAACCACTCCGTAGAAGAGCTTTCACAGTTGACCGACTATGAATTGAACCGGGTTGGCAGGTTGGTAGAACCCTTGGTTTTGAGGGCAGAAAGTGTTCACTACCAACCCATCTCATGGCAAGAGGCGTATGGGTTGATTGCCGATGAGCTTCATAAGTTGGATTCGCCCGATGAAGCTATTTTTTACACTTCGGGCCGTTCAAGCAACGAGGCCGCATTTTTATACGGCATGTTCGCCCGTGCGTTGGGCACCAACAACATGCCCGACTGCTCGAATATGTGCCATGAATCGAGCGGGGTGGCCCTTAGCGAGACCTTGGGAATCGGAAAAGGAAGTGTAAAACTTGAGGATCTGTATGGGGCTGAGGTGGTAATCGTTGCGGGGCAGAACCCCGGCACCAACCACCCGCGTATGCTGTCAGCGCTTGAAAAATGTAAAGAAAACGGTGGAAAGATCATCAGCATCAATCCCCTGCAAGAAACGGGTCTGGTCAATTTCAAGAACCCCCAAAGCGTGAAGGGAATGTTGGGTGGCGGAGAAAATCTGGCCGATCTGCACTTACCGGTCAAGATCAATGAAGATATTGCCCTGGTCAAATTGATCCTAAAAAAGTTGGCTACTATGGATACTGATGGCCGACAGGTGTTCGACCATGATTTTATCAACACATACACAAGTGGTTTTGATACCTTGATGAGCGATTTGGACACGTATGACGAAAAGGCTCTCTTAAAACAATGTGGTGTAATCGAAAAAAAAGTTGACGAAGCTGTTGCATTTTTGGCTAAGGCCTCAAAAATCGTGGTCTGTTGGGCCATGGGCCTCACCCAGCACAAAAATGGTGTTGCCAACATTCGCGAGTATGTAAACCTTCTGTTGTTGAAAGGGGCCATTGGTAAGCCCTTTGCCGGCACCTGCCCCGTTCGCGGGCACAGCAATGTTCAAGGTGACCGAAGTGTGGGCATTATGCACTATGTAAACAAAGGCCTCAATGAACGGATCAAGAAACATTTGGGGTTTGTGCCACCCGATAAAGAGGGTGTCGACACTGTTGAGGCCATCAAGGCCATGCATGAGGGCAAGGCAAAAGTGTTTATGTGCTTGGGCGGAAATTTTTTGATGGCCGCATCCGATACCGAGCACACAGCTGAAGCCCTACAGAAATGTGAGCTTACCGTGCAGATCAGCACCAAATTGAACCGTACCCATTTGGTAACGGGCAGAACAGCCCTGATCTTGCCTACTTTGGGTCGGTCCGAAAAAGATATGAAAGGGGGCAAACAGCGTTATTTTACAGTAGAGAATAGCATGGGCCGGGTGACCCGTTCGAAAGGCTTGTTGAAGCCGGCATCCGAAAGTCTGAAGAGCGAACCTGAGCTGATTGCCGAAATGGCCGATACCTATTTTAAAGGTAAGCATCCTGTAAAATGGAGAGAACTGGGTGAAGACTACGACCTGATCCGTTCGTACATCGACAAAGTGGCCAAAGGCTTTGAAAACACCACTGAACGCTCAAAGGGTGTCGGGTTCTATTTGCCGAACAACGCTCGTGAGCTTGATTTTAGCAAGTTGCCCAACGGCAGGGCGCAGATAACCATCAATCCGTTGCCCGACCATGATCTGCAAGAAGATGAATTTTTATTGATGACCATACGCTCCCACGATCAGTTCAATACCACGATTTACGGTCTTGACGATCGGTATCGGGGGGTTTATAACGAAAGGCGTGTGGTCTTTATGCATCCCGATGATATGGAAGCCTATCAATTGAAAAGATTGGACGTGGTGAACCTTACCAGTCGATACGATGGCGTTGAGCGTTCTGCCAGAAACTTTTTGGTCGTTCCCTATTCCATCCCCAGAAAAAATTTGGCGGCCTATTTTCCTGAAACAAACGTGTTGGTGCCGTACAACCACTATGCCGAGGGTAGCCAGACCCCCATAAGCAAGTCGATAAAGGTGACGGTGCAAAAAGTTTGATATGAGTTCTTGTTGACGGTAGGCCTACTTGTTTTCTGCCAAGAGAGCCTATTCAGCTTTTAGGTAGAATTGATACAACCATCCGTTTCATTTTTGCGTGAGGAGGTTTCATAAACCAAAAAAGGCCCCGTCTTTCGACTGGGACCCTTTTACGAGAACACTATATGAAAATGAAAAAATTTACTTTCTGAACTAATACAGGGTAAAAGTAGTGGAGGAGTGCCGAGGCACAAAAGAAATGATGTGAAACCACTGATAAGCGTGGTGATCCAAGACAAAAAGCGTTGCGAAGCGTTTTTCTTTTATTTGAAAGCCGGGATACCCGTGATATCGGCCCCTGTGATCAACAAGTGTATATCGTGGGTGCCTTCGTATGTGATAACGCTCTCTAAGTTCATCATGTGCCGCATGATGCTATATTCTCCGGTAATGCCCATACCGCCCAATATCTGTCGGGCCTCACGGGCAATCTTTAGGGCCATATCGACATTGTTCCGCTTTGCCATTGAGATTTGGGCCGTGGTGGCCCGCCCCTCATTTTTTAACTGCCCCAATCTGAAGGCCAGTAATTGGGCCTTGGTTATTTCGGTGATCATTTCGGCCAGTTTTTTCTGTTGCAACTGAAAGGCTGCTATCGGCTTGCCAAATTGGGTGCGTTCTTTTGCATAGCGCAAGGCCGTATCGTAACAGTCCATGGCGGCACCGATGGCTCCCCATGCAATGCCATAACGGGCAGAATCAAGGCATCCCAATGGGGCGCCCAGGCCATTTTTGCCCGGTAGCAGGTTTTCTTTGGGCACCTTTACGTTGTCAAAAATAAGTTCGCCCGTGGCAGAGGCCCGCAACGACCACTTGTTGTGCGTTTCGGGGGTCGAGAAACCTTCCATGCCCCGCTCTACGATCAATCCATGGATACGGCCTTCTTCATTTTTGGCCCAAACGATGGCAATATCGGCGAAGGGTGAGTTCGAAATCCACAATTTAGCGCCGTTTAAGAGATAGTGGTCGCCCATGTCCTTAAACTTGGTTTCCATGCCGGCGGGGTTTGATCCGTGGTTGGGCTCGGTCAACCCGAAGCACCCCATCCACTCGCCCGTGGCCAGCTTGGGAAGGTACTTCTTTCGTTGTTCTTCGGTGCCATAGGCATAGATGGGGTACATGACCAATGACGACTGTACCGAGGCCGTTGAACGCACCCCGCTGTCGCCCCGCTCTATCTCTTGCATGATGAGGCCGTAACTGGTCTGGTCTAAACCTGCACCGCCATATTCAACGGGAATGTATGGTCCGAAAGCCCCGATTTCGGCCAGACCGCCAATAATCTGTTTTGGAAATTCCGCTTTTTGCGCGTATTCTTCGATTATTGGGGAGATATCGCGTTTCACCCATTGGCGGGCGGCATCTCTAACCAGTTTGTGCTCGTCAGACAATAAATCGTCAAGGTTGTAGTAATCAGGAGCTTCGAACAGATCAGGTTTCATAAATAGTCTATTTGTCATTCCCGCGTAGGCGGGAATCTTTATAATTAACAAATGGATTCCGCACTCGATGCGGAATGACAAAGAATCCCTAAGGATTCTTTGTCAAAGGTATTAATCAAATACAACATTTATCGAACCAAATGTTACATTTTTAAATAAAAGTCTTTTGTCAGGGAAATGAATTCAGGTGTATAACGGTGTCGGGAGATCTCTATGGTCAATTCGTCTATCGAGGGAATACTTTCGATACGTGAAAACTGCAATAGACTACGTTTGAAATTGGAATCGGGATGGCCCTTGACCTTGGTCACTCTACTGGAATAAAGGTTGTTCTCAGCGGCCATTTCGACAAACGATGCTTCTTTTTCGTGTGGAATGATGGTCGCAAAGCTGCCCCTCCCTGAAAGTAATTTGGAGACTCCCACAATCAAATCGTTGAATGGGAGCGATTGGTTTTGCCTGGCAAGGTCCCTTGACGTATTTCCGCTGGACACATTTTCTGAATAAAAGGGAGGGTTTGAAACAATCAAATCGTAGGTATCATCGATTTCTTCTACAAACTCTTGAAAAGAGGCGTGGTAGCAGAACAGCCGATCAGGCCACGGAGAGGCTTCAAAGTTTTCTACACATTGCTCAAAGGCGTTATCGTCGAGTTCAACCGCATCAATCGTCTCGGCCGTACTACGCTGGGCAAGTTGCAGGGCGATAAGCCCTGTACCGGCGCCCACATCCAAAATGGTGCCCGGATTGTTTTCCAGCCCTGTCCATGCCCCGAGCAACACCCCGTCTGTGCCCACCTTCATGGCACAGCGGTCTTGGTTGATGGTAAACTGTTTAAATTTAAAGGGCTTTCCCATCAAGCCTGCCTGGTTCTCTGGTTTCAGACCCCTCCAATTCCAGCAAGGAATCTCCCAGTTTTGATCTCATATCGTTGGCCAAGAGCCGTATCTTTTCGACCACTTCAGGGTTTTCTGCCGCCACATTGTTGGTCTCGCTTATGTCGGTCGATAGGTCGTACAGCTCAATTTCGTCTAGTTCAACGTATCGGTACTGGCCCGGTTGCCCGTCTTTGCCGGGTTCTTGCCCATCCATGGTTCGATAACGGTGTGGAAAATACAATTTCCATTTTCCGTAACGAACCCCGAAAAGCTCGTTGACACGGTAATAAAAGAAATAAGCCTCTTGTGGACTTTCATCGCTTTCGCCCTTCAACAGTTTCCATGAACTCTTGCCGTCGATGGTTTTTTCGGGAAGGGTGGCCCCGGTCAACTCGGCGATGGTCGGCAACAGGTCGATGGCCATAATCGGTTTTTCAATGACTTTTCCCGCTTCTAGGCTATCAGGATACTTGATGATAAAAGGCTCTCGTTGCCCGCCCTCCCAGGCTGTTCCCTTACCTTCTCGAAGGGGAAGGGCACTACCGGCATGGTTTCCATAGGACAGCCACGGCCCGTTGTCAGAAGTGAAAATCACCATGGTGTTCTCTTCAAGGCCATTCTTTTTGAGGGCTTCCATAATCTGTCCGACCGACCAATCGATTTCCATGATGACATCCCCATACAATCCCCTTTCAGATTTTCCCTTGAACTTGTCGGAAACGAAAAGTGGCACATGGGGCTGGGGGTGCGGCACGTACAAAAAGAACGGCTTGTCTTTGTTGCGATTGATGAAATCAACGCTGCGCTCGGTTATTTGGGCGGTAAGTTGTGACTGTTCGACCAAGGTGTCGATAACGGTCTCATTTTCGTAAAGGGGCAAATCTGGAAAATTAAAAATTGGCCCCTGTTGTGGATGATAGGGCCACATATCGTTGGAGTAGGGAATGCCGAACCATTCGTCGAACCCATGTCTTGTAGGCAAAAACTTTTGGTGATGGCCCAAGTGCCACTTCCCGTAGATCGCGGTCTTATAGCCTTTTTCTTTTAGCATTTCGGCCAATGTGGTCTCTGAGGTATTGATGCCGTGGGTGTTGCCGGGCCCCAAGGCATTGTGTATACCGATGCGATTGGGGTAGCAGCCTGTCAGTAGAGCCGCGCGCGAGGCCGAACATACTGCCTGTGCCGCGTAATAGCTGGTAAGTACGACGCCCTCTCCGGCCATTTGGTCAAGATGGGGGGTCTTGATATTGGGTGAGCCAAACACACCCACGTCTTGGTAGCCTTGGTCATCGGTAAGAATGATGACAATATTGGGGGCAGCGGTATTTTTTTGAACGTGTTTTTCTTTGTTCTGGCAAGATGTGATAACGCCAATGGCCAATAGCAACGGGATAATGCGGAGCATATCTTTTTGATATTAGGATAGAAAGTAAAGATAAAAACAAATTGCCAAGCAGGTTCAGCCATGGCCCAAATAAAGGTCTATAAGGCCTTCGGGGGTAGAGACATGAATGGTTTTTTTTGCTCTATCAACTTTTACAACAATGTCATCATCAACGGGTACCAATAGTTGTTTGCCATTTTTTTCAGCTTCAAAGAGTACCTGTGAGGCTTGGTCATTGATGGCCTTGATGGTGCCGATGTCTCCGTGCTTTTCATCCATCAGTGTAAATCCGATGACTTCGTGGTAATAAAACTTGTTTCCCGTCAAGGGCGGAAGCATTTCTAGCGGAAGATATAATTCGGCCCCCAATATGCTATCGGCAGCGGCTTCGTCTTTGATGTCCTCAAAATCGATGCGCAATAGCGCCGATTTGTGCAGGCGGCACCGATCAATAAAAAATGGAACCAGATTGTCCGATGAAAGGCGAACAAAAACTGATTCCAAGTTTTCGTAAATCTCAGGTTCATCGGTATCAAGTTTCACCAATACCTCGCCCCTGAAACTGTATTTTGAAACGACTTTGCCCAGGTAGAAGCACTCTTCCTTGCGCATCGTCATAAAAAATTATTCTTCTTCAGAACCGGCGGCTTCCTCAGCTTTGGCTTCTTTGGCCTCTGGTGCAGCTTCTTCTTTCATCTCTTCGGCTGCGGGAGCCTCTTCTGGCACCTCAGGGGCGGCCTCGGGTGTTTCAGGCACTTCTTCGGCCTCTGGCTCTGGCTGAGATGCAGCGATTCGTTTTTCGTTCGCTTCTTTTTCGGCCGCCAATGCTTTGGCTTTGGCTTCGGCCTGCTCTTTGCTCAAGCCATCTCTTTTGGCTTGGATCTTGCTTTCCTTTTCTTCCAACCAAGCATTGAATCTTTTCTCTGCCTCTTCTTCTGAAAATGCTCCTTTGGCAACACCGCCCAACAAATGTTTCTTGTACATGACCCCTTTGTAGCTCAAAATGGCCCTGGCAGTGTCAGTAGGCTGTGCCCCGTGCTGCAACCACTTTACCGAACCATCGACATCTAAACTGATGCCGGCTGGATTGGTGTTTGGGTTATAGGTGCCCAACTTCTCCAAAAATTTACCATCTCTTTTTGAACGGGAATCTGCGGCAACGATCCAATAGAAGGGTTTTCCTTTTTTACCATGGCGTTGCAATCTAATCTTTACTGGCATATCACATTAATTTGTAGGGTGCCCGACCCTGGTTATTAATTCTGTTCCTGCGAAGGCAGGATTCTCTTTTCCTCAAAGAGCGTGCAAATATAAAACAACTCTCCGATTTTTTATGCATAAGTGGGCCGCATTTTTTTGTTAAAGGATTTAACAGACGCGAGTAACGTCGTTAAATTTATGTAAAACCATACTAAATACTTGATATGCAGTAAAATAACTATATATTTAATAGTGAAAGTTATTGAGAGCCAATAACATCATGTTGAATTAAAAATGTAGAAGGATTATGACGAAGTACACTGTAGAAATGTCAAACAAACTAAATGAATTGCTAGAAAAGACCTATGATGCGGAAAAGGGATTCAAAGAAGCAGCCGAAAAGGTTAAGAACCCTACCATCAAAGAGTTTTTTGAGCAAAAAGCGGAACAACGGTACAACTTTGGCCAAGAGCTGAAAAACGAAATAAGGGCTTATGGCCAAGAACCTGAAAAAGGCGGAAGTCTTAAAGGGACCTTGCACCGCAATTGGATGAACCTTAAAGCATTCTTTGACTATAACGACGAAGAAGCTATGTTGAAAGAAGTTGAACGCGGTGAAAAAGAAGCGATCAACACCTACAATGATATTTTGAACGATGAAGAGTTTGTATTGCCGCCATCAACTGAAACGTTGTTGATGAAGCAGCGAAACGCAATCAGGGAAACCCTTGAGAAAGCAAATTTCTTTGAGATGGCAGTGTCGTAATTGATTCAACATACTTCTAAAAAGGCCCCGACCTTGATCGGGGCCTTTTTTGGTTGATAACTCCTCAAAACTCCTTTTTTTCAAAAAGGAGGTTTTGTATAATTTTAGCCATTACGAACTGAGTGAAGCAATCTATTCCATCGATTGAGAGATTGCGACGTCAAATCTGAGGATTTTCCTCGCAATTGAATAGTTGATGTACCTAATCTTTGATACCGAGACCACAGGCTTGCCCAAACGCTGGGATGTCCCCATAACCGACACCGATAACTGGCCACGATGTGTGCAGATAGCCTGGCAGTTGCACGACGACATGGGCCGTTTGGTAGACCACCAGGATTTTTTGGTAAAGCCCGAAGGATTCAACATTCCCTATGAGGCCGAGCAGGTTCATGGTATCTCAACAGCTTTGGTGGAGAAAGAGGGAACCCCCTTGCAAGAGGTACTCGAAAAGTTCAACGAGGCACTTTCAAAGACAAAGTTTGTGGTGGGCCAGAATGTTGATTTTGACGTCAACATCATGGCCTGTGAGTTTCACCGAAAGGGCGTTGAAAATTCGCTGCAAGAGCTTCCTGTTTTGGATACCTGTACGGAGAAAACCGCGGAACTCTGCAAAATTCCCGGTGGCAGGGGCGGCAAGTTCAAGCTTCCCACTCTGACCGAACTGCATGAGTTCTTGTTTGGCGAACCCTTTGCCGAGGCGCACAATGCCACTGCAGACGTGGAAGCCACAGCACGTTGTTTTTTGGAGCTTATTAGAAAAAGGCAATACACCCCAGAACAACTTGACGTAGCGCCCGGTTACTTTGAACGTTTCTCCAAAGAAAATCCCAAAGAAATGGAACTGGTCGGGTTGAAGCACATCAACCTGAAGGAAGCTTCCCAAAAGATTGCCGATGCCCTTTGGAAGAAAGATACGGGTGGCATATCGCAGCAAGAACTTGACGAGAACGTCGAGAAACTTGAAGAGGCAACCTTTGTTCACTTGCACAACCACTCCCAGTTTTCGGTATTGCAATCAACCATGTCGACCAAAGAGTTGGTTCGCCTTGCCGTTGGGCAAAAAATGCCTGCCGTGGCCCTTACCGATCATGCCAACATGATGGGGGCCTTTCATTTTGTAAAGGAAGTGGATGCCCACAACAAATCCATCCAACGTAAAAGAAAGGAAGCCGAAGAAAGCGGAGAGGCTTTTGATGGCCATGAACTCGTACCGATAGTCGGCTGTGAATTTTATGTTTGTGATGACCATACCAATAAAAATGTAAAAGACTACGGGTATCAAATAGTGATGCTCGCAAAGAATAAAAAAGGATACCACAATTTGGCCAAAATGGCCTCGATTGCCTATACAGATGGGTTTTACTATGTACCCCGAATCGACAAAGAAGTCATCAGGCAATATAAGGAAGATGTCATCGTACTTTCAGGAAACTTATACGGTGAGGTGCCCAACAAGATTTTGAACCAAGGTGAGCGACAGGCAGAAGATGCCCTGCTTTGGTGGAAGGCGGAGTTTGGCGATGATTTCTACCTTGAGATCATGCGCCACGGCCAAGAAGACGAAGACCGGGTCAACAAGGTGTTGGTCGAGTTCTCGAAAAAGCATGGTGTAAAGTTGGTGGCGACCAACAATACCTATTATGGCCAGAAAGAAGATGCCGAGGCCCATGATATTCTGTTGTGCGTAAAAGATGGCGAAAAAGTTTCGACCCCGATAGGCCGAGGCAGGGGATATCGTTATGGTCTGCCCAACCAAGAATATTACTTCAAGTCTTCAGAGGAGATGAAAACGCTCTTCAAAGACCTTCCAGAGGCCATTTTAAATATTCAAGAAGTGGTTGAAAAGGTCGAGCCCTATACCTTGGCCAGGGACGTATTGTTGCCGAAGTTCGATATTCCTGATGCGTTCAAGGTGCCCGAAGATGAGAAAGATGGCGGTAAAAGAGGTGAAAATGCCTATTTGCGACATATCACATACGAAGGGGCCAAAGAGCGGTATGGTGAGATTACCGATGAAATCAGGGAGCGAATTGATTTTGAACTGGCGACCATTGAAAACTCAGGGTATCCAGGGTATTTTTTGATTGTTGAGGATTTTATTCGGGCGGCCCGTGAAATGGGTGTTTCGGTTGGGCCCGGAAGGGGGTCTGCGGCAGGGTCGGTGGTGGCCTATTGTCTCAAGATTACCAATATAGACCCCCTGAAGTATGATTTGCTTTTCGAGCGGTTTTTGAATCCCGATCGGGTTTCGATGCCCGATATCGACATTGATTTTGACGACGAGGGCCGTGGCAAGGTAATGGATTATGTCATTAAAAAATATGGCACCAACCAAGTGGCCCAGATCATAACCTATGGTACCATGGCGGCTAAGTCATCTATTCGCGATACCGCTAGGGTGCTCGATTTGCCCCTGGGTGACGCCGACCGCATCGCCAAGTTGATCCCCACCATGGGCAAGCTGAACAAGATCTTTGGAAAGGAAGAATCTGACCTGAAGAAAATGTTCAGATCTGAAGAAATGGAAAAGGTCAACGAACTGCTCAACATTGCTGAATCTGATAGTCTGGAAGGTAGAACAGTCAGTATGGCACGTGTGTTGGAAGGTTCCCTCCGTAATACGGGGATCCATGCCTGCGGGGTCATAATCACTCCCGATGACATCACCAATTTTGTACCCGTGGCCACGGCAAAAGACTCAGACCTATATGTGACCCAGTTCGACAACTCGGTGGTGGAGAGTGCAGGGCTTTTGAAGATGGACTTTTTGGGACTGAAGACCCTGACCCTTATCAAAGACACCATTAAAATCATCAAGGCAAGAACCGGTGTTGAATTGGTGCCCGATGAGTTTCCGTTGGACGATGAAAAGACCTATGAGTTGTTTCAACGGGGGGAGACCGTGGGTATTTTTCAATACGAATCGCCCGGTATGCAGAAACACCTCAAAAACCTCAAGCCAACGGTTTTTGATGACCTTATCGCCATGAACGCGCTGTACCGACCCGGCCCCATGGAGTATATTCCGAGCTTTATTGCCCGCAAACATGGAGAGGAGGAAATTACCTACGACCTTCCAGAAATGCAAGAATACCTGAAAGATACTTATGGTATCACGGTATACCAAGAACAGGTAATGCGTCTGTCGCAGAAGTTGGCCGGTTTTTCGAAGGGTGATGCCGATGTGTTGAGAAAGGCCATGGGCAAAAAGATTTTTGCCCTGCTACAAAAGTTGAAGCCCCAGTTTTTGGATGGTGGCGTTAAGAACGGCCATCCTAGGGAAATACTTGAAAAAATTTGGAAGGATTGGGAAGCCTTTGCCTCCTATGCCTTCAATAAGAGTCACTCTACCTGTTATGCCTATATCGCATACCAGACGGCCTACTTAAAGGCACATTACCCTGCAGAGTATATGGCCGCAGTGCTGTCGAACAACATGAACGATATCAAGCAGGTCACTTTCTTCATGGAAGAGTGTAAGCGCATGGGGCTTCCCGTTTTGGGTCCTGATGTCAACGAATCGTACTACAAGTTTGCAGTTAACAAAGAGAATGCCATCCGCTTTGGTATGGGCGCCATCAAAGGAGTGGGGCGCTCGGCCGTAGAGGCCATTGTAAACGAGCGCAAAGAAAACGGCCACTATCGTTCGGTTTTTGACATGGCCAAGCGGGTAGACCTCAGGGCTGCCAATAAAAAGGCCTTCGAGAGCTTGGCCTTGGCAGGCGGCTTTGACTCATTCGGCGATACCCATCGGGCGCAATATTTTCATCAAGAGGGCGATGGCATCAGCTTTTTGGAAAAAGTGATACGATACGGTGCCAAGTACCAAGAAAACCAAAACTCGTCACAGGTAAGCCTATTTGGCGATGCAAGCGAGGTGCAGATTCCAGAACCCGTGGTGCCACCTTGCGAAGAATGGGGCACCATGGAAAAGCTCAGAAGGGAGAAAGAGGTGGTTGGCATGTATATTTCAGGCCATCCCTTGGACGATTTCAAAAAAGAGATCGATGCCTTTTGCAACGTGGGCATATCAATATTCAAAAATGGGTTGGACACTTTTGTGAACAGGGAACTTTCGTTTGCAGGGGTGATCACCGATGTGCAGCACCGAATGTCCAAGAATGGAAAGGGTTGGGGCATTTTTACATTGGAAGACTATACCGACTCCCACGATTTTAAGATTTTTGGCGAAGAATATTTGAAGTTCAGGCACTTTTTGATGGTCAACTCGTTTGTCTATGTAAAAGTGTTCGTGCGAGAGGGCTGGGTCAATCGCGAGACAGGCAAGAAAGGTGAGCCTCGATTACAGTACAATGACTTTAAGCAATTGCAAGATGTGATGGACGCCTATGCCAAAAAACTGACCATCAAGTTGGATATTGATCGCTTGCAAGAAAAACGAATCAAAGAACTGAAAGACACCTTAAGGTTACATAAAGGAAAGCATCCCTTGAATTTTGTGGTATATGAAATGCAAGACGAGATAAAATTGAACCTGTCAAGTAGAAAGCAAAAAGTAAATATTTCGAGTGAACTACTTTCAGTGCTCGAAGAGCAAGAGGTTCATTATAAGTTGAATTAGCATAGTTTTTCCCAATGCCCAGATAGTGAAAATGAATGTGACCCGGGTAAGGAATGAAAGGTAGAATTGACTAAGTTTGCAAATATAAATTTAACGAAAAATGGCTTTAGAGATAACAGACGATACCTTTGAAGAAATTGTCTTAAAAAGTGACAAACCGGTAGTGGTCGATTTTTGGGCCGCTTGGTGCGGACCCTGCAGAATGGTGGGGCCGATCATCGATGAGGTTAGCCAAGAGTATGAGGGTAAAGCGGTTGTAGGCAAAGTCGATGTCGATGCCAACCAGCAATATGCCGCTAAATATGGGGTTCGCAATATACCTACCGTGTTGGTATTTAAAGATGGCGAGATTGTAAACAGACAAGTCGGCGTTTCACCCAAAAAGGTGTATACCGATGCAATAGACGCTGTGCTCTAAGAGAGATTTAAGAAAGTTTTTGAAAAAGGCCTGGTGTTTTCCAGGCCTTTTTCTTTTATATTGGTGCTATTATGGATGTCAAATCAGAGCTTCACAAAGCACAGTTGTTCCAAAACCTTGAGTTGTTGGCCCGTCAAGTGGTCGAGGGCTTTATCAGTGGCATCCATAAGAGTCCGTTCCATGGATTTTCTGCCGAGTTCGCCGAACACAAGATTTACAATACCGGCGAGAGTACCAAGCATATTGATTGGAAGCTGTTCGCACGTACCGATAAGCTGTATACCAAGCATTATGAGGAAGAGACGAATCTAAGGTGCCACATGGTGTTGGACAACTCTGCCTCCATGCATTACCCCGAAGTGGGGAAACTGCACTTGGAAAATCTGAACAAAATTGGTTTTGGGGTATTGGCCATCGCCGCCCTTATGCACATATTAAAAAAACAACGTGATGCCGTCGGATTGAGTGTTTACTCAGACGATTATGAGTTCTTCGTAAAAGAAAAAAGCAGCGAACGTCATTTTCAATTGCTCTTATCGACCCTGAATTCGATACCCGAATCAAAAAATACCGGAAAGGCGACCCGCACCTATCACTATCTGCACCAGATTGCAGAAAAAATACATAGAAGGAGTCTCATTTTTCTTTTTTCAGATATGTTGCAGACAGAGGTTGAAGAAACCAAACTGTTCGAGGCGCTTCGGCATTTAAAGTACAACAAACATGAAGTGGTGTTGTTCCACTTGTTGGACTATGAGCACGAACTAAAGTTTGACTTTGATAATGCGCCCAAGCGATTTGTCGATATAGAAACCGGCCAGTACATCGATTTGTATGCAGAGAACATTAAAAAGGCCTATGAAAAAAAGGTGGGAGAGTATATAAGGGCCCTGAAGCTGAAATGTATGCAGTACCAGATAAAATATGTGGAAACCGATGTCCGTTCAGATTTTTCACGAGTACTCAATACCTTTATGGTTGAGCGCCAAAAATTTGTTTGACCCATTTCACCAAAAAAATATTTTGTGCAAATGAAATTGTAAATGTATATTTGCCCTCGCTTTCAAGGAAGCATTTGAACAAAATTTGAATCCCGCTGTTGCGGGAGTGCCGATAGGTACCGGCATAAAATCATTGGTCTGGTAGTTCAGTTGGTTAGAATACCTGCCTGTCACGCAGGGGGTCGCGGGTTCGAGTCCCGTCCAGACCGCTTGGAATATTTCCAAATTTTATTAGAAGCCTGTAAATGAAATGTTTACAGGCTTTTTTCATTTTGTTTGACCCCAAAATAACCCCTTTAAAACCATATAATAGGTGAGCAATTCGGTGCGCATTTTTTGACAAAAAAAGTGCTCACCTCCATCGCTGTAATTTGCTGTTTTATAATTTATTGCAAGGATTCGTTAACATTTTTTTAAGACTCCTTTTTCGTAACTTGAGGGTGTTAAAGCGATCCTGTTTTTATGTTTTCTACCATCAACGTCATTTTTTACCCAAAAAAGAGAAAATCAAATAAGAAAAATTTAGTCCCTATTTACGCCCGAATCACCCTTGATGGCAAGCGTGCCGAGTTCAGTACGGGCAAGCAGGTTGACCTGCAAAGATGGGATGTGGAGAGTGGTCGTGTTCGGGGGAAAACACCGGAAATACTGGTGTTGAACCGATTTTTTGATACCTTGAAGGCCAAGTGTGTTTCCATTTATGACGAGCTTGTAAGGAGCGGTGAATTTGTGGATGCCGATACGGTGAAAAACATCTTTTTGGGCAATACTAAAAAGCAATATATGATCTTGGAAATATTCCAAGATCACAACGATGAAATGGAAAGTTTGCTAGGGAAGGACTATAACCCTGGAACCTTGCAGCGGTATAAAGCAGCTTACAAACATGTCTCAGATTTTATACAAATTAGATATGGAAAGAAAGATCTACCCGTAAAAAAATTGGACCACGGATTTATAACCAGTCTGGAATTTTTCTTGAAATCACGGAAAAACTGTTCGCACAATACGGCGATAAAATACATAGTGAACCTCAAAAAAATTGTCAGGATTGCCTATGCGAATGAATGGATTGAACGAGACCCTTTCTTCCATTGGAAGGCCAGCTGGAAACAAAAAGAGCGTCAATATTTGACCCAAGAGGAACTCACACGTTTGGTAGAAAAGCAATTTGATATTGAAAGGTTACAGACCGTCAGGGATATTTTTCTCTTTTGTTGCTACACGGGATTGGCCTTTGCGGATGTGGAAAAATTGACCAATGATGATCTGGTTACCGATCTGAACGGACAGCGAATGATCAAGACACTCCGTAAGAAGACCAAGGTACTCAGCAGTATTCCTCTTCTGCCCATACCGGAGGCAATCATACAGAAGTATGAGGGCCATCCGCGGGTGGTTGCCAAGGGCACCCTTTTGCCCGTATACAGCAACCAGCGCACCAATTTCTATCTAAAGGAAATAGCCATTGGATGCGGGATAAAGAAGACACTTACTACCCATTTAGCACGGCATACATTTGCAACCACCGTAACACTTTCCAACGGTGTCCCTATCGAGTCCGTCAGCAAAATGTTGGGGCACACCTCTCTAAAGACCACACAGATCTACGCCAAGGTTTTGGACAGTAAATTGATAGAGGATATGACCAGACTGAGGATGAACAATATCATGCAAGAGCAAGCCAAGTCCATATGATGTTCAGATATAGTCCCAATCTTACCCTTGACTTTTTCGCGTGGTACCTGTGGAATTTCTTTAGCGTTCGGAAAGAAAAGCGTAAAAAAGAAAATCCATAGGGCGCAACCAACCTACTTGGACTTTCAAAACTTTACTTCTAATTTTAGTATTGCTTCGTAATAGGTTTGGAAGAGCAAGAGGATAACAGGCTGGCGCCGTGTTATAATTGCTATCCATTGATATTTAGTTTATTACGAATCGAGTAAATCCTGTGAATAATGGTTTTTGGGCCAAAAGTCCCGTGACTCATTGATTTTCAATTAAAAATTAATCCAAAAATGAATAATGAGTTTAAAAAAGACCCTATAAAATAACCCTTTCCATGAATTAGAATCTTCCTTTGCCGCACACTTCATAGTATTAGTTTGTGTAAGTTTTGGGACTTGCAGCGCAAAACCCTGTTTTGCTCGCCCTCTTTTAGATTCTATGCGATTTTTTGAAGTGACATCACTTGTCTTAAGAGTTGAGAAGAAATAACTTCAAAAACAGATTGAGCACATATCTCTAATTCAGATATTTATTCCACAAGTTCAATAAAAAAATCTGGAGCTGGCATACCAGAATCTAGACGCGATCGCAATAACCCTGAAGAAATGCTTACAATCTCACCTAGATGGTTTTCAAATATGAAATGTGGATAACCCTTAGTTAAATATTCCTCTACTGTTAGCGAAGCCCTGTTATTTATGTAGACTTTTTTCTCATGAACCGAATTCGAAAGATCAACCCTTTCATCTGGGTCGTTTTTGGATCCCAAAATCAAATTTCCATCTTTGCTGATTCCATAAGAAAAATCAGGCTCTGAAAAAGTGTCAATTATAGAATAGTCTGTCATTGAATATATCCGCCCTTCAACCAAATTGATAATATAATTTTGATTGGCGTTAAAAAATGTTTCCTTTTCCCAATCAGATAAAATGGGTATTGGCACAGAGGTTCGATTGGTTAGAAAGCCATCTACATCAATTGTAAACCTTAAACTATTGGGTTCATTGGAATGCCCAACAAGCACTTGGTTATTGTCCAATTCAATAATTTGATAGTTATTGGAAGATTGGTGTGCATCAAAATGGATTTCACTTTCTATAAGGTTCAAATCTTTACCATTTCTGCTGCATGTAAACACATCATCGTCATCGGTAAACACCCATAAATTATTACTTAGGTAAACAAAATCCTCAAAACGAGGATAAAGCCCAACCACCCTCATTTCATACTTAAAATTCAAGGAAGTGGCTTCATAGACATTAATACTGCTTCCTTGGGCAAATAAAATTTCCTTGCCTTCTTCCGACTCAATGACCTTCATGTCGACATCCGTGTGTGAAGTAGGGGGTAAATTAGATGTTGCTTCAATGCTATGCGTATTATAATTGTATCGGATGATGTTCAGTTCTTGAGTACCGCTTTCCCTGCCATATAAATATACTATGGTCTCATCAGGGTCAATAGCAAGTTTTCTTATAAAATCGAGCTTTAGTAATTCATTTCGCCCAAAATTTACTTGCCAACTGTGTACTTCTTCAATTGTTCCAAGACTTTTGTTTCCGAAAATATCAATAGCGTATACAGTATATACTGGATTTAAGAAGTATGGTGGGTCATTATCAACATACTCCAATGTTTCAATATCATTTATGCTTGCTACGGTTACTTCTTGATAACCATATCCCGAGCCACTTTGGTAATTGCGAGCTGTCACCTCGTAGTGTGAAAAATAGCGACCAGAATATTTCGTCCAATTAAGGCTGATTGATTCACTTCCAACGACAGGCTCGGATAATGTAACCGGGGAAACCTCCAAATCTCCCGTATCAACTGATACCATTTCGCTTTCTCCTAGCAAGCCCTGATCGGTGTAAACCCTGAAATAATAACAAAGATTACTATTGACAACAGGGTTTTCATCGATAAAAAATTCAATGTCTGGCGAATCCAAGGTTGCTATAAGTTCAGCCTGCGTTTTATCACAATCTCCTGCACTTCGATAGATTTCATATCTGCTGAATTGATTATATCCTTTATAGGGCATCCAACTCATACGTATCTTATCCAAGTGGTCTACGGTATTATTGTGGATGAAGGTTGGGGAATATATGTCCATTTCAGCGGGTGGGGTATATCTTCTAGCATAGAAGGTCAAAATGTCCAAAGTCCCATCCTCATCAATATCAAACTGAACTTTAAAGTTTAATCTTTCCGATGTCAATTCAACAATTACCAATTCTTCACTTTGTCCAAATTGGTCAGTGAGGGTTACCACACCGTTGTCTAGGTTTACATTGTAATTGTTTGTTTCCGGGGTACACAAACTATTGGTAAATAAGAATTCTGAATATCGATTCTCGGAACTAAAATTGAAAAAATCCCTTCCACAATCTTGAGTGGTTGGAGGCACTTCAACTCTATTACCATCCGATTCTACCTCAAAAATAGACCAAGTACCTTCAAGGGATGACATGGTTGCAGATTGCAAGGCACCCGAGTAAAAGGCATCACCTTCGGTTCCATTATCATCCTTCGAACAACTAATAAAGGATAAGGTGAACAAAATTAAAATTAGATTAAATTTTCTGGGATATAGCAAAAGAGAGGGTTTGCTCATAGCAAGTGGGTTATGTTATCTCTGTTGACAGCTATTTTATGACAATATATTATACAACAGCGTAAGATGGGATAATTTATTATTCAGGCCAAAAATAAAATCGTTATCGGAAATTCACGAATAAACCCGATGTATTGTAAGTTATTACTAATATCGCTTATCTTTTGTAATCTACCTATCTCATGAAATCAAATATTGATTTCATATCGCGTACTTCGCCCACCCCCAATAGGCCTAAAAATTCCTTTTGCCACCAAGTCTTGCAAATCCCTTGTGGCTGTTGCTTTGGAAGTTCTCACAAGAGAAATATATTTACGGGAGTTCATGCCCCCCTCAAAACCCTGATGGCCTTCCTCCAACATTCTGCGAACGACTTTTTGTTGACGCTCATTGAGTTCATCTTTATGCTGGTCAAAGAACCTGGTCTTTTTCAAAGTGAATTCGATTTCTTGCTCGGCATCGATTTGGGCATCCAAAACAGTTTGGACAAAGTAGTTTATCCAATCCGTGATTTCATTGGAACGCTGCGCCCTTTGCAAAGCATCGTAATAGGCTTTTTTATTTTCCTCAATGGATTTGGACAAACTGAACAGCACGGGGCGACCGATTCGTTGCGAAAGTGCTTTTTCCGCTACTGCTCGGCCAATTCTACCATTGCCATCTTCAAAAGGGTGTATGGTTTCAAAATACAAATGAGCAATGGCAGCTCTTAAAATGGGCTTCTTGATTTCGCCTTGTGAGGCGTTAAACCACTTGATAAAACCACTCATTTCGGTAGAAACCCTTTTAGAAGGAGGGGCTTCAAAGTGGACCATCTCCCTGCCCATACCCCCAGAAACGATTTGCATGGGTTCTTCATGGGTACGCCATTGGCCTATTTGGATTTGATTGTTGCCCTTCATTAGCATTGTATGCCAATCGAATAACATTTGACTAGTGAGTGGTTTTTTAAAATTATTACGGACGGCAAGCATCAATTCAGCCACCCCTTCAGCTCTTTTGTCTTTAGTCAATGGTAATTCTGGGTTAAGCCCTAAGTTTCTTCGAATGGAGGACATCACATCATTTCGACTCAAATACTCGCCTTCAATCTCAGAGGTCTTTATGGCCTCTGAAACCATAAGGTTAATTATGGCCTCCGTTTGCTCGGTTTCTGATAGCCCCTCCAATACACCACTAATTCGCCCCGTACGTTGGGCAAAATCAAAGAGTTTATTTTCAACATCGGTAGTTTGATATTGAAAATTGGGCCAGTCTTTTTGTTGCCAATTATAGCGCATGAGCCGATTAAAAGTATTATTCGGCTCAAAAATAATAAAAATGTGAGTTGATTGTGGTCAATGTTTAACCGAGAGTATAGTTTATTGTGAAAATTGAACTTATTTGAACTCGTTAAATGATTTCAGTATTGCCATTTAGAAAATCTCCAAAAAAGACTCTTTGCCCAATAAATTTATGAAACTAAGTATCTTTTTATACTTTAGGCGCATTATCTTAAATAGATAATTCTATGAAAAAAATTGTCCTCTTTTGCGTGCTTGCCCTGACAATAGCTTGTTCCTCCTCATCCGAAGAAGTATTGCGCTCCGGAAATTCAATTACACTTTTCCAATTACAAATCAACGGTCAAGTTATTTCGGGCCAAATTAACCAGACAAGTAGCACTATAGTATTTAACGTTACCGATGCAAGTCTGGTATCTCTGAAACCTACCATAACAATTTCTGAGGGAGCCACAATAAACCCATCTCCTAGTTCCCCTAGAAACTTTACCCAAGAAGTGGAATATACAGTTACAGCCGAAGATGGTACTCAAAAGGTATATACTGTTATAGTCAACAATAGAATTTTGAACAACGAAAATCTTATCACATTATTTCAATTACCCATCAATGGAGAAATCATAAATGTGGAAACGCCGGACATAGTATACCACCCTCGCCGGGTTAAAGTGACCATAGCTGGCCGGACGAAACTGACCCCCCCGCGCCGGGCCAAAGTGTACCACCTTTAGATTAGATCTATCTCTAAATGGCGAAGTGCTTTTTTTGCTAAAAAAGCACCATGGCGAACAAGCAGATAGATATGCGAAAAATAAAACTGATTTATAAGCTCTACACCTCTGGTGTAAGCAAGCGACGGATAAGCCAGCAATTGGGCATATCCCGCGTTACCATTAGAAAGTACATCGAATTCTTCAAGCGGTACCGTTTCACGGGGTACGAAGTGGAGAAGATGACCCTGGAGGAACTCCACAATCTTTTTAAGGACGGGCAAAGGCCGAAGAGCCAACGCCTGCTGACCCTAAGGCAGTACTTTCCCCACTTTGACAAGGAACTCCGCAAGACGGGCGTTACGCGACGATTGCTGTGGGAGGAATATTATGCGAAGCACCCCGATGGGTTCAGGCTCTCACAGTTCAAGTATTGGTACGCCGAATGGCGCAAGGAGACCTCGCCCGTGATGCACATGGAGCATAAGGCCGGCGACAAGCTCTTTATCGACTTCACGGGAAAGAAACTCCATATCGTCGACAGGGACACCGGCGAACTTCAGGAACTGGAAGTGTTCGTGTGCATACTGGGCAGCAGCCAGTATACCTATGTGGAGGCCTGCGCAAGCCAAAAACTGGAAGATTTTATACGTTGTACCGAGAACGCCCTATGGTTCTATGGCGGCGTGCCAAAGGCCTTGGTGCCCGATAACCTCAAATCGGCCGTGACAAAGAGCAGTCGTTACGAACCTAGTTTGAACAAGGTATTCGCGGACTTTGCCGAACATTACGAAACAGCCGTACTGCCCACACGTACCTACAGGCCAAGGGACAAGGCCATAGTGGAGAACGCCGTGAAGATAATCTACACTAGGGTGTTCGCCCCTTTACGGAACCGGACCTTCCATAACATCACAGATATCAACAAAGCGATATGGGAGCTGTTAGAGAAGCACAATGGAATGTCATTTAGGGGGAGGGAATACTCCCGTTGTTCATTGTTCCTTGAGATAGAGAGGCAAGAACTGATGCCCTTGCCCGAAAAACGCTATGAGATAAAAAGGTATGCCCGAGGTACCGTGCACAAGAACAGCCATATCTATTTTGGGAAGGACAAGCACTATTACAGTGTTCCCTATCGCCATATCGGCAAACAGGTCAAGCTGGTCTATACCGACAGCATCGTCGAGATTTACCATAAACACGAAAGGTTCGCGGTACATAAAAGGAACAAAAAGAAATATGGCTATACCACCCTGGCCGACCATATGCCATCGCACCACCGCTTTGTGAGCGAATGGAGCAGTGAGAGGTTCATTGGTTGGGCAGGCAATATCGGCGAACACTGCAAAGGGTACATCATCGCCATATTGGAAAAGAAACAGCACCCGGAACAATCCTATAAATCCTGTCTTGGCATATTGCACCTTGCCAAAAAGTATGGAAGGGAACGTCTTGAGAACGCCTGCAAACGTGCCTCGGAATATGGAGCGTACAATTACAATATGGTCGAGCGCATCTTAAAGAAGGGATGGGACCAAATTGATGAAGGTATCGACGGGGATCTGGAAATGCCCGAGCACAAGAACATAAGGGGCGGAAAATACTATGAATAAAAACAACACTTAAAAACAGAACATATGAACGAAAAAACAATGGAACTGATGAAACAAATGAGGTTCTTTGGAATGCACAGGGCCTTCGCCACAACAATGGAAACCGGAGGTGCCGATACCACCTACACCAATGACGAGCTCATCGCCTATCTCATCCAGAGCGAATGGGACGACCGCCGCAACCGCAGGATAGAGCGATTGACCAAGTCCGCAAGGTTCAGGTACACGGCCGTTATGGAGGCCTTGGACTACCGTCCATCGCGCCAACTGGACAAAAATCTTGTACAGCGGCTCGGCTCCTGCGGCTTTATCCGAAAAAGGGAGAACATACTTGTCACGGGCAGTACGGGCGTGGGCAAAAGTTATCTGGCCTCCGCCATTGGCCACCAGGCCTGCTCGATGGGGTATAGAACAATGTACTTCAACACCGCCAAACTATTCACCCTGCTAAAGACCTCCAAGGCCGACGGTTCCTACCTGAAACAGATAAACCGATTGGAAAGACAGGACTTGCTCATATTGGATGATTTTGGGCTGAAGCCCCTGGACAACATAAACCGCCACTCCCTGATGGAGATCATCGAGGACAGGCACGGCAAAAGATCCACCATAATAGCATCACAGCTACCTGTCGAAGTATGGCACGACATTATAGGTGAAAAAACACTGGCCGATGCCATCCTGGACCGTTTGGTGCACACGGCACACAGAATAGATATAAAAGGAGAATCAATGAGAAGAAAATTGAAAAATAAAAACTAAGTTTAACCCACGGATAGATCAAATCTGAGCAGTTCGTTTACACTGGTCACTTTCATCCGGCGAAGGTGGGTCACTTTACCCGGCTTATCCATACGATGGGATTATTGTAGAATCGGATGTTTTTATAGATGTTTTAGCCGAAGGAGCGCCTAAAATATCCTCAATCAATCAAAGTTTATATCGCCCTGGAGATACACTGATTGTTGCCGGTGAAAATTTGACCCCAGTAATTGTGGTACCCTCAAATGGTAATCTTTACTTTTTCAACCCAGCCGGTAATATCGATACTCAATTAAACGCAGAAAGGACCGAATATCAATTGGTTCTAGAAAACCCTTCTTCGTTTGCCTATACGGCATTCTTTTTCTACTCAGGAGACACACGAGAAGTGATGTTCACTAATTTGGATGAGCGAAGATTAGGGGAACAAATAACTGTTAACGTGGAACGTTAATTAATTATAAGAGAACCACCCTTTTTTTTTTAGGGAATCAACGTCCAGACATCATTTTCCCGACTTCCGTCATTTCCTCCAATCAGGAATATCATATTATTAAATACTGTACAAGTATGGTTAAAACGCGAAGAAAATCTTTCTTGGTCATCCCTTGGGATTTCCTGCGTCCAATTAATACCATCCTTGCTTGACCATATATCGTTTTTTCTTCCACCACCCAATCCTCCTATTACCCAAATCTCTTCATTTAATATGGTCGTACTATGTGACCATCTAGGAGAGAACTCAGCATCGACAGTTTCAATTTGCCAGTTGATTCCATCGTTACTTGACCATACATCGTTCAATGCCCCAAAACCACTGCCTTGGTTTGAATTAAGTCCGCCTATAAGATAAAAGTGGTCATTAAATACAACGGCGCTATGGCCATAACGTGCTGGAAACTCAGCATCATCTGTTATCAGTTCCCAGTTAACACCATCTTTACTCATCCAAATATCATCAAGCTCATAAGTGCCATCCTCTCCACCAATTAGCCATAACTTATTGTTAAAAACTGTAAGACTGTGATCTAACCTACCCGCGAATGGTGCATCTGCATTTTCCTGAGTCCAATTCAATCCATCCTCGCTTGACCATACATCATTTAAAGGATTTCCCAAATTATCTATCCCTGCTACCACCCAAATTTTGTTATTGAAAACTACACTGGCGTGCTCGCCCCTTGATTCGAAACCTGCGTTGTTAGTAATTTTTGTCCAATTAATTCCATCTTCACTTGACCAGACCTCGTCTGAACGTTCGAAGCGATCAACTCCTCCGATAATCCATAACTTTCCATCAAAAACGAGAACAGTATGTTCAGATCGACCTTCAAATTCAGCTTCAGATACAAGTTTACTGACTTTTATGGGCCTTGTAGTGAAATTATATATTTCACTATCAGTTGTAGCATCATTCGTATCAGAGGCAATTACCTGCCAAGAATAAAAAGTGTCTCTCGATAGTGTGGTTTCAAACAAAAATGAGGTCCGCATCAAGTTTTCAGCTATGACCGTTGTGGGCTCCATGTCTCCCATTCCAAAAAGAAGACTATAAGTGACCGTATCGCCATCGGGATCAATTGACTCTTCCCAACTAAATTCAGGATTTACCAATTCTACATTTTCCATTCCATTTGTAAACCTCAAGAGGCTGAAACTTGAAGGAGGATTATTGGGAGGTGGAGTGTCCTGGTTTTGATTATCATCATCTTGACCTTCTTCATTATCAACGACTTCTTCTTCATTACCACTATCCGAGTCATCTTCAAAATTTGATGGGGTGTCCCCCTTACCATATGCAGTTATGAGGAGTGCAAATACCAATAAAATTTTTAAAAGTCGCATAACTTGCGTGTCAATAAATTTTAGAGTTTATTCAAATCCGCCTTGAAGCAAAAGTCACTGGGATATTCATTGACAATTAAGTAAATGGCATCTGAAAACTTTAAAGCTGTGGTCACTTCAGGGGCGCGGCCATAATCTTGGAAAAAGTATTCATTGACATCTTCCAATTCTAACCAATCATCTAAGTTTGTGTCATATTTATATACATCATCTTGCGAACTTGTAAAGCCTCCAAAAACAACATAACCACTACCATTGTACTCAAATGACGCCGTTCTATTTTTTATTTCAGGGAAATTGTCTACTCGAATCCATTCATCATTTGTAGGAGAAAATTTCCAAAAATCATAATGACCTGTTGAAGTGGCACCATTTCCTACATAGCCTTCATTGTTTAAAACAAACGTTGAGGTATTGCTTCTAAATCTATAGTTAATTGGAAAATTGGCAGTTTGATTCCAGGAATCGTTAGTAACATCATACTGCCAAAATTGAGCATAGGGTTGAGGGTTTTCACTTGGATTC
This sequence comes from Flagellimonas lutaonensis, assembly GCF_000963865.1. Classification (NCBI taxonomy): domain Bacteria; kingdom Pseudomonadati; phylum Bacteroidota; class Flavobacteriia; order Flavobacteriales; family Flavobacteriaceae; genus Flagellimonas; species Flagellimonas lutaonensis. The sequence continues at coordinate 1,829,899 of NZ_CP011071.1, forward strand.
AATCCATCTGTAAAGTTTCCAAACCCCATGTACAATTTGTCTTGAATGGAAAAAATAGCATTTCCGTTACTTTGATTGTCGGGATATTTTGTTCTTACTTCAAACTCTAAGGACGTAAGCGAAAATTCGTAAAAATTAGGTTCATCGTCCTCTATGAAATAAAAAAAGACTCTGTTGGTCATTTCATTATAAAGTATTCTGAAATATTCATCTCGGATAGATGTTCTCGGATAGTCCACGTAAAAGGTAGAAAGTAAATTCAAATCCGAGTCAAAACGCTGAACGAAAAACCTTGAGTTCACATCATCTTCAATGAACACGTAAGCAATATCATTACTTATAAAATGTTGAAAATAATTTTCAGAAAGTTCTTTATATAACAACCATGTATCAACAAACTCAAGATTATCCTCAAATTGATAGATATGGTCCATCAACTTTATCTGAAGTATAGGATTTCTATCATCATACGGCCCAATTGGCACTCTAACTTTTAGCCTAGTTTTAGTAGCCTCAAAAACCGTAGCTTGATGATCATCAAACAACACGATATTATCTTCAGCTATTGGACTAAATTCATCACCAATGATTTCAATGGTCTCATAAGAGCGAAAACTTCTAGGAAGCTCTGTTATGATAGGAGATTTGACCGTAAACGATAAGCCTGATCCAACATCTTGCAACTGCGAATTAAGAACAAAAGAATTAGTGGAAAAAGATAAAGACTTTGGCAAAACAAAAGTGATTGAATCTCTAGATGAAAATAAAACTTCAGCTTGCTTTTCATCTACGATTATTGCGTTCCTGTCATTTTCAAAATCAAAATGTTGACCATAAACAGTAAGCGTATCTCCAATTGAGACAGATGTTTCAGAAATATTCTCGATGATTGGTTTGAACAAGGTGAACTCCTCATACGCACCTTGTTTTTGATAGAGATCTACAACCACTTTAGGATTAAACCTTTTAAGGCTTGTAGGGACAATACATTTTATCAATGTATCTGTAGATTCCAATACCGTACCAATTTCCTCATCAAACAAAACTTTTATTCTATTTGAGATTGATGTGAAATTCGAGCCATTGATTTGAAGCGTGTCTCCAATATGTGCTTGGTTTATTTGAGCAATAACGGGAGCCTTGCTACCCGTAGAAACGAATGACTCGATTTGAGTATAGTTGTATTCTTCACCAATTTTGACGTATGCCAAAACAAAATATTCTTTGTTAAAATCCAAATCATTTTCTACAATCTGCGAAAATTTGTTACCTACAATTTCATCAGGTTCGAATTTTTGTGAATTATTAAAATCTGGATTCTCTAACTGTGAAAGCAAAAATCCGTGTTCAGAAATTACACCAGAATCTAATTCACTTGCTGAAGCTTCCATTATAACCCCTCCATCTTCAAAAACTTTGATTTCCAGCTCAAAATTTGAAAGCTCAAAACTCTCTTCAGTTTCAACTTCTGATTCAGGCCGAGGCAATACTTCTTCTGAACTGTCTTCAGAGCATGAAAAAATAAGAATTGAACAAAAAAAGTATAAAAACGATTTTTTCATTGATTAGTAAAGTTTGAAAGTTCGGTTCTCAAGACCACATGGTCATATCGTCTAATGGAACTGTAGTCTGGAAGATTGGGACTCGCTGTATATCCTATAAAGTAGACATAATCGTTGTTCACAAAAACAGATCTTCCATCCAAACTATATCCATTAATCATCAATTCCTCTCTCATGGAATGTTCGTCCAAATCGATGTCATATTGATGAAAATCAGTTCCAGAATAACCTGTATATTGTCGAGGATGATAATATCCTTTATTGTCAATTTGGAAAAAAACCGCTTCTGATGCGGGATTAATAACATCACTTTTGCGAACCCAAGAAGCATCCGGTGTGAACTCCCATAGATCATAAAGTTGGTGGCCATTACTTATATACGCTTTTCCATTATTGATATAATACGTAGAGTGGTATCCATTTCCTTGTCCTTCAACATAAGGCATTTCTGAAACATAGGCCCAAGAATTCGTGCCTTCCTCAAACTTCCAAAATTTTCTATTTGGTGTGATTGAAGTTCCTCCAGTATAACCCATTCCCATATAAAATGTATTGCCCAACACAAAACCCATTGGCTTTTTTAAAACCTCATTATTTTCAAAATCCTGAATAGGTGTTAAAACACCAGATATCAAATCATACTTATAAAAATTATTCGTCTGTCGAGCAACGTAGATATATACATTGCCATCATTTAACGAGAATGTATAAAATTGATCTATTCTATCGGGATCAAAATCAATATCAATATTAGGCATGGTCTCCCAACTGTTTAGTGCAGGATTGTATTTTACAAAACCAACTTTGTCAGGATTGCCAAAGAAACCACCTGAGCCCCTGAATTGTAGAGTATAAAAAGAATCGTTATAACTAAAACTCCAACCTGAAATATAATCCCAGTCATATCTTCCATCAGTAAGTCCCCTCGCATCAATTCTACCATATTGATACCACGTGTTTTTCAAGTATAGCCCTAAGTCTTCAGTTGTCTCTTTTTCTACTACTTTAACCCTTACAGTATTTATATTCCTATGAGTGTAAGGTCCTAAAGGAACTTTTACAATTATTGAGTCACGGTATACTTCGTCAATTTGTGCCCTGTTTTCCCCAACATAGACTTCATGAAGGTAATCTCTAGATTCGAAAAAATTTGAGCCATACACGGTAAGGCTTTCGCCGATTAATAAACTATCTCTTGAAACTCCTGAGATAATAGGGTCGGGTATCACCACTCCTTTCTCTTTAATTAGTTTGCGCAATTGCGCGTTCACCAAAATATTGTTTTCATGCTTGTCTATGTTGTAAGGCAATAAAAAGCGAATAGAATCTTTATTTTGATCAATTACCGTTATTCGCTCGTTATTAAGTTCGACAATGTTGTCTTTAGCTTCAGGATGATTTGTAAGGTGCTTACCGTATACCACTACCGTATCCCTAAATCCAAAGTTGCTAGGAATTGAATCAATTTCTGGTTGGAAAAGTTGAAAGGCGTTTCGAAAATTTGCGATAGAGTCACGATTGTCTATTTTGATATGCAGGCTGTCTGGATCAAATCCCCAGTAGGGTAATTCAAACTGAACCAGACTATCATTGTTAAAAAGAATTTTTAATTGTCTTTGACCTAAAGAAAGGCGTATGTCCCTTTTAAAATTTTCACCTCTCAAATTTAAAGTATCACCTAAATCGGCAAACTCTGGAAAAACTGAACCAACTATCAAAGTTGAATCTTTAGGTGACTCTGGTGGTTCTGAACCCTCAGGATTTTCATCTTCAGGATTCTCGGATTGAGGTGTTTCAGGCTTTGTGGATGGCGTGTCTTCGGGTTCGCTACATGAAAAAACAAATAACATAGCGGTTACTAAAAGTAGGTGTCTCATTTTGGTTTTTGAGTAAAGTCGAAACCAAATGTTGCAAAAAACTTCTTTTTAGCGCAAATTTTATCGTCAAAAGTTTAAAAAAGCAGAAATATGAAACAACTTGATTAAAATCAAAAATGATGATATATGAATTAACTTTTGGCATGTTAAACTTTGTTAAAAGGTGAGCCGCGCGGTGCGCCCAAAAAACGACCCTTTGTCAGACCTTGTGTACAGGGCATTTTGAGGAAAAGTTCAAGTCCCGTCCAGACCGCTTCAAGGGAAATAAAAACCCCTAAAAAACCTTGTAAATCACATGATTTACAAGGTTTTATATTTTTTGGAATTCGCATAATATGATCTGTCATTAAAAGATCATAAACAGTGAACATACTTTTTTCTCAATATCCAGTCAAATTTAAGTTGACCTCAACTGGTCGATTGCACATATCGGCCAATAACATAACCGCCCTGCCTTTGGAAATTGGGGCCAACAGAAAGGACCTAATCGATGAAATTTTGATGTATGCAGACCTTACCATTATCGGCTTGCATGAAGCCATGTTGAAAACGGGCAAGGAAACCGATATTTTCGATGGCTATGAAAAAATTGGGAATGTTTTGACTGTCAACACACTCACCAAGAAGTTCATAGGATGATGAAAGGCTATTGCCCTTAAATAATTTTACCTTCCTAACCGTACAGATTCCGAAATGAGTAACTTACAGGTGACCTTTTGTTTCTTTATGTGTCAAAGGGGTGTAATAGTTTAAATCATATCGATATGAAAAAAGCTATGTTTTTATGGTTGGGGCTAATGGTTGCCATGATTTCTTGTGCACAGCAAAAACCAAAAGTCAAGGGCAACAAATTGGTATCAGAAATCTTCAATACCCTCGAAGATTTTAACAGTATCGAAATCTCTGACAATCTTGTTGTACACATAATGCAGACCGGCAATAATGGCTATCACCTAAAAGCCGATGGCAACCTGATCGATGTTGTAAAATTCAATGTTATGGATGGGGTGCTCAAGATATACAGTACCCACCATATAACTTCGTTCAAAGAACTTGAAATAACATTGACCTTTGATGAGATCGATGCCATAACCCTTTTCAACGATTCTAAGCTGGTATCCAAAAAACGGCTTGAATTTAAAAGATGGGACCTTAAAGCTATGGACGAAGCCACCTACGATATCGAGGCTTCTGCAAGAATGGCAAATTTAAATCTACACAGCAGTTCTGAAGGCAAGCTAAGACTTAACTGTGATATTGTCGAGGTTTTTATGGATCAAAACGCCTTTCTAAAAGGGAATATTCAAGCAGATAATATCACGTTGAGGATACGTGACCGCGCCGACATTGAAATTGGTGGAGAGGTAGTCAAGTTGAAATTGGATATTACTGGCACCTCAGATGTAAGGGCAAGAAAGTTAAAATCGGTTTATGCCTAATTGAATGCAGTTAATTCCCCAGATATCCACTTGTCTGCCAGCAAGGAGCTTAAAATAGATGCCAAAGGGGAAAGCCAAATATATGTATATGGCAATCCCGAGATCAAAATTGAGGCATTGCAAGATAAGCCTCAGATAATTAAAAAATAAATGGACCTGAGTTTTAAACAGCACGGCATGGGGTACCATTTGTACCTTAAAAGAAATCGAAATACCAAATAAAGGATTATGGGCACAAAACATTGGATTGCACTGTTGATTGCCATTATTATCGTTATATTTTCACTTCAAAATGCTGAAGTGACCTCTGTTAGGTTTCTAATATGGAAGGTAGATGCGTCACGTATATTGATAATTTTGGGCAGTTTTGTGCTGGGGGTATTGGTAGGGGTCATTTTTTTAAAAAGAAAAAAGAACATAAAATAAACAAGCGATGGCCAAAGTAGTTCAAGTTAAACTGAAATCGGTTCCTGATACCATCCACGTGGGTGATAACTTAAATGACATTACCGTCATTGTAGAATTGGAATTTCATCCTATTGACCTTAAATTGGAAATGGAATATCTTTTACATTTGTTCGTCTATGATATTCACGGAAAGATGGATGTTCCAGTGGTCATATCCAACTGGGATGAAAGTATGATAATGTCGGTCAGTGAGGATGGTCGTAGCGATTATTTCCTGGGGAAAAAGGCAGTGGAGGTAAAGGCAGATACGGAACAAAGGTACTTTGAGGTACCCATGGCATTGAAATTGGGAAATCTTTCCGGCCATTATTCATCTGTCACAAGAAAATTCGAAGTTATTGCTACCTTGATACCCGCAGTATCAAAGGCCTCTAAGTGGTCGGCACCATTTGTGTCGAACCTTTTATTTTGATGTCGACCTTAAAGCCATCTTTTCCCCCAATTCCCTACGATCTGTACGCAACTTTTTTAAAGGTATATCAAACATACATGACAATTAATAGGTAATGCCCTATTCAGCAAATTGGATCTTGAAACATTTTTTTCATTCTTATAACAAAACTTGTTTAGGCAGACACCAATAATAGAAATGATAATTTGACCTTTCCTCCATTTTTTACAAGTACTGGTTCAAAATGTTCTCGTACAGTTCTTGCTTGCCACTTATTTGTTTTGGTTCCCCATTATTGATGGCGTGGCTATAGAGGTCTGAGAGCGATAGTTTGCCGGCGACAAAATCAGCACCTTTGCCAGCTTTGAACGACGCATAGCGTTCGGCAAGCATACTTTTATACGGGGATTTTTGCAGTATGGTATCGGCCACCAAAAGGGCACGGGCAAAGGTGTCGGCGCCTCCGATATGGGCAATAAAGATGTCTTCTAAATCTGTAGAGTTACGACGGGTCTTGGCGTCGAAGTTTACCCCACCGCCCTGCAATCCACCTGCGTTGAGCAATACCAGCATGGCTTCGGCGGTCTCGAGCACGTTGTTGGGAAACTGGTCGGTGTCCCATCCGTTTTGATAGTCGCCACGGTTGGCATCGATACTTCCGAGCATGCCCGCATTGGCGGCCACTTGCAGTTCGTGCTGAAAGGTATGTTGGGCAAGGGTGGCATGGTTGACCTCTATGTTCAGTTTGAAGTCGTTCTCGAGCCCATATACGCGAATGGTGTTGATCGAGGTGGCCGCATCAAAATCGTATTGGTGTTTTGTGGGCTCCATGGGTTTGGGTTCTATGAAGAAATTCCCTTTGAAACCTTGGCTTCGGGCATAGTCTTTGGCCATGTTCAAGAAACGGCCAATATTGTCTTGTTCCAATTTCATATCGGTGTTCAACAGTGACATATAGCCCTCGCGACCTCCCCAAAAAACGTAGTTTTCGCCTCCTAAGGCCATGGTGGCATCGAGGGCAATCTTTATTTGGGCACCTGCACGGGCCACTACATTGAAATCTGGATTGGTGGCGGCCCCGTTCATGTAACGTGGATGCGAAAAACAATTGGCGGTGCCCCACAACAGTTTCACCCCAGAGGCGGCTTGTTTTTCTTTTAAATAGTCAACAATTTTTTCAATACGTTTTTCGGATTCGGCCAAGGTGTCTGCCTCATCGACCAGGTCATGATCATGGAAGCAGTAGTATTCGAACCCCATTTTGGTCAAGAACTCAAAGGCGGCATCGGCCTTGTCTTTGGCGGCCTGGATTGGGTCTGTGGCAGTGGCCCATGGAAATTTTTTGGTGCCCGGCCCAAAAGGGTCGCCCCCGGTACCACAGAGCGTATGCCAGTAGGCCACGGCAAATTTGAAGTGGTCTTTCATCTTTTTGCCCGCCACAACTTGTTCTGGATTGTAGTATTTGAATGCCAAAGGATTGTCAGATTCTTTTCCTTCATACCTGATGTGGTCTATGCCCTTAAAAAATTCTTTGTCTCCCGTTACTGCCATGGTGCTATTTTTTAATGATGGATTCTAGTTCTGCCTTCCAGATTTTGTAGGCCTTAAGGTAAGGGTTCTTTTCTTTTTTGGGAAGAAAGGTTTTTACGCAATCTTCTTGTAGATAGGAAGAAAATATGTCAACCCCTTTTTCTGAAACGGCACAGGCCCGTGCTGCCCCAATGGCACCTGTGGTATCGTAAAGATCAATGGGCTTGTCGATGAGTGTGGCGATGGTTTCCCCAAAAATATCGGCCCTAAAGAGGTTGTCATTTCCGGCCCTGATGGTTTTGGTGACGACATCGTCAGACGTCATGATTTCAAACCCGTACACAAACGAAAAGGCAATGCCTTCCAACGCTGCCCGGCACAGGTGGGCCTTATCATGTCTGTTCAGATCGATGTTCAAGACACGGGTGCCCAAGGATTTGTTCTGCAGCATACGCTCGGCTCCGTTGCCAAAAGGAAGTACGCATACCCCATCGCTGCCCACGGAAACAGCTTCTGCCAAATCGTTCATCTCTTGGTAACTGTCAACGGCAAGGTTGTTTAAGAGCCATCGATATTGGATGCCCGCCCCGTTGATACAGAGCAGCTTGCCGATACGTTTGGCATTTTTGTCATGGTTTACGTGCACAAAATTGTTTACGCGAGAACATTCTTTCGCAGAAAGACTTTCCGTAACGGCGTACATCACGCCTGAAGTGCCCCCCGTAGCCGCCACCTCACCAACGTTAAAGACATTCAGGCTCAAGGCATTGTTGGGCTGGTCGCCCGCCCGGTACAGAATGGGAGTGCCGGCTTTTAGACCGCAAGTGGCTGCCGCTTGCCTAGAAACGGTTGACTGCTCACCAAAGGTGTCGGTGATGGCGGGAACCAATTCCGCCGCAATTCCGAAATAATCCAACAACCGTGATGAAACTTTTCCTTCCTTAAAATCCCAAAAAATGCCTTCTGAAAGTCCAGATACTGTTGTATTGATGGTATTTGAAAGGCGATAGGCGATATAGTCGCCCGGAAGCATGAACTTTTTCGCCTTGTCAAAGACAGCCGGTTCGTTTTGCCTTACCCACGCCAGTTTTGAGGCGGTAAAGTTGGCGGGGGAATTCAACAGGTGCCCATCACAATACGCGGTTCCCAGTTCTTTGTAGGCCTTTTCACCTATCTCGACCGCCCTGCTATCGCACCAGATGATGGCATTTCTAAGGGGTTTTCCCTCGTGGTCAACTAACACAAGCCCGTGCATTTGGTAGGCAATGCCGATGCCTTTAATCTCTACCGCTTCGATACATGTTTTTTTCTTGATTTTGTGAATGCCCTCACAGACCAACTGCCACCAGGTTTCCGGATTTTGCTCGGCCCATCCCTTTTGGGGTGTATGCATACCCATTTCGGATTCCGGTACCTGCACCAAGCCCACACTTTTACCATTGCTGGCATCGACGGCCGCAATTTTGACCGATGAACTTCCTAAATCTATTCCTAAATAGTACAAATGACGGGTCTATGAAGCGAAACGTGCGTAAATTATCAAAAAAACACATATAAATGGATTATTTTTAGGGATAAGCTTTTTGTATATGGATTTGGTCATTGGAATCGATATCGGGGGAACAAAAACCAAGATCGGGTTGGTCGATAAAGAGGGCAACTGCCTTATCAAAAGCAATTTTAGAACCAGGGAATACCCTGATCTGGATGCTTTTCTGGACAAGGTCAAGTCTGAGGTCGATGTCTTGGTAGGCTCGTTAAATTTGGCACCCAACATTTTAGGGTGCGGTATTGGCGCCCCCAATGCTTCCAGCAAGCGCGGAACCATTGAAAATGCCGCCAACCTGCTCTGGAAGGGCACGGTGCCCCTACTGGAAAAACTGAAGGAAAAAATGCCTATGCCCATGCGTATCATGAACGATGCCAGTGCAGCGGCTTTGGGCGAGATGCTGTTTGGCAATGGCCGAAACATGACCGATTTCATTGTCGTTACCCTTGGCACGGGTTTCGGTGCCGGCATTGTGGCCAATGGGCAACTTATTGATGGGTACGACGGTTTTGCGGGCGAGCTGGGCCATATCGACATGACCATTGGCGATGGGCGTTTGACAGGGCTTGGCGTACCGGGCGGACTTGAGGCCTATGTTTCGGCAACCGGGCTAAAAAGAACCATCATGTTCATGCTGAGCAAGTATCTGGATGACAGCCGGTTCAGGGATGTTTCATACAACCAGTTACATGGCGAAGATATCACCAAGGCGGCCGAAGAAGGCGACCCCATAGCCTTGAAGGCATTTGATTTCACGGCCAGGGTAATGGCACAGGCCTTGGCAAATTTCACTGCCTTTACCCAACCCGAAGCCTTTATTTTGATGGGCGGACTCACCCAAAGCGGTAAGTGGCTCACCGATCCCCTTGAAAAATACTTCGAGGAATTTTTATTGGATGTGTACAAGGGCAAAGTAAAGATCATGCGTTCTGGCATGCGGGGCAAAACTGCCGCCATTTGCGGGGCAGCTGCGTTGATTTGGGAAAGTCATAGGTAATTTGGATTGATTTTATATCTTTGTGCCGTTGTGTTGGTTCCGATTTATTCGGAACAGGTTGTGACACCGAGCAGGTGTCTGCCAATGAAAGGCTTTCCTAATATGGAAGGCTTTTTTTGTTTGATAAAACAACGTTTTGTCAAATTCTGGACTTGTTTCGGCGTCTACCGCTTGCCTAAGGTTTTTTATTGTGAACAGCTCTTTATAGAGCAATGCGTATGCTAAATAATATCAAGCCGTATCCCTTGGCAGGTGCTGTTCTCTACGTTCTTCCACTTGGTGGTTGATGTCTTCCCCATCTTTGGTCGATTGGTTGATGGCCTGTTCCTCCAAACTTTGGTTGTGTTTCTTTTTTTGATATTTTTCTTTTTTTGCCATTTGCGATGGGTTTTGCGGGAAGATAATCCTGTACTTTAAAAGCCATTGATGTAAACGCCTAAATTTTTGCCTCGAAAAGCAGTGTCAGTTGGTCAGGAAAGACTGTGGACAATAAAATGTACCAATGAAGCGGCCAGCTTTGCTGTTTGGTCATCAACGTCATACTTTGGGTTCATCTCGGCAATATCGACCGAAATCAGTTTGTTCGAAGAGAGGATGGTTTTCAACGATTCCAATACAATATCCTGTGAATAGCCCATGGGCGAGGCGGCACTGACACCAGGGGCAAATGCCGAAGAAAAACCATCTAGGTCAATGGTCACGTATACATGGTCAACCCCCTTCAAAAACGCTTTGATCCATTTGTTGATTTCTTCCACGAACTGCATCCGAAAGGTTTCACGCTCTAAGTACTTGACCCCAAACTTTTGGGCGGTTCGATATAGTTCACGGTCGTTGGCATCTTTGCGAATGCCCATACATAGGTAGTGAAAAGGGTCATTTTCGTTGGCGATTTGGTAAAAGGGAGTGCCAGAGTTTGCTCCGTTGCTGTCTTCCCTGAGATCAAAATGCGCATCAAAATTGATGATGCCTATCGAGGGGCGGCGTTTTTCTGAAATAAGGTATTTCTTTATTCCGTTGTAGTGGCCGTAGGCCATATCGTGGCCGCCACCCAATAGTATGGGTAGGGCACCCGATTGTAAAATTTGCGCCACGTGTTCTGCCAATTGCTGCTGGGCGCTTTCTAAATCGCCATCTGGGCAAATCACATCACCTAGGTCAAAAACATATTTTTTCTGTGGCAGGTGGTTGGGCATTTTGGCAAGCGCACGGCGTATGTGTTGAGGGCCGTCTTTTGCGCCCACACGACCCTGATTGCGTTTCACGCCTTCGTCACAGGCGTATCCCAACAAAGCAAACGTTTTGCCAGATTGTCTCTGCAAATCGCCGATGGGCAGGCATACTACTTTTTCGTGCAAATAGAGTTGTTGTTCAGACTGCCTGCCAGTCCATATTTTTTTGGAGGGTTTTATATAATGGGACATATTAATCGAAAACCTTTTTTAAAATGGTATCCTCGACAAAATTAGGCAATGTAACGGTAAGGTCGGGTGTACGGGCCATCTCTCTTTTTATGGCGAACAGAGCTTCGTTGTTTCGTGCCCAGCTTCTTCGTGCAATCCCATTGTTGACATCGTAAAAAAGCATGCTTTTTAATCGTCGGGAAGCCGCTTCGGTACCATCTAGCACCATGCCGAAGCCCCCGTTGATGACCTCGCCCCAACCGACACCACCGCCGTTGTGTATCGACACCCAGGTCGCCCCCCGAAAACTGTCGCCGATAACATTGTGAATGGCCATATCGGCGGTGAATTTGCTACCGTCATAAATATTGCTGGTTTCTCGAAAAGGCGAGTCGGTACCGCTTACATCATGGTGGTCGCGCCCAAGTACCACCGGGGCCGAAAGCGCACCTTTTGAAATGGCATTGTTAAAGGCTTCGGCAATCTTTGCCCTGCCTTCAGCATCGGCATATAGAATGCGTGCCTGAGACCCTACCACCAATCTGTTTTGCTCGGCCTCTTCAATCCACTTGATATTGTCTTGCATCTGTTGTTGAATCTCTTCGGGAGCCGTTTCTTTTATTTCCCTCATTACCCGAAGGGCAATGGCATCGGTTTTTTGCAGATCTTTGGCTTTGCCAGAGGTGCAGACCCAACGAAAGGGGCCAAAGCCATAATCAAAACACATGGGCCCCAAAATATCCTGGACATAAGAAGGATACCTAAAATCGATACCGTTCGCAGCCATGACATCACCACCGGCCCTTGAGGCCTCCAACAAAAAGGCATTGCCATAATCAAAGAAATAGGTGCCCCTTTCATGGTGCTTGTTGATGGCGGCCACCTGTCTTCGCAATGATTGTTGAACGGCGTTTTTGAATGCCTCTGGATCTTCTGCCATCAATTTGTTGGCCTCTGAAAAGGAAAGTCCGACAGGGTAGTAGCCCCCGGCCCACGGATTGTGCAATGAGGTCTGGTCTGAGCCCAAATGCACAAAAATGTCTTCCTCATAAAACCGTTCCCAAACATTGACCACATTGCCAATGAAAGCCAGTGAAACGGTTTCCTCCTTCTTAATCGCCCTTTTGGTGCGTTCAACCAATTGCCCAAGGTCTCCGATCAACTCATCGACCCAGCCTTGTTCATGCCTTTTGGTGGCCGCGGCGGGGTTTACCTCGGCACAGACCGTAATACATCCCGCTATGTTGCCGGCTTTGGGTTGTGCCCCGCTCATGCCGCCCAAACCGGCAGTCAAGAAGACTTTCCCTTTTGGGGATTCTCCTTTTTTCAACACTTTCCTGAAAGCGTTCATCACCGTGATGGCCGTGCCATGTACGATGCCCTGTGGACCGATGTACATATAAGAGCCCGCCGTCATCTGTCCGTACTGGGTCACGCCCAAGGCGTTATAGCGTTCCCAATCATCGGGTTTGGAGTAATTGGGTATCATCATGCCATTGGTGACCACCACCCTAGGTGCTTCTTCAGAGGAAGGAAACAGCCCCATCGGATGCCCTGAATATATGTGCAGTGTTTGTTGGTCGCTCATCTCGGCCAGGTACTTCATGGTCAACAAATACTGGGCCCAATTCTGAAAGACCGCCCCGTTACCGCCATAGGTGATAAGTTCTTCAGGGTGTTGCGCCACGGCCGGATCCAAGTTGTTCTGTATCATCAACATAATGGCCGCCGCCTGTCGGCTCTTGGCAGGGTAGGCCTCAATGGGCCGAGCATACATGTCATATTCGGGCTTGAAGCGGTACATGTAGATACGGCCACGGGTGTTCAGTTCTTCGACAAATTCAGGGGCCAATTCTGCGTGCCATTCTTGGGGAAAGTAGCGCAGGGCATTGCGCACTGCCAATTTCTTTTCCTCCTTGGATAAAATATCTTTTCGCTTTGGTGCCGGATTGCCCTCTAGGGGATAGGGTCTCTTTGGGGGCAATTCTTTGGGAATGCCCTGTAGGATAGCTTCTTTGAAATTTTTATCGCTCATTTTCCGTCTGTCATTAATAAATTGCCATCTTTCCATACATTGCAGGGTGTCATTTGCCCTTGATGGTAGGTGATTTCTTGGTAGTCGTTGGTTGCGAAGGATATAAAATCGGCTACCATCCCTTTTTCAAGTCTTCCACGGTCTTTTAGATTCAATGCCGCTGCCGCCCGAAAAGTAATGCCCGCCAGCACTTCGGCATTCGACAGCTTTTCAAAAGCACCCAAAATGGCCGCTTGCGCCATTAGGTCTCCCATGGGGGCAGAACCGGGGTTATGGTCACTGGCAATGGCAAGGGCGGCACCTGCATCCAACAACTTTCGAGCAGGGGTAAAGTCACAACCCAGGCCGAGTGAAGCACCTGGCAAGGCCGTTGCCACGGTGCCGCTTTTGCCCAGTAGTTCCACTTCTTTTTGGGTGCTCGCTTCTAGGTGATCGGCACTAATGGCGTTGAATTCCACCGCTACTTGGCTGCCCCCCGTGGTAAACTGGTCGGCATGTACGGTGATGTCAAAACCCTGTTCTTTGGCCATTTTGAAATAGGGTTTGATGTCTTCCGCGGAAAAAGCGCTCTGTTCTATAAAGGCATCCACCCGGTTTGCCAGTTTTTCAGACTTTAGGATGGGAAACAGTTTGGTGCTGATTTCTTCAAGATATTGGGTAGGGGTTCCATTCCAATCTTTCGGCACCATATGCGCTGCCAAGCAAGTGGCAATCAAATCTTGAGGTGCTTTTTCGTGGGCTTCCTTAATGGCACGGAGCATCTTAAGTTCCTCATCAACAGTAAGGCCATATCCGCTTTTGACCTCTATTGTGGTAACGCCATGGGCCAGATGTTTTTGGCTCCGAATTAAAATGTCTTGGATCAAAACTTCTATTGAGGCCTTTCGGGTCTGGGTAACGGTATCCCAAATACCTCCCCCGGCCTTGGCAATCTCCAGGTATGTTTTTCCAGAATTGCGCAGCGCATAATCACGTGCCCTCGAACCACTAAAGCAAATATGGGTGTGGGCATCGATAAGCCCCGGCATGCATACTTGGTCGCCTTCTATGGGATACAGTTTTACGTCTTGGGATTGCATTTTATGAAAGGAGCCGATCTCAAGAATTCTTCCTTTCGAAACCAAAACCCCCGCATTTTCCACAATGGGCAATTGTTCATCAGAAAGGGCGCCTTTCAACGGCAGCCCTGTCATGGGCAGCAATTGCCTGAACGGCCCTATTAAAATTGGTTTCTCCATACCCTAGTACATTTCAAATTCTTCCACATGGGGGGTCTGCCAAGACAGTTTGTTTTCTTTCATCACCTTTTCGACCAAGTCGATTATTTGAGTCTTTCGGATGATTTCGATGCCCACTTCAATATCGTCGGCAAATACACGGTCTTTATCCGCAAATGGAACCTTAGTACGCAGAAATTTGTGTATTTCATCCAATAAGATACCTGACTTCAAGGGTTTTCGGTATTCAAAGGCTTGTGCTGCCGTCAGTAATTCTATCGCCAAGATTTTCTCAACGTTTTCGAGCACCTGAAGGGCCTTTCGCCCACTGATGGAGCCCATGCTCACATGGTCTTCTTGCCCCAGTGAGGTGGGAATGCTATCGGCACTGGCCGGAAAACAGAGCCCTTTGTTCTCGCTTGCCAATGCGGCAGAGGTGTACTGCAGAATCATATAGCCCGAGTTGATCCCGGTATCTTTCATCAACAGTTGGGGTACCCCATGGCCGCCCTCCAGTGCTAAATAAATCCTGCGATCCGATATATTGCCCAATTCGGCTGCGGCAACCGTGGCATAATCAAGGGCCATGGCCAAGGGTTGTCCGTGAAAATTACCGCCGCTTATGGCCAGATCTTCACTGATGATAACCGGGTTGTCGGTAACTGAGTTCAGTTCTATTTCGAGCAGTTCTCTCAGGTGCAGCCAAGCATTTCTCGAGGCCCCGTGTACTTGGGGCATGCAACGAAGCGAGTAGGGGTCTTGCACCCGTTCACAATCGATATGGTCTTCCAAAATCTCTGAACCTTGAAGCAGGGTGCGAATTCTGCCGGCCACATGTTGGTTGCCCTTAAAGGGGCGCACTTGATGGAGGGCTTCCAAAAAGGGCTTCATGGAGCCCTGCAGCCCTTCCAGCATCATCGCCCCGATGATATCGGCATGTTTGAGGCAGTGGTGTAGCTTTTCGGCCACTTTAACGGCATGCGCTGCTATAAACTGTGTGCCATTGATAAGGGCAAGGCCCTCTTTGGGGCCCAGTTCCAAAGGTTTGAGTCCGGTCTCTTGAAACAATGCCGAGGTGGGCATCGTACGGCCTTTGTAAGATACCTTTCCCAACCCGATGAGTGGAAGAAACAAATGGGAGAGCGGGGCAAGGTCGCCAGAGGCACCGACGGAACCCTGTGAGGGCACGACGGGAATGGCGTCATGCCCAATATGCCATAAGATACGCTCTAGGGTCTGTAGCTGTATTCCCGAATAGCCCTTGGCAAGGGCATGGGCCTTGAGCACCAACATGAGTTTTGCCAACTCGGTTGAAATGGGTTCACCCACGCCTACACTATGGCTTTGTAGAATGTTGGTCTGCAAAATACGGGTTTCTTCTTTGGATATCTTCGTGGTACAGAGCGGACCAAAACCGGTATTGATGCCGTACACAGGCTCGCCTTTTTCCACAATATTGGAAACGGCCTGGGCACTTTTTTGAATGTTGGCCTTGGTTGTGGCCGATATACTTGCCTTGACCTGGTTTCTTGCAATGGCCAAGGCGGTGCCAGCGGTTAAATGGTCTTCCCCAAAGAAAAAATTTGAGTGGCTCTTTGTCATTACGAAATCGATTTCATAGGGCTAAAAGTATTCATTAAGTTTGACAAAACATACAACGAACCATCAAACCAGAACAGACCCGATTATGGTTTTTGAACTGATAAAAAAAAGAAGGAGCGTTTTTCCTGCACAATACAATGCTGTTCCTGTTGAAAAGGAATTCATTTCCAAACTTTTGGAGGCCGCCAACTGGGCGCCCACCCACAGAAAAACCGAGCCTTGGCGGTTCAAGGTGCTGATGGGTGACAAAAAAGCCCAACTGGGCGATTTCCTTTCAAAGAAATACCAAGAGACCGAAGCGAGGCCCAAACAGGTCAAGATCCGAAAGCTGCTGGAAAACCCTCGAAAAGCAGCCGCCATTGTGGCAATCTGCATGCAACGAGATCCTAATGAAAGCGTACCGGAATGGGAAGAAATCGCTGCTACCGCCATGGCCGTGCAAAACATGTGGCTTTGCTGCGCCGAGGCTGGGGTAGGGTGTTATTGGAGCTCGCCCGGACTTATCAAACACATGGATGAATTCTTTGATTTGGCCAAGGGGGAACGTTGTCTCGGTTTTTTCTACATAGGAAATTATGATGAAGAAATTCCAGACCAGACCCGAACCCCTATCGAGGACAAGGTGGTATGGTTAGAATGAGAACAGGTCACCGGCGTACCTGACCATGATCACTATAAAGAATACCAGATAGGCCGTTGTCAGTACAAACTTTAAAAAAGTACCCGTCAAAAAACCGACAAAAGAGCCAAAAGCTGCCTTCATGGCCGTTTTTTGGTCTGCTTTGTTGATCAATTCGCCTGCCAAGGCCCCGATAAAAGGCCAGATGATTATGCCCAGAGGCCCTAAAATCGGGAAGAAAATGGCCACCAATAACCCTACGATGGTGCCGATCATACCCGCTTTACTGCCCCCAAACCGTTTGGTGCCCGCCGCAGGAATAACATAGTCGAGAATGGTAATGCCAAGGGCAATCACCAAGGTAATGCCCAAAACCCACCAATTATCGGGCACTGCTTTGGTAAGATAAAGCAGCAACAGTCCCACCCAACTGATAGGGGGTCCGGGTAGTACGGGCAAAAAACTGCCAAGTATGCCCACCAACATCAAAAGAAACCCGATCAATAACAAAGCAATGTCCATGCTGTCTTTTGGCTATAAGACAAAGGTAAAGGAGAATTGTTACAAACATTATTTCACTTATTGCAAAACTTTTTAACTAAAAAATTAGTTTAAACTAAATATTTAGTTATATTTGAATCATGTTTAACTAAAAACTTAGTTGATAATGAAGCAACTTACAAAAGCAGAGGAAGAAGTGATGCAGCTGCTATGGAAACTTGAAAAGGCAAATGTGGCCGCACTCGTCGATGAGTTTCCCGACCCGAAGCCGGCCTATAACACCGTCTCTACCATTATACGTATTTTAGAGGATAAGGGCTTTGTGTCGCATGAAAAAGTGGGGAAGGGGCATGTTTATTTTCCATTGGTAAAAAAAGAAGCGTACAGCAACCAACGCATCAATAAGTTGGTCGATGGCTATTTTCAAGGCTCGTTCAAAAGCATGGTCTCGTTTTTTATGAAAAACAACGACATCAGCCTTAGCGATTTGGAAGACATTCTGCAAAAAATCAAAAATGAAAAAGAATAAACGCCATTTCAAGCTTTTAGACTGAGCGCCTGTAGGCAGCCGAAGTCAAAGCAAGCAATGGCAAAAAATCATCGATATGGTACAGTACATTTTAGAAATCCTTGCCTTTCAGTTGGTCTTTTTACTGGTCTATGACCTGTTCTTGAAAAAAGAGACCTTTTTTCAATGGAACCGCGCCTACCTATTGGGCACTTTCGTGTTTTCAATGGTGCTACCATGGATAAAAATCGAGGCGTTGAAAACCACAGTTCCACAAGAATTGGTTGCCGGCCCCATGGTGGTATGGCAATTGGGCGAGGTAGATGTCGCGCTACAGGCAACAACGGAACGTTTTTGGGCATCCATTCCCATATATTATTGGATATATGGATTGGGGGCCTTGTTTATGACCATTTGGTTTTCCCTCAAATTATACCGCATCTACGCGCTCAAAGAAAATGGAACGGTATGCTATTATCCAGATTTTGTCAAAGTGACCATCCCAAAAAGCGAAGTGGCCTTTTCCTTTTTCAAAAACGTTTTTTTGGGTGCCAAAATCAACCCTTCAAAGCAGGCAGATATCATTGCCCACGAGCGGGTACATATTAAGCAGTGGCATTCGTTGGATCTTATGTTTTTTGAGTTGATGCGCATTGTGCAGTGGTTCAATCCGCTGGTGTATGTCTATCAGGCCCGTTTGACAGAGCTGCACGAGTTTATTGCCGATGCCAAAGTGGCCAAGACCGATAAAAGGAAACACTACGAACTGTTGTTGTCCGAAATGTTCCAGACACAGAGTATCAGTTTTGTGAATGCCTTTTTCAAAAAATCATTGATCAAAAAACGAATAGTCATGTTAGCTAAGGAAAAATCAAAAAAAGTCTATCAATTAAAGTATGTACTGTTGCTGCCGATTTTTTTGGGCATGTTGGTCTATACTTCGTGTGAAAGGGATATCGAAGTTGGGAATGACATTGAGTCATCGGAAGGAACACTCTCAGATGATGCACAATTGATTGCGAAAATTGAGAGAGAACTGGGCACCATTATCAATACCAAAGAATTTTTGGAGCTTCATTCAGAATTACTAGAAAAGGACAAAGATGACCATGTGATCTTGAGCAAAGAGGATTTCTTTAAGAAAGAACTTTGTATGAAAATGATGTTTTCCCAGGCCAAAGAACATGCAGCCTTATCTGATTCTGTTTTGGAGATGCTTGAGAAGTTACCGAATCCGAGCACAAGTCGGTACAACCAGTATTTGAACATAAAGAAATCTTTTCAGGTACTGGACAAGAACCTAAAAGCATCCATAAACCAAAGAAATAAGGCCATAAGGCCAATTGTAAAAGAGGACCAAAATCTAGGTTCTGGCGAGTGGATCGTTGTTAAGGATGTCAGCGACTTGACCGGCGAAGAAATCAGAAAAGTAAACAGGGCTCTGAACGCTGTTGAAGGAACCAATAAAATGGTGGCCATCACAGATGGAGATAATGGATTTCTGATTACAAATTTTATCGAAGAGCCAGTTATTATTTCCGTGGAAGAAGTAAATGGGTACGATGATATTCAACAAAAAGAAAACCCTTTAAAAGTTAAGGTTGGCCAACCCGTGGAAGAAATACAAAATGGGGCATCAATACCTTTCGCCGTTATCGACGAAGTCCCTATTTTTCCGGGTTGTGAAGATGCTGCCGACCAAAAGGACTGCTTTATGGAAAAGATACAGAACCATATTCGTAAACACTTCAATTATCCAAAACAGGCCCAAGAGCAAGGCATTCAAGGCAGGGTGAACGTGGTTTTTACGATTTCTGAAGATGGTTCGATTACCAATATCAGAAAACGGGGCCCGCACCCATTGTTAGAAGCTGAGGTAGAGCGCATCATCAAGCGCCTACCGCAAATGCAACCTGGCAAGCATAAGGGAGAATCGGTAAAAGTGCCTTTTAGTATTCCGGTGACCTTTAAGCTGCAGTAGAAAATTTAATGTTGAGAATTGGCCAAATAATTTTTATTGGGATATGGTGCTTGGTCAGCAGTGCCCAATCTTCTAATACTGGCAAAGCCGATAGCCTTTATGCCGTCGGCAGTTTTTCTGCCGCGATCAATGCCTATGTCAAAGAGGGTAGTGAAAAGGCCCAATTACAGATTGCCAGGGCCTATAACGCCTTGGGCAATTATGACAAGGCCATTGTGCAATACCAAGAGGTTCTTTCAAAAAAACCAATGTTGGCCATTGCCCGTTTCGAGTTGGGCAAACTATTGCTGAAAACAAAAAAGTTGGGGGCAGCCTATGAGCACTTTACATTTTTGGCCGAGGATGCCGACAATCCGGAATACCATTATTATCTCGGAAGGATAAAACAGCTCAGTGGAGACCCCGTTGCGGCAAATGTTGATTTCAGAAAAGCGGTCAAAATCGACAGCACCCATCTCAAGAGCATTTTCGCATTGGGTAAATTTTTTGTTGCCGCGAAACAAAAAGACTCTGCCCTGTACTATATAGACAGGGGGCTTTTGTTTTATGAAAATGATGTTTCGATGATAAACCTAAAAGCACTGGCATTTTTTAACAATGGGCAATACGACAAGGCAGTCCCGTATTTTGAGCGTCTGCTTGAACTAGGCGAAGAAAAGCCATTTGTCCACAACAAGTTGGCTTTTGCCTATTTACGAGATTGGCAATTTGAAAAGGCCAAGAAAATGTACCATCGTCTTGTCAATACCCCTAACCATGAGGCCCAAGGTTATAGCGGACTGGGCGATGTCTTTTTAAAGGAAAAAGAGCTGGACAGTGCCCAGTTCTATATTGAAAAATATATCAAAGCACTCACGGTTTCATTTGAAATGGAATATGCTGACCTGGGCCGTATTGCCCGGTTAAGGGGCAACACCAAAAAAGCCATAGAGCTATACACCAAGGCCTGGGAAGAGAACAAACAAAACCCCATGTTCTACTACCAAGTATGTACGTTGGTTGATGAATATTATAATGATCCGCAAATGAAGCTACGCTACTATCAAAAACTGTTGACCGATTTCGACAACCTGATGCCCTTTATCAAAGAGAGGGCCCAGAAAAGGGTAAAGGAACTTAAGGAGGAAATACATTTTACAACCGATTGATTTACCCAAAATGTCGTAATTTCAGCCAAATCTTTGGGCCTGTATGCGTACGTTGCTTTTGATGGTGGGTTTTATTCTTTTTGTTTCCTGTGAGCTCTTCACTTCTAGGCAAAAACATACCGACCGATTGATCAATGAAGAGCTGATGGCGATCGACTGGAACGATGTGGATCAATACCCCTTGTTCGAAGAATGTGATGAACTGGCAGAAAAGCCGTTGCAACTGCAATGTTTTCGAGAACATATGATCCGTCATATGGCCGATACGTTAGAAGGTCTTGAATACCAAGTCTCTGAAGACCTGCAGGATACGGTAAGGGTCGATTTATTGATAGACGAGCACGGTTTTATAACCGTATTGAGGGTGCAGGGCACTGATACCGTGGATCAAATGATCCCGGGTTTCAATGATGAGATCACCGAAAGACTGAACGATCTGACCACTGTCAAACCTGCCATAAAAAGGGGTGTTCCCGTAAGCATCAAATTTAGGCTTCCCATTGTGTTAAATACAGAAAACTGAATTGGAAAACGAAAAAATCATATTGGGTATCGATCCGGGTACCACTATCATGGGCTTTGGCATCATAAAGGTGGTGAACAAGAAGATGCACTTTGTGCAGATGAACGAACTACTGCTCAGAAAATATGAAGACCCCTACACGAAACTCAAGTTGATTTTCGAACGCACTTTAGAGCTGATCGACACCTACCACCCCGATGAAATTGCCATTGAGGCCCCGTTTTATGCCAAGAATGTGCAATCGATGCTAAAATTGGGGCGCGCCCAGGGAGTTGCTATGGCGGCGGGACTTTCACGGCAGATACCCATTACCGAATACATGCCAAAAAAAATAAAGATGGCCATAACGGGCAACGGTAACGCAAGTAAAGAGCAGGTTGCCAAGATGCTGCAATCGGTATTGCAATTAAAATCACTTCCAAAAAACTTGGACAGTACCGATGGTTTGGCGGCCGCCGTTTGTCATTTTTATAACGAGGGCCGGGTCGATATAGGCAAACGTTATACTGGTTGGGAGAGTTTTGTCAAAAATAATTCAGGTAGGGTGGAGGAGTGAATAGTAATCAGTGAGCAGTAATCAGTAGTTTTATGCGATTTGATGAATTATTGGCATATCAAAGATCCTTTGATTTGGCCATGGAAATTTTTGTGATGACCAAAACTTTTCCAAAAGAGGAGCGATATTCTTTGACAGACCAGATTAGACGTTCGTCACGAAGTGTTTCTGGGAATATTGCCGAAGCTTATGCCAAAAGAAAATATCCAAAACATTTTATCAGCAAACTGACAGACAGTGACGGCGAGAATTTAGAAACTCAAAATTGGCTCAAGTATTTTTTTGAATGCGCATATATTCCACAAGTGCTTTTCGATGATTTAACGGCAAAAAGCGAAGAGGTGGGGCGACTGCTTTATTATATGATTAAAAACCCAGCTAAATTTGGTTCAAAGGAAGGTTTCAACTGAACCAAACGCTGTTTACTGCTCACTAAAAACTGTTCACTAATCGAACCAAATGTCAGGAATTTACATCCACATCCCCTTTTGCAAACAGGCCTGTCACTATTGTGATTTTCATTTTTCGACCAGTTTGAAAAAAAAAGAAGCCATGGTCGAATGCCTTACCAAAGAAATCGAGCTCAGAAAGCATGAGATGAACGGCGAAGTGATCAAAACCATCTATTTCGGTGGGGGCACGCCAAGTGTATTGACGATTGACGAATTACGATTTTTGATTGATGCCGTTTATGAGAACTTTAATGTTTCCGATAGTGCCGAGATTACGTTGGAAGCCAATCCTGATGATCTGTCCAGAAATCGAATATTCCAGTTGTCCCACAGTCCCATAAACCGTTTGAGCATCGGTGTCCAATCTTTTTTTGAAGAGGATTTGAAACTGATGAACCGTGCCCACGATTCCCGCGAAGCGGAAGACTGCATCCGCGAAGCGAAAAAATATTTTGGGAATATTTCGATTGATTTGATCTACGGCATACCGGGGATGGACAATCATCGCTGGAAAGCGAATATTGAAAAGGCACTGTCGTTTGGCATTCCCCATATCTCAAGTTATGCCTTGACCGTGGAACCTAGAACGGCCCTAAAAAAGTTTATAGAGAAAGGAATTGTTGAGGACGTCGACGATGAACAGGCACAAGAACAGTTTCAAATGCTTTTATGGATGTTGGAGGAAAACGGTTTTGTGAACTATGAAATCTCCAATTTTGGCAAACCCGGTTTTTTTTCAGAGAACAATACCGCCTATTGGCAGGGCAAGAAATATGTGGGCATTGGTCCTTCGGCCCATTCGTTTGACGGACAAAAAAGGGGGTGGAACATACGAAACAACCACAAGTACATCGAGGCCCTTGAAATGGGAAAACTGCCCATTGAATACGAGACCCTATCGACCACCGACCGCTACAATGAATACGTGATGACCGGCCTGCGCACCATTTGGGGCGTTTCGTTGAACAAAGTGGAAAACGACTTTGGGCAAAACTACCGCCAGTTCCTTGAACAGCAGGCACAGAAATATGTGGGTAAGCACCTTTTGTTTTTAGATGGCGATACCTTGTTGGTCACCAAAAAAGGCAAGTTTTTGGTCGATGGCATCGCAAGTGATCTGTTTATGTTAAATTTAAAATAGTAAATTGTCATTCCTGCGAAAGCAGGGAGCCATAAGTTTTATAGACACCCAATCAAGTTGGAAATGACAAATACTCCAAAAAATTGATAGCCAACATTTCATACAATTCAAAAACCTATCAAATCGACCTGTCAAAACCTTTGGACATCTCCATGCCTTTGCGGGGCGATGCGTCCAATGTAAATGCTTGGTATGTTGACCATCCAAGAATAGATCCCCATCGCGATGGGGATTTTGTGGCGAAGGTAAGTGAAGGGGCTTCCATCAACTTCAACGACATTTGGTTCAATCCGCATGCGCATGGTACCCATACCGAATGCGTGGGGCATATTACCGAGGGGTTCCATTCCATCAACCAAAATCTGAAAAATTATTTCTTTGCCGCCGAGTTGCTGACCATTGCCCCTGAGAAACGTGGCGAAGATCTGGTCATCTCAAAAAAGCAATTGCAATATGTACTGGGTAGTGGCAGGCGTGATGCGGTCGTTATCCGTACCCTGCCCAATACCAAAGCGAAACTGTCAAGGCAGTATTCCCATACAAATCCGCCTTACATGCTGGAAGAGGCCGCGGCGTTTTTGGCGCAGAAAGGGATTGGGCATTTATTGATTGATTTGCCCTCAGTGGACAGGGAGAAAGACGATGGTGAACTGTTGGCCCACAGGGCGTTTTGGAATTTTAACGGTAAAATCCGAAAAAATGCCACCATCACTGAACTGATATTTGTGCCAAACCACATCAAAGACGGCAAATATTTTCTGAATTTACAGGTGGCCCCCTTTGAGAATGATGCCTCCCCAAGCCGCCCTGTACTGTTTGAAATATTGGAATAGGGGCAATCTTGTTATATTTAGGCGATGGATAGTATTGTAGAAGCCTTTCTTGGGCTGGTTCTTGGCGCGATTCTTATGTATTGGCTCTATTCTTTTTTTAATCGAAAGAAAAGAAGGGAGTTGGTCGAGCACCAGAGTACCGTGATTCTCGACAAGATCAAGAGTGTTTGCAAGCTGGTCTCGGTCGAAGGGGATTTTGCCGAAATCTATCGGTACGAGAACATCAAGGGCTTTATGAACATTTTGAGCAGCAAAAAGAAGGCCTTGATCGTGATCAATGCAAAGGTACAGGTGGGCTATGACCTTCAGAAGCTTAAATTACGGGCCGATACCGAGAAGAAAAAAATAATCCTCTCCGGTTTTCCTGATCCCGAGGTGCTATCAATAGAGCCCGACATACAGTTTTATGATATTCAAAGTGGACTTTTCAATACCTTTTCATCCAACGACCTTACCGATTTGAACCAAAGGGCAAAAGAGCACATTAGAGAGAAAATTCCCGAAAGCGGCCTTATGGAAACCGCAAAAAAGGAAGCCCTGCAGGCCGTTTTGTTGGTTGAGAAGATAGTGGAGACCATTGGCTGGAGACTCGACTATTCGGCCCTGGAAATATCGAACCGTGAAAAACAACTGTTAGAATCCGAATAAACAACTAAAATGAAAAAATCTATTTTAACCTTTGCCCTGCTGTTGGTTACGGCCATAACGTTTGCCCAAAGTGATGATACGGTAAACGAATTTGATTCGAACTTTGCCCATGTAGTCTATTTCTGGTTCAACGACCCCGATGACGAGCAGGCCCGCGAACGCTTTGAGGCATCACTTAGAAAATTCTTGGACAATTCAAAGTATGCCAAGACCAACTTTATCGGCACCCCACCAAAAGCCGTACGTGATGTGGTCGATGATTCGTTTACCTACAACCTTATTGTGACCTTCGAATCAGCCGAGGCGCAAGAAGGCTACCAAAAAGAAGAGGCCCACATTACCTTTATCGAAGAATGTAAAGATCTTTGGAAAAAAGTCATCGTTTATGACGCGCAAGGTATATGAGCAATTCAAAGACTTTGAAATATTGGCACCGCAAACTGATGACAGCATGGCCATTGCCTCGCTACATGCACAGAGCTGGCAAGAAAACTATAGGGGTGTCTTTTCTGACCGCTTTTTGAATCATGCGTTGATCGATGACCGTTTGAAGATATGGACGAAGCGTGTCAATGCCCCATCTTCAAACCAATATATACTGTTGGCAAAACAAGGCAATGTTTTGGCAGGATTTTTATGCGCTTACATGAACGACCACCCGGTATATGGTACATTACTTGACAATCTTCATGTGGCCACAAAGTACAAAGGCCTCGGTCTTGGTAGGCACCTGATGACAATGCTGGCACGAAAAATTGATAATGGGGAAAATTATAATGGAATGTACCTGTGGGTATTGGAACAAAATCAGGAGGCCATACAATTTTATGAACGTTTGGGAGGAAGTTTGGTCGAGACCGTCGAAGGCAACGATATAGGTGACCGCCCCTTTTTAAAACGAAGGTATCATTGGAAACAGTTGGATGCCCTTTCTGGAAACCAGATTAAAACTTAGCTGATGAACGTTGAAGAATTCAGAGACTATTGCTTGGCAAAAAAGGGCGTGGAAGAAACCTTTCCCTTTGATGAGCATACGTTGGTGTTCAAGGTAATGGGCAAGATGTTTGCCTTGGTGCCGTTGGAAAGACTTCCGTCACAGGCCAATCTCAAATGTGATCCCGAACGTGCCATCGAGCTTCGCGAAGCTTATGACGGCATCATCACCCCCGGCTACCATATGAGCAAGGTACATTGGAACACCCTTTTCTATGAGAGCCTCCCTGATTCCTTTACAAGAGAACTGATCGACCATTCGTACGATTTGGTGGTGGAGAAACTTCCCAAGAAAACAAAAATAGAATGGGACGAACTGCCCGATTCTTGATTGGTTATCTTTAGGGTTTCAATGTAACATGCAAAAACTCATAGATTTCTACGGTGCCAATTTGACCCGATATACCGGGCAAAGCAATAAGGTTCAAAGATGGTTGCAAATGCTGTCCTATTCGCGATTGGTCCTTTTTTTGCTCACAATTTTGGCGGTGTACCTGCTGCGTTTCGAGGCGAAGTGGGCGGTCGTGGGCACCTTTCTGGGCATGGCAGCCTTTCTGGGCCTGGTCAGATATTACCAAGATGTGAAAAAGAAATACTGTCTTTTGCACGCCTTGGTAAAGGTCAATGCCACCGAAATAGAAGTGTTGCAGCACAATTTTGAAGAGTTGCCATCAGGGGAAGAATATGTGGATGACCAACATTGTTACAGCCATGATCTAGATCTATTCGGAAAAGGTTCGTTTTTCCAATACCTGAACCGTGCCCAGCTTCAAGAAGGAAAAGATGCACTGGCGCAAATGTTCACCGCAAACGATATTGGTGCCATTACCGCCAAACAGGAAACGGTCGATGACCTGGCCCAAAAACCAAAATGGCGACAAGACTTTACCGCCAGGGCCATGCTGATCCAGCAGCAAACCCCGGTTAGCGAAATAACAAAATGGCTCAAACAAAATGTGCCGTTTGTACCCGGATCGATGCGTTTTTTGCCCTGGTTGTTCTTGGTGATGACCTTATTTTTAGGAGCAATGGCTTTTTGGCAAGGCTGGTCATGGAGTTTGTTGGGGTATTGGATTCTGTTAGGGTTGGGCCTTACAGGGCGTTACTTTAGACGCATACAACAATTGGCCCAAATGGCCGATAGGATCAAGGCCGTGTTCAAACAGTATTCGAGTTTGCTCACCAGTATAGAGGAAACCGAGTTTGAGGCGGCACAATTGCGATATCAAAAACAACGACTTTTGGTAGATGATAAAAAGGCCTCTGAGGCAATTGCAGATTTCGCACGGCTGCTCAACACCATGGATTACAACAACAATATCTTTTATGCCATATTTGGCAACGGCTGTTTTTTGGGAGCCTTGCAGACAGCCCATCAAATAGAGAAGTGGATTGGGCAGCATAAAGAGCAAGTAGCTGACTGGTTTGAAGTGATTGCGTTGTTCGACGCGTATAACAGCTTGGGCAATTTTGCCTTTAACCATCCGCTTTACTGTTATCCTGTGATCCATAACGGCCCCCAAGTACTCGCCTGTAAAGCGGCTGGGCACCCTTTGATTCCGGAAGAAAAGAATGTCAGGAACGACTTCACCATCAATCATGAGGATTTTTTTATAATCACGGGCTCGAACATGGCGGGCAAGAGCACCTTTTTGCGAACAACCGGTCTCTTGATCGTAATGGCCAATATGGGGCTGCCCGTATGTGCCGAGGAGTGTCTCTATTCACCCAATAAGTTGGTGACGAGTATGCGGAGCATCGACTCGCTTAGCAAGGGCGATTCTTATTTTCTCTCAGAGTTGAAGCGGTTGAAGTTCATCATCGACCTGTTGCAAGAAGAACCCTATTTTGTGGTGCTCGATGAAATTTTAAAGGGCACCAACAGTACCGATAAGGCCGCTGGGTCCAAGAGATTTCTGCACCGCTTGGTACAGGCCCGTGCCACGGGGCTCATTGCCACGCACGATCTAAGTCTTTGTGAAGCCGCGGATGATTTGCCGCAAGTGCACAATTACTATTTGGATGCTACAATTCAAGAAGGCGAGCTCTATTTTGATTACCGCCTTAAAAAAGGGGTCAGCAAAACCATGAACGCCTCCTTTTTGCTTGAAAAGATGGATATTGTTTAAAGGCACTGATCAAGGTTCGACATAAAAATTTGTATAGATGTCAGGTCGAGCGCAGTCGAGACCTTGTCATATTCCAGATCATTATGGTCTCGACGGCACTTGAGGATACATGCATTGATTTTAAGGGCCTTTGCGCCATATAAATGACATATCTTGCATCGAACCCACGTTCGTTACAGCCCCTTTACTTGTACCTCGTGGAATTTGTCAGCCTGAAGCCTTAGCAACTCCTCGGCTTTTTGTTTTTTGTAGTTGTACAGTTCCTCTTCTGATTTGATATCGGCGTAGACCTTATCGTTGATGGCAAGATCGGTGGCCAATACTTGGTTGCGCTGTTTCACCTTTTGGGTGACCCAAGTGGCCACTACACTTTCCTCTTCCTCCAATTTATAGTCATATTCCCCTTTAGGAGCGAGGAGTTTAGCAATAATGGGCGCCGTTTCAATGGCCAAGAAAAGCAAGAAGATAAAAAACGAGGGAAACCATGGCAGTTTGCCCATGGCGTTAATGCGTGCCATTAGTCCGTCGAAACCGTCAATGATGGGTTGCGAATTGGCCACCACCTGCGCATATTCGGCATCCAAAGCCGCCATTTCGGCCTCGATAGCCGCTATTTTTTCACCGTTTGCCTGTTTCAGTTGCTGCAGTTCGGCGAGGTAGGCATCGTGCTTTTCACGTTTTTCCCTATAAACGGGTCCTTTGCCCAACAAACCTGTACCTGCCGTACCCTCGGCCTCAGAGATATAAGTATCGTACAGGGCATTGGTTTCGGCTTCTTTGGCAGCAATTTCGCCTTTCAAAGCAGCGATTTCTTGGTTCAATTGCTCAATTTTGGGCGTGTACTGCAGGGCCAATTGTTCTTTATTGGCGAGGGTCATGGCATTTTTTTCCTCAAGGATTACCTGGTCGATTTCCTTTTCAAAGATTTTCATCTCCAAAGGTTTTGAAATGACCACGGCGATAATGGCCGCCAAGATGATCCGGGGGGTGGCCTGTAAGATTTCCTTTTTGATATTGTCCCGTTTTTTGATGGTCGAGACGATGTATCGGTCTAGGTTGAAGATCAACAATCCCCATATCAATCCGAAGAAAACGGCGGTCCACACATTGTCAAAAACGGTGTAAAGTGCATACCCGCTGGCTATAAAGGCCATTACGGCCGTAAAGAACACGGTGGCTCCGATACCGGCGTACTTGGTGCGCTCACCGTTTGAACAAGTCTCTAAGATTCTGGTGTCCGCCCCAGAGCAGAAGATAAAAAAGCGTTGTAACATAATAGTGTTCGTTTTGTCCCGATAGCTATCGGGGTGATAAATTGCTCAATCCCCTTGTTTTGTGGAACCGTCGTCGGAGGGTTGGCAAAGACAGTTGAAAACCCACTTTTGGCAAGGGTAATGGTATTAGAACGCAATAATTGGTGATTTGTTACATTGAGAACCCTATTGAATAAATTTATTTTAAATACTGGCCATATGTGACTTAGGTTACTGTTTTTGATTGGTAGCTATTGTAATTTCAATGGCATAAAACAACAAGGCCATGACAACAACAGTAGTAATTGGTGGAAATTTCGCGGGAATGACCGCCGCATTGGAAATCAAACGAAAAGGAAAAGACCGGCATCGGGTAATCGTTATCGACAAATCTCCGCTCTTCTTGTTCATCCCTTCCTTGATTTGGGTGCCTTTGGGCAGGAGGGAGGTAAAGGATATCTCTTTCAGGAAAGACGAAATCTTAAACAGAAAAGGGGTAGAGTTTGTACAGACCGAAGCATTGGAGGTCGATCCAGAGAACAATATTGTAAAGACGAAAAAGGGCAACTTCACGTATGACCATTTGGTGGTGGCCACGGGCCCCAAGGTCGATTATCATGTGGCCCCGGGTGTTAAGGAACATGCCCATTATATCGGCACGCCCAACGGCGCCATGAAGACCAGAAAGGCCCTTGAGGAGTTCAAAAAGAACCCAGGACCGATGGTCATTGGCGCTACCCAAAATGCAGGATGTATGGGAGCAGCCTACGAGTTTCTTTTCAATATTGAGAAATGGCTGCGCGAACAAAAGATCCGCAAAAAAGTCGACTTGTACTGGATTACCCCCGAAACCTTTTTGGGCCATTTTGGTATCGATGGCATACCAGGGGGAGAGACCATGCTGAAATCGTTCATGAAAATGTTCAACATTCACTACCGGACAGAGGTAGGGGTCGAAGAAGTCACTGAGAACAGTGTTAAACTCACTTCGGGTGAGGAACTGCCCAGCAAGTTCACCATGTTGATGCCGCCTTTTATTGGGGTTGATTTTGTGACCAACTCACCTGCCCTGAACCCTACAGCGAATGGTTATTTGCCGGTGGGCGAAGATTATAGGCACCCTGACTGGCCCAATGTGTGGGCGGCCGGTATTGCCGTCGATGTAAAATTGCCCTTTAAACCCGGCAAGGTGCCTTTTTCAGGGCCCAAAACAGGCTATCCGTCTGACGAAACGGGCAAGATTGTGGCCGAGAATATCATCAGGGTCGAAAAGGGCAAAGAAAAACTGAAGAAGAAGGCATGGGGAAAAATACCCGGAATCTGTGTGATGGATGCGGGCAAGAAAGAGGTCATCATCTTGAGCGACCATTTGTTCAAACCCAGAAGGTTCGCCATCATGATTCCGAATGTGTTCCATGATTTTTCAAAGGTGCTGTTCGAAAAATACTTCTTGTGGAAAACCCGTCATGGGTATTCGCAACTTCCTTGAGGTGATTGATTGATTTAGAAAAAATCCACTCAAAGTTGAGTGGATTTTTTAGTTGAACCATTACTGTGAAAGCTCGGTAAAATATTTGTAGAAATAGGGTATGGTCTCAATTCCCTTCAAGTAATTCCACACCCCAAAATGTTCATTGGGTGAGTGTATGGCATCACTGTCCAACCCAAAGCCCATCAAAATCGTCTTGCTGCCCAACACCTGTTCGAAAAGTGCCACTATGGGAATGCTGCCACCGGTTCGTTCGGGAATCGGCGTTTTGCCAAAAGTGGTCTCATAGGCCTTGGCAGCCGCTTTGTAACCGATACTGTCAATATTGGTCACGTAAGGTAGGCCGCCATGGTGGGGCGTTACTTTGACCTTGACCCCTTTTGGGGCAATCGACACAAAGTGCTTTGCAAACAACTCGGTAATTTCATTGGGGTCTTGGTTGGGCACCAATCGCATTGAAATCTTGGCGTAGGCCTTGCTGGCAATAACCGTTTTGGCACCTTCACCGGTGTAGCCTCCCCATATGCCGTTGACATCCAAGGTCGGTCGGATTGAATACCGTTCTGGCGTGGTGTATCCCTTTTCTCCATAGACATCATCGATGTCCAGTGCCTTTTTATACTCTTCCAAGTCAAAGGGGGCTTTGGCCATTTCTGCCCTTTCGGCTGCAGATACCTCTTCGACCTTGTCATAAAACCCGGGAATGGTAATTCGATTGTCCCCATCGTGCAGCGAGGCGATCATTTTTGCCAAAATATTGATCGGGTTGGGCACGGCACCCCCATAAATACCCGAGTGCAGGTCTCTGTTCGGCCCTGTAACCTCGACCTCTACATAGCTAAGGCCCCGAAGCCCGGTAGTGATGCTTGGCACATCTTTACTGATCATACCGGTATCAGAAATCAGGATGATGTCATTTGAGAGTTTTTTCTGGTTTTCTTTTAAAAAATCTTCCAGGCTGTCGCTGCCCACTTCTTCTTCGCCCTCGATCATAAATTTGACATTGCAGGGCAACTGATCGGTCTTGACCATGAACTCCAATGCCTTTACGTGCATATAGAATTGCCCTTTGTCATCACAGGCCCCACGGGCAAATATGGCTCCATCGGGGTGAATATCCGTTTTTTTGATGACTGGCTCAAAGGGAGGTGAGTGCCATAGATCCAAAGGGTCGGGCGGTTGCACATCGTAATGGCCATATACCAAAACGGTGGGAAGATTTGGATCGACCATCTTTTCACCGTAGACCACTGGATAGCCTTTGGTCTCGCAGATTTCGGCATGGTCACAGCCTGCGGCCAACAGGGCGTCTTTTACAACGCGGGCCGTTTCGTGCACATCTTCAGAAAAAGCCGAATCGGCACTGACCGAAGGTATTTTCAATAAATCAATAAGCTCGTTTATAAATCGGTCTTTGTGGGTATTGAGGTAGTCTTTGATTTGTTCCATAAAAATTGGTCGATAGGTAGGCTAAAAGTACAAAAAAGAAGTTTTTGGCCGAAGGGGTTTTTCTGTTCAAAATTTGGATTATATTTGCACCCCGATACCTTTCGGGGCCTAAGCGGGTGTGGTGGAACTGGTAGACACGCTAGACTTAGGATTTATCCAAATAAAAAGTGTTAATTTGCACTTTATGCGGGTGTGGTGGAATTGGTAGACACGTCAGACTTAGGATCTGATGCCGCAAGGTGTGGGGGTTCGAGTCCCTTCACCCGCACTAAAAGCCGAAGAGAAATCTTCGGCTTTTTTACTTTGAAAATTGACCAAAAAAAGCACGGGTACAACATAGGTACAACATTTGACCTATTTTCAAGATAAACTTTGATTTAGTGTCATATAATTCCATTTGATATTAACCACTATGTCAATCAATATAAATTCATAGAATTTAGGTTTTCTCGACTCTTGTTCTTCGATTTGGAGTTTATTATCATACAATATTCCCGAAAGTTAAACTCGTAAAATACTTCCATCAAAAGACTACGGCATAAAGCCACCGCTTCTGTCCATACTTATTTATTCCGTTTCCTTTTGAGCCAAGATTTTATCTTCCGTTTGGTTCACTGCTCAAATATTGTTTAATCTAAAATTTGAGTATTATGACAACAAAAGCAAGTACCACAAGAAAGCGTAGAAGTACAACAACTACTGCGAAGAAAGAAGTTAACGGAAAAAAAGTTCCGGTACTTCAAATCGAGAACATTCCAATTGGCAAAATTAAGCCTGACCCCAAGCAACCGAGAAAGACCTTTGATGAAAAACAGCTACAACAGCTCTCGGATAGTATCAAAGAGTTTGGTGTGCTACAACCGATAACGGTTCGGAAATCTGGAAAGGACTTTATCATCGTTATGGGCGAAAGACGATTTCGCGCAAGCAAGATTGCCAGAAAGAATACAATTCCCAGTATAGTAAGAACTTATGAAAACGATGAAGTGTTGGAAGTTCAAATCATCGAAAACTTGCAAAGAAAGGACGTAGAGCCTACCGAAGAAGCCGAAGCGATAGCTTATCTAAGCGACAAATATCAACCCTCTGAAATCGCAAAGCGTTTGGGAAGAACCGACAATTTCATAAGACAACGTTTGAAGTTGGCTGGATTGATTGACGGTTTCAAACATTTTGTTCGCAATGGTGAAATGACCATTTCGTTAGGTGTTGGTGTCGCACTTTTTGAACCAGAGGAACAACAAATGATGTTGGAAACGATGGGCGAGGATTACAATTCACATCAAATCAACAGGATGATTAAAGACCAGACTTATGATTTGGAAAAAGCACCCTTTGATGTAGCCGATAAGACTTTGGTGGCTAAAGCGGGTTCTTGTGTAGAATGTCCATTCAATGCTGCGAATCAAGGCAATCTGTTTGGTGAAGGCAAGATGGTCTGTACGAAATCGCCCTGTTTTGAGACGAAAAAGACCAAATCGTTCTTGAACCTTATTGAAAAATCCAAGAAAAAAAACCTTTTGCTCATTCCTGAAATAAGACAGTACTGGGCTGATGAAGAAAAAAATCAGCTCGTTATTTCCCAACTGGAAAATAATGGATTGAAAGTCTATTTGCTGGACGATGTCGAAATTATAGAGAATCCTATCGAGCCGACAATGGATGCTATTAAGATTGAATATCAGCATTATGATTATTCCGAGGATGAACTGAAAGCAGAGTTCAAAGAGGCTATTCAGCAATATAAGGAAGAACTGAAAACGTATTGTTCAGCAGAAAAGAATGGTTTTGTAAATGGTATCGTCTTCCATCCTGAAACATATCAAAACAAGAATGTTTTCATAAAAGTGATTGAGAAATTAAAGAATGATTCTTCTGAATATTCAGCACCATTGGCCAATAGGAAAATGGCAGATTGTACGCCCGAAGAACAAATCATCAAAATCAACGAGCGTGAAATCCGCAAGCGACAGATTGAAAACAACAAGCAATTTGAGGAAGTGGTGCAGATGATTCGTGAGACGGATTATATCGATACCAAAAAAACGCTTTCGGTAGATGAAATGGTTGCGTTTTCCATTTCACTCTTTGAAAACAATGTGGACTATATGAGCCGGCAAAAATGCTTTTCAGGATTTTTCGCCAAAACATCGAAAATGTCCAGGGTTGAAATAGTCGAGCATTTCAAGAAGAATTTCAAAAAGGAAATCTTTCACAAGTTGATTCGGTATATGCTCACGAAGCAAGTACATTTTAGCGAAAGCAACCATAACAATAACCTCACGAATATTTCATTTTACTATGCGATGCAGGGATATTACAAATCCAAGATTGCAGACATTGAGAAGAGCTATGCTGAGAAACGAAACAAGCGTGAAGCACGTTTGAAAGAGCGTATCGCAGTTCTTGAAAAGAAAATCCAAGAGCTCAAGGATTAGCTTTTGTTGTTTGAAGAAGGGTCGGCATTCGTGTCGGCCCTTTTTCTTTTTATGATATTAACAAAAGGGTACTAAGAGAAAGCATCAATCAATATCAGCGCAAAGGTAAACTCGTAAAATACACCCATCAAAAGACTACGGCATAAAGCCGTTGCGCGCATCCCTCTTCTTATTTATTCCGTTTCCTTTTGAGCTGTGATTTTAGCTTCCGTTTGGGTGATGCTCAAATATTGTTTAACTAAAATTTCAACATTATGGAACAAGCATCAAAAGCAAAGATTTCGGTCGAGGAAGCCGAAGTACATTATCAATCCAGTAAGGAAAATTACATCATTGAAGGTGCCGAAAGTCATCTGGCTTACTATAGAGAGAAGCATCCAGAGTATTACGCTCTGCTATCACAAATTGTTTAACCTAAAATTCAAAAGCTATGTATTTACAAAATTTGCAACAAGATGAGATTTTCGTTTCTAATGAAATGAAATCTTTGAAAAACCTGACCCAGATGGAATCCCGTCGCGGGCTTGAAAATGCCATCATCTCGAATGGTAAAATCGTTAATGTGGTATCTAACAGTTACGGCCACATTCCGAACCAACTGTTCTTCAAGAAAGCCGAAGAAATGCTGGTTGATGCTAGACTCAACTATCACAAACGCACCATCAACAAAAACGATAGGTCTTTTATCACCGACTTTATAATTGACGACAAAAGCCAATTCACGGTCAAGAATGATAAGGATTTGATACTTCCGATGCTTCGGTTCAAGAACTCGTATGATGGAAGCGAAAAGACCTCTGGCCATTTCGGTTTCTATCGAAAAGTATGCTCTAACGGTCTTCACGTCTCACAGGCTGAAATTGAGTTTTCGATTAAGCACAGCAGAAATAATACAGACCTTATAATGCCAAGGTTGAACAACCTGTTTGATAAATTTCTGGATAACGAGTTCTACACCATCATCAAGAAATTCGACAAGATGAAGGAATTTAAAATCATCGATACCAAGGAATTCGTAAAAGCGATACTGGACAGAACCAAATTGTTCCGCTATGAATGTAGCGATAAGAACAGTGACCCATCGAAAAAGTCCCGAGAGGTTCTTGAAATTCTCAATTACGAAGCCCTATTGCTTGACGAAAAACCTAATCTTTGGTTGGGATATAACGCTTTCAACTCGGTATTGCACAATGTGCTGAAAAAGAGTTTCGGCCAACAGGAACGGTTGGATAAGAAATTGTTCGACGAAGTTTATGCCCTCGCATAAATCAAAAGGTTTATCCAGTACCTTAAACTGGATTTTTAACCTCTTTTCTTTTTGACATATCACCAGTATTTATAAACCAAATGCAATCCAAAATCAAGTAAATCAATCTCTGAATCATACTTAGCACCCAACCGCAATGCAAGTTGAATTGAGGCTTCATTCGACGGGTCGATATAGCTCACCAATGAATCAAATTTTAAAGCCTCTAAAGCAAAAATCTTGACAGCAAGTCCAGCTTCCGTGGCAAAACCTTTGCCTTGATGTTCAGACAGTATCCAATAACCCAACTCGGGTTCAGGCCAAGGACGGGAATTCCAAAGCCCAACGGTTCCTATGAGGTTTTTTGATGTCTTTTCGGCTACTGCCAAATAGGAATAGCCGTTCAGTTCATAGTGCCCAATATACGTGGCCAATAATCGGTAAGCTTCTTCCTTACTTTTAACACCGCCTACAAATCTGGCATTTTTCTCATCAGAATAGAATTTAGAGAACTGTTCGTAATCCGATGGTTCCCATTGTCTAAAAATCAGTCGTTCAGTTTCTAATCCTATCATAAACTATATCCATCTAAAAATACCCTTCTCAACCATTTTCGCACCTAAGCGATTGTAAAATTGAATGGCTTTGTGGTTGTCTTTTTCTACTTCCCGGCGCATCAATCCGCTACTTTCATTTGCGCAAAGGGACTTGGCTCTTTGTATTAATTCCTGCCCTATTTTTAATCCCCTGAACTTTTCTTTGACGAACAAATCGTCCAAGTTCATATAGTTTTTACCGTTCCAAATGGAATAGTTCCAAGTATACGACAAGTAGCCAGCTATCTCTTTTTCATATTCTGCTAAAAGCACATAAAATTTTGGGGCTTCACCAAAACCTTCCTTCAAAAGTTCATCTTTATCCGTTAAGACATATGCTTCCTGATTGTGATGTTTGGCAATAGCCATAATCAAATCAAATAGTACTGTAACATCTTTACTCGTGGCGTGTCTGATTTTAATACCATTCATATTTTATCAATCAAGTTTAAATTTGGATACTTAAGTATTAAAACATAAAAGTTAGACTTAATTAAGCGTAACAGTTTTCACTTCACCTTCGGTTTTTTTAATCGCAAGACCAACATTCTTCAAGCTCGACGCTAACTCAGCAATGGTTTCAAAACGTTGTATTGAAAAACTATATTTGGAATCGTTGGTACCTTTATATTGAATGTACGACTCTGATTTATTCTGGAAATAGCTTGCCAATTGCTCTAAATTGAGTCTGGTAATTTCAATTTGCTCATTCTTTATTTGGGCTTGTCCACCACCTTCAATGGTTTCTATATGTTGTTTTAGCAATGTTTCGTCTGCCACTTCCAGAACATAAACCTCTGCTTTTTTGATTTCTTCTTGAACTTCAAAATCATAGCGGTCTTTAATGGTATTCAATATGTCTTTCTTGGCCTGGCCATAGGTTGTTTTTTTATCTTTTGCCTTAATGTCGAGCAATAGAGTGTCTAATTCTGGGTGATTGTTTATGATATTCTTACGGTCGACATTTAGAAAATCAACAATGATTTCGGGAAGGGTTGCCGATATGTATTCAATGTTTACCGGTGCGTTATCCAGTTTTTGGTTTTTGACGATGTAGCGCTCTGGATTTTCCGCTTCCTCAATTATGAACTTATTTTTATTTGATACTTCAATAGCATCTATATCGTAATAACTTCTATTTAATTCCGTCAATTCAAAATCTGTGATGCTTCCTGATTGTTGATATTGCTCTAATACACTTTCAAGATTTTCTGAATTGCCAGCCCAAAGGAATTCGCCATCTTCAGATAGCAGGCAACTTATAGGTATGCTTTTTATGTCAAACTTCTTGTGCAGACGTTTTTCAAGGTCGTTCATAAACGTCAGGTCAAATTTCCGTTTCCTCAGAAATCCTTCTACTGTTTCTGCCTTCTCATCACTAATAGCAATAATTTGTAAGCTGTTTTTGTACCTGTCTTGTATTTTCTCTAAATGTGGAAAGCTCGCGATACAAGGGCCGCACCAGGTTGCCCAGAAATCAATGAGAATCATTTTGTCATCTTCTATTTCCTGACCTTTAATGCTCATCAAATTATAGTCGGATAAATCAATGGTGTCACCAACTTTTATTTTGGTATCGGTTTGTTTGTTATTCTGATTACAAGAGATAAATAAAATTCCTAATGCAATCGATAATAATATCTTCTTCAATTGTATAGTGTTTTAATATTCTTAATTATTTGGGCATATACCCAATAATGAATTCTTATTTGTTTATAATGCATATTCTCAAATATTGTCAAATTCAAGGTCCAGTAAAAGTAATATTGATGAACATCTTATCATTCCCATCAAACAGCCAATAAGTAGTCTCAACCGACATTTTAGATTCGCTCTAAAATCCAATCTGAAATAATCGCAAGAGCCTTTGGTGAAAAAGTTTCTTCGATGTCTTGATATTCATCCATCTTGCCCGTTTTTGCGTTTTGAAACAAATGGTTAAGCCCTTCCAGTTCAATAATCTTAAAATCTTTATTGTTTCCTTTTTTCAATGCTTTGCGCAGACCATCCTGATTGATTTTGGCTTCCACTTGTGTATCCAAGTTACCGTTGAGCGAAAGTACAGGACAGGATAACTTTTCGTATTCAGTTGCTGGATTGTACCCATAGAAATAGCGTATCCATTTAGTAGTACGCATATCCACCAAACCGCCAACCACTTCCTTGATTTTGGTTTCTGGAACGCCCAAGTTCTTAAGTATAGGTGCAATGGTAGTATTGTAATGGGCGGTAAGCTCAGTTTTAATCTTGGAAACCTCTTTATTTTGCTGTGCAATTTTTATGGCCTGTCGAATCGCTTTCTCATAAGCAGCT
Organism: Flagellimonas lutaonensis; assembly: GCF_000963865.1. Taxonomy (NCBI): domain Bacteria; kingdom Pseudomonadati; phylum Bacteroidota; class Flavobacteriia; order Flavobacteriales; family Flavobacteriaceae; genus Flagellimonas; species Flagellimonas lutaonensis. The sequence goes on from NZ_CP011071.1 coordinate 1,868,785, forward strand.
TCATCGGGCACAGGAAAGGGGCGCATTTCCTTGGATTGCATCACAGAAAGTTCTGTACCGGAAATTCCCGTACTGGCCAAAGAGACAATAAAGGCTACCTCGTTGGTTCTATTGGCGACGAGGGGCGCAATGATGCCACCTTCGCTATGACCGATGATACCTATGTTTTCATTATCGACATCTTTTCTTGTTTTCAGATAATTCAATGCGCTAATGGCATCGGTAGCAAAATCATAGGTAGTAGCTTGGGAATGTACACCTGTGGATTCGCCAAACCCTCTATCATCATATCGCAATACGGCAATGCCTTGTCGTGTGAGGTGGTCTGCCAACACCAAAAATGGTTTATGGCCCGATAGTGTTTCATCTCTATCCTGTGGTCCACTACCACTAATTAATATGGCAACAGGATATTTCCCTTTGCCTTTGGGTCGTGTAAACGTACCAGCAATTGTGATTTTGTCTTCCTTATTCTGAAAACTTACGGATTCTGCCAAATAAGGATAGGGCTTTTTAGGTTCTTGTGGTCGTGCCTTTCCAGTTTTTTTCTCAATGTTCTTCCTACTTAGAGTAAGCGGAAACGCATTGATGCCCTCGACTACTTTTCCGCTGATTTCGAAATGGATAGTATTGAGCTTTCCAAGATATTTCATTCCGACGTTAGAAAAGTCAATGACAAGACTATCGTTTTTCAAAGTGGTCTTTATTGCCGTGATATTGTTCACGCGCTGTGTTGGGATGTCCACTACCGTTTTGTAGTTGTCCTGATTTTCTTCAATAGTAAAAATGAACTGTATTTTCTTCTCGTTGGGAAGCGTAATGTTTCCGCCCCAAGTTCCACTGATATTTTGAGCCATTGTCAATAGGCCAGATACTAAGAATGCTATAGTTAAAATATATTTTTTCATTGTTTTTGTGTTTTGAAATTAGGCAAGAAATTCCTTGCTCAATAAGATTTGAATTTTGTTTGTACAGAATTAAATAAAACTGATTTGAAGTTTGGTCTATGAACCTTTCTTGCCATCCAACTCTTCTAGAATGGAATTGGCCGAAGCGACTACGTTCTTATATTTTCCGTAGCCCCATCTAGAAAAAATAATGAGAAAAATAGCCATAATAGGCACATACCAAAACAGGATATTGCTGTCGTCGATAAACAAGTCTTTATCCTTAAAGACCTTCAGCACGACGGGCAGACTAACGGCAAGGAATATAAAGTTGAGAACGATGCCTACTTGTTGGGTCTGTAAAAACCGTTTCTTTCGCTTTGCATAAGCTACTAAAAGTTCACGGTAAGAATTTTTGAGTACGTTAATGGTTCTCAATTTATAGATGGAATATAAAACTGCTGCAGGCAATATGACCAAATAACAAACAGTGAAAATCCCAGAGGCCATTAAGTACCAAGTGTCCATTTTTTGCAATTGAGGTAAGAGCAATAGCGCACCAATAAAACATATAATGGCGCCGAGCCCTTCATATTTTGAAAGTACGCTTATTTTGTTTTGATAACGTTGGTGTCTCATTTCCATAATTAGTTCGTTTGTGAGTGTCTTTTGTTTTTCAAGTTCTTGGCTCATTTGAGACCAAGTGGCTTGCATTTCGTGTAGTTCCATATTTTTATTTTTTTATTATCTTTTTGTTGAGTTTGTCTTTTATTCTGGCCATCCGCGTACCCACATTACTTGTGGATAGTCCTGTTATGGTTGCGATTTCGTCATATTTTTTTCCTTCGAGATAGAGAAATATAATGCCCTTATCTACTTCTTTTAGTTCCTTGATTTTGCCATAGAGGATTTTCAATCGCTCTTCCAGCACTGGGTCATATTTTTCTTCGACAAGAACAACATTGTCCAATGGTACGCTATGCCCTCTTCGCTTTTTGTTTTTGAGGAAAAGGATGGCCGTATTCAGTGCGATGCGATATATCCACGTGCTGATTTGAGCATCACCTCTAAAGGAATCATATCCTTTCCATAGATTAAAGACAATTTCTTGATATAGGTCCTTTTGGTCTGTTGGGTTATCCACGTAGAGCCTGGTTGCTTTATACAAGACTGCCTCGTTGTCTTTAATCGTATTTATAAACTCTTTTTCGCTTGGCATAAATTGTTTTCTCACCCTGTTAGAGTGTAATGAATTGAAAAAATCACAAAAATTTTCATTTTTTTGTAAAAAAATTTTAATCCCCAACATTTCAATGAAATCAAAATGGCATCTTATAATTGTATCAATTTTGCTTTTGCAATGTTCCGATGAATCCCCAAATTACAAAGCGCTTTTAGGGGTGGATATCTTGCCGAATGAGCATCCCATTTTCTTTAAAAAAGAGCTGGTTCCCAATGGAAAACTTATACACCGCGGCATATTGAATCCACAGCTCGATGCGTATTACTTTACACTTTCAAACAAAGATTTTAGTGATTTTGATATTTACATTATTGAAAGAAAAGAAGGAAAATGGTCTGAACCTCAAAAGGCTTTTTTTAATAGCGAATACGATGACCACGGAATGAGCTTTTCGCCAGACGGGAAGAGGATATATTTTAGCTCTACACGTCCAATTATTGGCAAAGACCTACCCGAAACTTGGCATCTTTGGCGAACCAACAATAATAACGGTACGTGGACTGAGCCGGAATATGTGGATATTCCAAATATGAGGGATAAATTGATTTCGCATCCATCCATTTCAGAAAATGGCACCCTGTACTTTCACGCCAGTAATTTGGACTATTCTAAAATGGATATTTACCATTCAGTTCAAGAAGAAGGTAAATTTAAGGATGCTGAAAAAACATATCTATCAGATTCAAACACCTATGGAAGAACCACACCTTATGTTTCGGCAGATGGTTCTTTTTTAATATATGCAGCTATTAATAAAACGCTAGACTTAATGATTTGCCAAAAGGATGAGAAGGGAAAATGGTCCCAAGCAAAAGCATTTAATAAAGCTGTAAATACTAATGGCCAAGGAAATCCTTACATTACACCAGACAATAAGTTTTTATTTTTTGCTGTAGAAGAGAATAATAAATGGAAGGTAAAATGGGTGGATGTTGAGTCCCTAGTTAAAAATCAGTAGTGTAACAATTCCTCGATTTAATCGTGTTACTATAAACCTTACGATTGCAATATGAAGAAAAGATTACTGAAACTGCTCAAAGTAATAGTTGGTATCCTTTTGTTATTTGTAGCAGTACTCATTATCGCTTTATATTGGCCTTTGCCAGATTTGAAAGCGCCTAAAAGGTACGAGGTACTTATCATTAAATCAATCAATGTCATCAACGTCCAATCTGGTGAGATACTGGCCAATCAGGATATCGTAATTCAAAATAATAGGATAAAATCCATTGATTCTTCTGGCCCTTTTGATATAAAAGCTGACTTAATAATTGATGGTAACGACAAATTTGTCATTCCCGGGCTATGGGATATGCATACCCATTCCAATCAACATTCGCCTTGGCTTCATCACCCTCTCTATATTGCAAATGGTGTTACGGGCGTTAGGGATATGTCCGGACAGCTTAATGAAAAGGATAGTTATTGGGTAGGCAGCAATGAGCGTCTAAAATGGAATAAAGAACTATTTGAAGGCAAAAGGATTTCCCCAAGGTATATTTTGCAAAGCAGTTACCAAATGGATGGTGCGTCATCAGTTCCCGAAGGATTCCCTGAATATTTCAAACTTGAAACAAGTAGCGCTATTGATTCACTTTTGAGTTTTTACAAAAATGAAAATGTCGATTTTATAAAGATATATCAGCAAATATTGCCTGAATCGTATCGAGAACTTGCCATAAAGGCACCAGTATATGGATTGCATCTTGCGGGTCACAAACCTATGTTCTTAAATCTAGAAGATGCTATTAATCTAGGTCAAAGAAGTTTCGAGCACGGGCGCATTTTTATGTTTGAGTCTTTTCCTAAGGCTGATAGTTTAAGAATGCCCCAACATTGGAAAAGTATTTTCAAAACCTCAAAGAATTCAATGGTCGAAGATTTCAACGCTCAAACAGCTGTGGGATTAATGCAGCTAATGAAAGAAAAAAACGCGTATTGGACGCCTACACTACAAACCTTAAAATTTGAGGCTTTTGCCCACAAGGATTCGTTTCTGGAAAACCCAAACCTTAAATATATTACTTGGGCGCGGAAAAGGTTATGGTGGAATTTTGATATTGAAAACAATCAAAAGAGAAATCGTTCACCAGAAAGCAAAGGGGTTAGTACCGCATTTTATTTGGCCGCAAGAAAACAGGTTGTAACGGCCAATGAAATAGGTGTGCCGATTATGGCAGGAACAGACGTAACGGATTCTTATATTTTTGCAGGTTTCAGTATCCATAGCGAACTAGAGGATTTAACAAAAAGCGGGCTATCAAATCTTGAAGCCCTTCAAAGTGCGACTATAGTACCCGCAAAATATGCGGGTTTAGAAATGCATTATGGAACGGTTGAAGAAGGAAAAAAGGCTGACTTGATAATCCTCGACAAAAATCCACTCAAGGAAATTACCAATTCCAAAACTATTTCAGCCATCATAATTGACGGCATTCTTTATGATTCTGATAAAATTAGAGAATTAAAGACTTTTACGGAATCTATCACCTCAAATTTTCATATGAACGTGAAGGTTATTCATAGCTTCGTAATGAGTCCTTTGATTCGGGTACAGTTTGCAGATTGATAACCTTGATTCACTAATAAGCTGTGATGTCGAAGAAGGAACGCTCAGCACATTTCCCTACATTCCACGATTTCCTGCTGAAAAATCAGGAAACCACTACACTTCGGGAAAAGAGCTTCACTGCAAATATCTTGGACACAATCCCCAATTTCAGCTTTCCATTCCGTTCACCCTTCCCGCTTGGGCTGGGAAGGAACACTACATTCCCAAGCTAAAATTGATGATTAAGTCCGATTTACCAAATCGGAAAGCCAGCACCTTGGTTTTCTTAACAGAATTTACGGCAAGAACATCTTGAGTCCTTGCTCGAAAATTCTTAAAAACCAAGGTACTGTCCCACACATTTTAAGGGGTTTATAATGGATGAAGCCTTGAATGTTTTTCGGGGCTTCGAAAAACAGGCAGTGCATAACCAATTCTACATTAAACCCAATCGCTCGCCTCGCTTAACTGTCGGTACGCTCGGGTCGCAACTGGCTTTAAAAGAATTGCTAATGCCCTTATGGAACTTGTCAAGACCGTGGCAAGTTTCAGCGAAAAATAAGGTATCTACTTCCTTGAAAATGCGAGCATTTTACTACGTCGCAGACACACCTGATTTATTCCCTGAAAGTCTTGACAAAACCCACGTCACCCATTGTGCTACGCACGAAAGAAATCAAACAAACACCCCTTAAAATTTCATCTCAATTTAATTAAACAGGGGAATTATTAATCTTTAAATTTTTAGTTATGAGTACTTTAAGAAATCACGTACAACTGATTGGAAACGTTGGACAAGAGCCAACCATTACGAACCTTGAAAGCGGAAGCAAAGTAGCCCGTTTTTCACTCGCCACAAATGAATACTACAAAAACAAGAAAGGCGAAAAAGAACAAAACACCGAATGGCATACTGTAGTTGCCTGGGGCAAGACTGCTGAAATTGTAGAGAAGTATGTAGTGAAAGGAAAAGAGGTAGGCGTAAGCGGAAAACTGAAATCCCGAAGCTATGAGGACAAAGACGGTATCAAACGATACGTAACCGAAATCGAAGCCAACGAAATCCTATTGTTGGGTACAAAAAACGGTAACGGTTCTAACGAATAGACTTAAAAGAAAGAGGGCGTACCCGTCGAAAAGATGCGCCCTCTTTTTCATTATCCAAACTTAAAAATTAGTGAACAATGAAAGCACAAGTTAATGAAATAGAACAGAATTTACAACACTTTACGGGAACGGAAATGTTCTACTACATTCCCATTCTTAGAACCCGATTTACGGATGGTTTAAAATACCTCGCTAACGTAGCGGACTGTTATTGGCTCATAACCGATGCATCGGTAATTGCCAAAAGTTTGAAGAACCGAAGCGAGTTTATCACGATTGACTTTAAAAGAATGTCCGAAGAAAAACAGGACTATACAGGGTACGAAGCTGAAATTATTTACAGCGATGGCAACGACAACGTTTTGGAAACCCATCGTTACAATGCTACCGATTTTCCATTGGATGAACTGCGGTTGTTTTTTGTAAACGATACGTTGATGCTACCAAGCGAATATTAAATCGGTATACTATGATTTATCTAAATTTTACCGATTTAAGCGAGGAAGCCCAAGAGCGATTGCTTACCAATTCCAAGGAAGATGTCAAGAAAAAATACGGCAAAGATTTAATGGACTATGCAACCAAGCACCACACCAATTTAGACCAAATGCTTGACGAAGAAGCATTACGGAATTTATATTCCTATACCTATGTATTTAATATCTGAATGATGTTTTTTGAAAGAAATGCGCCTCTGAAATTTCAGAGGTGTTTTCATTTTTAGTGCATTCATAATCACGAAAATATTGTATCTTTATTTCGCTGAAAGATAGCACACAATTTAAGTACAGTTATCCACTTTTTGACTTTCGCCGATAACCGTACACATCGAAAAATAACATATCGGAAATTTTATTTCCTCGAAAATGGCAATCAGCTTTTTAGCTGGATTGTATGGATTTTTGTCCCGCGAGCGGGACGAAAAGGAATAGCAAGAGGGTAACACGCTGCGCGATGTTACTGATTCCTTTTCGTTTTCAAATTATTGATAATCAATTGTTTAAATTTATTTTAAATTTTTTGATTTTCAGCAATTTGCGACAAATGCCCTCAAAACGTCCATTTTTCGGGAAGGATTTGCGACAAATCGGCGAAATATGGACACATTTATCGGCATCAGATTCAAGAAGGAAACGGCAAAACGTTTTCAGGAATTCTCAAGAACACATTTCAAGACCCATACCGAGGCAATGGAAGCCATTCTCGACTTTTTCTTCTACAACGAGATTTCACCCAAGGAAAATTTAGGTCCTACGGGACGCACTATTGAAGCCAAATTACTGAAACGTATCAATGCGGTCATTGCCATAATGCGTGATGTCGAAAAGACCCAAACCAAACCCACGGTAGCAATGTTGCAATCTCTTTTTGAGATGGAAGAACCTGAAGAGAAACCCTTGATTTTGGAAAAGAAATTTGCCGAAGAAAAGAAAGAAGTGAAGTTTCAAGAAAAGCGAAATAACCAGAATCAACTTTAAAATTCCAACCTATGTATATTAACATCACCCCACAAAAATTAGGAACGAATTACTCGCAGAGCTCAGCGGATTTTGTGGACTATCTCGAAAAGGAAAATGAAGGTTTGGAAAAGGAAGAGATGGAACATTTTTTTAACCAATATGGCGATGAGATTTCAGCAAAGGAAGTGGTCAAAGAGATAGATGGAAATACAGCAAAACTCAAAAAGAAAGAACCGAAATTCTATTCCATCACGGTCAGTCCTTCAAAATATGAATTGCGAAAACTTCAGAACAACAGTGAAGATTTAAAGAGATACACTCGTGAGTTGATGAAGGATTATGCAGCCAGTTTCAACCGGGAAATCAATGGGCGACCAGTTACGGTAGATGACATTAAATACTTCGCCAAAATCGAACACCAACGGACTTTTAAAGGAACGGATTTTCAGGTGCGAGAAAACCAAACTTTTGCCACCAAGATTCTTGAATTGAAACAAGAAGTCAGGCGCATTCAACAAGGTCAGGCAACAGGCAATATAGAACGGTTGAAATTAAAAATTAGGAAGTTAGAAAAGGAAGCACCACACCAACTCAATGGCAAGCGAATTGTCCAGGGAATGAAGAAACCCGGAAACCAAAGCCACATCCATATTATAGTCAGCCGGAAGGACGCTTCCAATTCCTTCAGTCTTTCCCCAGGAAGTAAACACAAAGCCTCTGAAGTAAAGATGCACGGCAGAGAAGTAAAACGAGGTTTTGATAGGGATGCATTTTTCACGAAAGCAGAAGAGACATTCGATAAGACTTTCGCCTACAAACGCAACTATGCGGAAACTTACAAAGCGAAAAAAGATTTTGTAAAGAATCCCAAGTTGTACTTCGCCGCTTTGATGAAATTGCCAGCCAATGAAAAGGCTTTGGCTTTTAAGATGATGGGCAAGTCGGGTATTCCGTTAATCCCAAATATCCCAACCAGTAAAGCACAATTGGCGCTTCGTGTTTTTAAACGGTTACGAAAAGGTGCTGAAATCGCAGTGAAATCAAGTTCTATTGGAATATGAGCTTGTCATTGGTACAAATAATGATATATATCGTTGTGCCTGTCCTGTCGGTGGCCATACTTCTCTATACTTTTTACAATGGTGAACCAACGGAAAAAATAGATAAACGATATCAGGTAAAATTCTTGACCAAATCGGGAACATTCAAAATTGACAATGTAAAACGCGGCGCATCCGTCATCGGATCAGCAGGAAGCGGGAAAACCGAAAGTGTGGTTTATGGATTTTTAAAACACTTTCGTGAAAACGGATTTTGCGGTGTTATACACGACTACAAGGATTTTGAACTTACGGAAATGGCATATCCGCTTTTTGCCGATAGCGACATTCCTATGAGGGTCATTTCGTTTGACAGGATTATCCATCGGGTCAATCCTATAGCATCTCGATATTTGGAAAATGAGGAAAGCGTCAACGAAGTATCGAGGGTGCTCATTGAAAACCTTTCTGAACAGCGGGAATCTGGAACAACAGGAACAACCAAATTCTTCAATGATGCTGCAGAAGGTCTGATTGGTGGTTTGATTTGGAAGCTCAAAACAGATTACACACAGTTCTGCACCTTACCTCATTTGATTGCCATTTATCAAATGCTCGATACGGATAGCCTGGTCCAGTTTCTGGAAACTAACACAACATCGAGAGCAATGGCAGATGCATTCATTAGCGGAAAAGACTCTGAAAGACAGACCGCAGGTGTTAAAAGTACCTTGGCCAATGCGCTCAAACGGATCAGTACCCAACGCATTTTTATGGCATTGTCCGCAGATGAAGTGCCGTTGAATATCAATAGCACAGAAAATCCAGCGGTCATTTCGGTAGTAAACAATCCAAAGTTTGAGACCTCTTATTCACCTGTTATCGCTACCATAATCCACACCATTACCAAACAAATGAGCGTGCGAAATTCCCAGCCCTCTTTCTTACTAATGGAAGAAGCACCAACAATCCGGCTACTGAATATGCACCGCATTCCGGCAACGTTAAGAAGCTATGACATCGCCACCATTTATGTGATGCAGGACAAAATCCAAAACGATATGATGTATGGTGATAAGGCAAGCAAGGCCATTCTGAGCAATCTTTCCTATCAATTCTTTGGCAAGGTCAACGACCCAGACACCGCTAAATATTATGAACGCTTCTTTGAAATCATTAAAAACCCTACGAAAAGCGTGAGCAAAGCCGCCAACATCTTTAAAACGGATACCAGAATCACAAAAGGCGAAAGAGAGGTTTCCAAAAGAAGGGCAGATATTTTCTTCAGATTAAAGCAAGGTGAGTTTGTCACGTTCGCTGATGGAAAGGACAAGAAAGTGCGGTTCAAATTATCAAAAATCGAAAGGCAACTTCCACAGAGCACAAAACGATATTCTGATGCGGATTTAAGAGCAAATTTTGAGCGGGTTTATGATGAGGCGAGGTCGATATTCAACTAAAATCCATATTTATCTTTTCTAAGCCTGAACGCCTTTTCGCCACCTTCCATTACAGATGTAATTTCGTTTTTAATCTCTTTGGTGTCAATAGCACCTTCAGCTTTGATAATCCCTCTTGTTTGTGAACTGGCGTCTTTATAATCGCAGCAAATCACTAATTCGGCATCACCGTTAACTACCAAATTGGCATTATGGCTCGTAAAAACCAATTGCCTTTTCTTTTTGGCATTCCAGATATTTTGGATTATTGCATCAATGGCTCTATTGTCAATGTCATCTTCGGGTTGGTCGATTAGTAAAGGTATTCCGGGCTGGTTGAGTAATACTGTAAGTAGTGCCGTAGCCTGCTGCCCAGCTGATGCATCTCGAAAGGGGATTTCATCGCCAAGTTCGTTATTTGTTGTATAAAAGAATTCAGGGTCAAATTCTAATTCTGTTGCTGTCAATTGTAGCCAGTCATCGGTTGTGATTTTGGATTGTATCTTTAATTTGTGGTCTTCGGTGAATCCGGTTGTGTCCAAGATTGGTGTAGATGGTAATTCTTCTGGATTCTCTTCGTCAAGTTTAAATTCTGCCAATAATCTTAATTCTTCCGAGACCGCTATAAATTCAGAAATTGGGTCAGCTTTGCTGCGGATATGTGCTATTAGTGCATCTACTCGCTCTTCTCTGATTCTCGTTCCTTCAAGAATAGAACGTAATTTTTCCTTGAAATTAGCAAGATTGATATTTTTGGTAACTACTGCTTTGATTAGGTTATTTGATAAGTCGGTGAAATTTGTTGCCTGATCATTTAATACCTGAACTTTTTCCAAGTGTAGATCCTTCCATTCTTCTTTATGGGCGTTATAGTCGTTTTCTGGATTTCCAAGCTCTTTTAATACTGATTTCCTATCGGCAACTAAACTATTAATCTCTGCCAGACGGTCTTCGAGTTTTTTAATATTCGTCAGTTGTTCTTGACTTGCTATGGATTTCCCCTTGGCAGCCTCATATTCACTATCAAACTGCGCTTGCTTTTTCCCCCATTCTTCTACAATTTCAGTGTACCGCTTTAATCCACTTTCATTGAAAATATCCTTCAAATTTTGAACAGCTTCATTGATGTTTTTGAATTTTGCTTTGACCTCTGTATTAAGATTTTCTATCAAATCCTTGTTCTCTATGTTATCAATTTGAGGTTCAATAGGTTCTGGGTATAATTTTAAAAGCTCAAGAAGCTCATCAGCTTTAGACTCAAAAAGCGATAGTTCAGATTCAGTATTTTCTATAATTGTCTTCTCTAACTCAAATTTTGATTTTTTGTTAATGGTTTTTTGGTCAGCTTCCGAAATCCCTTTTAAAGACTCTCGAATACCTTTAACTTGGCCCTTTATAGAACTACCTTCAATATTGAAATTTGCTATCTCACTCTGCACTTTCTTTTTGCGTACTAATTGATTGTAAGCAGTTTTGAGTTTTAGATTTGTTTCGTCTAAATTGTAAGAAGTACGCTCTAAGCTGCTCTTAATAGGCTGCTCTATAAACCGCTTTAGTTCTTCTGTCTTTACACCAACATCACTAAGTTGTTTTTGGCTATATGATTGTATTGGCAGTACTTTCCGGATATCTTCTTCACTAACTTTTTGAAATTCACCATCACCAATTTTCAAAAGTATTTCTCTGCTGGCAGAATTTCTTTTAACGATGTGGCGGACATCATTTTTCACCATCGTAATTCTTACTTCACCCTCAACGGCTGTCAACGTTTTCCTTATTAGCGTATCTCTTCGGTTCTGAATAATATCCAATTCTTGATAGTTGCCTATTTTAACCGTTTGGTCACACAATCCCCATCGTATGTATTCTAAAATAGTTGACTTGCCAGTTCCTCTTCCACCAATCAATGCGTTATATTGTTGATTGAAGTTGATATTGAAACCACCCAGAAATTTAGAATTTGTAACGTCCAGCGATTCAATAAATATTTGAGGCATTTCTGGCTCATTCTGAGAAATTCTGGATTCTTTGGCCAAACAGGCCTGCCGAATAGCTTCTGCAGTTGGTTCTGCCCATTTAACCCAAGTAGAATATTTTCCAAACTCACGACCGTCCTCGTACCTATTATCTGAAGTAGATACAAGACCTATGCTTTTGTTTCCGTAGTTGGCATCCCCACCGTTAATTTTATTTTGATAACCGGATTCCTGTGATATTTCCTTATCAACATAACCGCCAACGCAAGGCATTTTAACGTAGTGTTCTTGGAAGCCTTGACGTATTATGGAATGTTGGCCACCTTTCCCAACATTAGGAAGTACAATGTACCTACCTTTACAATAACTTACTTCATCTAAAATTTTATGAAGCTGGGGAAGGTTGTTGATTACCTCTTGGGAAATTCTCTGGGTTTGAACCGTTTGTCTATCATAAGCGTCTGTAGGTTGTATCCCAAGAAAATTAAGGACTGAGTTGAGATGGGTGTCCTCGAAATCTGCATCAAAAATAATAATGGCCTGACTTGCAGGATTGGATAGGCTGAGTTCAATGCCTGGGAAAACCGTAACTTTTTTCTCTGGCTCGCCCATTATCTCGTGTATCTCATTCTGCTCTATGGCGACTCTTCTTAAGTGCTGGACAAAAACTACATCGTGATGGTCTGTCATAGCGATGGCGTCAATTCCTGCACTGCTTATCTTATCTAAATATTCCTTACAAAATTGATTTCGGTTATCATCAATTTGCTGTTTATCTTCTTGAGTTAAGCCTTCTACTTGCTCTTCACTTACACCAAAACGTGAACCTGTCCAAGCAATATCACGAGGGCTGTGTACTTGGAAATCACATCGATAAAATTTTGCGCCTTTATTCATAAAAAGATAGGTTATTAAAATCGCTAAAGTTAATTAACATTTTGTGGATTTTAACAGTTCATTTCAGTTTAGTTTTAACAAATATTTTCTTTCATATTAAATCACCGCAATCCTATTATATCTGTTTTTTGCTAAATGCCACAATTTAATATCACTATCTTTATCCCCCTAATTTACCTTAATGAATGCCAGAAACAAACCGTATAGAATACAAACGAGAACTGTCCGATGGACTTGAAAAAGAAGTCATTGCTTTTTTGAACTATCGGGAGGGTGGTATTCTCTATATCGGTATTGACAAGAATGAAAATGTTTACGGTTTGGCAGACCCGGACGGCGACCAACTTAAGATTAAGGATAGGCTAAAGAACAACATCCGACCTTCTGCATTGGGACTGTTTGACATTGTGAGTGAAGAACGGGATGATAAGGATGTTCTTAAAATTATCGTGGCCAGTGGTCCCGAAAAACCCTATCATCTCAAAAAATATGGGATGAGCGAAAAGGGTTGTTTCATCCGCATCGGCTCATCTGTAGAGCCAATGTCCCAAAAGATGATAGACGAGCTCTTTGCCAAGCGCACTCGAAATTCCATCAGCAAAATTAAGGCTGGACGACAAGACCTGAGCTTTGGCCAGTTGAAAATCTACTACGAAGAAGCTGGCTATAATCTTGGTAAAGCCTTTGCAAAGAATCTGGAACTGCTTACCGAGGATGGCGCATTCAATTACGCCGGTTATCTTTTGGCCGATAAGAACAATACCTCAATCAAGGTTGCCAAGTATTCAGGGAAGACACGTACAGACCTTATTGAAAGCAACGAATATGGCCACGAATGTTTGGTTAAAGCGACCAAGCAGGTTATCGATAAGATTGCGGTAGAAAATAGAACCACAACCAAGATAACCCCTAAAGAACGGCAACAGACCAATCTTTGGAATCCTATCGCTTTGCGTGAAGCAATTATCAATGCCTTTGTACATAATGACTATACCAATGAGATTACCCCAAAGTTTGAAATCTTTGTGGATAGGATTGAGATTACTTCGGCTGGCGGACTTCCTGAAGGTTTGAGCAAGCAAGAGTTTTTTGAGGGCTTTTCCGTGCCACGCAACAAAGAACTGATGCGAATTTTCAAGGACTTGGAACTGGTAGAACAATTAGGTTCGGGCATTCCTCGTATTTTGGAACATTATGGCAAAGAGAACTTTAGCTTTTCTGACAACTTTCTTAGAATGACTTTTGTAGCTAAAGAAACTACTGTTGAAGATGGTGGTGCAAAAGGTGGTCAAATAGGTGGTGTAATGGGTGGTCTAAAAGGTGGTCAAATAGGTGGTCAAATCGAAAAGGATATCGAGGCTATTTCTGAATTAACTCATAGGCAAAAAGAAGTTTTGAAGTTAATTGCTCAAGATAATCGGATAAGTCGCTCGGGTATAGCTGAAGTTTTACATATCAATGAATCTGCAATTCAGAAACACCTTAATAATTTAAAGGATGCTGGATATATAGGGCGTGTGGGTGGAACGAGAGGATATTGGGAAGTTAAACTACCGAAACACTAACAACTAACTTTCATCAAAAAGGCGACTTATCCTTTGAACCTCTTGCATCTGCCAGCCATTTACCATCTTGTTTAACCAACTTAAAAAGACCAGGCGTTTTGTCGTAAGCTGTTGTATATTTTACCCAAGCCACATCACCCATAATTGTATCCTGCAAAACAGTAAAGTTGGAATCTTCCTTTGGTGTAGCGTTGAACATATTTATGGTATTCATATAGTTTGAATACGCCTGTGGCGTTGAGTTAGCCTTTAAGGTTTCTTCATCCTTTTCATAAAAGCTTTCGATAACAACTTGGGCTGTGGCACTTGGTCCTGAAACTTTAGTTTTAGAATCGGCACAAGAGAGGAACAGCACTACAAGTAAGAAAACAACAATATTTTTCATAATGACTTTAATTTGGGTTATTAATATATCTGTGCGATAGTCTCATTTCGATATTTCGTTCACCATCTTTTTCGTTTAGTTCTAAAACAGCCCTACGATAATTGGATAACGAGAACTTGGGCAACACATAAACAAACCGTAGCATTTGGCCTTCCACAATTTTTGAAGGCAATTTATGTTTGTATATCGGTTCTTGATACAGGCGTTGCAATGACTTTCTTTTTCCTTTTTGTCGTGTTTCAATCGAAAGGTTCAAGAAATTCAAATCGTAATCCAAAGTAGAATTATTCTCAATCTGGATGACGAAGTACAGTTCTTCTTTATCGAAAACAATATTCTCAACACTTAAAACAATGCCTTCATTTCGCTTTTTGATTCGTCCAATGCGCTGTTTCCTATTGAGAAGGTATGCGCAGAATTTTTGGTAATGGTATGTTCTGTTATCTACACGCTCTTCAGAAGATTCAGCAAGAATTGAATCGGTAACAATCGGTTTTTCATTCCCGATACTACTTGATATCGGAATAAAATAATTGAGCTTAGAAAGCTGTTTTTTATACCTTACAATATACGCAAAAATCGAGCCATTTCGGTTGACTACCAGCAAATTACTTTCCTTTCCTGGCTTGGCTTGTAACAGGCCGAAATACTGTTCTTTCTCACGATTGTAGGTAAAGACAAAATTATCTGAACCGGTTATACCTTGCCGAATAGGTTCTGGGAAAAATAGTGCAACATTCTTGGTGTCGTTTGCATATATGGTATCAAGTAAGTGGGTGGTTTGTGCGTTCGCTTTCGCGAAAGCGAAAACAAATGCCATTGTGAATATATAATTATATCGTCTCATAGTTTCGGTTTTAGAATTAATCTGTAATTGTTCAGGACGGTTACTTTTACCCTGCGGTTAGAACGCCTAAATACTTGTGTAAGTCCGCCTACTTGCGGTACGCTGGGAATATTAATGTCACCAATAACATCATCAAATACCTCTCTGGTTACCTCTTCCCTAAAGTTGTTTTCAACATAGATACCCTCGCTACCATCTTGCAAATCGAAGGCTTTTAGTTTGGTGGGATGGTGTTTAATATTCTCAATTTCAATTAAAGCACGATTGGGCTGAAAACTGATAAAGCCGAAAACTGGTGTGTTCTTTGGCATCAGTTTACCATTGATAGTAGCCGATTTGATTAGGCGCATCCGCAATCGGGTATTCGCTTGAACAATTTGGTCACCATCTACAACTACATAAATCGTTTCATCAGTATTACCGATAATTGAAACTTCATTGGGCTTGGGCGAGGCAGCAAAGAACAGTTGATGTTCCAGACCCAATTCCTTGGCTTCAATTTTTTGTTCTCTTTTAACTTCAGCAGAATCCACCTTTGGCGTTGTTTGCTGAACAACTCGCTTTTGTCCCAAATGCTGGTAGCGTTTTTCGGAATACTTAATCTTGCCAGCCTTGTAAATGCTATCCACAATGCGTTGCTTTTTTTGTTCGGGCAAATCGGGATTGTACAGTCCCGTAGAATCCAAGAGCTTTTCATCGTAAATGCTTGGTGCGGTGCTTTCACGCACTTCCTTGAGATCGTTTATGGCATCGAGTTTGGAATCGTATTCCTTTTGGTCATCTTCCAGTTCAGGAACAAGCGTCTGTTGCAAGGTGTCTTCATCATTATCCTCATCTTCCATAAGCATCACTGAATATGAGATAAGGAAGAGGAAAATGATGGCGAGTACACCAGCGAAAATGATTTTATTCTTTTCTACTTTCATAATCTATTTTTCTTAAAGTGTTTTCAAAATAATTGGTAACCAACAATCCGTGTGGATTGTTGGGAAAGTTTCTGTCCACCATAATCAAGTTTCCGGTAGAAACCAGTTCGTAAGTGTCAATAATGGAACCTCTATTAATTTCGAAAATCGTAGTGGTCGTAAAACTATACGTGCCGTTGTTTTCTGAAATCCTCGAATCGATGCTCAATACCTTCTGCACCAAAGAATATTGCAATAGGCGATTATACACGCCATCCGCTTTTTTCTGACGGTACAGATTGTCCACGGAACTATTGCCCAACCACAGTGCTTTTTCCAAATTGCGTTCGTAGTTGCTGGCATCAATGTTATAGAAGTAGTTATGGAACAGTTCCAAATGCGCCAAAGCTTCGACCCTGAAATTTTCCTTTTGCGTAACCAGCTTTAGCGGAATGATACTGCCATCAGTATTGATTGCAAAGGCGCTGTTGAGCGCCTTCTGATTTGTGTTGAATACCATCCAAACTGAAAAAGTGCTGGATAGCAGCGCACAAATGACGACCGCCAAAACAATAAACCGATTTAGCTTTAGGACGTTGTATATGTTTTTATAAGGTGTTTTCATTCTGAATGGAATTAGTTGGTAAATAATCTTAGGGTGAAAGAGGTAGCACGTCTGTACAATTTGAATTTCAGGAACACGATAAAGCCAACTGAGCCCAGTTGAACTACAGGCGCAAAAAAGCCCTGACCTGTATCGGTTCCGAACAGGTTTACCCAGAAATTGGTGTTGATTTCCGTATAAATGGCATTGACAAATACATTGACCAGGAAAAAGGCTGGCACGAGCATATAAACGGCAGCGTACAATTTAAAGAAGGTATAGGCGAGCGAACGGAATTTTTCAAAAACTGCCAAACTAATGACCAAAGGAAAAAAGGCTTGCATTATTCCCAAAAGGAAAAAACGTTCTGCCAAGAATAGCGGATAGATGAACAAATCCAATATCCAGAGTATGGTACTTAATATGAAGGCCAAAATTTTGAATCCAAACAACGGTGTTACTAACGCCTCGTACAAAAGTGTCATTGCCGAACTTGCAGCATCAAAAAGACTGACATCTTCCTCTAATGGTATATCCTGCATCTGTAAGGGTAGTAACGCTGGTGCGGTTCCTCGATACTGACCTTCGATGGCCACTAATATCCCATCAAAAAAACCTAATACCTGCGTTGAGAATATGACCAAAAGCACAATGGCAAAATTCTTTGCCAATTCACCCGGACTCAATCCCCAAGTGTAGCCGTCTTTATCTGCAACGCCTTCGTTGTATTTTTTAAGAATATTGACCAAGAAAAATAGGACAGCGAGCGTTTTCATTCCGGCAATGGTATATTGCGAAAAGTCGCTGGCCTGTATGGTCTGGAACACCGTATCGATGTATTCCAGCCCAATTCCTAAAAGTATGGTCGCTGTCATTTTTAATACGCTGTTTCTCGATTATTGACTTTATCCTGCATCTTTCTGAAAGAAATAATATCACGATAACGTTTTGTTTTCATAGTGATGCTGGAAACCATCTGCTTCGATTCCAGTTCCTTGGCTTTCAGGATTTCGGCGCGTTCGGCATCACTCATTTTGAGATAATCGCTTGAGAGAACTTCGTCTATAAAATCCACCGTGTCCAGTGAATTTTGTACAATGGTTTCAAAAGAGCCCATAACCCTGTCAATTTCCTCGGGTTTGATGTAGGGCGAATTCAAAATATCCTGAAGGTCATTTTGCATTACATTGATAAGGCGCTGATTGTTCTGTGCGATTTCCTCAACTGCCCTAAGCTGTTGGACAACGCTCGATACTTTTTCAATAGCCTCTTTGGCATCCTTCAGGAATTTTACGGACTTAATCATTTCTGCCGTCTGTTTACCCGATTCCAATAGCTGTTTTACCAAGCTGATGAAGTTGGTGTTGTCATAAACAGGCATTCCCTGAGCGGTCGCACCGCTGGGCATTAAAAGGGCTGCTGTCATAGCCAACCCAAATAGAATTGATTTGATTTTTGTTTTCATAGCATTATGTTTTTGATGTGAATTGAATTATTGCTTTTTGCATATCGTGATGCTCGTTGTAGAGCTTCATTATTTCTTCGTTTTCCTTTCCATCGGTCAAGTAAGCTGCATATACTTCCTTTGGAACTTCCAAGCGGAAGATGTTACTTTCCTTCCCGATTTTGATGAACATTTCGGTGTACTTCCGTTGTCCGGAAAGGTTGTTTTTGATGGATTTTAACTGGTTCAGGTCGTGGCTGGACAAATTGAGCCGTTTAACCAATTCGTCATAGCCTTTTTCATTGTTGAGACTATAAATGACCTGTGTGTTTTCAAGAATACTTGCCGATGTGGAATTGTTCGGCAGCTGATTAATAGATTGAAGTATGATACCGATAGCACCATTCTGTTTACGGATGGCCTGGTAATAGAATTCCACACTTTCAAGGACGTTATCAAACTTCAGTTGTTTTGCAAACTCATCGAAGAGAATAATCCCTTTTTCGGCGCGGTTGCGCCAAATAGTTCTTTGAATGGCGGACTTGATGAGCTTGAGCATTACGGACAAGATTTCCTTATTGTCCTTTACTTCGTCAAGTTCAAAGACAATCAATCGCTTGTCCTCGATTTTATAGGTCTGGTCTTCGCTGACCTCAAAGAGGAAACTATATAGACCATCACCGACGTACTCGGACATTACGTGCAAAAAGCTCGTCAAGTTGAAGTAGTCGGGATGGATTTTTAGGTCATCCAGGATATCCTTCTGATGCCTTTCTATAAAATTGTAAAAACCTTCCAGCGAATGGTTTTCTGAAGTGCTATCATAATAATGACGTAATATTTTTTTGACCGAAACCGATTGGGCTTTGGTCACTTTTAAATCTGATGCAAACAGTTCAAAAAGGAAAACCGATAAGTCTTCCAACCGTTCCGGTGTGAGGTCATTTTTATCGCTGATAAAGAATGGATTGATACCCAAGTTCTTTCCGCTCTCATAGCGGAGTACCGTGTACTTTTCAGGATAGAGCTTGGCAAATTTGGTGTAGGATCCACCGAGGTCAATTATGACCAGCCGGACACCATTTTCAAAATATTGACGTAAGATGTTATTGGCCAAAAAGGATTTGCCTTCGCCAGTTGGCGCAAAAATGGCAAAGTTCCGTGCTTTGATGCGTTTCTTACGCTCATCCCAAACATCCTTTAAAACCGGAATGTTATGTTCTCGGTCATTAAAGATGATTCCCGTATCGTCAGATTTGTAATTGCTATTGTTGATGAACAGGCAAAGCGCGTGCTTTAAGTCTGTTACGTACAAATCATTATTCGAGAAGTTGGAAGAGAAACAGCAGTAGCTGTTCAATATGTAATTTTTGCGTTCTTCACCGCGAGGATAGTATGGGATGATATCCAGTTCTTTAAACTCAGTCTTGATTTTTGAGGTAATGGAATCGAGGCTCTTTTTGTCTTTTGCCCAATACACCACGTTAAGATGCCCACGAATGATACGCGCATTATCATCTGCATTGATTTGGTCAAGAATATGCTGAATTTTATCAAGTACTACTTTATTCTGTGAACCGAAGTTTGAACTTTTATTGAGTTCTTCGATTTTCTTATCGAGCAACTTTCGCCATTTCTGTTTGTCATCTAAATACAGGATTTGATTGACGATGTGGTTCTCGTTAAGCGTCAGCCCAAGGCCATCAATAAACCCTTGATGAAACACAAAATCGTCAGAAGTGAATTTCTCATTGGTCTTGCTACTCTGCACACTTTCGCCAAAGCACAGTTCGCTGTTGACGGCCAGGGCATTAAAATGATTGTCACCAATGGTGACGTTCTTTTTTTCCAGTAAGATATCGGTATCAAATCCCTCGCTGAATCCGTTGAAATAGTTGGTGGTGAGCTGCTGTATTTCTTCCGCTTGAAGCGGAACAAAATGCATCTTTCGGCTGTTGTTGATGAACGATACCGAATCACTTACCGCATTGGCGAATACCTTGATATTATCATCCATCTGCTGAACAATCCCTTTGGAAACCTTACGGAATGGATTGACATATTTTGGATTGTTGAGTGCCTTGTTTTTGGTCAGGATGAAGAATAGATAGCATTGGTGCTCAATGTACCCTCGACCTTTAAAATGGTTATGGGTAGCTTTTTCTAAAAAGGATTCGCTGGGCAGTTGCTCTGAGGAATAGGACTTCTTTAAGTAGATATCCTGCTTATGGACAACCGTCCCGACTGGTAATGATTTCAATGCCTGAAACCAGGCACCGTGGATGTCTTCAAAATCCCTTTCAGATAAGGAATAGATTTCAGGCAGATTCCCTTTATAGCACAACACCACATTACCATTATTGGCAAAGACGATATTATCCTGAATATCCGCAATGGGTTGATATGCCGACAGGTTCATCTTATTCATAATCGAAACCTGAATTACGCTTGTTGCTGATGATTTTTGGAAAGGGATTACCCACTTGAAACATTTGAGGACTTTTGGCGATTCTCGTCAAAGCGACATATAGACTACCATTAAAGACCATTAAACCGATGATAATGCCAAAGCTGAAGGAAAAGATGATAATGAGCAGTGATGCCAAAATGGATACCATCATCAAGGCAAACAGGGAAAGGGGCAAGCCAAAGATGACCGCACGTTTCCGCATATTTCTATAGACTTCATACCGTTTCATCTTATACTACAATGCCTATTAGATAGGTGAAGATTCCAACGACTGCACCAGCAATTAGCACAAAGACCAATACACGGGTAATCCCTTTTTTAAGGTCTGCGTTTTCACCAAAGAAGTGACCTGCATTAAACAGGAAACCTATTAGAAAGATGACACCCAATATAATTGGGAAAATAGTTCGGATGGTGTCGGAAACATCGTTGACAGAATCTTCAATACCACCAATTTGTGCAAAAAGCGAAGTGGATAAGAGCGAAAGAACGCCTGCCAAATAATATGTTTTTTTCATAACGAGTGGGTTTAAAATTTTGGTTCATTTTCGTTATGGGAAATTTACATATATTTGAACATAAATAACTGTAAATCAAATATATGTGAATAAAATATTATTTGATATTGTTTGGTTTTCGTTGCTGTTATTTGGCATCAAATTCTATGGAATTTTGAAGCCGAACTGTTGAAAACCTAAAAGTTGAAAATGAAAAAGTGGCTCAAAAACGTCAGTTTTGTGATTTTACTTCTCAAAAGTTGCATCCTTTTTGGGCAGGATTTGGACGCAAAGAAAATTATCGTAATTGACCCTGGCCACGGCGGAAATGATTCTGGTGCGATTGGGGTAAATAACTTAAAGGAAAAGAGTATAACCTTGGAAATAGCAAGGTCGATTTCGGAATTGGCCGAGAAAAACCACAATAAAACTGTGGAAATTTATCAAACTCGTTATAGCGATACCTTAGTTTCTTTAAGTGATAGGGCCAAGCTGGCTAAAGGTCTAAATGCAGATTTGTTCCTTTCCCTACATTGCAATCATTCCGATAATCCAGATGCAAGAGGTGTAGAAGTCTATGTGTCCAATCAAAGTTCGAGATTTTTGGATGAAGCAACTTGGTTTGGCTTTCAATTGCAAGCTGACCTGAATGAGAAGTTGGGATTTGAAAGTAGAGGCGTAAAGTTTGCCAATTTTCAAGTGCTTCGGGAAACTACGGACTTTATGCCATCCGTTCTATTGGAATTGGGGTTTCTGAGTAATGAAGATGAGAGGCGTTACATTTCAAATTATACACACGCTGGGCTCATTGCCGCAATTATATTATCATTAATAATAACATTAGAATTATGAAAGAAATATTTATCAAGGTAGTTTCAAGTGTAAAGGAAATAATAACTGAGATGTTTTTTGCGACAAAGGTTCTCATCGCTGATTTAAGAAAACCAAAATCAAATTGAAGCTGAAAAATTTGCGCAACCAAATAACTGCGTTTATATTTGCAGTCAAATAACTGCGTAATGAAATTGAGACGAGATGTTTTCCAGGCCATTGCCGACCCTACAAGAAGGGCGATCATCACTTTGGTGGCCGCCAATGCGATGACACCATCTGCCATTGCCGAAAATTTTGACTATTCCAGACAAACCATTTCTAAGCATATACAGATCCTTACTGAATGTGAGATTTTAGAACAGGAACAGAAAGGCAGGGAAATTTATTATCAACTCAACCCAAACAGAATGAAGGCAATAGCGGAATTCATTGAACCTTTCAGAAAGTTGTGGGACGACAGATTTAATAAACTTGAAGAAGTAATGAAAAAACACCAACCAAAATAAATATGGAACAAAAAACAAATGTAATAGCTGAAGAAGGCAAGCAAGAGATTTTAATTACAAGAGACTTTGATCTACCAGTAGAACTTCTATTTAAAGCATATACCGAACCAGAGTTCATCGAGCAGTGGATGGGTACCAAAGTGTTGCAGTTCGACTTCCAAAAACACGGAAGCTACCAATTTTTAACTACTGACTCTAAAGGCAACAAAATCAGATTCAATGGTTCGATACACGACTTCATAACAAATCAAAAAATCATAAGGACTTTTGAAATGGAAAATATGCCTTTTGGCGTTCAACTTGAAATTTACGAATTCGAGAAATTGACAGAAACTACCAGCAAACTACAGCAACAAGTTATCTATCAATCCGTAAACCACAGAGACCAAAACCTAAAGCTTCCATTTAAGCAGGGACTCAATATGGCGCACAATCGAATGGAGGAAATATTAAAATCAGAATGAACATTGGCATATGAAAAAACGGAACAAAATAATCTACTGGATAGTAACTGGTTTCCTTGCCTTCGGAATGACCGCTGGTGGCGTTCAACAATTTCTTCAGATAGGCGGATATATCGAAATAATCCAGAATTTAGGATACCCGAAGTACATATTACCAGTTTTGGGAATCTGGAAGATATTAGGGGTCATCGCGATCTTGATACCCAAATATTCGCTTCTTAAAGAATGGGCCTATGCTGGCTTTTTCTTTGCGATGTCCGGTGCCGCGGTCTCACACTTTGCAAACGGGGAACCCTTTACGGAGGCTTTGCCATCACTTGTGCTGTTGCTCGTAACCATCCTATCTTGGTATTTTAGGCCAGACAGCAGGAAAATTGTTTCATTACAAAAATCAACCTAACTATGGAAAAAGTTGACCGATATATTGAAAAAGCCAAGAAATGGAAAGAGGAATCAAAACTGCTACGGAAAATTTGTCTGGACTGCGGACTCGATGAGGATTTTAAGTGGATGCATCCCTGCTATACCTTCAAGGATTCCAACATCGTACTCATTCACGGGTTCAAGGAGTATTGCGCATTGCTATTCCACAAAGGTGCTCTTTTAAAGGACACCGAGAATATTTTGGTTCAACAGACGGAAAATGTCCAGGCTGCCCGACAGCTTCGTTTTAAGAATTTAGAAGAAATCGAGGAGCAAAGGAAGATTATTAAAGAGTATATCTTCGAGGCCATCGAGGTTGAAAAAGCAGGTCTGGAAGTCGAAATGAAAAAAACATCTGATTTTGAATTGGTGGACGAACTAAGAGATGCCTTTGATGCAGAACCAGAATTTGAAAAAGCATTCTACGAACTAACACCAGGCAGGCAAAGAGGATATTTACTTCACTTTTCTGGAGCCAAGCAATCCAAGACCAGAACATCAAGGATCGAAAAAGCTAAACCGAAAATTTTTGAAGGGAAGGGTCATAATGAACGGTAACAAAGTTTAATCGAAAATAAACTACTTCCTTTTGTCCACAGCTTTTGTATCAAAAGCAATCAAATTAAACAATTCTCGCATCCGACTACGAACCCGATTACCATAGCGTTCTTCCAGTTCTTCGGCGTTGAGATTGGTGGTGGCGTGGGTCTTTATTTTCCGTTTGGTGTCGAGATAGAGTTCGTATCGAGAGAGTAAAACCTCACCCATCACATTGAGGTCTTTACCGTAAAATCGGCCAGCAGGTTCAACACCCAAATCGTCAAAACAGTAGAATTTGGTATTACCATATTCCTCGACGGTTTTAAAACCCAAGTGATTGAAGCTGAAAGTTACATTTCGGCAGGGAATCATTTCGTAAGGTCTTTGCAAGGGCACAATGTGGCGCAGCAATTTCATCAAACTGGTCTTACCGCATCCTACTGGTCCAGAGAGTAAAATACCTTTATCTACATCAATTTCATATTTATCACAGTTTTCCTTATCTCTTATAAAATATGAGCACAGCTTTAAAATAATGGGTTTATCTTCATCATAAATCCTGAACTTTTTACCAAACAGTAACTTGCCCTTGGCATTCAAATAAATCAGGATTTTCGAGAAATCATACAGTACGCTTTTCCCATCAAATTTGCCCAGCGAGTATTCCACGCCGCCTTCTATGATTTTAGAGGGGTTGTCCATAGTCTTTCGATTTAGTGGTTCGCAAGTTGTCCTTGATTTGGGACGGTCGTTTTTTGTTTGGTTTGTTTTCCAATTCAAAAAGTTCGGTTCTGTCCATCCAATTGATGGCCACAGCTCGCCAATCGCGAATTGGTTCGCCATTTCCTGTTTGCCAATAACGGTCAGCATAGTGCTGATAAAACTTTTCAGCTTCAGCTTTATCAAAATTCTTTTCTTTAAAAAAATCAACGACAGCCAGACAGTCCTTTGGCTGTTTTATATAGTTTTCCTGTTTGATATTGTTTGTATTAGATACCAATGCTTGTCCATTTGTGGGACGGTGTCGGTACACCGCCTGTTCATTTTTGGGATGGTGGTGTCCCTCAAGCGGTACACCTCTGGGATAGTACTGTTCCGCAAGCTGTTCCAATATGGGATTGTACTGTCCCGAAACAGGTTCA
Source organism: Flagellimonas lutaonensis (assembly GCF_000963865.1). Taxonomy (NCBI): domain Bacteria; kingdom Pseudomonadati; phylum Bacteroidota; class Flavobacteriia; order Flavobacteriales; family Flavobacteriaceae; genus Flagellimonas; species Flagellimonas lutaonensis. The sequence goes on from NZ_CP011071.1 coordinate 1,894,011, forward strand.
TCACTTGTACCGATAATGGACATCTTGATTTTACTGCCCTTGTATGGATTGTTGGACGGGAAATAGGATAGATAATCCCACGAGTGAAGTTCTGTAATGCATCTGTGATAGGTAGATTTTGACCCAATCTTGGCCACGCGCATCAGTTCCCTGCGGTTTACGTAGAACTCATCCATAAAGCGACAGCTGTTCCATTCTTGGAACAGCGCCATATACAGACTGATATGGGTAGGATTTAGGCGGTCATCAAAATAGAACGTTTCAAAAGCCGCGTTGAGTAGCTTTATGTAGTTCATAGTTTCAGGAATTTAACCCGTGGTGTACACGGTTGGCATCCATTACCTTTTGAATTTCCTCGGCATCATAATAGATGATTCCGCCTACCTTAGTGTATGGCAAGGTGCCATTGATGCGAAGGTTTTGAAGTGTGCCCGGACTCACTTGAAGCAAATCCATTACTTCGGAAGATTTAAGGTATTTCTTGATTTTTCCAGAAGCTTGTTTGGACAATAGATTTTTAATGTCATCGAGCAATTCCATTTTGAATTCCCGAAGGTCGTCTGTGGTGATAATGCTTGTTGGCATAATAGAACGGTTTAAAAGAAAGGGACTATCGCATTGCTTTCAACTAATTTGATAGCCCCTGACCTGATTTGACTTTCGTTCTACAAATTTGATATGGATTATCGGATTTTCTTCCCCAGTACGACCGTACTACGGTGAAAATTTAACATCTTGAAATTTGGTTTGATTTGGTGCTGTTTAATGGCCCTAATGCCGAAACTTGCACCCAAAAGGAAATAAATTTTATGCAAAATAGGCTGAAAACCAAATCACCGTAGGTCAACCGTAGTACGGTAATTTTTTAACATTTAGATTTGATGGATAAACGGCTGGTAGATTCTACTATTTCTCGCTTTTATCCATTTCAGAAAGAAGGGAAGTGGACAGCTCATCAAGGAAAAGCGTTCGGCTTTTTTTCCTGTATTTGATGTCTTGATAGGTTTTATAGATGTCTTTCGGTTCAACATCGAAAATCTGGCTCAAATAATCTGAAATTTTAACAATACTCAGATTGTTTTTAGCGCCAAGCCCTTTGGCGTGAAGCGCATAAATGAGTTCCACATAGTCTGTATTGCTGAACGGCCAATGCATTTTTTCGGTGTTAGATAAGGAAATCTCATTTCCATTCAACCCATTCTTCAATCTTTTTTGCTTATCCGCTAAGTATTCGGTTAGGGACTTGTAGGCATTGTACTTGCCGAGCAACATATCTCGTGCTGTGCAAAATTCCGGGTCTTGAAAATAGAATTTGGAAAGTGTGATATGATACCCATTGAGATAATCACGAGTGTAATATTCTTTGTCAAAATGCGTCTGCCCTGATTCAATGTATCTTCCGAAGTCCAGATTGTAGAGAAAGAATCGATTGAGTTTGTTGCTTTTCTTTTTGATGGATTTAAGCTGACTTTTTAAGTCGATTTTCGGAAACTGGATTTCAAACGAATGGATTTCGGAATAGTAGATTAACTCAACGAGAGGGACTTGTTTGGTTACTTTAAAAAAATGGATTTCGTCTTGAATGGATTTGAAGCCTTGCGACAGAACCTCTTTTTTCAGCGTGCTCAATGAATCACGGCAGAGCCCAATGGAACGGTGTGCCCTTTCAAGGATGCTCTTATTTTGAAGTTTTATATCATCAAGTTCTTTTTTTAGTCGCTGAGTTAATAATTGAAAGTCCATAAGCAGGTGTATTTTGATATGAAACCATAGAAATGGGATTTAGTTGATGCGGTTGGTTAGATGATATCATAGTCCTGCAAAATGATATAAATGAACGCCACAGGTCATTAAATTTGTGGCTCATTGGTGTATTTTATGGAACTCTCACTAAAATAATTTTACCTGGTAAACGTACAAGGAAAACTTACCGTATTTAATTACGGAACAAGCCGTATTTTTCTACGGAAACTCTGTGAGACACTGAATATGCTTAGGTCTTCAGAGAGGAAATTTAATTATCTTTTTTTGCGAAACCGCTTTAAAAACTCGCGTCTGTTCTTCACACCCGTTTTCTTGAAGATGTTTGAGGCGTGTTTTGACACGGTGCTTTCGGCAATGAAAAGTTCCTCGGCAATTTTCTTATAACTAAGATTGCTAAGGATGGATAGTGCAACTTCAATTTCCCGTCGGGTTAAATCCTCATAGATTATCTTGCGCTCTACAGATTCTTCGCGCTGTTTTTTCTTCAGGGCAAATACCTCATACATTCGGGTATTGTTTTCAATGAAGTATAAATATCTATCTACCTCAATGGCTGTGATGGCAAAGAAGGCCAAATTCATTACGGTAAAGGTTATCCATTGATAATCACCTATTACGGTGCAGATGGGTAACAGGGCTATACTTGCTACACTCACCATAGATAATTTGTTACGCCTTAAAATAAAGGCATTCGGGTTGCTCGGATTTGAAATACGACGATAGAAAATGATGAGAAATACAAATGCTATTATGGATATGGGAATAGTAAAAAGAAAGCGAGCCGCATCCAAAGAGTCTGTCAAAAAATATGGCATCAAAAAAAGAACAACATAGCTGCCACTCGCTAAAAATGCGAGATTTTTAATGGATGAGTTGAATTTCAATACGACGATGTCGTACTCTTTATACAGGTAGTAAACGATATACACGCATAACGCAATGGCCACGCCATACGTAATGATATATTGAAGGATGAATGGCCCTGGAAAGTTGTCTATGGGTAAAAATCCGCCCGTGGCATTGTATGTAATGAAAAGTATGCCGAGATATAAAAACCGTCGAAGGCTACTTCGTGTATTCCTTCTCGAAAAGTAAAAAGTGAGCAATACAATGACCGTATCTATTAAAAGATAGAAGAAAGTTGTCCAATGTATTGACGTGCCGAACATTTACTTTACTGGTCATTGCGCTCAAATTTGTTGGTTTCTAAATTCTTTGAAACATTGTTCCAATTGAAAATCTTTCCGTTCATAGCAATATAAACATCCGGTTTTAGAAGCTGTAATGAGCTTAGTGCATAGCCTAAATTAAACAGTGCATCTGTCTCTGCAGATGAACCTAAAATGAAAGACCCAACCAGTACGACGGTTTTATTCAGGTTGAGTTTTCCGATATATTTTGCGGTGTCTTCCATCGTGAAAGTACCGTGAGTTATCAAAATCTTTGTCGCAGCAGATTCCTTAATCTTGCAAATCAACTGCGCTCTGTCCTCATCTGTGATGGCCCTGCTATCCTTTTTGAACACACTTTCGATGGTGTAATCAAAATCAACATTGGCTTTCTCAAGAAAACCTTGAATCGTGACATTTGATTGGGTTATACCTTTTCCGTCCACATAATCCAGTCCTTCAATGGTGCCGCCTGTTGTAAGAATATGTATCATAAAATAGGACTTGTTGTGACCTATAAAGATAACAGATTTTTAACAGTAAATATTAAATAACATCACATTAAAGACTTGGAAAGAATATCATCCCCACTTCTTTTTCTGCAATCGCACCGCATTAAAAATAGCAAGCAACGCCACACCCACATCGGCAAAAACGGCTTCCCACATAGATGCCAAACCACCAGCACCAAGGATAAGAACAACTACCTTTACCCCAAAGGCCAGACCGATGTTTTGCCAGACAATCCTACGGGTGGAACGACCGATTTTGACTGCTCTTGCAATCTTACTGGGTTGGTCAGTCTGGATGATTACGTCTGCGGTCTCTATGGCCACATCGCTTCCCAATCCGCCCATTGCGATACCCACATCACTTGCAGCGAGTACGGGTGCATCATTGATGCCGTCGCCCATAAAGGCTACGGTCGTATCAGGTTGTTTTTTGAGTTCTTCTACTTCGTTCAGTTTGTCTTCTGGTAGCAGACCACCTTTCGCCCAATCGATATTCAGCTCTTCGGACACCTGTTGGGTAATGGAATCCTTGTCGCCCGAGAGCATTATGATTTTAGAGATACCCGCCTCTCGTATCTGTTTGATGGCTTGGTGGGCATCTTCCTTCAGTTCATCGGCAATGGTTACGTATCCGGCAAACTTTCCGTCGATGGCTACCATTACTATGGATTCGACTATTGTATCGGTTTTAGAGGGGACTTCGATACCGTTGGAAAACATCAAAGCTTTATTGCCGACCAATACCTGCTTTCCGTTGACTGCACCTTTTAATCCTTTTCCTGCCACTTCGGAAACTTCGGTCGCTTCAAAATCCGCACCATCGGCCTTATATTCCAGAATTGCCTTTGCAATGGGATGGGTGGATTGCTCTTCCATCGCCATCAGGTATTGCATAAATTCCGCTTCTGCAAAATTGGATTTGTTGACCACTTCCTTAATCTTGAAGACCCCTTTGGTAACTGTACCCGTCTTGTCCATTACCACAGTATTTACCTTGGTCATCGCATCGAGAAAGGACGCACCCTTGAATAAAATTCCGTTACGGGATGCCGCACCTAATCCACCGAAATAGCCCAAGGGAATGGATATGACCAAGGCACAGGGACAGGAAATTACCAAGAAAATCAGAGCGCGGTAGAGCCAATCCCTAAACACATAATCGTCCACGAAGAAATAGGGCAAAAACGTCAGTCCGATGGCAAGGAAAACCACGATGGGTGTATAAATTCTGGCGAATTTTCTAATGAACAGTTCCGTTTTAGATTTTCGGGCGGTAGCGTTTTGAACCATATCCAAGATTCGCGCGATGGAACTGTCCTTAAATTCTTTGGTAGTCTTTACTTCGATGACCCCATCTAAGTTGATGCTTCCCGCATAGACTCTTTCGCTCTTGACGATTGTATCGGGTTTGCTCTCACCAGTAATGGCAGCTGTGTTCAACGATGCTTTTTCGGACAGTAGAACCCCATCCAAAGGGATTTTTTCGCCTACGCGAACCTGAATTCTTTCACCAATCTCGACCGTTTCCGGATTGACCGAAACAAAATCCCCATTTCTATAAACTAATGCTTCATCGGGTCGAGCATCCAAGAGTGCCTTGATGTTTCCCTTCGCCCGATTTACCGCAGCGTTCTGGAAGAGTTCGCCCACGGCATAAAATAGCATTACGGCCACACCCTCAGGATATTCACCTATGGCAAATGCACCCAGAGTGGCTATGGACATCAAGAAAAATTCCGTGAAAAAATCACCATTTCTAATGCTGTTCCAACCTTCCTTGATTACAGGAAACCCAACGGGAATGTAAGCTAGGGTGTACCAAACAATCCGCACCCATCCTTTAAAAAAAGGAAACGCGTCAAAATAATCAATGGCTATACCGGTAATCAGCATTACAAAGCTGAAAATAGCGGGCAGGTAAGTTCTCAAATTGGAAACTTCTTCTGGACTACTATGGTTGTGTCCGTCATCGTGGCTATGTCCGCCCTGATGTTCGTTAGGGTTCAAACCCCGTAAGTTTACTTTTTTCTTTTTCATACTATGTGGTCGCCCAAGCCATTGCCTGTTCCTTGTTTTTCATTTCAAAATATTTGGCTTCACTTCCAGTAAAAAAATCGGTTATCTTGGCCGCCCATTCCTGCCATTTTTTATTCCCGACGAATGCTATTTTACCATAATCGTTGATATGGGCTGCATCGATCTTGATGTCTTCCCAAAACCCCTTGAGCGTGTAGCCTTCAAAATCTTCCATTTCAAAGTAGAAATCCATTTTTTGACCTTTATCGATGATTTGATGGACACGCTGGTGGATGGTCTTTAAGTTGGCTTCATCCAATTTTCCCGATAGCCTTGCGGCTATCAGATTTTCTTTTCCGGTGTCTATAAACTGTACCATAATTTTTGATTTTGACTTCAATATAATGGTTCGAACCGTGCAACGGAAGTGCATTTATTGGCCGCTACACTTTTCACAAATGCCCTTCAGCACTAAATTGGCATCCTCAGCCACAAAGCCTTCTGGCAGGTTGATATGCGGAATCTTGTGCTCTGTTAAGCAAACGGTCTCATCGCAGTTGTTGCAATGGAAATGCAGGTGCAAATCTTGTTCAAGCTCACAGTTGCAGCCCGGTTCGCACAGCGCATATTTCTGTACGCCTGTACCGTCGTCTATTTGATGTACCACACCTTTTTTCTCAAAAGTCTTTAGGGTTCTGAAAAGGGTCGTTCGGTCCGCTTTCGCGAAAGCAGTCTCAATATCGGTCAGCGAGATGGCCACGTCCTTTTCCGCAAGGTATTTGTAGATAAGTATTCGCATCGCCGTGGGGCGTACATCGTTTTCATTCAATCTTTGTTCTATTTCTTTCATTTTTTATCGAGTGTTTTTCTAATATTTTTCGCTTTGGTAAAGGCTTCCCAGCCTTCTTTTCCCGCATAGGGAACTATCAATAAGGCCGCAACAGGGTCTGCCCACCACCAGCCCAGCCATTTTACGAGCAATAGCCCTATAAGTACGACCACGGTTTGGTAGAGGCAGATAAAGGTGTCCTTGGCATCGGCAAGCAATGCGGGACTGTCGAGCATATGTCCGTATTTTCGTTTGTAGTAAATCAAAATAGGGTTCACTATGAGTGATACTGCCAAAATCACTATCCCGACCGTTGACCAAGATGCTGTTTCTTTACTAATCAGTTTTGAAATGGAATCATAGGAAATAAATACACAGATGAGCGCAAAGGATATAGCTATGACATACAGCGTTATCATCTTGCGCTTTTCGACACGCTTTTCGTCAATCCCCTTGATTTCACCGTGCAATCGCCAACCCAATGTTCCAGCACTAATGACCTCGATGGTACTATCAAGTCCCCAACCGATAAGTGCCGAACTGTTGGCCGTGAATCCCGCAATAAGTGAAACCACAACCTCAATGATGTCATAGATGACGTTCCAGATTTGAAGTGTCCTTGCTGTTTTTAAGTATTGTTTTCTTTTTGCTTCCATATTCTTAATGACTGTGTTCCGCTTCACCCTTTTTTAGTTCCGCCATTAGATAGTAAGCGTTGTTGACGGCATACTGCGTATTCGGTTCTTGTTCGCTCAAAAAATCAATGGCAACCCAATCGCCATCGTGGGTGCCTTTGGTGACTTCAATGGCTTTGAACGACCAATCATCACCTTCCTTTTCGGCCGAAAACACAAAGAATCTCTCGCCATCGGCTGATATGGCAGCTTCGGGCATTGCTTTAGTTTGTGTATTTTCCGTTTGGATGCGCCCCTGAATGTACATCCCGGGAATCAGGTTGCCTTCCTTGTTCTCGATTTCAGCGTGTACGTGAATAGCCTTCGGATTTTGTTCAAAGGTCTTTCCTACGGAATAGATTTCGGCAGTCAGTTCCTTTCCGGGAATGGACTGTACATTGAAAACCACTTTTTGCCCTTCTTTCACCTTATGGACATCCTTTTCGAAAACCATCAAATCTGCGTGTACGTGATGGGTGTCCACAATTTCCATAAGGTCGGTCTGTGGTTCTACGTACTGCCCAGTCTTAATTTCTACTTTTTGGACGAATCCTTCAATGGGGCTTCTAAGAGATACACGCTGATAAATTGTACCGTTTCTTACGCCTGGTGCGCTGATACTCAACTGTTGCAGTTGCGCCTCAAGACCTTTTACCATACTTCGGGATGCCTGGTATTCGGCTTCTGCCTTTTGAAAATTGGCACCGCTGCCGACACCTGCATCGTACAGGGTTTTTTGCCGCTCATATTCCTTTTTAAGAAATTGACTATTACTGAAAGCATTGAGGTAATCCGTTTGTTTCTCGATGATATTGGGGTGGGACAGATAGGCGACCGTTTGCCCCTTATTAACCTTATCACCCTCGATAACTTCGATGGATACCACGTTGGCACCTACTACCGTTGTGATGGTGGCCTCGTTCTGAGGTGGGACTTCCAACTGCCCGTTGGCTTGCACATAACCGCTCATATTCCGCATTTGCAGGGTGTCGATTTCCATTTGTAGGGCATCGAACTGTTTAGCTGTGAGCATTACTTCCTCGGCTTCACCCTCGGAATGTTCTTTTTCCATTTCCAGATTGGCATTTTTATTCCCTGCGGTTTCTTTGTTGGAATCGCCACAAGCGGTCAACGCCAAAAGCATCGCCAACAAACCAATAGCTGTGTATTTTGATAGATTCTTCATTTTATTATTTGAAATATTGTAGTGCAAAAACTGATTTTAGATAATTGTCGAGCGCGTCCAGCGCATCCATTTCCGTCTGTATGGCATCCCTAATAATTTGGGTGAATGCGGCATAATCCACGGCACCTTCCTTATAGGCTAATAACGCACCCTGTCGCTGTTCCTCGGCAAGCGGTAAGGCCTTGTCCTTATAGAATCGCCAGGATGCTTCCCATTTTTGATACGCTTGTACAGCTTGTCGATATTCCGATTGCAGTTGGCGTTTGGTAAAGTCCGCATTGGCTTTTGCAATTTCACTTTGGATTTTGGCTGCCTTGGCCTGACTGCGTTCTGTACCAGAAAACAATGGAAGGGATATTCCTGCCTGATAAGTGTAGAATCCGTTACTGCCATTCACCCGTTGCAATCCGCCCTGAAGGTTGAGATTGGGCAACAAATCGGAACGTTCAGCTTGGTAGCTGGATTGGGCTTCCTCAATCCGCTTTCGCGAAAGTTCCAGTTCTGGATGGGTTTCTATGGTTGATGGAATTCCCAGTACTGCCATTTCATTTTCATCAAGGGTGTCGGGAACAGTATAGAACGTGTCGGAAACCAACCAAAGATTAAGCTTCTGTAGGGCAATGGCATAGTCACTTTCGGCCTGTTGAAGTTTATTGTTGATTTGTAATGCCTGATTGGTTGCCGATGAATATTCCAAACGTGAAATGGCCTCTACCTCGTAATTCAGTTCAATCGCCTTTTCAAATTGCGAGTAGATGGAATCCAGTTCACGATACAGTTCAAATTTCTGCCGTTGCTGATAGGCCTGTGACCAAGCTTTTTTGACTTCCTGTTCCACTTGCAATGCGGTAAAGTCAAGTGCGGTTTCCGCCAAGGCGATACGCTGTTTTTGCAACCGCTTCTTCGCACCGATACCGAACAGGTTGATATTCTGTTGAACCACGCCAACAAGGGTATAAATGCCCTGACCATCAGAAACTTCCTCACCACCGGTAAACACTTGGGTATTCCCTAAATCATAGGCCGTACCTTTTAGGGCGTTCTGCTTTTGAATTTCCAGTTGTTTTGTTTTCAATAGCGGATAGTTTTCTTTGGATATTTCTACCGCTTGTTCCAATGAAACAACAGGTAATGTATCGTTCTGCCGAACTTGTTGCGCTTCCGCTTTCGCGAAAGCAAAAAAGAAACAGACCACCGCAGAAGCGGTTACGATTTTCGGATTGACCTTTATCTTGCGTTCCGAACGTCTTTCTACCCATTGATAGAAAATGGGAAGAATGAATAGAGTCAACAAGGTGGATGTAATCAATCCACCGATAACGACCGTTGCCAACGGTCGCTGAACTTCTGCCCCTGCCGATGCGGAAATTGCCATTGGCAGAAACCCAAGGATATCGGTAAAGGCCGTGAGCATAATGGGGCGTACCCTTCTTTTTGTTCCTTCAACGATTCGCTCTTTTAGGTTTATAACGCCTTCCTCTTTCAGTTCGTTGAGTCCGCTAATCATTACCAATCCGTTCAGTACGGCAACCCCAAAAAGCACGATAAAGCCAACCCCTGCGGAAATACTAAAGGGCATATCCCTAAGCCAGAGAGCGAACACGCCACCAATAGTCGCCATCGGTATGGCCAGATAAATCATCAACGTCTGCGGAAAGGATTTTAATGCAAAATATATCAGGATGAATATGAGTAATAGCGCAATAGGAACCACGGTCTGCAATCGGTCGCTGGCCCTTTCCAGATTTTCAAAGGCACCACCATAGCGGATAAAATAACCTGGGGGTAAATCGAGGTTTGCATCCAGCTTGTCCCTTATCTCATTGACCAGCGATTCCACATCGCGACCACGTACATTAACGCCTACATAGGTTCTGCGATTGGTATTGTCCCTGCTTATCTGCATCGGTCCCGGTGTGTATTCGATGGCCGCCAGTTCGTGAAGTGGAATTTGTGAACCGTTCGGTAGATTGATATAGAGATTACGGATATCGTTGATATCGCTTCGGTTCTGCTCATCGAGCCTTACCACCAAATCAAAACGCTTTTCACCTTCAAAAATGACCCCTGCGTACCCACCTGCAAAAGCGGATTGCACCATCATATTGAGTTGGTCGATGCTTACGCCGTATTGGGCCAGTTTGTTTCGATTGTACTTTATCGTCATCTGCGGTAAGCCCGATGTGGCTTCTGCCCGCATATCGCCTATACCTTCAGTACCTGCGATGATTTTGGTAATCTCGTCCGCTTTGGACGCAAGTACATCGATATCCTCACCGTATATCTTAATGGCAATATCCTCACGGATGCCTTCCAATAGTTCATTGAACCGCATTTCGATGGGTTGCGTAAATTCATAATTGACACCAGGGATAATGCTCACCGCATCCTTCATCTTGTCAATAAGTTCATCCTTGGATTCGGCAGAAACCCATTCGTCCTGCGGTTTCAGGATTACGAATACATCGGCAAAGTCCATAGGCATTGGGTCGGTAGGCACTTCCGCAACACCGATACGGCTAACTATTTTTTCCACTTCGGGAAATTCGGCCTTTACGATGCGTTCTATTTTTGTGGTGGTCTCGATGGTCTCGCTCAATGAGCTTCCGGGTTTCAAAATAGCGTGGAAAGCAATATCGCCCTCGTCCAATTGCGGTATGAACTCACCGCCCATTTTAGTGAACGTGAAGATAGCCACGGCAAAGATGGCCACCGCAATACTAACGACCCATTTTCCTTTTTCCAAGGCATTTAACAATAGGGGCTCATACTTGCGTTGTACCCAATGTACAAAACGGTCGCCCCACGATTTCTTTTCCTTTTTTGGCGGTTTCAGGAATAATGCGGACATCATCGGCACATAGGTCAGACATAAAACCATTGCACCAATCATCGCAAAGATGAACGTAAGTGCCATAGGCTGGAACATCTTGCCCTCGACACCTTCCAATGCCAAGATGGGTAGGAAAACGATAAGGATTATCAGCTGTCCGAAGAAGGCTGCGTTCATCATTTTTTTGGATGCATCGGCTGCAATTTCGTCACGGTCTTTCTTATCCAAAGATTTCTTTTTAAGCACATAACTGGCCATAAGAAATACACTCGCTTCCACGATAATGACCGCCCCATCTACGATAATACCAAAGTCGATTGCACCCAAGCTCATCAGGTTCGCCCATACGTCAAAAACATTCATTAGGATAAAGGCAAACAATAGGGATAGGGGAATGGTCGATGCCACAATCAGTCCGCCACGCCAGTTCCCCAAAAGAAAGACGAGTACAAAAATCACGATGAGCGCGCCTTCCAGAAGATTGTTGCGTACCGTGCCCGTTGTCTCACTTATGAGTTTACTTCTATCCAACAAGGGTTCGATGACCACGCCTTCGGGAAGTGATTTCTGGATTTCCGCCATCCTATCCTTAACGCGGACAATGACCTCGTTTGAGTTTGCGCCTTTGAGCATCATCACCAGTCCACCGACGACCTCGCCTTCGCCATCCTGCGTTAATGCCCCATAGCGAACGGCGGAACTGAAGCGTACATCGGCCACATCGTTTACGGTGATGGGCACACCATTTTCATTTTTAATAACGATTTTCTTGATGTCATTGAGGTTGCGTACCAAACCTTCACCCCGAATGAAGTTGGCCTGGTGGTTCTTTTCGATGTAGGCACCACCCGTATTCCTATTGTTTGCTTCCAAAGCTTTAAATACATCGGTAATGGTAAGCCCGATAGCCTTCAATTCGTTGGGGTCAACGGCCACTTCATATTGTTTAATCTTTCCACCTATCGCATTGATTTCAACGACGCCAGGCACCATCGCCATTTGTCGTTGTACAATCCAATCCTGCATCGTGCGCAAGTCGGCAAGGGAATACTCGTCCTGAAACTCAGGCTTGACCTTTAAGGTGTATTGGTACACTTCGCCCAAACCAGTTGTAATAGGTCCCATCGATGGCTGGCCCAATTCCTCTGGAATTTGCTCGCGTACCTCAGTCAGTTTTTCGGAAACGAGCTGGCGTGGCAAAAAGGTTCCCATATCATCGTCAAAAACTACCGTTACCACCGATAGCCCGAATCGGGAAATCGAACGGATTTCCTTGACATCGGGAAGGTTGCTCATCGCCACTTCCACGGGATAGGTTACGAACTGTTCGATATCCTCTGTACCCAGATTGGGCGATTGCGTGATGACCTGTACCTGGTTGTTGGTTATATCCGGCACAGCATCTATGGGAACTTGGGTCATACTGTAGATACCGGCACCGATGAGTGCCAGTGTAAGCAGACCGATAATAAATTTGTTATTGATTGAAAAATCAATGATTCTGTTAATCATAGATTTAGGTGTTAATTCAGTTAAAAATGAAATTGTGCTTTCCCTTCGACTGCGCTTTGGACAGGCGCGCAAGGCAAATACACCATTTGAAGTTTCCTAAAGCTGAAAACTTCAAAACTGGATATAGTAATCCTGTAAAACTGAATTAAACCTGCGGGGGCTGAAAGAGAGAGAAAGTAATATCCTTACCGATACTGTCGAAGTGGGCAAAGTTATCCTGTGGAATGGTCGCTTGAAGCGGTTCGAAGTTAGCAATACCAAAGTGTATCGTGTGAACGTGACAGCAGTGGCACTGGCAGAACGGTGAGCAAAGTTCGCAATCGTCACCGTGGTCACCATCAAAATCAACTACTGAAACGGTTTGGGAATCGTCGGCGACATCACCAACATCGCTACAAGGCACCACATTGAGCGCCAAGAAGTAAATCGATAATATGATTGCCAAAACTTTCACGATGCAAAGATAACAGAATTTCGGTGCAACAGGGTTGCAAAGTCCTATTTCAACGAATCAATCACACTACCGCACGTTAACATTGCATCACCATAATAAGGATTACGGATTTCTTCTTCGGTGCTCAACCAAACCGCACCTTTATTGTTGTTTGCCATTGGGCATTTTTGAACGTATAGGGGGTTGTCAATGCTTTCGAGATTCATTGCTATTGCAACCAAATTTTCATTGAGAATGACGAAATGACTACGTTGGTTTTCTAAATTAGAATTACTTGCAATGGCATCCAGCATTTCAATACTTTTGGATAGATGGGTTTTGAGCATTTTGTCCAAATCTTTTTGTGATATCACCTTCATTTTTTCGGAAGATACTTTCGCAAAATCGGAAACTTTTTCTGCATTACTCGCTACCAAAGCATCTTTGAGTTCAAGGTATGACGGCAAAGCCTTCACAAACTGTTCTTGAAAAGAAGTTGAAAGTGACATTTCCATCGCCATCATTTCTTTCTCTTCTTCAGTACTTTGATTCATCATCGATTTCTTCCCCTGCAATTGCGCAGCTGCATCTACGGTAAAAGTGCCATTGGTCACAATCTCATCGCCATTTTCTAAACCGGATGTAACCGTAAACATATCGCCATTGCGATTGCCAAGAGTAACTTCCCGCATTTCAAAAACAGGTTTGTTGGCGTTGGTTTTGATGTACACCAAAGACCGTTCACCCGTCCACATCACAGCACTTGCAGGTATGGTCAGGTTTGATTCCGTATTTACCGTTGTTCCTTCTACTTTGCCAGTTACGAACATTCCGGGTTTTAGCATTCCATCGCTATTTTTGAGATTGGCCCGAACGGTTACGGTGCGGGTTTGGGTATTCAGAACAGGGTCTATAAATGAGACCGTTGCATCAAATTCCTTATTTGGATAAGCATTTGTCGTTACTGAAATTTTCTGCCCTTTTTTAAACTCTGAAATCTGGTTTTCGTAGGCATCAAATTCCGCCCATACAGAGTTTAGGTTACTCACCTTTACAATGGGCTGTCCCTGTTTTACATAGTCGCCTTCGGCAGCCATTTTTTCTGAAACCGTTCCGGATACGGTCGCATAAATCGGAAAGTTCTCTTTGACCTTGCCGGATTCCTCTATGCTATTGATTTGGGCTTCCGAGAGTTTCCAAAGTTTCAACTTGTTGCGTACCGCCTTGTATAGTGAGGGTTGCGATTCTTTTAGCGAAGCCGCAGTAATCAATTCTTGCTGAGCAGCTATCAGATTAGGTGCATAAATGGTTGCCAACAATTGCCCTTTTTGTACTTCCTGACCTTCAAAATTGACGTTGAGCCGTTCAATTCTACCATCGAAATAACTGGCCTGCACCGCATTTTCTTCCTCGTTCATCTTGATTTTTCCCGAAAGGGAAATCATATTCTCATCATCTACAGAAGCATTTCCCACGATGGATGTTTGGATGTCCGCCAATGCCATCGCATTTTTGGTCATCTTTATTTCGTTCATTGCAAGTCCATCAGCACCTGATTCCGCAGGAATTAAATCCATTCCGCAAATGGGACAATCACCTGGTTCGGGTTGCATAATCTGGGGGTGCATCGAGCAGGTCCACATTTGACCTTCCGCTTCTGTGGAATGGTCGTGCTTATCTGTCATAGATTCTTCCGATGAGCCACCGAAAATGAGCCAACCACCAAGCAGTCCGACAACGACTGCAATAGCGATATATATGAAATTCTTGTTCATAGCTATTTATTTTTCGTTCTGTAATCGTTCAATCATTTCTTTCATTTCGGCAATTTCCCTGCGCTGTGCCTTGATGATTTCTTCTGCCAGTTTCTTTACCTCTGGGTCTTTGATGTCCGCTCGTTCACTGGTCAATATAGCGATGGAATGATGCGGTATCATTGCTTTCATCCATAGTACGTCACCTACTGTGGATTTTTGGTCGCGAACCAAAAACAATGCCCCAAAAAACAAGACCAAACTACCTAAAAGAATGGCAATATTCTTTTTCTTGTCGGTGTACATCTTCCGCATAAAAAACCACATAATGACTGCCATTGCTGCTATGCCCAGACAGACCATATAGAAGCGCGTTAGGCTGAACCATACGTGGTCGAGTTCATAGGTGTTGAGATACATTGTGATGTACATTGCTACAAATGAGCAAGCCAGCATCATAAAAAATGTTCTGTATTTTCCTTTGTTTGCGTGTTTTGAATGTTCCATAGTTTTTGAATTTTTGGTGTTATTTGTTTCTCTTTTTTATTTTTCTGATTGTTGGTGAACTGATATACCATAACAAAAACCCGCTCAATACGGTAATCAATCCAAGTAGGGAAAAGGCACGTAGTACGGTTGTATTGAAATCGTCGCGACCTTCATAATCCATCGTATGGGTCATCCATAGAAAGTCGAACCAACGCCAATCCCGATGACGTAGCGTTTGGAATGCGCCATCTTTTTCGGAAACGTAGGCCTTGATGTTTTTAGGTGTTTCATAGCTGATGACATAGGCCGGAAGCGGTCTGCCACGATACTCGCTATGGCTGCCTACTTGCTCGATGCGCTCGATTCCTTTTACTTGAAGTTCCGGCAACATATTCCGTTCAGCGATTTTCAGAGCTTCACTTTCTGAGATTACTTTCTTTACTTTGCCTGTCTTGGCATCAAAAAGTTGCTTGTCATTTATCCAGTAATAGGGATTGCCATCAATTTCCCGAAGTTCTACGGAAACTATCCCTTCTTCAGGATTCACATCGGATGGACTTATCAAATGTGTAAAAGCAGATGCCTCGACCGGGTCTTGCCGAAATTGGTCGCCGTGTATTTCGTCAATGTCCGTCCAACTGAAATACATTCCACTTATCGTCCACATCAAGAACTGGATGCCCAGGAAGATGCCCAGATAGCGGTGCGCCTTTCTAATTTTTATCGCTGTTTTTCTTTTTACCATATCATTTAGTCGATGTTTGAACCTTTGAGCCTTAGCGAATTGGCGATTACCGAAACCGAACTGAAGCTCATTGCCAGGGCCGCAATCATTGGGGACAATAAAATCCCGAAAAATGGATACAGCAATCCCGCAGCAATGGGTATTCCCAAGGTGTTGTAAATCATCGCAAAAAACAGGTTTTGCTTGATGTTTCGCATTACCACATCGCTTAAATTTCTTGCCTTGACAATACCGTGCAGGTCGCCTTTGACCAAAGTAATGGCAGCACTTTCTATGGCCACATCTGTACCCGTTCCCATTGCGATACCCACATCACTTTTTGCGAGAGCTGGGGCATCATTGATACCGTCACCCGCCATTGCAACTACCTTTCCGTTTTCTTGTAGTTTTTCAACTTCCTGCAATTTGTTTTCGGGAAGCATTCCCGCCTGAAAGTCCGCAAGATTGAGTTCGTTGGCCACTGCCTGAGCTGTATCGTGGTTGTCGCCCGTTAGCATAATCACATCGATTCCCTTGTCCTGTAATTCCTTGATAGCCTTGGCACTCGTTTCCTTGATTTTATCACCAATTACCACATAACCGACAACGCTTCCATCAATTGTGAGATAGGAAACGGTTTTGCCCTGCTTTTGGAAAGATTGGGCTTTTTCTTCCATAGTTTCCAACAACTCGGCATTGGCGTGTTCCATCATTTTGGCATTTCCTAAAGCCACGTCCTTGCCGTTGACCTTGCCTTCAACACCTTTTCCGGTAACGGCATTGAACCCATCGGCTTTAAGGAATTCGGTGTTTTGTTCTTTTCCGTATTTGACGGTAGCTTCGGCAAGAGGATGTTCACTCTGATTATTCAGGGAAACAATGTATTGCAATACTTCACTTTCGCTGAAACCGTTATCAAAAGACCCCACTTTTTCCACCGTGGGTTTTCCTTCAGTAATCGTTCCCGTTTTATCCACGATGAGGGTATCTACCTTATCCATCTTTTCGAGGGCTTCGGCATTTTTTATCAGCACGCCGTTCTGTGCACCCTTACCGACACCGACCATTACGGACATAGGCGTTGCCAATCCCAAGGCGCAGGGACAGGCGATAATCAAAACAGCAATGGCATTGACCAGGGCATAGACATAGGCCGGTTCTGGTCCCCAAATTGCCCAGACCCCAAAAGTGAATACTGCGATAATGACCACGATGGGCACGAAGTAGCCTGAAACCGTATCGGCCAATTTTTGGATGGGCGCACGGCTGCGACTGGCATCATTGACCATCTGGATAATTTGTGAAAGCAACGTGTCGGAACCTACCTTTTCCGCTTTCATTAGGAAAGATTGGTTGCCATTAATCGTTCCGCTGCTGACCTTATCATCTACAGACTTGTTTACGGGAATGGGTTCGCCCGTTATCATTGATTCATCGATGGATGTTTCACCTTCGGTGATGACGCCGTCAACCGGAATTTTATCACCCGGTTTTACCCGAAGAATATCGTCTAATTCAATTTGGTCAATAGCAACTTCCTGTTCCTCGCCATCCACGACTTTGACTGCCTTGTTGGGTGCCAGTTTTAAAAGTTCCTTGACTGCGGAATTGGTTTTACTATGCGCACGAGCTTCTAACAATTGGCCAAGCAATACCAACGTAAGAATGACCGTGGCCGCTTCAAAATACACGTGAACGGTTCCCGCTTCGGTCTTGAACTGTTCGGGGAAAAAGTCTGGTACGAGCATCCCGAATACGCTGAACAACCAAGCCACACCTGCACCAATGCCAATAAGGGTGAACATATTGAGGTTCCACGTTTTTATACTGCGGTAAGCGCGTTCAAAGAACATCCAAGTGGCGTAGAACACAACGGGAATGGAAAGCGCAAACTGAATCCAGTTCCAGTATTTCAGTTCCAGAATGTCGTACAGCGGATTGTTGGCAACCATTTCGGACATCGCAATGATGAAAATCGGCAACGTAAAGGCCGTGGCTACCCAAAACTTTTTGAGCAGTTTTTTATAGGTTTTTTCTTCTGCGGATAGGTCGGGTTCCATCGGTACCAAGTCCATTCCGCAAATAGGACAGCTTCCCGGCTCGTCCTTTACGATTTCGGGATGCATTGGGCACGTCCACTGTTCAGAAGTGGTAGCGGTCAAATTCTGTTCCTCGACCAAATCCATTCCGCAGACAGGGCAATCGCCCGGTTTGTCATAGGTTTTATCGCCTTCACAGTGCATCGGGCAGTAGAACGTTCCGGTTCCCTTGCCTTTAGGTTTTTCTTTTTTCGCTTTCGTACTTCGACTATGCTCAGCATTAACTTTAGCGGAATCATCCTTGTGATGATGTTTGCCTGGGTTGTGAATGCTATACGAACCGCCATCTTGCTTTAGTGCTTCCTGAAATGTTCCGATAGGAATATGCGATTCCATTTCAATGACCGCTTCAGATTTTTCTAAATTGACCGATGCTTCAATTACACCATCTACTTTAGAGAGAGTTTTCTCGACGTGGGTTCTGCAACCATTGCAGGTCATTCCGTGTATGTGATAGGTGTGTTTCATTACTTTACTAATTTGTGCCTGTCACGGGAAGGGTCACTAACCAACCATCAAACTTCCCTTCCCGCAGCAGGACTTTATTCCAAGCTATCTTTTAATTTTTTCATATACTCAATTACTGCTGTTTTGTTCGTTTCAGAAAAAATGGCATCCCTATGAATCAACGTATAGCTATCCAAAGGCATTTCACCATCTTCAATCTGGTTTATGATAGACCGTAATTTGCTATTTTTCCTTCGGTCGGAAAGGTTGCCCCATTCGTTGAAATTCAGCTCTGCCTTTCCTTCTTTGATATGATGTTCCAAGTACCAAGCAGATGGTTGCACCTTGCTGTACCAAGGATAATCGGTATTGTTACTATGGCAATCATAGCAGGAAACCCGCAACGATTGTTCTACCGTTGCAGGTACATTGTTCACGAGCATAAAATCAGTTTCTGGTACCGTTTCATTCTGGTTATAGTCCACAGTAAAAAACTGGATGACCACAAAGGCAATCAATGCTATCCACGCTATGATTTTTACTATTTTCATTTAGTTTATTTCACGTTGCACCTTACCACATTTCAGCATTTGGGCACCGAAATAGGGGTTTCTGATTTCTTCGTTCATACTTAGCCAGGCACCACCTTTATTGTTATCGTACATTGGGCAATACTGCTCATAAATGGTCATTGAAGTTCCCGTTATCGCCACCATATCGGTCATATCCTTACTAAGTGTTTTGAAATGCTCACGTTGGTGGGCTATATCGCTCTCGCCTATATGCTCGGCGTGTTCGGTGGCATCCTCAATGATGTCCTTTAGTTCGTTCTGCTCGCTGTCCGAATAGCTCGATGCATCAAAAGATTTTAGTGATTGTGCCAAGGTGTTGCCCAGTTCTTTTGCTTTGGAATTGTCATCGTTGACCAAAGCATCCTTCAGGTTGAAATAGTCTTTCAATACCACTTCTGCCTTTGTATCTTGATTTTTGTCCATAGCCATATCTTCCTTATCATTCATCGTTTCCTGATGCATCTCGTTGCTCATAGGTGCAGCTGGTTCATTCTTGTTTCCATCCTTGCAGGAAACGGTTAGAATCATTGTGGCAACAAGTGCCATTGTGCTCATTGTTAATTTGATTGTTTTCATTTTGTGTCTGTTTTAAAGGTTTATAAATGGTTTGTGTTTAAAATCTTGCCGATAGACCGCCACCCCAACCAAAACGGTTGTCGTAGCTGCCCATCAACGAAAAGTTTCTGCTTAAAACGTATTCGAGGCCTACCTGCCAAGTGGTCTCTTCTTCAAAGTCGGTCCCTTCCTCAAAATCGGTGACCCAGCCGAAGTCCATCTGGTATTCATATTCCCCGTAAAGGGCGATATTTCGGAAAATCATCGTTGCAGTTGCAAACGATATGGTCGGCCTTAATTTGTTGTCTATCCGTAAATCGGAATCGATAAGAAGCGGCAATAGGTAGCGCACACCCACAACGCCCGTCGTTGAAATTTCATCAAGGCTGTCCTCGCCCTCATTTTCTACATTTACACCACCGAATACACGGAAATAGCTGTTAAGCCAACGTTCATACGTGAACTCAGCTTCCAGATTTTCGTTCCAACCGTATTCCCCGCGAAGTGTAAACTGGTTACGGATATTGGTGGCGGTATAAAAAAGTTCTGTCATATGGCTTGCACCTGTGATTTCACCCCACGTCCACATATGGTCTGCCTCTGTGGTCAGATTGGAAAGTGGATAGCCCTTTAAGCGTTCATCGCGTGGTGTATCATAACTGAATACCCGTGCCATCCCACTGTTGATGTGATAGAGGACGTGGCAATGGAAAAACCAATCGCCATATTCAACGGCATCAAATTCGATGACCACTTTCTGCATCGGTGCCACGTTCACGGTATGCTTTAGCGGACTGTATTCGCCGTTCTCGTTGAGCACCCTGAAGAAATGCCCGTGCAGGTGCATCGGGTGGTGCATCATCGTCATATTGTTCAAGGTAATACGAACCACTTCGCCTTGATTGATTTTTATTTTATCGGTTTCAGACAATGGTACGCCGTTGATTGACCATACGTAACGGTTCATATTTCCCGTGAGGTTGAACAGCATTTCCCGGACAGGTTTTCCATCCTCAAATTCAGTCTTGCCGGGTGCTTTTAGATAGTGATAATTGAATTCTGGATTGCCACCTGTTTTCATATTGTCGCCAATGACCTTTTCCTGTGGTACCATATAGCCCATTTTCATTCCGCCCATTTTGCCCCCATCATCCATCTTCATCTTGTCGTCCATTTGCATATCTTCGTGACCCATCTTATCGTGGTCCATTTCGGTGGAATCCTTTTTCATTCCCTTCATCTTGTCCATCTTCATTCCGTCCATTTTCATCGCATACTTTTTCATCTTTTCGATGGAATCGTTTTTTGAGGGATTGAACTTGGCGGCGGGTGCGCCCATCTTCATATCCATTGCCATCATTTCCTGCATCTGTTTGATTAGGTCTGGCTTGGGAACTTCTGCTGCGGGCAAGACTTCGCCCTTTCCCAAAAACGCCGAAGCCTTTCCAGAACCGTCCTGTGAAGTAGCAAGTATTTCGAGCTTCCCGCTTTCGGGAATCGTGACGATAAAATCGTAGGTCTCTGCTACGCTGATAAGCGTTTTGTTCTTTTTTACCGGTACAACATCCAGACCGTCAGATGAAACCAGCATTGGGTCTTGGCCACCAAAGGTGAGCCAGAAGTAAGAGGCTGCGGCGGCGTTGACAAATCGTACCCGCACCCGTTCGCCAGGCTTGAATTCAGGATAGTCTTGTTCTGCTTGGCCATTGATAAAAAAGAGGTCATAGTAATTATCGAGTATGGCCATATCGGGCATTCGTTGCCACATCATCTTCAATTTGGCACCCGTGGCACCTTTGGCGATGACCTTGTCCCAACTCTGTATCTGATTCTTCTTGATGAGATACCATTCGTTGCCACGCTTCAGGTTTCTTAGCTGTGATTTTGGATTTTCGTCCATCCAATCGGATAGCACCAATACCAAATCTTTGTCATATTCTAAGTCGGTTTCCTTGGGGTTGATTTGGATGGAACCATAAACGCCACGTTGTTCCTGCAAACCTGTGTGGGAATGGTACCAATATGTACCCGATTGTTTTAACGCAAACTTGTACTGTTGGGTCTCGCCGGGTTGAATCGGTGGTGTGGTCAGATACGGTACACCATCGTAAAAGTTGGGCAGTATAAGCCCGTGCCAATGCACCGATGTTTCCACATCCATTTTATTGGTCACGTTGATGATGGCAAATTCCCCTTCGTTAAATTCGAGATTGGGTCCAGGAATACTTCCGTTAAAGGTCATTGCCTTTACATCCTTACCCGTGTAGTTGACCGTTTCGTAATCAATGGTCAAATCATAGACCCGTTCCGGCCAGTTGTCAACATTCTCTTCACTCTCATTCGCTTTGAATTGGGCGTTCGCACCGAAGGAAATGAGTAATAAGAGAAGTAAGTTTATTTTCAATTTCATAATGTGTTAATTTTATTTGAAATAAAATTATGGCTGTAATTCAACAGCTTGTGTCATAATTTTGGTTCTTATCTACATAATTTTGTCCAACGAATTCCTAAAATTCTTTTGTTGGGATTTATAGATTGAAAGGCTCATTCCCGTCTCGCTTTTAAACTGTCCGCTTAAATGGTTGATATGGCTATAATCGAGCAGTTGCGCCATTTCAGTAAAATTGTGTTCGTTAGCCTGTATGAGTTCTTTTACCTTTTCAATTTTTAGTTTGATGAAATATTTTTCAATGGTAACACCTTGCGTAAACGAGAATACCTTGCTGATTTTTGAATACTCGTGTCCCAAGGCATCCACCAAATGTTCGGACAGTTTTTTATCAAGTTGAATCGGTAGTTCCTGCATCGTTTTTATGAGTTCGACCTTGACCTTTTCGGTCAACTTTTCTTCCGTACTTCCGATGAGCGAGAAACCGTTTTCTTTCAACAAGGTTTCGAATTTGTCCAAATCAAGGTCATCAATGTCCAGCCGCAATCGACCCAATTCAATCTGATGCAACTCGATATTATTTACATTCAGTTCATCCTTCAACACCTTGATGCATCGGTCGCATACCATATTTTTTATGTAAAAGTCCTTGACCATAATTAGTTGATTAGATAATTGATAATCGCAGACTGTGCATAGTACATCCGCACCGACTCGATTTGGTTCATCTGAAATTTCAGTTGCAGTTCCTGTATGTCCAGTACATCATTAAAATCGATGGTTCCTGTTTCATAATTCTTAATCAGGATTTCTTCGGCATCGTTCGCTTGCTTTAAATTCTTTTCTTGGGTATTGAATTGAATACGGGCTTGATTGCGTTGCGATGTTGCTTTCGCGAAAGCGGTTTCCAATACATTCAATCGTTCGTTTTTCTGTGATTCGATTTCCAGTTGCTTCAGTTCGTTCTGTTTGGAAACCGATGAATAGCGGTTGTTGAAAATAGGTATGGACAGCGATACCATTGGCATAATGATATCCTTGCCGTTGTCGCTAAAGGTCATATCGGGACGTTCGGAAACGGGTACATAGTCCAATCCAAAACCGATATTCGGGGCACTTTCTTTCTGATTGAGCAATTCGGATTGCTCAATGGACTCGTAAAGTCTATCGTATTTTAGCAGTTCCGGATTGAGTGCCAATCCTTCTTTGCTATACATCGGGTCTTCCGTTGGAATGGTCATTTCCGGAACAACTTCCACGGCGATACTTTCCTTTCGGTTCAGCAGATTGTTGAAGTTGGACTGTTCCGCCAAATAGTCTTCCTGAAGGACTTCCTTTTGTTGTTGTAATTCGTTCTGCCGAATCTGCAATCGTAGTACGTCCACGGCAGAGGCTTTGCCCACTTCCACAGAGGTCAATGCCAACCGTTCATAGGTCTCTAAGAGTTGGATGTTTTCGTCCAAAATATCCTGCTTCGCCTTATTGGCATACAATTGGTAATAGGATTGGGCGACCGAAAGTGCCAGTTTTCGTTTGGCAATGGCAATTTCTACAAACTCATTTTCCGCCATTGAGCTGGCATAGTTTTCCCGTGCCGTTATCGTGCCGAACCAAGGCAACATCTGCGAAATCGAAAACCGTGCCCGTTGCGCACCCGTTCGGGTTTCGGGTTCGCTTACAAAGTATCCTGCGCTTACCACAGTATTAGGTAGCGTATTGACTTCGTTGACCTTTTCCTGTGCGATGTTGTATCGAAGTTCGTATGCTTGGATAACGGGATTGTTCGCTTCCGCTTCCTGAATGTAGGATTGCAGTTCCTGTGCTTTTGCGAAAGCGGAAACAAGCAATAATCCGATGATGATTTTTACATTTTTCATTTGCTCGCTCGTTTAAGTTGGTATTCTTCCCGCCAGCTGTACAATACGGGCAACAGGAAATATGAGGTTACATCAATAAGCATCCCGCCCACAATGGGGATGGCCATTGGAATCATTATGTCGCTTCCTTTTCCTGTGGATGTGAGTACGGGCAACAAGGCAAGAACGGTCGTTACGGTCGTCATCAAACAGGGACGGATACGCTTGCCGGCCGCTTCAAGGGTAGCTTGACGAATGCCTGGTTTGTCATTCGGTTTTTCCTTCTCAAAACTCTGGTCGAGATAGGTCGCCATCACCACACCGTCATCCGTAGCGATTCCGAAAAGGGCAATAAACCCGACCCAAACCGCAACGCTCAGGTTGATGGTCTTGATATTAAAAAGTTCACGTAGGTTTTCACCGAACAAACTGAAATTGAGAAACCAGTCCTGACCGTACAGCCAAATCATCACAAAGCCACCTGCAAAGGCTATGGCGATGCCTGTAAATACCATTAATGAGGTGGTGACCGATTTGAACTGAAAGTATAAAATGAGGAATATGATAATCAAGCACAACGGAACCACGATAGACAGGGTTTTCTCGGCTCGCAGCTGGTTTTCATAGGTTCCGGTGAACTTATAGCTAATGCCTTTGGGAACGGTCAGTTCACCATTATCTATTTTGTCCTGAATCAATGACTGGGCGTTTTCCACCACATCCACTTCGGCAAATCCGTCCAGCTTGTCGAACAGCACGTAACCTACCAAGAAAGTGTCCTCACTTTTGATGACCTGTGGACCTTGCTCATATCGAATATCAACCAATTCGCCTAATGGAACAGGGCTTCCTTTTTCCACGGGAACGTAGATGTTTTTCAAGTCAGTCGGACTTTCCCGCAGCTCACGGGGGTAGCGCACCCTTACCGCATAGCGTTCCCTACCTTCGACAGTCTGGGTCAGGGGCATCCCACCAACGGCCACCTGCAGTATTTCCTGTACGTCCATAATCGAAATACCGTAGCGTGCCAACTGTTCCCGTTTTATATCGACCAACAGATAGGGTTTACCCACGATACGGTCGGCAAATACAGCCTGTTGTTTGACGCCTTCGGCTTGCTTTAGGATGTCTTCGAGTTCCAAGCCGAATGCTTCGATTTCCCGTAGGTCCTGCCCCTTGACCTTAATGCCCATTGGTGCGCGCATTCCAGTTTGCAACATCACCAGTCGTGTTTCGATGGGCTGTAATTTTGGGGCGGACGTGATTCCCGGTAATATGGTGACCCGTACAATTTCGTTCCAAATATCATCTGGACTTTCGATTTCAGGTCGCCAGTTGCGGTAGTACTCGCCATCATCATCGGGAATCAATTCGTTTCTTGTGATAGTAGTTTGCAATTGGGATGCTTCATAATTAGCATCGCTTTCTACTTCGTTGTTCGGATTGATATGAAACCTTTCGTTTTTCAATACAAAGAGTCCGTCATCGTTTACCCGATACCGTTGCCGTTCCCCTGAAGCGTTCCGCATATATTCGGACTTGTACTGAATCACGTTCTCGTACATCGAAAGCGGTGCCGGGTCAAGTGCGGATTCGGTACGACCTGCCTTTCCTACCACGGTCTCGATTTCAGGGATAGTGGCTACGGCCATATCCAGTTGTTGCAAAACCCTCTTGTTTTCCTCTATGCCTGAGTGAGGAAGGGATGTGGGCATCAACAGGAACGAACCCTCATTGAGTGCTGGCATAAATTCCTTGCCCGTGTTGCGCATTATGAAGAAACCAAGAACGAGCAATGTTGTGGGGATTATCAGGAACAGCAACCTGTTTTGTAATGCCCATTTTAAGATGCTGTCGTAGTACTTTCTGAGTAGCGAAAAGATGCCCAGAACCCCAAAACAGCTTACCGCTACAAAAATCAGGTTCATAATTAGGCTGCGGTCGAAACCAAGTGGTCGCCAATACTCGGCCAATAGAAACACAACGGCGATGGTGGCAATAACCGTATTGATGAGATTTTTCTGCTTCCGCGAAAACGTAACACGCATCGATAAAATGGCCACCGCGCCAAAAGCGACAAGTACCAAACCTATCCAATACCCAAAAATCACGGCGGTGATTCCCAATAAGATTAAAAACCCATTGATGGCATATTTGAGCCGTTCCCGTATTTCGGTCTTTCTAAAGAAAGTGGCTGCGAATGGCGGTATAAGAAATAGCGCAATAACCAGTGCTGCGGCCAGTGCCATTGTTTTGGTAAACGCCAATGGTCGGAAGAGTTTCCCTTCGGCACCAATCATCGTAAACACCGGAAGAAAACTGATTATCGTAGTCATTACCGCAGTAACGATAGCACCGGAAACTTCGGCGGTGGCGTTGTACACGATTTCGTTTGTAGTGTAAGGTTGACCATTTTTATTTACCCGTAAATCTTCGTCTTCCAGATGGCGAATCATATTTTCGGCGAGGATGACACCCACATCCACCATCGTTCCGATGGCAATGGCGATACCCGAGAGTGCCACGATGTTCGCATCCACATTAAAGAGCTTCATCGTGATAAAAACCATCAAGACGGCCACAGGCATTAATCCTGAAATCAATATGGATGCCCTCAAATTGAACACCATTATGATGATGACCAAAATAGTAATCAGGATTTCCAAGGTCAAGGCCTCGTTGAGCGTTCCCAAGGTTTCCTGAATGAGTTCGGTTCGGTCGTAAAAGGGAACGATGGTTACTTGTGAGGTTCGACCGTCGGCCAATTCCTTAGTGGGAAGTCCCGAGCTTACTTCGTCGATTTGGTCTTTAACGTTATTGATGACTTCCAGCGGATTGGCACCATAGCGGGCTACCACCACACCGCCCACAACTTCGGCACCTTCCTTGTCCAAAATGCCTCGACGTGCAGCTGGTCCCAAGTGTACCTTGCCTACATCCTTGATTCGGATAGATGTGAAATTTTCGGAATCAACTACGGCATTTTCTATATCTGCTATGGATTTCACGTAGCCCAGACCGCGCACCAGGTATTCGGCCTTGTTCATTTCCAAGGTCTGCGCACCGATGTCCTGATTGCTTTCCTTAACCGCCTTTACTATATCGGCCAGACCGATGTTGTACTGACGCATCTTTTCAGGGTCAACATCCACTTGGTATTCCTGCACATAACCACCGATGGAAGCCACTTCTGAAACACCGCTGGCAGAAGAAAGAGCATATTTTACGTAGTAATCTTGTATACTACGAAGTTCCTGTAAGTCCCATCCACCCGTGACGTTCCCGTCCTTATCACGGCCTTCCAGCGTGTACCAAAAAATCTGGCCTAATCCCGTAGCATCTGGACCCAAGGCGGGATTGACACCATCGGGCAACAGACCACTGGGTAGCGAATTGAGCTTTTCGAGGATGCGGCTACGCGACCAGTAGAATTCGATATCCTCTTCAAAAATGATATAGATACTCGAAAAGCCGAACATCGAAGAACTGCGAATGGTCTTGACGCCAGGTATTCCGAGAAGGGAAGTGGTAAGCGGGTAGGTAATCTGGTCCTCGATATCCTGAGGGGAGCGCCCCTGCCACTTGGTGAAAACAATCTGTTGGTTTTCGCCAATATCGGGTATGGCATCTACAGCCACAGGGTCATTGGGCAATATTCCGGTGTCCCAATTAAAGGGTGCGTTCACGATGCCCCAACCCACGAAAAGGGCGAGCATCAGTACCGCAACGAGCTTATTTTCTATAAGGAATTTTATGCCTTTGTTCAGCATACAAAATGATAATTAGACAGTTATACAATGGTGGTCTTGTTGCAATTCTAAAAGTTGAATACAACAAAACGTGCCCAGAACGGGATAACCGTTGGGCTTAGTGCCGTTCCGATGGGTATCGGAATCGGACTACTGTCTAAAAATCAAATTAAATAGGTCTCGTAAAGTATCTGAACGTCCCGTTCAATAAAGGGGGGCGAGTAATCCTTGAAGGG
The DNA here is from genome assembly GCF_000963865.1 of Flagellimonas lutaonensis. Classification (NCBI taxonomy): domain Bacteria; kingdom Pseudomonadati; phylum Bacteroidota; class Flavobacteriia; order Flavobacteriales; family Flavobacteriaceae; genus Flagellimonas; species Flagellimonas lutaonensis. The sequence goes on from NZ_CP011071.1 coordinate 1,921,809, forward strand.
AACAATGTTTTCATCAAGTCCCTCGAAAAGATTGATATAGGTGTAGAAAAATGTGGCAACGAAGGTCTGTTGCTCAAAAGTAAGTTTATTGAATGATGTTTTAAGGTCGTCGCTACCTTCCTTCACTATTTTTTGGTCCGAGCAACAAGATTTCTCGCTCATAGCAGGATTTTCACAACCCCTGGTTGGTTGTGCTTTTTCCATCCCGCAAGATTCTGCTTTTGTGAAGAAACTAAAATCAACCAAAGAATCCCCACAATAATGCATATCCACCGTAAACGACATTGTAGTGAACATCACTACCAAAGCCATCAAAACGGATAATATCTTATGGAAGATCTTTTTCATCAATGCAAAATTACAAAATTTTAACAGTTTTTGTTGGGTTTAACGGAATTTTAATTTTGCTCATTCGCAACATTTCATATCATTTTGGACAGGTGGACAAGCCTTGGTGCCATATGAACAGTACACGCAACAATCGCCTTCCTTTGGCCGAATTACTACCTTACAGTTTTTACATTCATAGAAAAACTGACAGGCATCGGTGGGCATTTGTTCCTCTTCTTTGTGCCCGCATTTGGGACAGGTAATGGTGGATTTTAAAATTGTAGTATCCATATTATTCAGAGACTTTATAACCTGTACTGTTGATTGCGTTTATTATTTGTTCCTCAGATACTTTGGTGCGGTCATATTTGACTATTGTTATGCCCTCTTTGTAACTGGCCTTAACAGAAAGTATTCCGTCCAACTTGTTTACCTCGCTCTTGACGTGGTTTTCGCAACCAGTACAAGTCATTCCTTCAACGGTAAAGGTTTTTTTAACAATATTGTCCTGTTGCACATATACGATTTCCTTGGTTGGTTGGGTATAAAATATTCCTGAGTAATAGGGAAATGCCAGCATTAGACTCGCAAAGAGTGTCACAATAAGCAGAAATGTTTTTGATTGTAGAAAAGAAGGTTTCTCATCATCTTCACAGGCACAATCAATTTCGTGCTGTGATTTTGGCTTTAGCTTCTGGTACCAAGCGAATCCAAGAACTAAAATTGTCAGTCCGATTAAATAAGGTCTAAAAGGTTCTATCCAAGAAAATGTCGAAGCAATACCGCTTGTTCCTGCCAATAGTGCAAGCACTGGTGTGATGCAACAGACTGAGGCAGCGACCGCTGTGAAAATGCCGGTGTACGCTGCTGTATTTGATGATTTGGATGTGTTCATTCTATGCTACTTGTTTGTTTTCTTTAAGCCTACCGAATATTCCTTCCAACACATTGCTTGAATCCTTGACCAAGGAGTAGTACAACGTTTGACCATCACGTCTCGAAGTTATCAATTCAGCATCCTTCATTTTACGGATATGCTGCGAAATTGCGGGTACGCTCATTTCCAGTATATCTGAAAAATCACAAGGACAAAGTTCACCTTCCTCGTTCAAGAGGAAAAGTATCTTCAGTCTGGTCTCATTACCTGCCAGGGCGAGTACCTTGCCAATACTGTTGATTGATTCTGAACTTGTTTTCAACGTCTCACGACAGCGCATCAATTGCTTCTGGTCTGCCTCGGCACGGGTGCAACTTAATTCAAGAGCCATAATTACAATTTTGAGTAAAGCTACAATTATATAATTATTTAAGCAAATACTTAAATATATTTATTTTGTTTTTCTAATAGGTTAGAGTTTTTAAGAAAATATGTTTTTATAAAAAATTTACCACACTGTCCAAAGCATCGTCAGCATCTTTATGAATAAAATTAGCTTGATAGTTAATGGTGGTTTTCAAATCCGTATGCCGATATAATTTTTGAAGCATAAGCGGATGAATGTTATCGCCTGCAATATTGCCAAAAGAATGTCGAGCAATGTGCATCGTAACTTTTTTCTGGATGCCTGCTCTTTTCGCAATCTTTTTAAGGTGGTCATTGAATTTTTTATTTGCTACTTTTTTCTTTCGATATATGTCTTTCGCATCAGATAAGTCAGCTTTTTTCATTTCCGGGAAAACAAAGTCATCATCATTTACTCTGTCCTCAATGTACTGTAGCAAGATTTTTTCAACCTTAGCTGGAATTTTAAGGGAGAGTAACTTTGAATTTTTCCCCATTCTATAATGCAATCGCCCATCATAAATCTGGGACCACCTTATAAACAACACATCCGAAACACGCATTCCAGCAAAATAGAAACTGAACAACCAAACATTTAATGAGTGTCTTTCCATATCAGTTAGTTCAGTAACACTTTCCAGGGCTTTTATTTCTTTTCCTGAAAGCCCTGTTTTTGTGGTTTCGGGAAATTTGATTTTAAACTTATCCTTGCCAAAGGGATATATTTCCTTACTTACAACCTTATCCCTAATGGCTCTATTGAACAGTAACCTTATCAATACCATTACATTCATTGCAGTAGTTTCAGTTAATGAGCAAGAACCCTTTAAATAAATCTTGAATTTTTTGAGAAAGCGCTCATTGATTTCTTGGAAAGTCAAATGTCGGCCAGAGCAGTATTTTTCTATATAACTCACCCAAGCTGAATCTGTAGAATGGCGATTGATTTTCTTTTCAGCTTCTAAGGCTTCAAGATGCTCGTCAGCAAAATCAAAAAAAGTTAAGCTCGAAGTTGGCTTATATATTTCTTTTTTGATTTGTCGAGCAGTAGCACCTTTATTATCCGTCTGTAATGCAATAAGCCCTTTTCTGGCTTCGGATAGTTTGGAAGCTATCAAATTGTTCAGGCTTTCAGCTTCAGAATGCGATTTTTTTACCTTTAGGTTTTTAGAGTCCCAATCCTCTAATTCAATGTAATGGCCTATGTGTTTGTAAGTTGAACGACGGTCTTTGGTTATCCTAATTGCAAGCGGATACAGCCCTTTTGCATTAGGCTTTTTGCGAAGTATTATTTTTGCACTCGTTGACATTTTGAACCTGTTTTAGATACGAAAGCCAAATCAGGTACAACATTTTGTCAAAAATTCACTTTAAAGATACGTCTTTATTAGGAATTCTGGGTACAACATAGGTACAACAAATGTTGATATTAACTGATATTAATTGACTTTAAATAAAATGATGAAAAACATAAACCATTGAAAATGAGTTAATTTATGTTTTATTAGTGCAATATATACCAGACTTAGGATCTAGTGCCGCAAGGCGTGGGGGTTCGACTCCCTTCACCCGCACAAAAGCCTCTCAGCAATGAGGGGCTTTTTGTTTTTCGGTCCTTTTCAAACAAGTTAAGTTGTGTTAAATGCTTTCACCCAAAAACGTTTCTTCGTATCTTTTTTGGAAAAAGAAAAGCTATGAAGATTTCTGCAATGGCCCTGATAGCCTACACCACCTTGGTGCTTGTGATCGTTACCATAATGGCAAGCATGAACTTTCCGTTCAATTGGGTCTTTTGTTTGACCTTGGTAGGTCAGGCAATGGTCGTGTATATGGTCTATAAAGTACTCACAGACAATTATCAGACGTCAAAGACCTTTGAAGACTTCTACGAAGATCATCCGATAGGTCAAAAAGACCACTAGTTCGATACCAGTTCTTGTTGGTCGTGGTTTGAAGTTTTGTTTAGGCTTTCCATGCCCAGTTCGGGAATGACCAACAAAGGAATCTGTGTGTGGAACGCGGTGCGCTTGACTATGGGCTCACGCGTCATGCGCTCCATATAACTGTGCCGGTAGTTGAGCATTGCCAATAGGTGGATGTCAAGTTCTTTTGAAAAAATCTCGAGGGTCTGTGATACCGAATTGAGTTCTGAGACCGTATGCACGTAGTGTTCCACCTCACTCAGATACTTGCGTAGCATGTTCAAGTTGAACTGCTGTAGCTCGGTCAGGGCCTTGATCTTATACTGTACATGCACAATTCTGACCACTGCGTTGAAAGTTTTTGCCAAATCTACCAAAGGGGCCAACTCTGATTCGGTATAGAACCGATTAAAATCGGTTGCAAAAGCTATTTCGGTGGGGGTAACGAACTCGAAGTATTGCGGAATGGCCAACACCGGACATTTTTTGGTGTTTTTAATAATGCGTACCGTATTGCTGCCCATAAACACCTCTTCCATGCCCGAGGCCCCTTTGGTGCCGGTAACGATTAAATCGATCCCAAAAGTATCTACCACGTCGTTTACCTCGTCAACCAAAAGATTGAACGATGATATGGTCTCAAATTGGTGCTTGTCGTTATTGAAAAGCGTCTTTATTTTTTCGACCGTTTTTTGCAGTCCCCTTTCCGAATTGCTGCGTACCGCATCCTCAATGCGAACACCATCTACCATTGGGGCCATAAAACGGCTACTGGGTATGGCAGGTGTATAGGTGTTCAAAAGGTAAAAGGTGCAATTTTCATTTGCGAACAAATGCAAGGCATACTGAATGGCGTTCCATGCATTCTCAGAAAAATCAGTTGGAATCAGTATCCGTTTCATGCCATTTTTTTAGATAGCGTAAAATTAGAGGAGTGCCCGTTCGAATACTATGATAAATATCAGCTTTTAAGTGCCTTGGGCTAAAAGCCTTCTATCATGTCTTTTAGTTTTCGTTCGTCTTTGATGCCCAATCGTTTTCCCGAACTGTGGATATATCCCTTTTTCTTGAACTCAGAAATAATCCGTATGGCCGATTCTGTGGCGGTGCCCACCACATTGGCAATATCTTCCCGCGAGAGGGTAAGGGCCAAAAATCCCTCATCATCTTCGCCAAAATTGTTTTTCAGGTAAAGAAAAGCCTCGGCAATGCGCTGTTTGACCGTTTTTTGCGACATGTTCACGATCACATCATCCGCTTCCTTTAAATCGTGTGCTATGTGTCGCAAAACCTCTAAGGTAAAATTGGGGTTGGTATGAAGTGTGTTAATGATTGTTTCCTTGGGAATAAAGCATACTTCCATATCACTTACCGCAACTGCCGATAAATTGGTGGTTTCTTCGGCGATTACCGAGCGTTGGCCCATGACCTCGCCCGTAGAGGCCAATTTCACAATTTGGTCTTTGCCATTTGCACTGAGTTTAGAGAGCTTTGATACGCCATTCCTAACACAAAACACACCGTTGAGTTTTTCCCCTTCTTCAAAAAGCGACTGGCCTTTTTTTATTTTTTTGACGGTCTTAGAATCTGAGACTTTTTTGAGCTCTTCTTTGCTCATGGCACGAAGGGCGTTAAATTGTCTCACAATGCAGTTTTCACAACGACTTTCCATATCGCTTTATTTACCCGGTTTCACAAAAATATACCCTGTGGCCTCCACTAGAACTGACAAATGTCATGTTTTAATGGTTTTAAGTGTACCATATTTGTCGCAGGTATAATGCAAATGTGAATGAAGCCCACCAAGTGCTATCATTGTGGTGACGACTGCGATAAGAATTCCGTAGACTTTGATGACAAATTGTTTTGTTGCCAAGGATGTAAAACGGTCTATGAAATCTTTTCTTCGAACAATCTTTCGCATTATTATGATCTGCAGGCCAGCGCCGGCACCACACCCAACGAGGTGTCGGGCAAGTACGATTTTCTATCCAATCAAGATATTGTAGCGAAACTGGTCGAGTTCGATTCCGATGAAATTCAGGTGGTCAACCTTCATATTCCCCAGATCCACTGTAGCTCTTGTATATGGGTTTTAGAGAATTTGAACCGGTTGCTTCCAGCGGTGAGAAGCTCGCAGGTAGATTTTCCCAAGAAAACGGCTCGGGTCACCTATACCACCGAAGATTTCTCATTGAAAGAGTTGGTCGTTATGCTGGCCCGTATCGGTTATGAACCGTACATTTCTCTAGAAGACTACGACAAGAAGGCCAAAAAGGTCGATAGGGCGCTTATCTATAAACTGGGCGTTGCGGGCTTTGCCTTTGGCAACGTTATGCTGTTGTCGTTTCCAGAATATTTTGAGGTTGAAGAGTATTGGTTGGATCAATATAAGGTCGTTTTCAGATGGCTAATGTTCACCTTTTCGCTTCCCGTGGTTTTCTATGCGGCCCAAGATTATTTTATATCGGCCTACAAGGGGCTGCGCTCAAAACACTTGAACATCGATGTGCCCATAGCATTGGGTATTTTGGTGCTGTTTCTTCGAAGCACGGCCGATATTGTCTTTGACCTAGGTTCCGGTTTTTTTGACAGCCTTACGGGTCTGGTCTTTTTCTTGTTGCTCGGTAAGTTCTTTCAACAAAAGACGTATGCATTTTTGTCGTTTGAGCGCGATTATAAGTCCTATTTCCCCATAGCGATTACCCGTCTTAACGGCAATGGCCAAGAGGAGAACATTGAGGTGTACAAGGTAAGGCCGGGTGACCGATTGTTGATCCGTAGCCAAGAAATTATTCCTGTCGACAGTATTTTGATCGAAGGTGATGCCCAAATCGACTACAGCTTTGTCACCGGCGAATCGCAGGCCGTGAAAAAGTGCTCGGGCGATAAGCTTTTCGCGGGTGGCAAGCAGCTTTCAGGTGTGATCGAGGTAGAGGCGATCAAATCGGTGTCGCAAAGCTACCTTACCCAGTTGTGGAGCAATACCGTTTTTGAAAAAGACAAGGCGACCGATTTTCAGACCCTCACAGATAGTATTGGCAAACGGTTTACCATAGCGGTTTTGACCATAGCGGTGACGGCATCACTTTTTTGGCTGTACCATGACCCAAGCAAGGTAATGAACGTGTTTACCGCGGTGCTCATTATTGCCTGCCCATGTGCGATTGCACTGGCAGCGCCCTTTACGCTGGGCAACGTGCTACGCATTTTTGGCAGACACCAGTTTTATGTGAAAGACACCAATGTCTTGGAACGTCTTGCAAAGGTAAAAACCGCCATATTTGATAAGACCGGTACCTTGACCACTGCCCAATCGGATGCTATTTTCTACGAGGGCATTGAACTGACCGCGGATGAAACATCACTTTTAAAGAACACACTGCGAGCTTCTAACCACCCGCTCAGTAGGTCGTTGTACAATATGCTGCACAATCATGATATCATGACCTTGGATGAATTTGAAGAAAAGGTGGGCAAGGGCCTTGAGGGTCGTGCGGGAGACCAATCGATAAAGGTAGGGTCGTCAAACTATGTAGGGGTAGGCGAAGAAGATACTGACGGGGCCACCGAAGTCTATGTTAGTGCCAACGAGGGGTACAAGGGCAAGTTTGTGTTCAAGAACAATTACAGAAAAGGCATTTTTCAGCTGTTGGAAAGGCTGAAAAGAACGATGGCCGTAGTACTGTTGTCGGGTGACAATGAGGGGGAAAAGAACTATCTGGCCTCTAAACTGCCCAAGAACACCCCCATGTTGTTCAATCAAAAACCCGAAGACAAACTGGAATTTGTAAAGGCCTTGCAGCAAAAACAAAAGGTGCTGATGGTGGGCGATGGGCTCAATGATGCCGGTGCGCTGGCGCAAAGTGATGTGGGCATAGCGGTCTCAGAGAACATCAATGTGTTCTCGCCGGCTTGTGATGGGATCTTGAACGCGTCAAAATTGCCAAGGCTCGATGAGTTTATAACGATGTCAAGGCAGTCGATTCGAATCATCAAGATCAGTTTTTTGTTGTCACTGTGTTACAATTTGGTGGGGCTCTATTTTGCTGTAACAGGTCAGTTACAACCGGTGATAGCGGCCATACTGATGCCTTTGAGCTCTATCAGTATAGTGGCCTTTGCCACTGTGGCCACCAATTTTTTGGGAAGAAAACTTGAGAAAAATGGGAAACGTGAAAAATAACATTAAAAAAGCCGTGAGGCATGTTTCAAAAAATCATGTGCTGGCGGTCAGCATAGGGTTTGTCTACGTATGGTTTGGGGCCCTGAAGTTTTTTCCAAATACGAGTCCGGCCAAAGAATTGGCCAAGAATACCATACACAGTTTGACCTTTGGCGTGCTTCCCGATGAGGTTTCGATCCTGCTACTGGCAACGCTAGAGGTGTTGATAGGGGCCTTGTTGATGTTGAACGTACTGAAGCGCCAGGCAATCGCATTGGCCATAGGCCACATCATCTTCACGTTTACCCCGTTGATTTTTTTTCCTCTTGAATCGTTCAAAGCGGCCCCATTGGTGCCCACATTACTTGGTCAGTACATAGGAAAGAACGTGATCATACTGGGCGCGCTGATAACCTTGGCACGGATGCACATGCCTTTATCATCAGAAAATATTGAACATAAAAGCTGATATATGTCATTTTTTGGACAATTCTGTCAGGTTACTTTTACACCGAAATTCAGGTAGGTATGAGTGTTATATATGTGTTGTTGGCCATCAGCATTTCTGTTGCGGTCTTCTTTTTTGCGGCTTTTGTGCTTTCAGTCAAGAGCGGGCAATACGATGATGCCTACACGCCATCGGTTCGAATGCTATTTGAAGATGAACTGGTCGATAAAGACACCGAAAACAACGAACTAAATAAAAGTGAAAACCAATAATTATGGAAGTACAGCAATTTCATTACGATAACAAAATCGTACAAAAATTTCTCTATGCCACAATACTATGGGGGGTTGTTGGCATGTTGGTGGGGCTCTTGTTGGCCTTCATGTTTTTGTTTCCGAATTTGACCGATGGCATTTCATGGTTGAGTTTTGGGCGCTTAAGGCCACTGCATACCAATGCAGTGATTTTTGCTTTTGTGGGCAACGCTATTTTTGCCGGGGTCTACTACTCTTTGCAACGTTTGCTCAAAGCTAGAATGTTCAGTGATTTGCTGAGCAACATCAATTTTTGGGGATGGCAGCTCATCATCGTGGCAGCCGCAATAACCTTGCCTTTGGGTTACACCACCACCAAAGAATATGCTGAGCTCGAATGGCCCATTGACCTTGCCATTGCGGTGGTCTGGGTAGTGTTTGGTTGGAACATGATCGGAACCCTTTTAAAAAGACGCCAACGCCATCTTTACGTGGCTATATGGTTCTATCTGGCCACATTCGTAACAGTAGCTGTACTGCACATATTTAACAGTCTTGAACTGCCTGTTTCTGCCCTGAAAAGCTATTCGGTATATGCAGGGGTACAAGATGCCCTGGTGCAATGGTGGTACGGCCACAACGCAGTTGCGTTCTTTTTGACCACACCGTTCTTGGGCCTCATGTACTATTTTGTGCCTAAGGCAGCCAATAGACCGGTCTATTCGTATAGACTTTCTATTGTGCATTTTTGGTCGTTGATCTTTATCTACATCTGGGCCGGCCCACACCACCTGCTGTATTCTGCATTGCCTGACTGGGCACAAAATTTAGGGGTGGTATTTTCGGTAATGCTGATCGCTCCATCATGGGGTGGTATGATCAACGGTCTATTGACCCTTAGAGGGGTGTGGGACAAAGTTCGCACCGATCCGGTCCTCAAGTTTATGGTAGTTGCCATTACCGGTTATGGTATGGCCACCTTCGAGGGTCCGATGCTGTCACTTAAAAATGTGAATGCCATAGCCCATTTCAGTGATTGGATCATTGCGCACGTTCACGTGGGGGCTTTGGCTTGGAACGGCTTTTTGACCTTTGGTATGATATACTGGCTGGTGCCGAGAATGTTTAAAACTGCCCTGCACTCTAGGGGCTTGGCCAACTTCCACTTCTGGATCGGCACTTTGGGGATTGTGCTGTACGCATTGCCCATGTATGTGGCCGGGTTTACCCAAGCGTTGATGTGGAAAGACTTTAACCCAGACGGCACCTTGGTTTACGGCAATTTTTTGGAAACCGTAGAGCAAATTATTCCTATGTACTGGATGCGTGCCATCGGGGGCACCCTGTACCTAGTGGGTGTGCTTGTTATGGTCTATAATGTAGTGGTGACCATTAGAAAGGGAAGTGCTGTCGAAGACGAACTGGCTGAGGCACCTGCTTTGACCCGTGTTACCAAGAAAAGAACCGCAGGCGAAACCTTGCACACTTGGTTGGAAAGAAGGCCCATTCAAATGACCATTTGGGCCACCATTGCCATTTTGATAGGCGGTATTGTTCAGATTGTGCCCACCATTTTGGTGAAATCGAACATCCCGACCATTACCAGTGTCAAACCTTACACCCCGCTTGAGCTTGAGGGGCGCGACCTTTACATCCGTGAAGGCTGTGTAAGCTGTCACTCACAAATGATACGTCCTTTCAGAAGCGAGGTGGAACGTTATGGCGAGTATGCCAAGGCAGGTGAGTTTGTGTACGACCATCCCTTCTTATGGGGCAGTAAACGTACAGGGCCCGATCTGCTACGTATCGGGGGCAAATATTCAGACAACTGGCACCTGAACCATATGTACGATCCCCAGAGCACCTCTGCAGGGTCCATTATGCCAGCCTATCAGTGGTTGGTGACCAACGAGCATGACCGTAGTATGATCGAAGAAAAGATGCGGGCCATGGTCAAACTGGGCGTACCCTATACCGAAGAAGATATTGCCAATGCCCAACAGGCCATGGCAGAACAAGCGGCACAGATCGAAAAGAATCTGTACTCCGACCCTGAGTTTGCCAAAACCTATGAGGCAGACAAAAAGTATGCCGAGGAAAATGGCGAGGAGTTCGTTGAGATGCGCGATCGCGAAATTGTGGCTTTGATTGCCTATCTACAGCGATTGGGCACCGATATCAAAGTGAAGGAAACCGAAGAAGTATTATCTCAAAATCAGTAGGCTATGTTGAAGTTCGTAAAAAACCATATGGAAACAATTGAAGGGGTGGCAACCTACCCGATGATATCGCTACTGATATTCTTCGTGTTCTTTGCCCTACTATTTTGGTGGGTGTTCACCGCCTCAAAGGCGCACATAAAGGAAATGGGCGAATTGCCTTTAGATAACGATAACCAATAAAAACAAAATTATGATTTCTAGAATTCCATGGTGGATAAGGGTTCCCGTACTGTTCTTCCTCGTCTTTGGACTGATGGAATATTTTATCGACTCAGGCGATAAGCCGGCCTTTATCGAATACCCGATAACACAGTTTTTCTTGCTGATGGTGCTGTTCATTTTGATAGCCATCGAACTGATTTTGCGCTCCATCGAGAATATTATGTTCCAAACGCTTTCGCCAGAGGCCCAAAAGCGGTATCTAGAGGCAAAGAACAAACAGGTAGAGTTCAAATGGTTCGAAAATCTTAAAAGACGGTTGACCAAGAGCAAAGCCATCGAAAAAGAAGACGAAATCATCTTAGACCATAACTACGATGGCATTCGGGAGCTTGACAACGTGTTGCCGCCTTGGTGGGTCTATCTTTTCTATGTTACTATCATCTTTGCTGTGGTGTATTTGGTTCGGTTCCATATCGTGGGCGATTATACACAAGAAGAAGAGTATTTAGAAGATGTTGCCATAGCGAAAGCCGAAATTGAAGAATACAAGAAAACCGCCAAGAACCTGGTCGATGTGAATACGGTAGAATTGTTGACCGATGCGAGCGATCTTGAGGCCGGTAAGGCCATCTTTGAGACCAATTGTGTGGCATGCCACATGGCGGATGGCGGTGGGGGAATTGGCCCCAACCTAACTGATGAATATTGGATATTGGGAGGCGGTATCAAAAATGTTTTCAACACCATTTCTGAAGGAGGCCGTGACGGTAAGGGCATGGTAGCTTGGAAAAATAGCTTAAAACCTGTTGAGATGGCACAAGTGGCCAGTTATGTGTTACAGTTTCAAGGTACCACACCAGCCAACCCAAAAGATCCCGAAGGCGAAATTTGGATTGATCCAACCATTGACAAAGAGACTTCGGATATGGATGCTCCCAATTAGGAAATCAAAGCCGATGCCTAGATTTCAGAAAATACCAATAGTGATGTGAGCTGTAAAAACATGTAGCTTTCTGTTCTTTAAAAAGTGCAAAACACGGTATTATAGCATGGAAATAAATTAAACGCTCATTTAAAAAGAAAATGCCGGAAACCCAAGAAAATTTTAGAGACTCTATTGCAACGGTCACCAAAGAGGGAAAAAGGGCGTGGATCTATCCGAAAAAACCGAGTGGTAGATTATACAATTATCGTAAACTGGGCAGTTATGTACTGTTGGTTTTTCTATTGGCATCTCCTTTTGTGAAAATCAATGGACACCAGTTTTTGATGTTCAATGTGCTGGAGCGCCGTTTCAATATCTTCGGTTACCCGTTCTGGCCACAAGATTTTCACCTGTTCGTTATTTCGATGATCATCGGGGTCATTTTCATCGCCCTGTTCACCGTGGCTTTTGGAAGGATTTTCTGCGGATGGATATGCCCCCAGACCATTTTTATGGAAATGGTCTTTCGACGTATCGAATATTGGATAGATGGTGACCGAGGTGCTCAAATACGGCTTGATAGGGCCCCGTGGAATACCAAAAAGATTAAGAAGCGAGTGCTGAAATGGACCATCTTCTTTATTATTTCTTTTTTGATCGCCAATGTGTTCTTGGCCTATTTAATAGGTAGTGACACTTTGATACAATACATAATTGATGGCCCCAAGGCGCATCTGAGTACCATGGTATCACTACTAATTTTTACCGGCGTATTCTATTTTATATTCGCCTGGTTCAGAGAGCAAGTGTGTATTATAGCGTGCCCATATGGTAGGTTGCAAGGTGTATTGCTCGACGATAAATCGATAGTGGTGGCCTATGACCATAAAAGGGGCGAGGGTGAAAAAGGGCGCAAAAAGTTTAGAAAAAATGAGGATAGGGACGCCTTGGGCTATGGCGACTGTATTGATTGCTTTCAATGTGTCAACGTGTGCCCAACGGGTATCGACATTCGCAATGGAACACAGTTGGAGTGTGTAAACTGTACCGCTTGTATCGATGAGTGTGACCACATCATGGAAAGCATCAACAAACCCAAAGGGTTGATTCGGTATGCCAGTGAACGTGAAATAACCAACAAAGAAAAATTTCGGTTCACTCCTCGCATGAAAGGGTATGCTGCCATATTGGTTATTTTGATTGGGGTACTTGTGGGGATGCTATTTCTTAGAAATGATGTTGAGGCCAACATACTTAGATTGCCCGGGCAATTATATGAAAGAAAAGAGAACAATATGATCAGCAATGTCTATACCTATAAATTGGTCAACAAAACCAATAAAGATATTGCAGACGTCAATTTTAAGCTTTTGTCGCATAAAGGAACCATAAAAATGGTCTCCCAAGATAGTTTTATGGTGCCAGCTCAGGGCTTAGCCAATGGAACCCTCTTCATCGAAATCAATAATTCGGCGCTAACTGGTGATAAACATAAACTAAAAATTGGGGTATATAGTGGTGATGAACTGATAGAGACAACGACAACACAATTTTTGGCCCCGAGAAGTTATAATTAGGCCCCTTGAGGCCTGTGCTGACGCAGTCGAAGTAAGGGAGCAAGGGGGGGTAAGACAAAATAAACTAAAGATTCCCTCCTTCGAGGGAATGAAAAAAAACTATTATGAAAATTAACTGGGGAACAGGCATCGTTTTGGCATTCATTGGCTTTATAGCCTTTATCATGTACTTCGTGGTGCGTATGAGCATCGATGACAGGGCCAACCATGATCTGGTCACGAAAGAGTATTACAAAAAAGAACTGGCTTATCAAGAAGAAATCGACCAGGCCAATGATGCGGTAAAGCACAACGCGGTACTAAAGATCGAGAAGACCGCAGATGGCTTTATGATTCATTTCCCCGAACAATTTGACCCTAAAGACATTTCAGGAAAAGTGTCCCTCTATAGACCGTCGAACAGGCATTTGGATTTTAACTTTCCCATAAGTTTGTCCAGTACACATTTGCTCATACCTGACAATCGCCTGCTAGACGGTCGGTGGGACATTACCGTACAATGGAAGCACAAAAATAACGCCTTCTTGCACAAAGAAAAGTTGATTTACTGAACATGGTTTTTTCAGCGGCCATATTAGGATTTTTGGGCAGTCTGCACTGTTTGGGCATGTGCGGCCCCATTGCCTTTATGTTGCCATTGGATAGGCATGACCAACTGAAAAAGGGCGGGCAGCTGTTCCTGTACCATTTGGGTAGAATATTGGCCTATTCGCTAATGGGCCTCGCTTTTGGTCTGGTGGGCAGGGGGCTCTATCTTTTCGGGGTACAGCAGAAACTTTCCATTTTAATAGGGGCCATTATGATTCTATTGGTATTGGTGCCCGGCAGGTATTTCAAAAAATATAGTTTGGCAAAACCGGTTTACGCCGTTTTGGCGAAAGTAAAGTCACGCTTGGGGCAAGCGCTTCAAAAGAGAACCCCAGACACCTTTTTGACCATCGGTTTTTTAAATGGTTTTTTGCCCTGTGGGTTGGTCTACATGGCGCTGTTGGGGGCCATTGCCATGGGCAGTGCAATACAAGGCGCATTTTACATGTCGTTGTTTGGCCTGGGAACCATACCTCTGATGACGACTTCAGTTTATATAGGTAGTTGGCTAAAAGCACCGGTCAAGGCTAAAATACAAAGGTTGATCCCTGTTTTTGTTGTGCTGGTAGGTACGCTATTTATTTTGAGGGGGCTGGGTTTGGGTATTCCCTATGTGTCACCGAAGCCAGTGAACACTCATATGGTATCAGCTGAAATGGAATGCCATCAACCGTGAAATCTTGAATTAACGATGTTACATCGAGCGCAGTCGAGATGCTCTCAAAAATAATTTGGATAGGTTCTCGACCCGGTCCATGCCGGGCGAAGCCAAAGTACTTAAACTGACGTAAATATACATAGTAACAATGCGAATCACCACAGCAGAAGAAACCGTACAAGTAGTAAAATCAGGAGACCGGGTGTTCATTCAAGGGGCTGCCATGACCCCCAATGAACTGGTCAATGCCCTTTGCGAAAGACACAAAGAAGTTGAAAACGTAGAGATCATCTCCATACATACCGAGGGAGATGCCCCATATACACAACAGCCCTATTGCAATAGCTTTCGGTTGAATTCTTGTTTTGTGGGCGGCAATGTCAGAAAAAGTGTCAATAGCCTGAAAGCCGATTACATACCGATATTCTTGAGCGAGATTCCCCGTTTGTTCAAATCTGAATATTTGCCATTGGACGTTGCCATTGTGCAGGTTTCGCCCCCCGACAAACACGGGTATTGCTCATTGGGGGTGTCTGTAGATGTAGCGCTTCCTGCCGTGAGAACGGCCAAAAAAATTATTGCACAGATAAATCCTTATGTGCCAAGAACCCATGGCACCGGTATTGTGCATATTGATCAAATTGAATTTGCGACAGAGGTGAACAGGCCGATACATGAACACAATCCGACCGAAATCTCCGAACTGGAGCATAAAATCGGTGCAAACGTGGCCACGCTGATTGAAAACGGGGCAACGTTGCAGATGGGTATCGGCAATATTCCCAATGCGGTACTGTCAAACCTGAAAGACCACAAGAATCTGGGCATCCATACCGAGATGTTCTCAGATGGGGTGTTGCCCTTGCTCGAGAGCGGCGTTATCAATGGTGCGGAGAAAGTGGTCAAAAAAGGCAAGATAGTTAGCTGTTTTGCAGTGGGATCTCGTAAGCTCTATGATTTTATAGATGATAACCCCATTTGTGATTTTAGGGATTCAGGCTATACCAATGATACGGCTAGAATCAGAAGAAATCCTAAGGTAACGGCCATTAACAGTGCCATTGAAATTGACCTGACCGGTCAGGTGTGCGCCGATACCATTGGCAGCTATCAGTTTTCTGGGGTAGGGGGGCAGATGGACTTTATTCGTGGTGCCTCGCTGTCTGAGGGAGGTAAGCCTGTTTTTGCGATATCATCGGCCACCAACAAGGGCATTTCTAAAATAGTTCCCTTTCTGAAACAGGGCGCCGGGGTAACCACCACCCGTGCCCATGTGCACTATGTTGCCACTGAATACGGCGTGGTGAATCTCTATGGCAAGAACCTGAAACAGCGGGCGAAAGCCTTAATTTCCATAGCCCATCCAGACCATAGGGAAGCTTTGAAAAAAGCAGCTTATGAACGATTTAACGGATTTTGAAACTTGTCTTGGCAAGAATTATTATTTCATTTTAACAATGGCGCAGAAAGAAAAGAACGATATTGTCAATAGGGATGATGTTTCACTTTTGGTCAATACCTTTTATGGAAAGATCAGAAGACATGACCTCCTGGGCCCTATCTTCAATAGCATCATAACAGACTGGGAAAGCCATCTTGAGCTACTGACCGATTTCTGGGAGACCCAATTGTTTCTCAAAGGGAAGTACCGTGGCAACCCCGTAATTGTCCACCAAGAAGTCGATGATAAAATGGATGGTACGATCACTTCAGAACATTTTGGCCAATGGATCAACCTTTGGTTCGAGACCCTCGATGCACTTTTTGATGGGGAAAGGGCATGGATAGCCAAAAACCGCGCGCAAAAGATGAGCACCATGCTGTATATGCAAATCTACCAGCATAGACAGGCCAAAAAATAAGCTGCCCCTAAGTATGGTTTTGGATGCTATTTCTTTAAGTTTAGCGCCAATTTTGCCAAAAGACTTATCACAATCAAGAGACTTCCAATGGCCAATGCTTCATAGTAACCATCAAAGAATGGCCAACTTTGCCATGCAGCCACCCCTTTGTAAAAAATGAGGGTTTCAGTGCCCACAAAGCCGGTTAGGTAGAGGCCAATTACATTTCTTGGTAGCTTAAGCAAACCAAAATAGTCAAGAAACAAGAAAAGGCCGATGCTGACCACCCCGAGAAAGGTAAGATGTAGATACCCTATGGTAAGGTCTAGGTAGCTGGCCGCTACTTTTGCAAAATAGGGCAAAGAGGTGAGTAGTTGCAACAAGATTTTAGTGATCAAAAGCACCACGGACCATTTCAAAAGTTTTCTTTGTAGCGTGGACAACCCTTTTGTGCTGATTTGAGGGGAAGCAAGCAGAATCAAATAGCCAAAGGCGAATAGCTGTAATATGGCACCCATCCCTCCAAGAAAATAGAAAAACAGAGGGGGCTCTACCCATAAGGTGGAAAGAAAAAAGCTCAGAACTATGCCCATGTTTAGGCATAGAAAGAACTTTTTGAATTGCGCTTTTGAAAGGTTGATTTTATGCCGTTCAAGCATTAGAAAGGCCAATGCGGTGAGGGCCAAAATCATCCAGCCGTTGTACTGAAAGTGAAGATAGAAATAGATGGCCATGCGGTACCAGACCGATTCTGCCCCCAAGGTGTTCATGATGCCTCCCAGTGCCCAGGGCCCTATGCTGGAGATTACCATATACAACAGTGCTGCTTTGGCGCATCTTAAACTGAAGGCTTCCCTGTTTTTCGTACAGTTTAAAAATCAATTATTTTTAGCTTATGAAGAAAAGCAGATTCACGGAAGCACAGATTGTGTCCATGCTCCACCAGTACGATTCGGGAATGAAGGTCACCGACATCTGTCGTGACAAGGGTATCACCACGGCCACCTTTTACAGTTGGAAGCGCAAGTACGGTGGTATGGACGCCCAACAGCTCAAGGAGCTCAAGTCTTTGCAGGAAGAAAACAGGAGACTCAAGGCGATGTACGCAGACCTGAGCCTTGACCATAGGATTTTAAAGGACATCATCGAAAAAAAGCTTTGAGGCCTTGCGGGCGCAGGGAACTGGCGGAAGGCATCGTAAAGGAAGAGGGGCTGAGCATTTCACGTGCTTGTACGATAGTATGCCTTTGCCGTTCGATGTGGTACTATCGGAGCCGTCGTGACGATACGCAGGTCATCGACAAGTTGACGGAACTTGCAGAGGCCAAGCCGAACCGGGGCTTCGACTGGCTCTATAACCGCATGCGCAAGCAAGGCCATAAATGGAACCGTAAACGTGTACTGAGGGTCTACCGGTTCTTGGGCATGCAACTAAGGAGAAAGACCAAGAAGCGATTGCCCAAGCGGATAAAGGAGCCGCTGGAGGTCCCCGATGCCCCAAGGGAGGTATGGAGCGCGGACTTCATGTCCGACAGCCTGATAACGGGAAGGAACTTCAGGGTGTTCAACCTGATGGACGATTTCAACCGTGAGGCACTTTGTATGAAAGGAAACTTCTCCATGCCCGGAATAAGGGTGGTGGAGTACCTAAGGGAGGCCATAGAGATCCATGGCAAGCCCTTGGCCATAAGAGTGGACAACGGCCCCGAATTCCTATCCAGAGTCTTTGTCAACTATTGCGAAGTGGAGGATATCGAGATAAAATACATACAACCGGGCAAGCCGAGCCAGAACGGTTTTATCGAAAGGTTCAACCGGACATATCGCGAAGATGTACTCGATGCCCATTTGTTCAGGGACATCGAGGAAGTAAATATGGAAACGGAACGCTTCAGGGAGGAATACAATCGGTTCCATCCCCATAAGTCTCTGGGAAGAAGCAGCCCGAAAGAATTTTTAGAGGTTTTTCAAAGGGGCATGCCCCTTTGAAAAAACATTTTGTTTAATTTAACCGCTGTACGAAAAAGGGTAAGTCTTCAAAACCAGGGGTCTTTTTAAGTGCAGGTGATTGGTTTTTTAGGAAGAAGGCCAAAAACCAATAAGAAGCAAACAGAAAAAGGGTTGAAAAAATAATCGAGAACAGAGCATAGCCCTGAAAGGGAAAGGTGAACAACATGCCCACCAACGTCAACTGGGTGAACCAAAAAATATGGAGGTAGGTAGGGTCGGTGGTGCCAGTGCGGATAAAACACCTGTACAGTAATGAAGCCAGCGCTATATAGACCCACCCCAGTAGGGCAATGTGCGAATGGGTGTGTACAATGAATTTGTAATTCGCCTGTGTTTCAACAACTGGAAACAATCTAAGTACCACCCCAAATATGGCGGCCAAGCAAAAGTAAAAAAGGGCAATCTTCACATCATGTCCATGCCCGACAATTTTTCTCTGCATGGCGCAAGATAATCACAATAGGGCGCTTTTGCTGCCTTCCACATCAGTATTGTTGCAGCAAATAATTGATCAAATCTGTAGTGGTGACAATGCCCACAAGCTTGCCATCGTCAATCACCGGTAGGGCATGAAAATCTCTTTCTGCCAAGAACTTTGCCGTGTCTTGGATTGTTGTGCCAGACGTAACACTGATGACGTTTTTGGCCATTACCTGTTCTATGGTAAACATATTGTAGACCATGGTGTCAACCTCTTGCTCGTGTTCGTCTATGGCATCGGCAAAGCTGATACGCATTAGGTCGGTGTAGCTTAGAATACCGATTACCTCATCGCCAGAAACCACGGGAATATGGCGGATGCGATGTTTTTTGAAAAGCTCTTCTGCGGTGACCAAATTGTCTTTAACGCTTAGGGTGACCACGTTTTTTGTCATTATCTGGGATACGGGGACTCTTTTTTTCATGATGAATGTTTTTCAATTACTTCCTTCAAGGTATCACCATATACCAATTATAACTATGACAAATGTCAGGTTGTGGGCGGGCTTGTGCCATCTTAGAAATCTTTTCTTTTTGCCTTGAAGGCCAATCGCCAAATCGGTAGTATGGTCCAAAGAGCCAATACCAAAAGCGAGACCAAAAAGCCCAGATTGGTACCGAAGAATTTTTTGAACACGGCACCCGTATATCCAAGCAGGGCAGAAATATCCAGCTTCAGCAATATTAAGGTTCTTGATAGGTCGATTGGATTGAACATGGTGGCAGCCAGTGAAAACGTATCCAATGGATATTCCTCAAAAATGATGAGCGATAAGAGAAAGAGTCCGTCGTAGATGACCGCCAAGAACAGCCACAGCAACACAGCGTAGCCAAAGCCTTTGATTCTATTTTCATTGGAGATGGCAATATTGAAGGCCAGGGCGGTAAAAATCAAGGTGAGAAAGGCCCCGGTGACCAACAAAAGCACAAAGTTGAAAATGGCCTCGCTTCTGAAAAGGCCGTACAGCACAAAAGGTATGCCGAGGCCTAGCACAAGGCTCAAGGTCAATGAGCCCGCGACCCCAAAATATTGCCCCAAGAAGATTGTAGAACGTTTTAATGGCTGTGCCAATAAAAGTTCTGTAAACTCTTTGGAGTTGTAAAAATACATGACCCCAAAGATGGTTCCGATCAACGGCACCAGCACGATGATAACGTTCATCAGGGTGATGACGGCTTTTGACAGATCGTTGTTCAAGAACAGCAGTACAAACCCCAATGCCAGATAGAATAGAAAATAAACGTAGCTCCAGCGGCTTCGCATCAGGTCATAAAAACTGTATTTCAATATTTTAAGCATCGGCGGTATGGGTTGCAATGGCCGCAATGGCATGTTCAACATCTGTTTGGCCCGTTTTTTTCTTCAGGGCGTCAATACTTCCCTTGAAATAGATCTTGCCCTCGAGCAGGTATACGACCTCGTCGGCCACTTCTTCCACAAACTGCATGATGTGCGTGGTGACCAGTAGGGTCTTGCCCTTGGCTTTTTCTGCTTGAATCAGCTCTTTCAACTTTATCAAAGAAGCGGGATCCAGACCGGTGGTGGGTTCGTCCAATATCATAAGCGGGCTGTCGAACATAAAGGTCAGTACAAGGTTTACCTTTTGTTTGGTTCCGCCCGAGAGCGTGCCAAGTTTTTTGTCCAAGAAAGGCTGCAGGCCAAACAGATTGATCAATTTTTCCTCATCGCTCGGTTTTTGCCGCAGGTCTTTGATCATGCGTATCAGCTCTTTTACCTTAATGTTGCTTGGAAAATTCGCAATCTGCGGCAGATAATCGATTTGCTTGCGGTATTTCCAACTGTTCTTTATGTTCTGCCCTAAAACCGAAATGCTGCCCTTATTGGGTATTACCATGCCCAATATGCTTTTAATGAGCGTGGTCTTGCCTGAACCGTTCGGCCCCAAAACAGCATAGATGCCACCATTTCTTATGGTGAGGTCAACCCCTGTCAGCACTTGGTTTTTGCCAAATCTTTTATGTAGGCTTGTTATCTCGATCATTTATTTGGGTTTGGATGTTTGACTTGCAACCACATCCTCTTCAAGCCCTGAAAAGGGCCGCATCAAAGGGGTCGCATCTACTAGGTTGTCGGGTGTAAAAACGGGCGATACTTTTTCTGAAAAGTCGATGATATCCATAAACAGACTGCGTAACAGCACAATGGTCTCGGGCGTGCGGTTCACAATATAAGAAAACAGCTTTACCGGGCGATAGGGCACATCGCCGATTCCGTCTTTATTCAGATCATAACCAGTGTAACTGCTCCAATAATTTTGTTCAAAAACATTGTCACTAACCTTGCTGTTGTAAGAAATGTCAAAAGAGTTGTACAAAAAGTTGTTTCCGACAAACCGGTTCGAATAACAGGCACCACGAACCTTTACGGCCCATCCATTATTGATGAAATCGTTGTTCCGGTAGTCGATTCTGTTTGAACCCTCGATATTGATTCCGATGGTATTTTCTTCAAAGGTGTTGCCAACGATCTCGGCATCGTTAATTTCTTTTAGCAGTACCCCATAAGAAGCGGTGCCCCAATTTTTTCGGAAGATGTTTTTGCGCATTTTAATACGCTTCGAAAACATGACCGCCACACCGGCACCGTTGTTCTCGAAGGTGTTGTTGGTATACACATCGTCGTTCGAGAACATAAAGTGTAGACCATAACGAAGATTGTTTGAGCTGAGGTTATTGTTGATGGTCACGTTATCTGAAAATTCGAGATAAATGCCATCACGCACACCCTGTACGATGTTGTGGTCAACCACTACGTTGTGCGAATACCAAAGCTGTATGCCGTTGCCAGAATTGTATTCATCAACCGCATCTCCGATGATTTTGTTGTGATATACTTTTCCGTTGTTTGATTTTTCAAGATAAATGCCAAAGAACAACTTTTCCAGCACAATGTTCTGAATCAGGAAGTTCTCACTCTGAACCACCCGTATGGCTGCATAATCCGAGGTGTAACTCGTACCGACGTTTATGATGAACAGACCATCTACAGTTACGTTGTCTGATGCGATTCGAATGATTTCGCCCTTGTCTTCTCCGTCTATAACGGGGTAATTCTCGCCCAACAGGGTAAGTGGCTTGTCGATGAGAATATTGAACTCTTTATAGGTTCCCTTTTTGATCAACAGGGTATCATTATCGGAGGCCATTGCAATGGCTTGTTTTATTGAGAGTGCCTCACAATCGGCGCATACCGTGATTTGTTCGGCAATGGCCATATTTGATCCCATGAGAAATATCCCGACAAATAAAAAAACTGTAGATCGCATTAACGGATAATCAAAAATTTGGTGTTTTCATGAGCCTTTACCCAATGAGGGGTTTCCTTCGGAAATGAAAAATTTTCCTGTTGGGTCAATCGGAAGCTTTTTCCGTCTATAAAAAAATCAATAGTTCCCTCAAGAACAACCAACAGTGCATCACTGGGGGAGGTGTGTTCGGGAAAGATTGCATCTTTTTCGAGGCTAATGCCCATGACCTCAAAGGTACTGCCTTTGGTCAACTTTTTTATTTGTAGGCCATTGAAGGGCTGTGCTTTAAGGCTTTCGTCTATTTCGTACATCATTACGGTTTGAAACGGTTTCGGAGTTCATTCCATGAATACAGTTCACCGCCATGCTGTTGTTGTGCCTTTTCGGCATCAGCCCTGCTATCGAATGCCGTTAAAAACTCTCCCATGGGGCTCGGTATGCCTTCGCTGATGAGATAAGTGGCCTTAGTGGCATCGATCAGTTCACCAGGTTGTGTGTAGCCGTTGACCAAAAACAGCGCGACCGTGCTATTGTCAACTTCCTTTAAGTGGTTCATCATGCATTCCACGGCATCAAAGTTATAGACTCTACCTTTGTCGGTCACGATTTGGGCGGCATGCTGCCTATCCACTAAGGTCATACTACAGAAATGGCAGGCATCTGAACCGTATTCTATGGGCTTCGGCTTAACACTGCAAGAGCCAATGGCCAGTGCTAGGCATATTAACAAAAGATAACGTGTACTCATGACGAGGTCTTTACGGTTTGTTTTTCTTTTTTGCCGACATAATAGGCAACATAGCCCAAAGCAATTCCAATGGCCAAAAAGTAGGCACCCAGTTGCGGGTATGAATGTGCCCTGAAGTTAAGAATATCCTTCGAGCCAAAAAACGGCGGTTGAAAACCCATTACAGATCCATCTGGATTGGTAAATTTCATAATGGCCCTAGGGTCTAGGTCATGGCCATATTCATACTCCCAAATGTAAAAGTCTATAAGGCCTGCAGTACTCACCAACAACATCATAATAAACCAGTATAGATACCATTTGTGGTTACCCTTTGCTGCAACTACCAGCCCAATAATCGTTGTGATTATAATAACGATTGGGAATATCTTGAATTCTGGTATGGCATCGGGTATGTACTTCATACCCACATAATGGTTCATAAGGTTTATGTTCTTGATATCATGCGGGTTGGCATCTGCAAAATCGTTGATGTAGATGTACATGCCCAAAGGTGTAGGGTATTGGGGCGCTTCCAATGTTATTTTCCAAAGAGGGAACAAAAACAAGAACAGTGGTAATAGGGCAGCCAAAACCATGGTCAATCGTGATTTTTTCATCGCTTTATTTTTTTAATGATAAATAAGCACGGCCGGCCATTGGCCGGCCGTGCCCAAGTTTGAAATGGAAATCCTCAAGAGGATTTAATTACTCGCCCAAAGACCATTTGAGATCAATGTTTGAGTTGGCAGGGGACACCCTTACATACCCCTGCATTTCTTGATGTAGCGCCGAACAGAAGTCGGTGCAGTAGAATGGCCATACGCCGGGCTGTTTGGGTTCCCAGACGAAGGTCTCAGTTTGTCCTGGCATGATCAATAGCTCCGATGTGTTGGCGCCGATTATACTGATGCCGTGCGGCACATCGTAATCTTGTTCAAGGTTGGTCACGTGAAAATAGACCTTGTCGCCCACCTTAATACCCTCGATATTGTCAGGGTTAAAGTGGCTACGAATCATCGACATATACACGTGTACCTCTTTGCCATTACGTTCTACGCGCACATCGGAATCTGATTGTATGCCATATTTGTGCTTGTTGTCTTTCAGCTCGAATATTTTTTTCGAACGTTCTTTCACGATATCTGCTGCGATACCAGCTGCGTAGTGTGGTTCACCGACCGTTGGGAAATCTAGCAAGAGCTCCATTTTTTCACCAGAAATATCATAGAGTTGTGCCGATTGTGTAACCTCTGGCCCAGTGGGCAGATACCTGTCTTTTGTGATTTTATTCATTGCCACTACATACTTGCCAAAGGGTTTTCTTGAGTTGCCCCCAGGAATCATCAAGTGGCCCACCGAATAGTAACAGGGTTGCCTATCGACAACTTCCCAAGTGCCCAATTTCCATTTCACCACTTCTGAGGATATGAAGAACGAGGTATAGGCATTGCCCTCACCATCGAATTCTGTGTGCAATGGACCAAGGCCACCACTTTTAACTTGCCCAGCCAAAACATCTTCAAATTTCAAAATGGGGATGCCATATGCCTCACCATCAAATTTTTTGCCCTCAATGGCAGCAATCATCTTATCGAAGGAGTGAACCGTTAGGTCAGCTGAAAGCTTACCGTTACCAATAATGTACTGTCCTGTTGGATCCACATCACAACCGTGCGGAGATTTTGGCGTGGGCAAGAAAAATACCGCACCGGGCACTTCTGTTGGGTTTACCACCAAAACCTCTTTTTTCATGGTAGAAGTTGCAGTGTGCGTTTCTTCATCATACACGTTATGTGCATAATTGGCGGGCATTTTGGTGCCTCCACCATTGTTCACATATTCTTCTATTTTTTTCCAGTTAACCGCTGCAATAAAATCTTTGTCGTTTTGAGATGCGTTCACTTCCAACAGCGAGCTGGCCTCTTCGGTGTTATAGGTGGTAAAGAAGAACCAACCATGTGATTTGCCACGACCAGGGTGGGAAAGATCATAATCGAACCCGGGCATCATCAATTGAAATTTGATGTCCATACCACCATCTTCTGGGTCAACGCTTATAAAGGTCAGTGCACCCTTAAAGTTGCCCTTGTACTCGGCAATGGGCATATCCCTTTGTGGTACTGGCACCGAGAAGCGTGTACCGGCCACGACATATTCGGTGTTCTCTGTGACAAAGGCAGAACTGTGGTTACCAGCACTGTTTGGAATTTCGATTATTTCCGTTGTCTCGAACACACTTAGGTCGATTTTTGCTATACGTGGCGTATTGTTGCCATTAATGAAAACCCAACGGCCATCAAGCTCTCCGTTGGTTTGCGATATGTCGGGATGGTGGGCATCATCCCAAGGAACAAAACCATGGGAAGTGTTCAACATGGGTTTGGTTTCTTCATTGTAGCCCCAAGCTTTTTCGGCATCTTGAGAGAATACAGGGATAATTTTAAGGAGCCTGCCAGAAGGGAGACCATAAACTGATAATTGTCCACTGAACCCACCTGATAAAAAGGCATAAAACTCATCATGTTCACCGGGGGCCACATAGACCTTTTCGGCTGCATTTGAGGTCAATGCTCCATTTGAGCTTTTGCTCTGCTCACCACAGCCCATGAAGGTCAGGGCGAAGCCCAAAAGCATCAGTAACGAATACGTACATTTTTTCATTGTTTTGCTATTTATTGTTATTTATAAGTTTTACTCTTCTGTTGGGGGCAATATCACCTTGTCCACTACGTGCACGATTCCGTTTCCAGCATCTATACTGGCAATAATTTTGGCGCCGCCCACATATACATCGTCACCTTTGACCTCTACCATTACACTTTGATCATTGGCCTGCCCCAGTTTTTTGAATTTTTTCAAAAAATCTTTGGTGTACTTACCAGGGGTCACATGGTACTTGAGAATGTTTGCCAAGGCATCTTTGTTTTCTGGCTTCAGTAAATCTTCCACAGTCCCTTCTGGCAAGGCATCAAAGGCCTCGTTGGTGGGCGCAAAGACCATCAATGGGCCTGCGTTTACCAAGGCATTTTCAAGTTCCGCAGCTTGAACTGCCGCAACCAAGGTTGTGTGGTCAGGTGAACCAATGGCTATCTGTAGCACATTGGGACGTGATTCATCGTCTTTAATGAACGCCTGCCCTGTTTTTTTCGCATCTTCCGTTTGCATATCCGCAGGGGCAGTAGGGGTCTCAGTTTTGGCCTCATTTTTGCAACTGGCCAACAGCATCAGTATGCAAAAAGAGCCAATCAAAAGCTTGAGATTGGTGGTTGTTTTCATATACACTAGTTTATAGTTCTAAAATATTCCAAGACAGCACGGGCCTGCTCTTCTGTGAGCCCTTGGTTGGCCATGGGCGACCCATTAAATTCCATCAGCAGGTCTTTTGCCAATGGGTCTTCTTTCACCATCACTTCAGGATTCAAGATCATGTTCATGACCCATTCTGGGGTTCTTCTTTCCAAAATACCATTTGGCGCGGGGCCGATGAACTTTTTTCCCACTCTGTGACATGCAGTACACATTTGGTTAAAAACCTCTTCGCCTTGTTTGGCCATGGGCTGATCAATTTCAGCATCAAGGGTCAACGATGTTATTGGGCCGACCCCTTTGTTGTCCAAATCAACCCTTTCAGAAGCTTTTACCGCTGAGGTGGAGTTTGTTTCAACAGGTTTCTCGGTCTTTGCTTTTTTGCGCTCTACGCTGAAACCTTCTTTTTTCTTTTCCTCCTTGCCTCCACAAGCCATGATGAGTAGGGAGAACAGAACGGCGATTGATCTACTGGCTATTTTCATTGTTGTATTTTATGATTTAATATGCCCCAAAAGTAGCGGTGGTGTTCTTTATAAAATATGACAATCGTCATATTTCAGATAAAAAACTCTTTTAATCTGAAAATTTTTATTGGTGACAGAAGGGGTGTGGTAAAAAACTAATATTCAATCATTTGTGTTGGCTTTGTTGATGTTTTTTGTCCCTGTCCTATGCTTTTTGTACACAAAAAGGCCATCTGGTATCACCAGACGGCCTTCAACAAACCACAAAGTAATGTAAGTACACCTGAAATCATTTCATGGCCATTTCCAAGTGTTTTCAGAACACAAAATTGATGGCGGCAAAAGCATTGCGGCCGGGGGCAAAAATTGGCTGGTTGTTTCCCCTAACAGATCGCGTCAGGTGTTCATAATAGTTCTCATCGAAAATATTGTTGACACCGACCGTGATCCTGCCCGATTTGGTAAAGTTGTAGGCCAACTTTGCATCCAACAGCGAAAAAGACGGGGTTGGGGTTTCGCCAAACTCGGTAGCTGTTCGTGATTGTTCCAATACATGCCTGAACGTCAGTTCTGGAAGCAGTTTTCCTTTCATATAATGGCCCGAAAGGGTGTATCTGAGATCCAACGGGGCGATTTCGGGCAGGGGTTCGTCTCGTTCCAGGTCTTGTGCGTAGGTGTAGGCTACGCCCACACGATGTTGTAGCCCCGAGGTCAGTTGTTGCACCCAATTGAACTCAAAGCCGAGGTTCAGGGCATCCTCAATGTTGATAAACCGACGTACACCGGGACTCATCGGCAACCGTGGCTCAAGTTCTGGGTCGATGACCGAAGAGATGAAATCTTGAAGGTATCCTGCAAAAAAATCGATGTCCAAGCTGGTCAACTTGTTTTGCCAATTAAGGGTAAGGTCGAGCTGATTATTGACCTCGGGGTCTAACTGTGGATTGCCCAACATTTCGTAGGGATCTTGGCCCACCGGAAAATAATTGATGTACCGCTCGGTTAGGCTTGCACTTCGTTGGGCACGGCCCAGCCATAGGCCCAGCGTTATTTCTTCATTGATATTTCTTGTGGCCCCGATACTGAAGCTAGGGTTGAACTGTGTTACTTGCGTATCACCGTTCGCCTGGGTAAACTCTGGTGTGGGCTCATCAACGTTGGCACGGTTCAGCTCCAATCTGGTGGCCAACACCACCCTCGTCTTGTCAAAAATGAGATGGTATTCTGAAAAGACCGCGCCCTTGCCCATCTGGCCGTCTTGCCATGCGTTGTCGCGAACCACATTGCCCGCATTGGGGCCCATTAAAAACTCTCGCACCCTAGTGCCTTCGGCACCCTCTCTTCTAAAATCGGCCCCGGCAAACAGATTGGACTTTTCAAAATTCCACACCCCTTCGGTTCGGGCACCGTAATTATAGGTGGTCGCCTTGGTCGATGCGTTCAGCATCCTAGGGTCTAGGGGCTTCAACAAGTTATCCATCAGGTGGTTTACGAACGAGGCAAAAACCGTGGTGTTCCATGAAGAAAGATGGTCTTTGTCAAAGCTGGCATCGTGTCGGGCATTGAACATCCAGGTATCGTCCTCCCTTAAATCCATGGGCAGGGCAGGAAAATCTGCATCTCTTGCCACGTTATAGGTTGCCGATACCCGCAAGAGATTGTCTTCAGATAGTTTGAAGCCCAAATTGGTGCCAAAACTGCCCCGATTGAAATCTGCCGCTATGGTTTGACCATTGCCGGCCGTATAGTCGTTGCCCTGTGACCAAGAGGCAAAGACGGCGATATCATGCTTCTTTCCGTTGAAGCCCAGTTGGCCCTCGTTTCGCAAAACGGTACCATTGCCCTCAAAACCATTGGAAATTCTTCCATAGAAATCATTTTCTTCTACAAACCGAAGTTTAGTGGGCACAAAATTAATAGTGGCTCCGAAACCGGTGCCGTAACGCAGGGCATGGGGGCCTTTGAGCACCTCGATCCTGTCGACCATATTGGGGGCCATTTGACTGGTGGGCGGGTCCATACGGTTGGGGCAGGCCGCCGTGGCACTCTGGGCCCCATTCAAGACAACGTTCAATTGGTCGTACTTGAAGCCCCTGAAAACGGGGTCGAAACCATAGTTGCCGCCTTTTCGTATGCTGTTCAGGGCAGGGTTTTGGTTCAAGACCGATGCCCCGTCATGAGCCAACCGCTCTTGGTAATCAAGTGTTACATTTTCAATTGGGCTCATATTTTTTCTTAGGGCGATTACGGTTATCGGGTAAAGGTTGACGATGATGGGCCGTCGATAAAAAACTTTTTCTTCGATCATTTGCAAGACCTCTGCATCGATCAATGACCACTTGCCATAGTTGATGTGTGAAAAGTTCATCGATACGCCTTTACGATATTGAAATTCAATATTGCCGTCAACATTGGAGACGCCCGTTTGGTCTCCATAGGTGAAGGTGGCCCCGATGATGGGCAACGAACTCTCTTGGTCGAGCAATCTGATGATATGGTTGTTTTGGGCGTATACGGTTGCCGTATTTATAATGAACATCAAGGCCATCAAAAGACCCAGCGTTCTTTCTGTTTTAAAAGTCATGATTGTGTAATTATGATTCAACGAAGGTTAAGTAGTGCAATCCAACCTAGGTGTTTGGAAGCACCGTTCAAAAAAGAAAATGAAATCATTGGCAGTCTTCGGGAGGTTGCCCCAAAACCAAAAGATGGCAAGAAGAAAAGAAGGTGTTCAAATAGGCAATTCTACCATTCGTATTTTGCTCGCCGCAACAATCGATGGTGATTTCGGTCAGGGGCTCAAAAAAGACCGTTTGCAGCAATTCACTGAAAAGTCTTTCCCCGAACGGATTTTTATCGTTTCCTTCAGCCTCTTTGGCCAGTTGTTTCGAAAGGTAGCACTTGCCGTTACATTGCAGTTGGGGCCGGTCTTTGTTCTCACAAAGCGTATTGGCGATGTAGTCGTAGTTGGCTATATACTCGGCAATGGGCCATAGGGGCTTTAAGAGCATGATGGAGGTCACCAATAAAACTACCCAACTTTTCATGGGCACAAATATAGTTGCCCATAAAAACGGAAAACATGACAAGCATCATATTTCAGACAAAAAAGTCTTTTAATCTTTATATTCGCAAAAAAAAAGCTTTCCTTGTTTTCAAATTCTGTCAAATACGCTATTAAGGCCGTACTTTATTTAGGGGTCAATTCTTCTGAAAAACAACGTATAAGGGCCAAAGTTATCAGTGAGGCAACCGATATACCCGAAGCCTATGCCTCAAAACTATTGCAGGAACTCTCACGGCACGATGTGGTTTCTTCCGCCAAAGGCCCCCACGGCGGATTTTATCTTACCGATAAAAACAGAAACACTCCGCTGTTCAAAATAGTTTCACTAATTGACGGGGAGCATCGCTTGACCTCTTGCGTGCTCAGTTTACAGAAATGTGATGATTCGCACCCATGTCCGTTGCACGAAATGGTCGGGCAGACCAAGGCTGATTTTCTGAAAAGTATTCAACATACCACCGTGGGCCAGCTGATTGCCGATGTAAAAGAGGGCAAATCGTATCTGCCCCTCTAGAAAGACTTTTTGACAATGGAAAGAGGGGCTGTTTCAAGCCCCTCTTTTCTTTGGTATCGATACCAAATTGTACATCAAAAATCAATCTATGGCCGTTTTATATCTTAAAGGTAACGACCGGTATCTTACTGTGGTTGACTATGTCTTCACCAAGGCTGCCCATAAAGAAATGTGACAGGCCCTTGCGGCCATGGGTGGGTATGCCGATCAAATCGGCCCCTTGGCTTTCGGCATAGTTAAGAATGCCCTTCTCTACCGTATAATCGTTGTAGATGTCAACTTCCAATCCGAGTTGGGCGATGTTCAAAAATTTTGAGATACGCTTATAGGCATCTTCGTGGCTCAAAAAAGCATCTGCCGGGGTGTTGATGTAGACCAGTTTCAACTCCGCTTTCAGTTTTTTGGCAAAATCAACGGCTTTTTTGACACTGGGCACACTTTCTTCCTTAAAATCACAGGCAAACACAAAGCGCTCTGCCTTGAAGTTTTCCATATCGCCCTTAATGACCAAAACCGGCACCTCTGCATTTCTAACCACGCGTTCTGTGTTGGAGCCTATGAAGATTTCCTCCAATCCATCCACACCATGAGATCCCATGACAATTAGGTCTGCATTGTGTTTTTTGGCCACATCGTTTACTTCACTGAACACCTTATAGTGTTTGATGATAGGGGTGATCTCCACATCTTTCAAATAGGGTCTGTCCAAAAACTCCTCAAACCGTTTTTCGTTCAATTTCATCAGGTGAACGATATGCTCAGGTGGCATATATTCGGTGTTGGCCATAATGGCCGGCGAGAGTTCCAACATATGCAGCACAAAAAGCGAGGCATTGTGTTTTTTGGCCAAACCTGCGGCCACTTTCAAGGCTTTCTCCGATTGTTCTGAAAAATCGACTGGGACAATAATATTTTTCATGGGTCTACTTTTATGGCCAACCATGGCGGGCCTGTTAAACGGTCATCGAGAACAATTGGGTCTCGGGTTTCTTTCTTTTTAGTTTAAGGTCAAAGGCCATGCTGATGTTTCTGATGAACGGCCGGCCCTTTTCTGTTACCTTTATGGAGTTTGAACCGATTTCAACCAAGCCATCGGCTTCCAACTCTGTCAGGTCTTCTATAACGTTCTGAAAATTTATGTTATTGTCTCCCTCCATTTGCCAATTGGTCTCGAACCTGCACATCAGGTTTAGAATGTGTTGGCGGATCACTCGGTCTTCCCGATTTAAAATATGTCCTCGGTAAACGGGTATTATATCGTTCTCGACCAAATGTTGGTATTCTTCTATGTTTTTTACATTTTGGGCAAAAGCATACCAACTATCGCTGATACTTGACACCCCGAGTCCAATCATCAACTGTGTCTTTGAAGGGGTGTACCCCATGAAGTTGCGATGAAGGGTGCCTTTCTCCACAGCTTGGTACAGGGCATCGGTGGTCAGTGCAAAATGGTCCATGCCGATGTCTTGATAGCCCAGTTCGGTAAGTCTTGTCTTTCCTATTTCGTACTGTGACTGTTTTTCGGTGGCGGTCGGCAGATCCTCATCCCGATAGCCCCGTTGTCCATTTCCCTTTCTCCAGGGAACATGGGCATAACTGTAAAAGGCAAGGCGATCGGGCCTTAATTCGTTGGTTTTGTCTATGGTATTGTTTACATCTTCAAGGGTTTGAAACGGCAGCCCGTAAATAATATCGTGCCCCACAGATGTGTATCCTATTTCGCGGGCCCATGTGGTTACCCGTTGTACGTTCTCGTACGGTTGAATACGGTTGATGGCTTTTTGAACCTTTTCGTTATAATCTTGCACACCAAAACACACTCGTCTGAAGCCTACATCGTAGAGTGCCTGTAGATGGGCTTTAGTGGTATTGTTCGGGTGGCCCTCAAAGCTCAGTTCGGCATTTTCGGCCCTATGGGCAAACCGAAAGATTCCATTGACCAGTTTGGTCAGGTTTTCGGGCGAAAAAAAAGTAGGGGTGCCCCCACCCAAGTGCAGCTCTTTGATAACGGGTCGTTCGCCCAGCAATTGCCGATAGAGCGCCCATTCTTTTAAAAGGGCCCTTATATAGGGGTCTTCTACCTCGTGTCTTTTGGTAATGCGTTTGTGGCAACCACAAAAAGTACACATACTTTCACAGAAAGGAAGGTGTATGTACAGGCTGATGCCCCCATCTTTGCTTTCTTGATAGCTATCGGTTACACTTTCTTTCCATTTTTTGCCGGAAAAGGAATCAATATCCCAATAGGGTACCGTGGGGTAACTGGTATACCTGGGACCAGGTACGTTATATTTATGGATAAGATCACACATAGCTCACAATATGGTTCAAAAGTACTTTCATTGGCCCCAAAAAAACATGACAAATGTCATTTAAAGGCTCGTAGGCCGGGTTCAGTCTGATAAATGTCATGTTTTCAATCGATTTCGATATATAGATTTGTTCCATAAGTTTCAGATATGGGCGAAATGATTACTTCAAATACAAAGGGCATCGAAGCTAGAATGGCCTTTGTGCAGCATTTGATCGATGATGTTGAAACCCTTGAACTGCTATTACAAAATCAAGTGTTCGAAGACGATGTCGTGCGCATCGGCGCAGAGCAAGAACTCTGCATTATCGACAAGAACTATCGGCCCTATGGCATAAACCTAAAGCTGCTCGAAGAAATCAACGATCCCCATTTTACAACAGAGTTGGCCAGTTATAATATCGAAATCAACCTGGATCCTTTTGAACTTAAGGGAAATTGCTTTACGCTTGTTGAAAACCAATTGCGCAAATTGCTACAGAAGGCCAATACACATGCCCAAAAGCACAAGGGACATCTGTTGTTGGCCGGTATTTTGCCCACTATTGGCAAAAAAGAGGTCGGTCTCGACCATTTGACGCCCATACCCCGATATTTTGCTTTGAACGAGATGTTGAAGGCCTGTAAGGGAGGCGATTTCAATTTGAAGATACGCGGGGTCGATGAGTTGTACCTAAAGCATGATTCGGTCATGTTCGAAGCATGCAATACCAGTTTTCAGATGCATTTACAGGTGCCATCGCATGACTTTGTGCAAAGCTACAATTGGGCACAGGCGATATCCGGCCCCGTTCTTGCCGTATGCTGTAATTCGCCCTTGCTCATGGGAAGGGAATTGTGGAAGGAGACCCGAATAGCACTTTTTCAACAGAGCCTTGACACAAGAAAAACCGCTTACGCACTGCGCAACCAAACGCCCAGGGTCGGCTTTGGTGACCATTGGGAAGAAGGTTCTGTGGCTGAAATATTGAAAAAGGATATTTCAAAGCACCGGGTATTGTTGACCAAGCCGATTGAAGAGAGTTCCCTTGAAATATTGAAAAAAGGAGAAATCCCAAAACTGCCGGCCCTGTGTCTGCACAATGGCACGGTTTACCGTTGGAACCGCCCTTGCTATGGGGTCGGAGGTGGCAAGCCACATCTACGGATTGAGAACAGGTACATTCCCTCCGGGCCCTCAGTGATTGACGAGTTGGCCAATTTTGCCTTTTGGGTAGGCCTGATGAAAGGAAGGCCGAAGATGTTTGATGACATGCCTTCCCAAATGGATTTTAAAACGGTGAAAACCAACTTTATCAAAGCGGCCCGAACTGGAAAGGAAACCGTTTTTTTATGGTGTGGGGAGCTCTACAGCGCCAAAAAATTGGTTTTGAACAAATTGCTTCCCATCGCCTATAAGGGCCTTCACAAATGTGGGGTCGACGAAGATGATATCGAGCGCTTGCTCGGTATAATAGAAGAACGTACCAAAGGCATGTCGGGCGAACAATGGCAGGTGGCAAACCTAAGAACGTTGAAACGGCGTTTCAAAACCGATAAGGCCTTGGTGCTGTTGACCAAGAAGATGGTTGAAAACCAATCACAGAATCTGCCAATACATCAATGGGAACATGTAAATTTGGAAAACATCAGACGTAAGCCGACATTGGTGAAGGAAGTTATGACCACACATCTGTTCAAATTGCACGAAGATGACTCGGTAAGCATGGCAAAGGCCATTATGGAGTGGAACAACATACACCACATTCCGGTTGAGAACGACCAAGGCCATCTGTCGGGCCTGTTGACTTGGAGCTACTTGAAAACATTGGAGGCCACAACGGATTTTAACAAAACAAAGGTGTCAGATATTATGGTGAAAGAGGTGGTGACGACTTCCCCAGAGATGAAGATTGAATTGGCAAAAAAGTTAATGGACAAACATGAAATCGGTTGTCTGCCAGTGGTGTTTGACAATACCTTGGTAGGAATCATCAGTAAAAAAGACTTTTGACCATGCCCGAAGTCTATAGCAAGGCCTTGGGCAGCTCATTGCAGTTTAAAAGAATTGTGGGCCATATCAAGGGCAAACAACCGGGTCCTACGGTTGTTTTTTTTGGTGGTATCCATGGTAACGAACCCGCAGGAATTTTTGCCCTCGATGAGGTTGTTAAAAAATTGCGGTCAAACAAGACGCCCTTTAATGGTGAATTTTTTGCGGTTGCCGGAAATGTGTCGGCCCTTCAAAAAAAGGTTCGTTTTCATGAAGAAGACCTAAATCGTATTTGGCATCCAGAACGAATCGCCCAACTCGAACGACAAAATGGGCGGGAAACCCCAGATGCGAAAGAGATGAGAGCGTTGATGGGATTCTTAAAAGAGCTGTTCAGCACCACAAGCCCGCCCTATTACTTCATCGATCTTCATACAACTTCAGGCGAGACATCTCCCTTTATTGTGGTGAACGACAGCCTCTTGAACAGAAAATTTGTATCCAACTATCCATTGCCCATAATTCTGGGTATTGAAGAGTATCTGTCGGGGGCCCTGCTCAGCCATATCAATGAAATGGGTTATGTGTCTTTTGGTTATGAAAGTGGGCAGCACGATGCCGCTTCGGCCATAGAGAACAGCATCAATTTCATCAACTATACCTTGGCCCTGACCGGGGCAGTGGATGTCGGTGTGGAAGAACTTGCCAAACTTAGGTGCAAGGTGGCCGATTCTTGCGATGAACCCCATACCTTTTATGAAATATATTACCAACATGAAATAGGCCCTAGCGATCAATTTGATATGCTGCCGGGCTTTGTCAATTTTCAGAAAGTGCCAAAGAACCAGCCCATTGCCATCAACGGGCAAGGTGTTATCAAGACCACAAAACCGCGCCAGTTGTTCATGCCCCTATACCAAAAAAAGGGAAGTGAAGGCTTTTATTTTATTCGTGAAATTCCAAGGTTTTTTCTTTGGATGTCAAAGTGGGTTCGAAATCTTAAGATGGACAGTGTCTTGACCTTGTTGCCGGGCATAAATTGGGCCAGTAATGACAAGGTCGCTTTGATGGTCAATAAAAAAATCGCACGTTTCATGGCAAAACCCATTTTTCACTTATTGGGGTACAGGGCCAGGTATATCGACCAAAACCATTTGATCATCAAAAACAGGGAACGAAACTCAAAAGAGCGGGATTATATAGATGCACCTTGGTATCGATAAGTGGTGCGCCTAAAAAAAACAAAAGCCCAGATCAAGATAATCCGGGCTTTTTGTTCATTGCATTACAAAATTTATGGGTATACTGTAGGCGACTTTGGTTGGCCGCCCCCTCTGTTGACCAGGTTTTACTTTGGGCAATGCTGAAATGATTCTAGCAGCCTCTTCTTCCAACAACCTATCAGGTCCCCTTTTTTGAATGTTTGCCACACGTCCTTGGGAGTCTATATCAAACTTCACAAATACCCTGCCTTGTATACCCAATTCTAGAGCGGTCTTGGGATAAGTAAAATTTTTTTTGATATGCTCTTGAACCTTACGATTAAAACACTCTCTGCGCTCGGCTTCTGTTGATAGGTTTTCGCATCCTGGGAAAATGGGAGCATTCTCAATAATGGCAAAGGGTACAGAAACCTCTTCTTCCTCTTCACCTACTTCCACATCGTCAACACTCACCACTGCTTCTGCAACTTCGGTCTCCTGACTACTCTCTGTACTTTCAATAATGGTTTCCTCTATTTCAAGCTCATCTTCGACTACTTCGATTACAGCTGGTGCAGCTGGAGGTGGGGGCGGTGGTGCAGTTCTAATCTGCTGGGTAACGGGTACTTCTTCTTTAATGTCTTCTGCGACTTCCAACACTTGAACAAATTCGTCTTCTGTTTCATAGGTCTTGTACTCCAACAATTGCCATATGGTAAAGAGCGCGACGGTCAGCCCTACCATAAAGTATAGGCTGCTGTTTCTGCTCAAATCAACTTGAGGGTTCTTTTTTGATCTCATGACGAAGGTTTTTTACGAGATTAAAAGTACTTACCCTCAGATTTTTAAAATATGACATTTGTCAAGTCTCTATTTTTTGCCCCGCTTTATTGAGAAATTGATAATTTGTCATTTTTGTTAATCAAATCAAGACTTTCCCTGCAAAGGCTTGTCTTAAAGAACAGTGCCATACGAACACGGTCATAGCTATTTTTTCCGATATGGTTTTTCATGTACCCTATTTCAACAGAGATATTGGTGGCAAGCTTTTTACCGAAGCCAATAAAGAACCTATTTTGGTCAATGTTAGCTTCTTTGAAACTGAAAAAAGGCTCATCAGAGCATTTGAAGTAAAAGTTTTGGGCTAAAGTGCTCTGAAAATGCAATCGGTACCTGAGTCTATGATCGGTGTGATTTTCTTCGGCACCCTGAATCCATCGATGCTCAAGCCTAAAACGTTGCGACAATTTAGGTGAGTTTATAATAGTAAGCTCTTCATATAACCAGAATTGGTACTCTTCTGGCCTGAACAGTTCTTGCTCAAAAGGCAGGTTATCAAGATAGGCCAACCCCAATGCGGCCTTTAAATGGGTGTTGGGAAATGCATAGGTGGCCCCGGTTCTCAAAAAGGCAAACTCGGTTTCATGGCCTAGGTCGTATTGCCTTAAGACCCCCACCACCGGTATGCTCCACCTTTTTGAAAGTGCATTGTCGCTAACCAACTCCAGCCAGGTTCCGGTCGCATCGCTTGGCAATTGTTGTGAACGGGTGCCGCTATACAAGACGAACATGGCCAAAAGTACGATTATACGATGGGCGGCCCAACGCTTTTGGTGTTGTTTCATACCGCTGTTTTGGTTGAAATCAGGTGCAAGTTCATCTGAAACAACATCTAAAAGAATGATAATTGTCACCTTGGTATAAGAACGGGCCATTTATCCCACCAAAACCGCAAAACTGACTTCTATCATGTTTTGGATTGGGCCTCAGACGTACTTTTGGCTGAAATTGAATTTGAACCCATTTAAATTTCATAGGTATGAGTAGCATTACTAAAATTTTGGTTCCCTTTGACTTTACTGAGGCCTCTATAGCCGCACTTGACTACACCCTTAGCTTTGTGGGTTTCAACAGGCCCATTCAGGTTCAGGCGTTGTATGTAAGTTCTTCAGCTCTCAAGGAGGCCGATTTGAAGGAAACCCAAGACAGTTTTGATAGGGTCGTCGGTTCGTTGAACAGACGTACCATGAAAAAGCCTGAGTTGTTGATGGTACAAGGCGAGCTTATCGCCAGCATATTGCAGACCAGAACAGATCAACAGGCCGATTTGATCATAATGGGCACATTGGGCGATAAAAGTGTCGATGAGCACCTAACCAATACTTCACAATTGGTGTTGGAAGCTGACTGCCCGGTTATGGCGGTGCCTTTCGGCTCAGAAATCAAAACCCCTAAGGAAATTGCCTTGGTTTTGGGCAAAGAAGAGATAGAAAACCCCCGTCTTTTGGGCATACTCTTGAATATTGCCCGTATGTTCAACGCCAAGGTGCATGTGCTGACCATCTATAAAGAATCTATTTACGAGGAAAATGCAATTGTAGAATCGAATGAGGACACCCTTGAGTATTATTTAGAGCACTTTTATGCAGAGCACACATTCGAAAAGAACCAAGATATCGAAAAGGGCATTTTGGACTATATCAAGGAAAAAGATATAGACCTCTTGACCATTTTGCCCCGCAACCATGCACAAAAGACAAAGCCCTCAGAGGGCCGGTTGACAAAGTTGTTGACCCTACATTCAAGCGTACCTGTTTTAACACTCGACTAGCAAGAGCAACACCGCTATTATGGTCACATTACTGGTCATTCTGTCGATTACCATTTTCTTGTTCATCTGGGGCAAGTTTCCACCTGACGTTGTGGCTTTGATTTCACTGCTGGCACTCTTTTTGGCCGGACTGTTGAACATGGAAGAGGCCCTCAGCGGTTTCAGCAATCCTACGGTTATCATGATTGCCGCCCTGTTTATTATAGGCGAGGGACTTTCTAGAACCGGGTGGACCGCCTTGGCGGGCCAACGGTTTGTAAGTTGGGCAGGCAAAAGTGTGCCCAAGCTTTTGGTAATCGTGACCTTGGGTGCCAGTCTGCTTTCAGGTTTTGTGAGCAACACGGGTACAGTGGCCGCCCTATTGCCAGTGACCGTTTCTGCGGCATGGAATGCGGGCACCCTGCCCTCAAAATTGCTGATGCCAGTGGCCTTTGGCTCCAATACGGGAGGTCTTTTGACCTTGACCGGTACACCGCCCAATATTATTGCCAGCAACACCTTGGTCGAAAACAACTTGGCAGGTTTTTCATTTTTTGAATTCTCGTTGATCGGCCTGCCTCTTTTGGTCATATCGATTTTGTATTTCCGTTATGTGGGCTATCGGCTGCTGCCAAAGCACAAAACCAAGAACAGACCTGTTGATATCGATGCCGAGATGCACAAATGGATTGAGAGTTACAGTATCGGTGATAATTTATACCGTTTGCGCATTCGATCCATGTCGCCATTGATCAACACAAAAATTGGCGATTGGAATTTTGAGGAAGAGCACCAGGTGGCCATTATGAGATTGAAACGACGGCACCCAAGCCCATTGCAGCAACGCGTACCTCTTTTCGTGGAACTGCCCGGGCCCGAAACAGAAATGCGCTATCACGACATCATCACCGTAAAGGGCGAGCCAGAGGCTGTTGACCGTTTTGCCTTGAAATTCAGTTTGGGTGTCATTCCAACCCCGGCAGAGAAAGATACCCTTAAGAACGAACTCATCAATCAAGAAGTGGGGATGGCTGAGATGTTGATCACCCCCAAATCGGTGTTTGTAGGGCGTGTGATCAATTTGGGGCAATACCTAAGAAAATCAGGGGTGCAACTTTTGGCGGCTTCTCGTCTTAATAGGCCACTAAAGGGCAAAATCAAGATTGAGGCGGGCGATGCCTTCATCATTCGCGGTCCTTGGGAAAACATTGAAGCCCTGAAATCGCTGTACGAGAATGTCGTTATTTCGGGCAGCCCCGAGGCCATGTCCAAGAATGTGGCCACCCTGAACATAAGAAGCTACATTGCTTTGGGCACTTTGATATTGATGATTGTATTGCTGGTTTTCAAGGTATTGCCGGGTGCAATTGCCGCCCTGCTCTGTGCGGGTATCATGATGTTGATGCGCTGCGTGCCCATTTCAAAGGCCTACAAAGGTATCAGTTGGACGAGCGTCGTCATGATCGCGGCCATGATACCCATGGGGCTGGCCCTGCAGAAAACGGGTGTTGCCCAAATGGCTGCCACAGGTCTGGTCGATTCGTTGGGCAGCCTGCACCCCACGGCCTTGCTCGCAGGCATCTTTTTGTTGACCACGGGCTTTAGCCAAACCATCAACAACTCGGCAACAGCGGTCTTGATGGCCCCCATCGCCTTAATGGCGGCAAATTCGCTTGGGGTATCGCCCAAGCCCTATTTGATAACAGTGGCCATAAGCGCCTCGACGGCCTTTTTGACCCCTGTCGGAACGACTACCAACGCCATGGTCTTGGCCGCTGGCGGGTATAATTTTTTAGATTATGTAAGGGTCGGTGGGCCTTTGCTGTTATTGTTTTTTATAGCAACGGTGCTGTTGGTGCCGTTGATATGGAATTTTTGAACATAACATTAAATTTTTTAAATCATGGAAATAATGGAAAAAAAACCGATGAAAGACAAATTAGATGTGCGTCACAGCGCCCTTAAGTCATGGGTTTCTGAGGTGGCAGCAAAATGCCAGCCCGATGAAATCGTTTGGTGTGATGGTTCACAAGAAGAGTATGATCGACTTACTCAGAAGCTCGTAGATAAAGGAACCTTTACACGTCTTAATCCAGAGAAAAGACCAAATAGCTTTGCTTGTTTCTCTGACCCCAGTGATGTAGCTCGAGTAGAAGATAAGACCTTTATCTGTAGTAGAAGAAAAGAAGATGCAGGCCCAACAAACAATTGGATGGCACCTAAAGAAATGAAAGCCACTTTAGATCCATTATTTGAAGGCTGTATGAAGGGACGTACGATGTATGTGATTCCATTCTGTATGGGCCCTTTAGGTTCCCCTATTTCTAAGATTGGAGTTGAAATTTCAGATTCAGAGTACGTAGTGGTCAACATGAGGATCATGACACGCATGGGGGTTGATGCATTGAATCAACTGGGAACCGATGGTGAGTTTATCAAGTGTTTGCATACAGTGGGTGCTCCTTTGGAAGAGGGACAAGAAGATGCACTATGGCCCTGCAACCCAACAGTGAAGTACATTGTGCACTATCCAGAAGAAAGAAGCATTGTTTCTTACGGTTCTGGCTACGGTGGTAACGCATTGTTAGGTAAAAAATGTTTGGCACTTCGTATCGCTTCTGTCATGGCACGAGACGAAGGGTGGCTGGCAGAACACATGCTGATTATGGGCGCAAAAAACCCAGAAGGAGAAAAAACATACGTAGCAGCAGCTTTCCCAAGCGCATGTGGTAAGACGAACTTCGCTATGTTGATTCCTCCTAAAGAATTGGGTGGATGGGAGATTACTACAGTAGGTGATGATATCGCTTGGATCAAACCAGGTCCTGACGGCAGATTGTACGCAATCAACCCTGAAGCCGGATACTTTGGTGTAGCACCGGGTACCAACTACAAAACAAACCCGAATGCGATGGAAACCATCAAGGAGAACAGTATCTTCACTAACGTAGGTATTACACCTGATGGTGATGTATGGTGGGAAGGTATCGGTACTGAAATGCCAGAGGGAACCATTAACTGGCACGGAAAGGTACACGAAGCCGGCTCTGATGAAAAAGTAGCACACCCCAACGCTCGCTTCACTTGCCCTGCAAGCCAATGCCCAAGTATCGATGAAAAATGGGAAGACCCACAGGGTGTGCCGATTAGCGCATTCATCGTAGGAGGTAGAAGAAGTACCACTGTTCCTTTGGTATATCAAGCTGTAAACTGGAACTTTGGAGTATATGCTGCTTCAACAATTGGTTCTGAAATGACTGCCGCTGCTTTCGGTCAAGTAGGTAAAGTGCGAAGAGACCCATTTGCAATGTTGCCATTCTGTGGATACCACATGGGAGACTACTTCAATCACTGGTTACAATTTGGTAGATCGTTGCAGAATCCTCCAAGAATGTTCGTGGTAAACTGGTTCAGAAAAGACAAGGATGGTAATTTCCAATGGCCAGGTTTTGGTGAAAACATGAGAGTTCTTGAGTGGATCATAGGTAGAGTAAGGGGTAGAGCAGGTGCAGTGGAAAGCCCAATCGGTTGGATGCCTACTTACAAGGATATCAACTGGGATGGTCTTGATTTCTCGATTGAGCAATTTGATGAAATCATGGACATCGACCGTGAGCAATGGAAACTTGAAGTGTTGGGACATGAAGAACTTTTCGAAAAAATGTACGACAAACTTCCAAAAGAGTTTACTTTTATGAGAGAGTTATTACTTTCTAGCCTATGGAGATCTCCTGAAAAATGGGAACTTGCGCCAGAAAGAATATAACAGGGCCAAATCATAATAAAGTGGGCCGCTGATCGATTCGCACCACAGTTTGCATGAACATTTTTAAAACAGCGTTTGTAATATGTTCCAAATAGAGAGTTTGGGCATTCCGAAGGTAAAGTCTCCCCTGCAGTTAAGTACTGTCAGGGGAGACCATATCTTCAATTATGTCAAAGAAGATGACAAGTTGGTCTATGACCTTTCACTGGATACGTATAACAAATGCCTTACCAATAAAGAAGAACCGCTTTGCATGGAAAAAGCGGGCCCGAGACAACACATCTATTTTGAACCTGGCAAGACCACTGCGGCCATTGTTACCTGTGGTGGGCTTTGCCCCGGTATAAACAATGTGATCCGGGGCATTGTAATGGCGCTTCATTATTTCTATGGCGTTCCAAGGATCTTGGGCATACCCTATGGCTACGAGGGCCTGAACCCGGCCAAGGGCCATGGCTTTGTAGAGCTCACACCTGAAAAAGTGAAGGATATCCATCAATTCGGAGGTACTTTCTTGGGATCTTCCCGTGGCGCCCAAGATGTTTCCGTTATGGTCGATACCTTGGTCGATAACCGAATTGACATCCTCTTTACCATCGGTGGCGACGGTACGCTGAAAGGGGCCAATGCCATTGGAGAGGAGATTGAAAAACGGGGGCTCGATATAAGTGTTGTGGGTATTCCGAAGACCATTGACAACGATATTGATATCATCGATAAGTCTTTTGGCTTTGAGACCGCATTTGATGTTGCCAGCGCCATATTAAGAGATGCCCATAACGAGGCCTCAGGGGCCCACAACGGTATGTCTATTATAAAATTGATGGGAAGGGACAGTGGTTTTATAGCCGCAGCGGCCACTTTGGCCATGCCAGTGGTGAATTTTGCCCTGATCCCCGAAATGGATTTTGATCTCTATGGGGAAAATGGCTTTTTTGAACAATTGAAGAAAAGGCTTGAAGCAAAACGCCATGCGGTGATCGTGGTGGCCGAGGGTGCGGGTCAGCACTTGTTCGACCGCAAAAAGGTAAAGACCGATGCCTCGGGCAATATAAAGCACGAAGACATTGGCGTTTATCTAAAGGAAAAAATTGGGGAGTATTTCAAAGACATCTTTCCCATGACGATCAAGTATATAGATCCCAGTTATATCATTCGCAGTGCACCCGCCAATTCGGGCGATAGCGTGCTCTGCAACCAGTTGGCCTACCAGGCCGTGCATGGGGCCATGTCGGGCAAGACCAAATTTGTGGTGGGCAAGGTCAACAATAAATATGTTTATCTGCCCATTTCGGCGGTGACCCAAAAAAGGAAGAAAGTGGACCTCGAGAGCGAATTTTGGTTCTCGGTACTGCAATCCACGGGGCAACCCTTTTTAATGTAAAAAAACCTCCCATTTGGGAGGTTTTGTTCTTTTTAGGATATAGTGGTCTGGTTTAAAAAATACCAAGGGCATCAAAAATGCCCAATAGGTCTAAAACAATGCAAACAGGTATGGCAATCAATATTGCGATCAGGGCAAAGACCATGATTCTTAGGAATCCATCCAAAAAGCTTGTTCCAATTGTAGCTCCTTTTCCCATAATCATATAATTTCCAACAATTTAATGAATTATCCGCAGATTTAATAGCATTTTCGGCGCTTTATTCGATTAAACCATTGATTTCACCCATATAAGGAAAAAGACATTACACCGATATGCTCATTTCTTTTTGGTCTTGCTCATTCTCTTGGCCAGTTCTTCCAGTGAAATACCTTTTGTTTCGGGCATCATGAAAAAGACCCATAACAATTGCAGCACCATCATAAAGGCAAAAAAGATGAATATGGGCCAAGGGTTTTCTTTGAAAACCCCGATTTTGCTATCCAAAAAAGTGGGTGTGAGCAAGGTGATCAGGGCAGCAAAGACCCAATGTGTGCCCGTGCCCCACGATTGACCGGCGGCCCTAACCTTGTTGGGAAAAATCTCGGAGATAAACACCCATATGACCGCACCTTGCCCCATGGCATGTGATGCGATGAAGACCAAAACGAAAATCAACAACACTGTTGTGCTGGCCCCGCTGTAAAAGCACCAACCTACCATGGCGAGGCTCAAAATATACCCGATGGAACCGATATACATGAGTTGTTTTCTTCCGAGACGGTCGATGAGTGCTATGCCGACGAAGGTGAAGATCAAATTAATGACACCTATGGATATAGAGCTGAAAAGCGACTCGCCAGAAGCCAATCCGGCCCGTTCGAGTATCTCAGGGGCATAATACAAGACAAAGTTGATGCCCGATAATTGGTTGAAGAAAGCTATCAAAAAAGCCAGCATCAAGGGTTTCTTGTAAACGCCTGAAAAAAGCTTTTCCTTTGTTCTTGGGGCCTGTTCGGCAAGGGCCTTTTTGATTTCTTCAAGACGTTCCAAGGCTCTTTCCTTTGTATCGCCCAAACTGGTCATGGCCTCAAGGGCATTACTTTCTGGCTTGCCTTTCATCAACAACCATCGTGGACTATTAGGAATCTTTATGACCAGTAGAGTGTAAATAAATGCTGGAAGGCTTTCAATGCCAAGCATCCAGCGCCAGGCCACATTTTGCGGAAATAGCTCACCAATCACATAGTTTGAAATAAAGGCGACTAAAATTCCGAGAACAATATTGAACTGGTACATCGCCGTTAACCTACCCCGATTGCCGGCACTTGAGATTTCGGAGATATAGATTGGCGCCGCAACAGATGAGGCCCCGACCCCGACCCCTCCGATAAACCTGAAGAATGAAAAACTATAGGGCTCTGGCGCAAGTGCCGACCCAATGGCAGATAAAAAGTAAAGTATGCCGATCCATAGCAATGTTTTTTTTCGGCCCAATCGATCACATGGTATGCCTC
Source organism: Flagellimonas lutaonensis (assembly GCF_000963865.1). Taxonomy (NCBI): domain Bacteria; kingdom Pseudomonadati; phylum Bacteroidota; class Flavobacteriia; order Flavobacteriales; family Flavobacteriaceae; genus Flagellimonas; species Flagellimonas lutaonensis. The sequence continues at coordinate 1,966,748 of NZ_CP011071.1, forward strand.
CAAAAATAGAACCCAGCACTGTGCCCCAAAGAGCCATGGACATTATGAAAATGCCATGAAACGTAAAAATGGAATCGCCCAAGAACCAATTAGTCTGCCAAATTTCTTTGATGGGTTGATTGGCGCCACTGATGACCACGGTATCGAAACCAAACAAAAAACCGGCCAAAGCCGCGGTCAATGAAATTCTAAGTATTCGTTTGTCCATAAGGGTGGTTTGATTTTTAAAGCTAGCAAAAATTAAAGAAGTGTTTTTATATGCCTTACGATGGTTTCGGTCGCCCCAACATTTTCTTTGATATACAGCGAATTTATTTGTCCCGTTTTCAGAACAGAGTCAGTGTCCATTAAAAAGTGGTTGGCCACATTGAAAAACTCCTTGGCAGAACCCACACTGATGATTCCACCTTGGTCGACCAATTCTTCAGCCTCTTTGAAACCTTTGTAGGCAGGGCCAATGATCACGGGAATTCCGAATGCGGCGGGCTCTAAAGTGTTGTGCAGTCCAGTGGCGAAACCACCGCCCACATAGGCGAAACTTGCATAGCTATAGATTTTTGTCAACAGTCCGATGGTATCGATGACCAATACCTCATATTGTGAAACATCTTTTTGCCCGATCTCTGAATAGCGAACCGTACTTTTTTCGATGGAGGAAATCAGTTTTTGTATGTGCGCTTCCTTAATGTCGTGTGGGGCAATGACGTATTTGACGGTTTTATCGGAGCTATTGATGAAATCGACCAAGAGCGCCTCGTCTTCGGGCCAGGTGCTTCCGGCAACAAAGCAGGGGGCATCTGTACAAAAAGCTTCCATAAAGTCCAAGGTGTTATCGCGCTTCAAGATTTCGGCCACGCGGTCAAAACGGGTATCCCCGCTCACGGTGGCATTGTCAAAACCGATAGTGGACAAAAGCTTTTTTGAGTTTTGGTCCTGCACAAAAAAATGTGAAAAAGCACCCAGCTTGTTTCGCATGTACCCGCCCCATGGCTTGAAATAGACTTGATGTTCTGAGAACAGGGCCGAAATCAGAAGGGTCGGCACCGCTCTCTTTCGCAACCCCTCGAGATAGTTTGGCCATATTTCATATTTGACCAAGAGCGCAAGCTCGGGCTGTACTATTTTCAAAAAGCGGTCTGCATTTGCACGGGTATCAAAGGGCAGATAGCAGACCACATCGGCGGCAGGGGTGTTTTTCTTTACCTCGTATCCGGAGGGAGAAAAAAAGGTAAGCACCAGCTTATGGTCGCTATAGGTAGACTTGATTGCCTGCAACACGGGCAGGCCTTGTTCAAATTCGCCAAGCGAGGCCACGTGTATCCAAATGGTCTTGTCGGCGCTTTTGATTTTTGATTGCAAGGTCTTGAACAAATCCTTCCTTCCTGAAACAAATAATTTTAGTTTCGGACTTGTCAATGAGGCCACTCTGATACCGAACCAAGCTACATAGATCAAAAAATTATAGATATGCTGCACCATTATGACTTTGCGCTAAAATACATTTCTTTGCCGCAATTCATTTCGGGGTATCATAATTTCTTAATTTTGCCCATAATTTCTATCCATGCGAAAAATTCAAATGGTCGACCTCAAAGGTCAATATGAGGGAGTCAAAGACCAAGTCAATTCATCGATTTCGAACATACTTGATTCTTCGGCATTTATCAACGGGCCCGACGTGCACGCCTTTCAAAAAGAGTTGGAAGATTATTTGGGAGTAAAGCACGTAATACCTTGTGCCAACGGAACCGACGCCCTTCAGATATGTATGATGGGCCTCGGGCTGAAACCCGGCGATGAGGTCATTACCGCTGATTTCACCTTTGCGGCCACGGTAGAGGTCATCGCCTTGTTGAACCTCACACCTGTTCTGGTCGATGTAGACCCCGACACCTTCAATATTGACGTGGAAGCTGTTGAAAGGGCGATAACACCCAAGACCAAGGCCATAGTGCCCGTTCATCTTTTTGGCCAGTGTGCTGATATGGATGCGTTGATGCAATTGGCCCAAAAACACAACCTTTATGTAATTGAAGACAATGCCCAGGCCATAGGCGCGGTGCATACCTCAAAAGATGGCAGCAAACAAAAGGCGGGGACCATTGGCCATGTTGCCTCTACCTCTTTCTTCCCCTCAAAAAATTTGGGCTGCTACGGGGATGGAGGAGCAATATTTACCAATGATGATGATTTGGCGCATACCATTCGCGGAATTGTCAACCACGGTATGTATGTGCGTTACCATCACGATGTGGTCGGGGTAAACTCAAGGCTTGACAGTATTCAGGCCGCCGTACTCAGGGCGAAACTGCCCAAACTTGATGAATACAACGAAAGTAGAAGGCGTGCCGCCAAAAAATACAACAGGGCGTTTGAAGGGCAAGAACACATCATCAGGCCCAAAACGGTCAATGGGTGCCAAGGTATTTGCGAAACCTGTGATTGTCATGTTTTTCACCAATACACATTGCGGATCACCAATGGAAAACGTGATGCTCTGGCGCAGCATTTAAATGATAAGGGAATACCATGCGGGGTGTATTACCCGATTCCATTGCACAAACAGAAGGCCTATGCAGACGAGCGCTATAATGAAGATGACTTCAAGGTGACCAATCAGTTGGTCGAAGAGGTCATTTCTCTGCCCATGCACACCGAATTGGATGATGAGCAGATAGCATTTATAACCAAAACCGTTGTCGATTTTGTTAATGGATGATGGTTTTCATCCAACACCAATAAAAGATTATTCTAAATGAAAATACTTGTAACGGGCGGCCTTGGATTTATAGGTTCCCATACTGTGGTCGAACTTCAGAACCAAGGTTTTGAAGTGGTCATTATCGACAATCTTTCCAATTCTTCAAAAGAGGTGTTGAAGGGTATTGTCGCCATTACAGGAAAGGAACCCATTTTTGAGGAAATGGACCTTCGCGACAAGCAAAAGGTGAAGAGTTTTTTCGAGAAGCACAATGATATTGCGGGTGTCATCCACTTCGCAGCCTCAAAAGCGGTGGGCGAAAGTGTCGAGAAACCCCTTTTGTACTATGAGAATAACTTGGGTACGCTTGTATATCTTTTACAAGAATTGGTCAAAAAAGACGAGGCCCATTTTATCTTCAGTTCATCATGTACGGTGTACGGGCAGGCCGATAAAATGCCGATAACCGAAGATGCCCCTGTAAAACCTGCCGAATCGCCCTATGGCAACACAAAACAAATTGGCGAGGAAATCATTAGGGATACCTGTAAGGTAAAGCCCAGTCTAGCGGCTATTGCCCTGCGCTATTTCAACCCAATAGGCGCGCATCCGAGTGCTGAAATCGGAGAACTGCCCATTGGCGTGCCCCAAAATTTAGTACCCTTTATAACCCAGACCGGAGTGGGTTTGCGCGAGCAACTCTCCGTATTTGGCGATGATTACCCAACCCCCGATGGTACCTGTATAAGAGATTACATTCATGTGGTCGATTTGGCCAAGGCCCATGTTGTAGCGCTACAACGGCTTTTAGACGGTAAAAATGATGAGAATTTTGAGGTGTTCAACCTAGGTACCGGAACAGGAAGCTCAGTACTGGAGGTCATTCAAAGTTTTGAAAGGGTATCGGGCAAAAAACTCAATTATAAAGTGGTCGATAGACGCCCTGGAGATGTGATCCAAGCCTATGCCGATACCAAAAAAGCCAATGAGGTATTGGGGTGGAAAGCCCATTCAACCCTTGATGATGCCATGGCATCGGCCTGGAAGTGGGAGCAGAAAATCAGGTCGTGAATCGCTTTCCTTCTTTGGGGGAGAGGTCCCGATAGCTATCGGTAGGGGAGCGGTGTTTGATTGGGTTCCAATCAATAAAAAACAATTCCTATTTTTAGAAAATAATTTGTTAACTGCTCAAACATAATTCCCATGAAAAACCGCTTCCTTTTATTGCTGCTTTTTTCTGTAAGTATTCTATCCGCCCAAAAAACCTACCTGCACTGTGGTACCATAATAGATGTTGAAACCGGTAAGCTGTTGCGTGAGAAAACCATTGTGGTGTCTGGCAACAAGATAGAGGCCGTGGAAGATGGTTACACCCAAGGAGGCGCCGCCGATATGGTGGTAGACTTAAAGCAAAAAACCGTGCTACCGGGGTTTATAGATATGCATGTGCATATAGAAGGGCAATCGAGCCCCACTACCTACATCGAACGTTTTACCCTGAACGATGTCGATGTAGCCTTCCAATCGACCGTTTACGCCAAGAACACCTTAATGGCCGGTTTTACCACGGTGCGTGACCTGGGAGGAAGCGGTGTTAACATCGCCCTGAAAAAAGCGATCGCCAAAGGTACGGTCGTTGGGCCTCGTATTTTTACCGCGGGCAAGGCAATCGGCACTACGGGCGGGCATGCCGACCCCACCAACGGCCGTCGGTGGGACGAGATGGGCGATCCGGGCCCAAAGGAAGGTGTGGTCAACTCCCCAGAAGATGGTCGAAAGGCCGTTCGGCAACGGTACAAAGACGGGGCCGATGTCATCAAGATCACCGCTACCGGAGGCGTGTTGAGCGTGGCCAAAAGTGGTCAAAATCCCCAGTTCACGATAGAAGAGATAAAGGCGATTACCGAAACGGCCAAAGACTATGGCATGCTCACGGCCGCCCATGCCCATGGCGATGAAGGCATGCAACGCGCCATAAAGGGAGGTATAAAGACCATTGAGCACGGTACGCTGATGAGTGAAAAGACCATGGAGTTGATGAAGCAATACAATGCTTATTTGGTGCCTACGATCACGGCTGGCAAAGAGGTCACCGAGAATGCCAAAAAACCGGGATACTTTCCGGCGGTGGTTGCCAAAAAGGCCAGTGAGATTGGTCCCAAAATACAGAGCATGTTCGAAAGGGCCTATAAAAAGGGTGTGCCAATTGCCTTCGGCACTGACGCCGGTGTTTTTCCCCATGGCGAAAATGCAAGGGAATTTGTCTACATGGTAGAAGCCGGCATGCCGGTGATGGAAGCCCTTAAATCGGCCACGGTTACCAATGCCGAATTATTGGGCATGGGTGATGAACTGGGGCAGTTGAAAGCTGGATTTCTGGCTGATATCATTGCTGTTCAGGGAAACCCGGCTGATAGCGTAGAGGTGCTCAAGAACGTGGTCTTTGTCATGAAAGAAGGCAAAGTGTATAAAAAGTAACAACAGATTGCTCTTTCCCTTGTCCACGGGTAAGCGCCCATGAGACAAAAAGTTTCAGGGGCGGCAGCGATTGAAATCCATTTTTTTTGATTTTAAACGCTATGGGGTTAATTCCACAAGGCTTACCTTATTCATTTTACCATGGTTTTTCGACACGAATTCCACGAATTCGCACAAATTGGTATTTGATACTTTTAATTTGGAATTTGAATACCTTATAAATAAGATGCTTCCAAAATTTTCAGATAGTGATGAGTTGTTGGGGCATACGAAGAGCGAGGGGCTTTACCATGCCATTTTAGACCAATTGAACAAAGACTTCACCTTGGCGAATATCGATTTGCAGTTTGGCGGGAACACCCCTCCGAAGGTATTGAAAAAAAGGTTGCACGAAAAGCTGTATGTTTTGCTGCTCGAACGGTTTTCTGATTATTTGAACCTGATGTACGTCATCGATATTCCTGAAAGGGCATTCAAAAACATTGAACCTACCGATGCCGTTGAGGTAGCTGAAAAAGTCACTTTTTTGCTATTGGGGCGTGAATGGCAAAAGGTCTGGTACAAGAAGCAAAACAAATCTTCTTGAGTCAGTGCAACGATTTCTACAATTTGTAGGATATTTTGAACATTACTATCCGGGGAATGATAAAGGTTGTCTGGTCGCTGATCAAAAAGTCTGAGAACGAGTTCTGTCTTTTGAACTGCGTGTTTAAAAGGTTGGTGGCAGATATTTCAAAACCCCATGGGCTGTCCTCTTTTTGGTAAAAGAGCGAAGCATTGGCCAAATCAAAAGTATTTGTCAAGTTCTGCCCTTCGTTTTCATAATCAGTTCTTCGATAATCTGCCTTAAGATGAAAGTCATTAAAAAAAGAATAATCGAGGTTGGCAAAGAACTCTTGATTGATAAAAATATTGGTCGAGGTATTCGTTAAATATTTTGATGGTTCATGCGTGTAGCCCAGTTCAAGGTTGGGCCATTTTTCAAAAAAGGTTTCCATTTTTCCAGTTATGGACAGTGATCTTGAAATATTTTTTGAGACACTGCCATTGACCAGTTGAAAGAATTCGTTGTAATTGCCCCTGCTATCCAAACCAAGTTTCACTGCCCCGATTCTCTTGCTAAAGTTAAAATTGGCCGTTAGGCTGTTCTCGGGTTCGTTGAACATGGTATAGGTAACAAACTGCTCAATACCGTCAAGGGCCGTCGTGTTTTTTATACTCTGGGTCTTTCGGTTGTAAAAGAGGCCCGTGTTTAGGTTCAATCCCCTGAACAGGCTGAACTTGTAATAGGTAAGTGAATATGAATGGAAGCGCTCGTTTTGCAAAAAAGCGTTGCCCAACAATACAGAGTTGAACGAGTTTAACAAAAAGTTGCCCACCAATCGATTGCTTCTGGGAAAACGCAACCGCGGTCGGTATCGAAAGCGTATCTTTTCACTATTGTTGAACTCAGCCTCGGCGCTGAATTCGGGCAAGAGGGCATTGGTCGCATTGTTGACCTTAGAGCCAAATTGCGTGTTCCGCCAATCGTAGTAATGGTAGAACAACCCTGATTTTACAGTGAAAATGCCCGTCAAAAACTTATACTCAAGCCCTAAAAAAGTATCGTTGAAACGATAATCGAGGGCATTTCCGAAACCGTTATCGGAAAAATCATTAATGCTTCCATCGGTCAAACGCTGTACCTCATGGGTTTCATACTCTTCAAATACGAGATTGGTGCCTGCTGTGGTGTAAACATGGTTAAAATTATTGAGCACCCAATAATCTTTCAGCACAAGGTCAAAAGAGGTGGTTTGGGTCTCCTTTTGTTGTAGTATATCAAAAAGAACATCTTCCTGTAAAGGTATCAGTTCTTGTAAAAAAGCCACATCTGTCAGCCAGTTGGTATTGGGCCTGTTTTTTTGATGGGCCAAGGTCGTTTCAAGGCTAAGGGTCTGAGCCCTTGAGAAGCGTTTGCTGTACTCAAGGTTTTGTTTTAAGTCAAGGCCGTCTATGTTTGAGAGAGTGGTAAAGGTGTTGTTCTGTTGTGGGCTTTGGGTCAAAATGGTGCCTAGATTGTCATTGTGGGTAATCTTTGCAAAAGTGTTTGCAGCCAAGTCTGCATCAAGGCTGGGTTCGTAGTCCAAGGTAAGCTTGCCTATTATGAAAAAGTTGTCAAGTGCGTTTGTCACGGTTCGGTCTTCATCAAAAGGGTTCTCACTGACATACGTATTAAGGGTCTGTACCTCGGTCTGGGTGTCACTGGCATTGGTGATGACAAAACTGTTCAGATCGGTCTTGGCCGAAAGGCTTTGCCGTAGGTTCAGGGCAGCAAAACGGTTGATATTGGCTTTGAAATCATTGTTGAGCAAAAACTGTGAAAAATTATCATTGGCCAAAGCTAGATAGCCGCGCATGTCGCCCATTAATTTCCCAAAGCCACCATTGAACTCTAGATAATCACTCAGCGTAAATGATTTTACCCCAGTATTGTTGAGGTCACCGATAAAATTGACATTGGTCTTGGGGCTGTAGTAGAATACGTTGGGGTGTACGATATAACGGTCTTCAATACCGCCTCCAAGCTCCATATCGCCAAAGGCAAACTTTTTCTTGTCTTCTTTCAGTTTGATGTTCATGGCCATTTCGTCAGAGTCTTGCAGTCCTTTGAGAAAACCCACCTCACTGTAATTGTCGAGTATCTGAACTTGGTCAACGGCATCGGCGGGTATGTTGTTGACGGCCAGCTTGCTGTTGCCGGTAAAAAAGGTCTTGTCTTCGACCAGCACTTTGGTCACTTTTTTGCCCTGTGCGGTCACGTTGCCCTCACGGTCTACCTCGATGCCCGGCAGCTTTTTGAGCACCTCCCGCAATTTGCGCTCTTTGCCCGTAACAAAGGCATCGGTCTGATAGGTGATTGTATCTTCCTTTATTTCGATAGGAGTTCGATATTCCAATATCACCTCGTCTAAAATATTTGTTTTTGGAGTCATAATCAGATTTTTGACATCATCTTCAAGTGCTTGGTACTCAAAAACCAACTCTTCATAGCCTAAATAACTCACCCTTATCAAGTATGCTTCGTCTTTTTTCAACTTAAGCTCAAATTCCCCTTTTTGGTTGCTTATCGAAAAGACCGTTTTTTCATTTTCGTTCTTTGGAAATGCCAAAATATTTGTATTCGCCAAAGGTTCCTTGTCAGATGAGAGAACAGAACCCCTAAGGGTAGCTATCTGGGCAAATAAGTGCCCGTTAGCCGTGATTGCTAAAATGAGTACCCAAAAAATTTTATTAATGCGGTAGGAAGTAAGCAACAAGTGAGAAAAAGCTATAAATTTTGAACTATGATGATAAAAACGTTTTTTTAGCCCCTTTTTTTGATTTCCGCCATATTAGCTTCTAGCATCTCATAATATTTTTCAAAAGTCATTTCTTTTGAGCATTTAGGTAGCTCGATAGTAACATCCTTTTCTTTTATTTCCTTGAATTTATAGACAATATTATCTCTAAACATTTCAAGTATTAGACCAGGGAGTCCGTCATAACCCAAGGGTCCGAAAGAATATGGCAGTTCCGGAGCGAACCATGCTTCAATTTTTTCAACATAACTACTCCCCAATTTCCTTGTGGTTGTAGCCTTCAGAACTCTGAACTTACCAATTTGTTTAGACTCATTGGATATCTCCCATTGTATTTTTTCATCTAAAGTCAACACTGTAGAGGGATTTGAATTCAGCAAAGCAATTCGTTTTATTGGGTTTCCGGTTTTAGTATGCCACACTTCGTGTCCAGAACAAAAGCCTGATGCCAGTTCATACAGTATGGGGTTAACATCGTCCTTTACCAATTGTTCAGATTGTTTAAAAATAGATTCATCTTTGTCTATCAACAACAGAAATTCAAAGTCGGCCATAACCTCTGCTGCTTTGGCTGCCATTGTTTGAGCCTCTGCATGTTTCATTTCATCCAAATCAAATCTTGACTCAACGGTGTAAACAACACTAAGTGTTTTTTGACCAAATATAGCACCACCAATGGTGAAGAAAAAAAAGGCTGTTAATAATTTACATTGTAATAACCTCATAAAAAAATAAGTAGAGGGAAGATTAAGAAATCTCCCCTATTTTTAGTTGTTATAAATTATTTTTATCACGCATCGCAACCACACCTCTGTCTGATGCAGTAGTTATAAGCGAGTGCAAATAAGTCGGGCCGATCTCTAGTCAATTCATGAGCAATACTGACACAAGATTCAAAAGCGATTTCCTTGGTTTCAGTGTTTTTGGCATCTGCATCCATATTGGTTGAAAAAGCCAAAATGAATACTAGAATTCCAATAAATTTCTTCATAATCAATAAATTTAGATAGTTATATTTAAATACCCTGATGAATTTAAATTCAAGCGCTTGCAGCATTAAGTAATTTGAAAATTATAATTTACTATTCGATTCAGTTTTTGTTTTTGCCCAACCTGAACTGTTCTCGGGCTTTTTTTTCAGCGATTTTGTTGAGTTCTGATTTGGTGATTTCTATTCCTTTTAAGGGTTTGGATATTATTACCTCATTTTCAAGCTTTACGGAGGTAGCAAACCATCTTATCCCATTTTCTTGAACCTCCACTATCAATCCTGGAAGGCCATAATAATCTTTTGGTCCGATTTGATATGAAATGTCATTTGAAAACCATGCTACAATGCCTTTGTTATTTTCATTATCGGTATTTTTTCTTTTGCCTATTGCTTTAATACATTCAAAATCTCCCCTTTTTTCTCTAACATTAGAAATATTCCATTCAATATGGCCATAATCGTACTTTATCAAATACAGTTCGCCCAAAAAATGTCTCTGTAATAAAAATTCTTTACCATATTCGTGATAAAAATTTCCTTGTCCCGCTATTATTTTTGCAGGTTTTATCAATTTGTTGTTCTCTGCTGAAACTGATTTTATAATAGAGTATAAGGACTTCTTTTTATTGAACCGAAGATTATATTCCAATTGCTTAAGAGCGATATCTAAATTATCGATTAGCGAAGCTACAGAAGCTGATTCTTCATCGGTCTTTTCAACTTTATATATGACATTTCCTCCATTCAAATTTTGACTTAATACAAAAAGACTATGTATTGAAAATAGCAGTGTAAAGACGATTCTTTTCATTTTTTAAATATAAAAGAAAGCTGCAGAAATCTACAGCTTTCCATATTGGACAGCCTTAATATATTCCCTCTTCTTCAGCTTCACAATCTTGTCTGGCCCACATAGCCAAATCATATGCTTCTATGCAATCCATTCCTCTGTTAATGGAACCTACATAGACTAGTGCTGCAAATTCCTCGCAGTCATCTGAAAAGTTTTTTAGATTGGCATTTGTTAAATTCACAGTAATTAAGCATACCATGAAAAACAGATTTTTTTATTTTTAAGAGCATTCGAGGTTAACAGCCAGCTTTTTTTTGTAAGGGTTTAGTGGTTCTTTATAAAACTTTTTTATTGCCTTTTAAAAAAACTCTCCGCGGTTTTTTCAACAATGCTATCATATTCTTGTTCTGAAAGCATAATTCCTTTTTTAAATGGTTTGACCATTATATCTCCAGAATCATCGAACATAATTTTAGTGGCCGTCAGTTTTATTTTTCCATTGTCCAATTCGAGTATCAGCCCAGGTAGACCAAAATAACCGGCTGGTCCAAAAAAACTTGGCAAATCGGTGCAGAACCATGCCGTAATATCAAACACAAATTCACCTTTTGAATTTTTTATTTTATCCACTGAGGTGGCTTTTTGGCATTTAAAGCCACAAATAAGTTTGGTTTCTTTGGAAATTTCCCATTTTTTCGGTTTCAGTGTCACTCTGAAGTCTTGTCCTGAAAAGTGTTTTTTGGTAAAGTAAATCGAGTCTCTTCTGTTTATATAGAAAGAACCTTTTGTTCCACCAAAGGAGGTCGATAATTCTCTAAAATTATTGCTCTCATAATCTGAAGCCAATGATTTGGCGGGTATGAATATTGAATGATGGCCGTTTATGGTCAATTTGTATGATACTTCTTCAGCATTGTCTTTCAGTAATCTGTTGAAGTTGGAAATACTGCTTTTGTATTTCCCAATATTTGCAGTATCGATTGAGGCATTGATAGATTTTTTGTAAACCACTGACAATTTGTTGCTGCTCGACTGAGCAGTAAGTGTGGTGTAAGTTGTGATGAATAAAAAAATAGCAAAGGAGCAGAAGGTTCGAAACATATTAAATATTGCATTGGCCTTTGGGCAGAGAATTATTTACGGGTTATTGGTTCGCGAAGAACAAACAGGCCATCATTATTGCGTTGCCAGCATCAAAAGCATCTTCACGAGACCAACCTTCGTTAAGTGCTGCTTTATAAACTGCGTATCCCAAATCAAAACAATCGAAAACCAATAAATTGGCCTTATTTACGTGTTGTCTGTTGTGTATTTTGGAAGTGTCGCTAGATAATTGTTCTCTTTGGGTCTTTACTATAGCGGTAGTTTTGGATTTTTTAGAATCATCCGTTGCATATGAAGAATAACCGACAACCAAAAAACAAACAAACAATATTACTTTTTTCATTTTCCTTGGATTTTAAAGTTAACAAGCAGTGTTTTCCTTACTATTTGAATTAGCGCCAAAATGTAAGATTGTGTTAAAGTTGAAAAAAAAAAGCTGAAAAAAGAAAGAAAAATCTTAAAAATTATTAGAGGATAAACTGTAAGGTTTTTGTGGCGGGCACTTCTGTAAAACCTTTAAAAATATTGTTGAATAGGTTGTTGATTCGTGGTTTTTTGGTTTTGGGAAATGCAGTAATATTGATGTTGGGCAGCGCGGTTTTTTCGCTGCCATTTATTATGCCCTCAAGTAATTGAGTTCTGTGCATGAATTGATATAACAGAAAAGAATAAGTTGGTAAGAACAATATAGGCAATTCTTGCTGTTTGGTTCAAGACAAACATTTATTATATAGAATTATCTAAGCTAGTGAATAATTATTAACCTGATTCTATATATCCCAAAGCACATAATTCCCAAAAGCTGTTGATTTAATATTTACTACTATATCTTTCTTTTCGGATTTTGTTAAATTTTTCTTCAGTCATATCTATGCCGCCCTTCGGTTTTTCAAGAGTAGACAAATCAAATTCAGCTTGTAAATCAATTTCAGTGGCAAACAAAGTAATTCGATTATTGATGGTTGCTTCCAAAACTAAACCGGGCAAACCGTCTATTCCTTTGGGACCAAATGATGCTGATATTTGTGGACAGAACCATGCGGTTATTTCAAAATCTTCATCTTTTTTGGTAAAATTATTTTTTTCTTTAAATGAGGTAGAGGCTTTAAATGTTTTGAAGTTTCCTATCATTTTTTCTTCTGTTGAAATGTGCCAGTCGTATGTTTTAAAATCTCGAATGACATTTATCTCTTCTCCCATAGAATTTATTCTTTCGATTTTGCTTTTCGTCTTCAAGTTTTTGTACCATACACCACCAGCAATAATTTTTGCGATTTTATGTGAAAAGTCATTTTCGAGTTCTAGGTTGGGCCTTATCTTGTATATACTCCTGTGTTCATCAAAAAATAGTTCAGCTTTAATTTCATAAATGGCTGTTACAATTTTTTCCTTTTTGTTGGTAAAGGAAAAATTTTGTGCATTGTTATTTTCAAACGGTTGATATTTCATTCTGTAAACCACATGGCCTTTGCTTTCCTGTCCTTCGGCAAGGGTAGGAAAGCAAAGGAGAATCGAAATAAAAAATATAGTCTTTATTGCCATTGAGTTTCGCATTCATCATAAGTTTCTTCATAAATTAACTCCATTTCATGGCCGTATAACCCGAATTCCTGTTGCATGTAAAGAGCAAATTGCCAAGCAATTTCGTGACAAAGCCTTCCATCTTCCATTGAGTCAGGCTTTGCATTTGTTGTTAAAATGCCTGATAGGCAGAAAAAAACTGCTAGAAAAAATGATTTCTTCATTTCCCAAAAATTTAAAGTTAACAATTAGTGTTTTCCTTACTATTTGAATTAGCGCCAAAATGTAAGATTGTGTTAAAGTTGAAAAAAAAAAACCTGAAAAAAGAAAGAAAAAACTTAAAAATTTTTACAGAAATTTTTTTGTGTTCTTTAAAGCGTCGTCATTGCGGTAAAACCTTTGTTTTTATATGAATTTTTTGTTAAAGAAATGATTTTCAGTTGTTTTGATAAGGGCTCTATTTTAAAAAAAAATGGACTTTTAACTATGTGTAGACTATTTTGTCAATCTTTCAGCAAGCAAGGCTTTGAGCGGAAAAGGTCTGGTACAAGAAGCAAAACCAACCTTAGGAAGGTCGGTGGAGAGCCCTTTTGGTTTAGCAGAAAATTTATCGGCCATCGCTGTATTGCTATCGGCCTTATTTGTTGTATTTTTGGCTAAATTTTCCGTAATATCTCGGTAGAACAGAAATATGGATAAGTATTCCTTTCTAAACGCGGCGCACACCTCTTTTTTTGCTGAGCTTTACGACAGATATCTCACCAATCCTGATAGTATTGAACCCAGTTGGCGAGCATTCTTTCAAGGATTCGATTTTGGTTTGGAGAGTTCGTTGGACGAGCTCGATATCGACACCTCAAAAGACGGCGGCCTGACCAAGGTCAATGGCCAAATGGTTGAGGTGCCCCTATCGTTGCAAAAAGAATTTCAGGTCATTCGCCTGATCGACGGATATCGCTCCCGCGGCCATCTGTTCACCAAAACAAATCCGGTTCGTGAAAGGCGCAAATATTCGCCCACCCTCGATATTGAGAACTTTGGGCTAAACGAAAACGATCTTGAAACGGTTTTTGATGCCGGCAGTATAATTGGTCTCGGGCCAAGCAAACTGAAAGACATTATCAGCCACCTAGAGCGCATTTATTGCGATGCCATTGGGGTGGAATATATGTACATACGATCGCCCGAACGCATCCAGTGGATACAAGATTGGCTGAACGTCAATGACAACCATCCGAATTTTACGGCAGAGGAAAAGAAAAACATCCTCAGAAAATTGAACGAGGCAGTGTCGTTCGAAAGTTTTCTGCACACCAAATACGTCGGGCAAAAACGCTTCTCGTTAGAGGGTGGCGAATCACTTATACCTGCCCTGGACGTTATTATGGAAAAGGCGGCCGAAGCAGGGGTAAAACAATTTGTGATGGGCATGGCCCACCGCGGCCGGCTAAATGTACTCACCAATATCTTTGGCAAATCACCAAAGGATATTTTCAGTGAATTTGATGGTAAAGATTATGAGGAGACCATATTTGATGGTGATGTAAAGTACCACTTGGGCTGGACCTCTAGGCGTGAAACCGATTCAGGTAGGGTAATCAATATGAACATTGCACCGAACCCTTCGCACCTAGAAACCGTCAGTGCCGTTGTAGAAGGTATTGCCCGGGCCAAACAAGACCGTTCGCACCAAGAAAACGCCTCAGAGGTATTGCCCATTTTGGTCCATGGCGATGCGGCCATAGCAGGGCAGGGCGTCGTGTACGAAGTGGTTCAAATGGCCCAGCTCGATGGGTACCGTACTGAGGGTACCATACATATTGTGGTAAACAACCAAATTGGTTTTACCACCAACTATCTCGATGCACGCTCATCGACCTATTGTACCGACGTTGCAAAGGTAACCTTGTCGCCCGTGCTGCACGTCAATGCCGATGATGCGGAGGCGGTGGTACATGCATCGATCTTTGCCCTCGAATACCGAATGCGCTATAAGTGCGACGTGTTCTTGGATTTATTGGGATACCGAAAATATGGACACAACGAGGGCGATGAGCCCAAGTTTACACAGCCGGTATTGTACAAGGCGATTTCAAAACACAAGAACCCACGTGATATTTATGCCGAGAAATTGATTTCTGAGGGCATTATCGATGAGGGGTATCCGAAGCAGCTTGAAGAAGAATACAAAAGTCGGTTGGAAGAAGATCTACTCGATTCAAGAAAGGTTGAAAAGACAAGAATTACCCCCTTCATGCAAGATGAATGGGAAGGTTTCAAGCAGGTAACCGAAGAGGCCATGCTAAACCTGGTCGAAACTTCCTATGATTTGAAAAAGTTGGATGAGGTGGCCGAAAGCATCACCAAACTCCCCGAAGACAAAAAATTCTTGCGCAAACTGGTCCGACTGGTCGAAAGTAGGCACAAAATGTATTTTGAAGACAATAAGCTCGATTGGGCCATGGGCGAGTTGTTGGCCTATGCATCATTGCTTGAAGAGGGTTACGATGTGCGCATGACCGGGCAAGATGTTGAAAGGGGAACTTTTTCGCACCGTCATGCGGTGATCAAAACAGAGATGCACGAAGAAGAGGTCGTCTTGTTGAACGAAATGGGCAAGAACCAGAACGGCACTTTTCATATCTACAACTCACTCCTTTCAGAGTATGGTGTCATGGGCTTTGATTATGGTTATGCCATGGCCAGCCCGAAGACCCTGACCATTTGGGAGGCACAGTTCGGCGACTTCAGCAACGGTGCCCAGATTGTGATCGACCAGTACATTTCGGCTGCGGAAGACAAGTGGAAACTGCAGAACGGGTTGGTGCTCTTTTTGCCGCATGGTTACGAAGGGCAGGGAGCCGAGCACTCCTCGGCCCGTATGGAGCGCTATTTACAACTTTGCGCCAAAGACAATATGTTTGTCGCCGATGTAACTACCCCGGCCAATATGTTCCATTTGTTGCGAAGACAGATGAAGGCCAACTTTCGAAAGCCCTTGGTGGTCTTTACGCCCAAAAGTCTCTTAAGGCATCCGAAGGTCGTCTCGACCAAAGAAGAGATGGCCCATGGCAGCTTTCAAATGTTGATCGATGATGAAACGGCCGATGTGTCCAAAATCAAGATGCTGGTCTTCTGTACAGGAAAATTCTATTACGACCTGTTGGCAAAGCGGGAAGAGCTGGACCGAGATGATGTGGCCTTGGTGAGACTTGAGCAATTGTTTCCATTGCCTGCCGAGCAAATGCGGGCCATAATGAAGAAATATAAAAATGCCGATGATGTGGTGTGGGCCCAAGAAGAGCCCCGAAACATGGGGGCTTGGGGCTTTTTGCTGATGCACCTTGAAGAGGCAAAAAGTTTCCGGGTCTGCTCTAGAAGGTTTTATGGGGCGCCGGCAGCAGGCAGTGCTATACGATCCCAGCGTAGGCATGCACAGGTAATTGAATATGTTTTTGACAAGACAAAAGACAATACGGTTCGAAGAACAAACAAAGCATAAACTAAAAGCAATATGGTTTTAGAAATGAAAGTGCCCTCGCCGGGCGAATCCATAACAGAGGTCGAAATAGCACAGTGGTTGGTCGAAGACGGTGATTATGTTGAAAAAGACCAGGCAATTGCCGAGGTGGATTCTGACAAGGCCACCCTTGAGCTTCCCGCTGAAGAAAGTGGCATCATAACCCTCAAGGCCGAAGAGGGCGACGCCGTGGCGGTTGGCGAAGTGGTATGTTTGATCGATACCAGTGCCGAAAAACCCGCCGGCGCAAAAGAGAAGGCTGAAAAAAAGGCGCCTTCTGAAACAACTGAGGAAAAAAAGGAATCGAAAGCGGCGGAGGAAAAGAAAGAAACAGCCAATAAAGAGACCTACGCATCAGGAACCCCTTCCCCAGCGGCCAAAAAAATATTGGACGAAAAGGGGATTCCAGCAAAAGATGTTAAAGGTACCGGCCGCGATGGCCGCATCACCAAGGAAGATGCCGTCAAAGCTGTGCCCTCAATGGGTACCCCGGCCGGTGGCAATAGAGGAAAGACCCGCACAAAACTTTCGATGCTTCGCAGAAAGGTGGCCGAGCGGTTGGTTGCTGCCAAGAACGAAACGGCTATGTTGACCACTTTTAATGAGGTCGATATGTCTGCCATCTTTGAGTTGAGGAAAAAATATAAAGAAGAGTTTAAGGAAAAACACGGGGTGAGCCTCGGCTTTATGTCGTTCTTCACCAAAGCGGTGATTCGCGCACTTCAAATGTATCCTGCAGTGAACTCAATGATCGATGGCAAAGAGATGGTCACCTATGACTTCTGCGACATCAGTATTGCGGTCTCTGGTCCCAAGGGCTTGATGGTGCCCGTAATCCGTAATGCTGAGAACCTTACCTTCAGGGGTATTGAGGCTGAGGTAAAACGATTGGCAATACGGGCCCGTGACGGGCAGATTACGGTTGATGAAATGACAGGCGGCACCTTCACCATTTCTAATGGCGGTGTCTTCGGCTCCATGTTGTCGACCCCTATCATTAACCCGCCCCAAAGTGGAATCTTGGGCATGCACAATATTGTTGAGCGGCCGATTGTCAGGGATGGAGCCATTGCCATTGCCCCCATAATGTATGTGGCCCTTTCTTACGACCATAGAATAATTGACGGAAGAGAGTCGGTCGGTTTCTTGGTGGCCGTAAAAGAAGCCTTGGAAAGTCCTGAAGAACTATTGATGGATGGTGATGTAAAGAAAGCACTAGAGTTGTAAAACAGACCGCTTCTGACGATAGAGACCTGCAGGACAATTACGTTTTGCAGGTTTTTTTGTTTATAAGTGGGAAACTATTTTGTTTTTAGATAGAGCCTTTTTTTCTTGTAATCTATTATGGCCTTCGCCTTTTTCAAGATATCGGCACCAATGATACCTTCGACAGGTTGTGCATTTTGATTCGTCAACGCTTGGTTTACATGCGAGAGGTCAAAGACTACGATCTTTTGTTTCTTGGTTTTCCATTTCCCGATTTCGATGTGGTTCTTTGTCGAGACCAAGGTTTCCATATCTACGGCACCGGCCCCTGCCGCCTTGACTTCCGATTCTTCAGAGGCCATCTTGAAAAACTCCAGCTTATCGACGCCGATGCAGGTGTTTGAGGCTCCGGTATCCAAAATAAAACGACCGAAAATGCCATTTATCTTGGCCGAAAGTTCAAAATGGTTGGTGTCGGTAAGAACCAGGGGCACCTGGATGTAATCTTTTTTTTGAAGAAATTTCTTGAGTGATTTCATTTGTTTCAGATAAGTCTATTTTTGCGGTATGGTTTTAACCGATACCCATACACATCTTTACAGCGAGGCTTTTGACGAAGATAGAAAAGAAATGATGTCGCGGGCCATGCAAGCAGGGGTAAAGCGTTTTTTTGTGCCGGCCATAGACTCAACCTATACCCAGGCCATGTTGGATTTGGAAGCCGCCTATCCAGAGAATGTTTTTTTAATGACGGGGCTACATCCCACCCATGTGAAGGAAAATTATAAAGAAGAGCTCGAGCATGTTGAAAGGATGTTGTCGCAGCATACTTTCTATGCCATAGGGGAGATAGGCATAGACCTTTATTGGGACAAGACTTTTTTTAAGCAGCAGCAAGAAGCCTTTAGGCAACAGATTCGACTGGCCAAAAAGAATAAGCTGCCCATTGTGATACATTGCAGGGAGTCGTTCGATGAGATTTTTGA
Organism: Flagellimonas lutaonensis; assembly: GCF_000963865.1. Lineage (NCBI taxonomy): Bacteria > Pseudomonadati > Bacteroidota > Flavobacteriia > Flavobacteriales > Flavobacteriaceae > Flagellimonas > Flagellimonas lutaonensis. The sequence continues at coordinate 1,985,389 of NZ_CP011071.1, forward strand.
GATATTGGAGGAAGAAAAAGATGAGGTCCTTCGGGGAATCTTCCATTGCTTTACAGGCACCCTTGAGCAGGCCAACAAGGCACTGGACTATAATATGAAGTTGGGTATTGGAGGGGTCGTCACCTTCAAAAATGGAAAGATTGACCAATTTTTGAACCAAATAGATTTGCGCCATATCGTTTTAGAGACCGATGCGCCCTACCTTTCGCCAGTGCCCTATCGCGGTAAACGTAACGAAAGTGCTTACCTAAAGCTTGTGCTCGAAAAACTGGCCACCCTGTACGGTGTGTCACAGAAACATATTGCAAATATCACCACCGACAACTCAAAAGAGGTTTTCGGTATCTAACATAGCATCATGGGCGATACGACCAATATTTTGTTGATCTACACCGGGGGCACCATTGGCATGGTGAAAGATTATGAAACCGGGGCCTTGAGGGCATTTGACTTTGATGACCTTATGGCCAACATTCCAGAGTTGAACCAGTTGGATTGCCAAATCGACGGTGTTTCATTTGAGGAACCCATCGATTCTTCCAATATGAACCTCCACCATTGGGGGTCCATTGCCACCTTGATTGAAGAAAACTATCAGGCCTATGACGGTTTTGTGGTATTGCATGGCAGTGATACCATGAGTTACTCAGGGGCCGCACTTAGCTTTATGTTAGAGAATTTGGCGAAGCCCGTGATCTTTACAGGTTCGCAATTGCCCATTGGCGATTTGCGTACCGACGCAAAAGAAAACCTGATCACTTCAATACAAATTGCTTCCTTGCAAGAAAATGGGCAACCCGTGGTGCAAGAGGTGTGCCTATATTTCGAGTATAAACTGTACCGTGCCAATAGAACCACCAAATTGAATGCTGAACATTTCGAGGCCTTTGCCTCGATGAACTATCCGCCCTTGGCCGAGTCGGGCGTTCATCTTAAGGTCAACCATGCGCAGTTAATGAAGGCCAATGGTGGGCAAAAACCCTTTAGAGTGTTAAAAAGCATGGATGCCAGTGTCGGCATACTAAAATTGTTTCCAGGTATGGGCCAAGACTTCTTGAAGGCGGTTTTGAATGCGCCAAATATTCGTGCGCTTGTGTTGGAAACGTATGGTGCAGGCAACGCACCTACAGACGATTGGTTTCTTGATGAACTGAAAAAAGCCATTGAGCGGGGCTTGCATATTATAAATGTAACCCAATGCTCAGGGGGCAGTGTGGCCATGGGCCAATATGAAACCAGTAGAAGCCTAAAGCAACTAGAACTAGTTAACGGTAAAGATATTACCACCGAAGCGGCGGTTGCCAAAGCCATGTGGCTTTTGGGCAATGGCTACTCTGATGATGACTTCAAATCAAAATTCGAAGCGACTCTAAGAGGGGAAATGAACTGAAATTAACGCTTCAAAAATTTCGTTTAATGCCATTTTTTTTGTTTATTGTTCGGCCTAACTATGGTAAATAGAGAGGTGGCCGAGTGGTCGAAGGCGCACGCCTGGAAAGTGTGTATCCGCTTAACGGCGGATCGAGGGTTCGAATCCCTTCCTCTCTGCTGGGTTCTTTATTTTTTGGTAACAAAAATTTTATATCTTTAAACATTATTAACTAACTAAATTTAAGTTTGAGAAAATGAAAAAAATATCCTTTACTCTGGCTACTGCCGGAATGTTTATCTTGGGAACTACAACGGCATCTGCTGCCTTAATACAAGATGAAGCTGCCGCTGAGGCCAGCAAAGGTTTCACACAAGTACTGAAAGAACAATTTATTCAAGGGGGTCCTGCCTTCATGGGAATCGTTCTTCTGTGTTTGATATTGGGATTGGCCGTTGCTATCGAAAGAATTATATATCTGAATCTGGCAAGCACCAATTCCGCCAAATTGAGACAAGAAGTCGAGGATGCACTGGCGTCAGGAGGCGTTGAGGCAGCCAAAGAAGTTTGTCGAAACACAAAAGGCCCCGTTGCCTCTATCTATTACCAAGGGTTGGACCGCGCTGGCGAAGGACTTGAGTCTGCTGAAAAAGCGGTTGTTGCCTATGGCGGTGTTCAAATGGGCCAGTTAGAGAAAAATGTTTCATGGTTGTCACTCTTTATCGCCATTGCGCCCATGCTTGGGTTCATGGGTACGGTAATCGGTATGATCCAGGCCTTCCAGAAAATTGCTGCGGTGGGTAACTTGAGTGCATCGTTGATTGCGGGTGATATCCAAGTGGCGTTATTGACCACGGTATTCGGTTTGATCACGGCCATTATCCTTCAAATCTTTTACAACTACATCATTGCTAAAATTGACAGTATTGTAAACGACATGGAAGATTCGTCAATTGCATTGATCGATATGTTGGCAGCACACAAAAAATAATACCCAACCGAATAAATCATACATGATATGAACAAAATTGTTAGAATAGTACTCATCATAATCGGCCTGGTAGCTGCAGTTCTGTGGTTTTCCATGCCTGATGGTGATGATCCCAATGCCATCAACAGTACGCCATTGAACTTAATGTTCTGGATTATGTACCTGCTGTTGGCGATAGCTGTGATTTTCAGCCTGTTTTTTGGCCTCAAAAAACTTTTTAGTAATCCTGCCAGCTTGAAAAAAACACTTTTCGCCTTGGCCGGATTAGCAGTAATTGTGGCGATATCATATGGACTTTCATCTGATAATGCGGCAGTTGTGAGTGCCATGGCCGATAGGGGTGTTGAAACTACAGAGAGTACGGTCAAAACCATTGGTATGGGGCTTAACGTATTCTTTATATTGACTGCAATCGCTGTCGCTTTGATGGTGATACCAGGTCTAAAGAAAATGTTTACCGGTAGATAAAAAATAAGATTATGCCTAGAAGAAAAGGAGCACCTGAAGTAAATGCAGGATCTATGGCCGATATTGCATTCTTGCTGCTGATCTTTTTCTTGGTGACCACCACCATTGAAACAGATGCAGGACTTGATAGAATGCTGCCGCCAATTGAGCCGCCTGATACCGATGTTATCATCAAGCAGAAGAATATCTTCACGGTCAACATCAACAAGAACGGGCAACTTTTGGTCGAAGATCAGTTGATGGATATTAAAGATTTGAGAGAGGCCGCCAAGGCTTTCTTGGATAACAATGCTGATGGAACCTGCACTTATTGTAAAGGAAGAAAAGACCCATCATCGTCCGATAATCCCACTAAGGCGATTATCTCCTTGAAGAATGATAGAGAGACCAAGTATTCCACCTATATAACTGTTCAAAACGAATTGGTGGGTGCATACAATGATTTAAGAAACCGTGAGGCCCAGCGTTTGTTCGGTAGGGATTTCACCGAGATGGAAGCTGAATATCTGAATCCTGAGACACCTTCGAGCATCAGGGAGGATCTGAAAGACAAGGTGAAACGTATTCAAGATATGTTCCCGCAGAAACTTTCAGAAGCGGAAACCTCAACGGCTAACTAAATAAAAACAAAAGATATTATGGCAAAGTTTGCTAAAAAGAAAGATGGAGATTTACCTGCGGTATCAACGGCATCGCTACCTGACATCGTTTTCATGCTTTTGTTTTTCTTTATGACGGTAACCACAATGAAAGATAGTTCGTTGTTGGTACAGAATACCTTGCCCAATGCCAGTGAGGTGAAAAAGCTTGAAAAGAAAGATAGGGTCATTTATATATACGTGGGCAAACCCATCAAAGAATACCAGAAGGTTTTTGGCACCGAGCCAAAAATACAGCTGAACGATAAGTTTGCCGATGTTGGCGAAGTTGGGGCGTATATTTTGGCCGAAAGGGCAAAAAAGCCCCAAGAGCTGCAGAATGTACTGACTACAGCCCTAAAGGTCGATAAAGATGCCAATATGGGTCTTATCTCAGACATCAAACAAGAATTGAGAAAGGTCAACGCGCTCAAGGTAAACTATACCACCTATGAGGGCAATGCCTTCAACAATCTAAACTAGGGATAGGTAACAATCTCTTACCCCCGGTTTAAGAACGCCCCAAGCTTATTGGGGCGTTTTTTTATGTATACTCTACGCATTGTGCGTTTTTATAAAAATTTGTCAATTCGAGTGTCCCGACTTTAAACGTTAGGATGTATCGTGAACAGGGTTTTGTCAGAATAAACAATTCAAAAAGCATATCGGATGTATATTTTCTACTTATAGAAACTCATCGTACACCATCTTTTCTATACTTTTTTGGAATAGTTGTTGTGGTTGGTACTACAAGTCCAACTAAACATTAAATTATGGCAAAAGACAGACAAGTACCCGAAGTGAATGCGGGCTCAATGGCCGATATTGCATTTTTATTGTTGATTTTCTTTTTGGTGACCACCAGTATTGAAACCAATGTTGGGATTCAGCGTAAATTACCACCAGATTTAAACACTCCGCCACCACATATTAAAGAGCGTAACATCCTCAGGGTTCGCCTTAACAAGAACAACCAATTGATGGTAGGGAAGAATGTGCTTCCAATAAGTGAATTGAAAAAAACCGTGATATCCTTTTTGGACAATGGTGGCGCACCTCTTGAAAGTGAAGGTCATTGTGCATACTGCCAAGGCAGTCGAAATCCAGATTCATCTGATAATCCCCTAAAAGCGGTTATCTCGCTGCAATCTGATAGAGAGGCAGAATACGGCGTTTACGTCTCTGTTCAGAACGAACTGACAGCCGCCTACAACCAACTTAGAAACCGTGAATCGCTTCGCCTGTATGGTGTGGCCTACACAGAAATGGAGGAGAAATACAACAGCCCTGAAACAGCAGTTTCCCTTAAGAAGAAATTGAAGCTAAAAATAATGGAGATACGAAAGATGTATCCCTTAAAAATATCGGAAGCATCACTAAAATTAAACGAAAGCAATCAACCATGAGAATCGATAGAAGTACCAAGAACCGGCCGGCTGCAATTTCAACAGCCTCGTTGCCCGACATCGTATTTATACTGTTGTTCTTTTTTATGACGGTCACCACTATCAAGACTGATACCCTTTTGGTCGCCAATGAATTGCCAATTGCAGAAGAAGTGGGTCTTATAGAAAACGAAGAGCTCATTATCGAGATTCTGGTGGGCAGGCCCTCAAAAGAGTTGTCAAAACTGTACGGTGACCAGCCGGCGATACAATTGAATGACCGATTGGCCAAAATTGAAGAGGTGGCCCCTTTTGTGCTCACAGAACTATCTAAAAAGCCAAACGATATTAGAAATAAGGTAATCGTCTCCCTGAAAATAGACAAAAAGGCAAATGTAGGGCTCGTTCAAGATATCAAAGAAGAGCTGAGCAAGATAAATCTGCTAAAAGTAAATTATGCCACTCTGGAGGGGCCTGTTCATAAGAACTAAATTTATTGGTTTGCAGTGAGGCCAAAAGACTTCAATTGCTTAATTTGAGGTGCCCTAATCCTAATATGTGTGCGAGCTATATGAAAAGATGCCTTCTTCTGGTTTTTGCAACAATTTTTGGCCTTGTGGCTCGTGCGCAGGTTTATCCTGAAAGTGAGTATGCCGGAACCAAATATTTGGAAGACCAATTCTATGTGGGGGTTGGGTACAATTTTTTGGTTGAAAAACCGAAAGATGTGGTGCAAAGGGGGCTCTCGTATAGCCTGCAGGCTGGTTTCATAAGGGATATCCCCCTGAACAAAAGGAGAAATGTTGGGTTCGGTCTGGGGGCAGGTTACTCGGTCAGTTCATACTATACCAATATGGTTGCTGCCAAAGAGGGCGATGATATCAGCTATTCGATAGCCGATTTGCAAGATTTTAAAAGAAGCAAATTGGAGACACATGCCCTTGAGGTGCCGTTGGAATTTCGTTGGCGAACCTCAACGGATGTGACCTATAAGTTCTGGCGTGTTTATGGCGGGGTCAAAGTATCGTACATTTTTGCGAAAAGTTATCGGCGGGTCAACGAATCGGGTTCTGACCGTTTTCGCAACGACGATTTGCAGGATCTACAGTATGGTGCCTTTTTACGGTTTGGCTACAATACCTGGAATATCAACATCTACTATGGGCTAAATTCACTCTTGAAGGACAATGTGTTTTTAGACAATGACACCCCTATAGAATTAAGGCCGCTCAAGGTGGGGCTGATCTTTTACATTCTATAACCAAAACTTCAGGGTCAAGAGCTGTGAAAAACCGCCTATGACAAACCCCATTGCCAATTCTACCCAATTGTGTGCCTTCATGTAAAGGCGCGAGGTGGCAACTATTCCCGTAAGCAGCACAAGCAAGCCCAGGGCAAGGGTAAGATTTATCTCAAAATGGATGCTAAGTCCAATCAGATAGAGCAGCAGGCTTGACATGCCCAGCATATGTATACTGGCCTTGAACTTGAGAAAAATCAACAGTAGGGCAGCCACGTGCCCGGCAATGAGGCCTACGAAAAAGAAATAGAGCTCGTTGATATAGTTTTGCGGAATTACCTTGAGCACTATCATCAGAAAAAGGGCAATGTTTATAAATAGCGCATAGCTACGCTCTTTTGTGGTAACCGCAAAAACGGAGTGTACCACCCCAATGTTTTTTAGGATGAAAAAAAAAATGATCGGAATGATGACCGTAAGGATAAAAATGGGCAGAATATTTCCGCTTTGCTGCTCAAGTGAAATATAGGTGGGAGCCACTGAGAAATAGGCCAAGGTACCGGCGATAGGGGCCAACAGGGGATGAAAAATATAGGATATGGCGTGCAGAAACCTCCCCATTATATTTTTTTTCGAAGCCTGGCCACGGGTATATCCATCTGCTCACGATATTTTGCTACCGTTCGGCGTGCTATGGGGTATCCTTTTTCTTTTAAGATTTTTGCCAAACTGTCATCGGTCAGCGGTTTTTTCTTGTCCTCATCACGAATGACGGTTTCCAATATTTTTTTGATCTCTTTGGTCGAGACATCTTCGCCCTGCTCGTTCTTCATGGCCTCAGAGAAGTAGTCCTTTATAAGCTTGGTGCCATAGGGTGTATCAACATATTTGCTATTGGCCACCCTTGAAACCGTTGAGACATCCATATTGATCCGATCGGCAATATCTTTGAGGATCATGGGCTTTAGCTTGCGCTCATCGCCGGTCAAAAAATATTCTTTCTGATAGTCCATGATGGCCTTCATCGTCATGTAGAGTGTCTGCTGGCGCTGTTTTATGGCATCGATGAACCATTTGGCCGCATCGAGCTTTTGTTTGATAAAGAGTACGGTATCTTTTTGGTCTTTCGACTTCTCTTTGGCGTTTTTATAGCCTTCGAGCATATTAGTGTACTCTTTTGAAACATGTAGTTCTGGTGCGTTTCGTCCGTTCAGTGATAGTTCCAGTTCTCCATCCACAATTCGAATCGAGAAATCGGGCACGATGTGCTCAACGATACGGTTGTTGCCCGAGTAGGCACCACCCGGTTTTGGGTTTAACTTTTCAATCTCGCCAATGGCCGCTTTCAACTCTTCTTCAGAAATATGGTGCTTTTGCAGTAGTTTGTCGTAATGTTTTTTGGTGAAGTGGTCAAACGACTTCTCAAGTATGGCAATGGCCAAGTCTATTGAGGGGCTGCTCGGCTTTCTTTTCAGTTGAATGATCAGGCATTCATCAAGGGAACGGGCCCCAATACCCGGGGGATCCAATTCTTGTACGGTTTTGAGTACTTTTTTGACCTTTTCCTCATCAACATAGATATTCTGGGTAAATGCCAAATCATCTACGATATCACTCAAAGGTCTTCGTATATAGCCACTTTCGTCTACGCTACCCACTAAAAACTCGGCAATGGCGCGCTCTTCATCATCTAGGTTTATGGTATTGAGCTGGTTTATCAAATATTGGTTGAACGAAATTCCAGCGGCATAGGGCACTTTTTTGTCATCGTCGTCAGCACTGTAATTGCTTATCTGTGTCCTGTAATCTGGGGTTTCATCATCACTTAGATAATCATCGATGTTGATTTCGTCGGCAGCGATACTTTCGTTATCAGAAGATTCATCATAAACCTCTCCATAATCTTCATCAAGTGACTCACTTTCGGCCTTACCACTTTCAAGGGCAGGATTTTCTTCCAATTCTTGTTTTAGACGTTGTTCAAATGCCTGGGTCGGCAATTGGATCAACTTCATCAACTGAATTTGTTGTGGAGAAAGTTTTTGCGATAATTTGAATTGTAGGTGTTGTTTCAGCATTGCTCGAAAAAGCCCTTTCTATAAAGTTAAAGAATTCAATTTAGAATTCGGCATTTTGTGGGGTTCTGGGGTAGGGTATTACGTCCCTTATGTTTCCCATACCGGTCACAAACTGCACCATGCGTTCAAAACCTAGGCCAAACCCGCTATGTACCGCCGTGCCGAAGCGGCGAAGGTCCAAGTACCACCAAAGTTCTTTTTCATCGATGTTGAATTCCTTTATTTTTTGTTGCAAGACCTCAAGACGTTCTTCCCGTTGCGAACCACCTATAATTTCACCGATTCCGGGGAAAAGCACATCCATGGCCCGAACCGTTTTTTCATCATCGTTCAGGCGCATATAGAATGCCTTTATTTTGGCCGGATAATCGTAAAGTATTACTGGGCTCTTAAAATATTTTTCCACCAAAAAACGTTCGTGCTCGCTCTGTAGATCGGCCCCCCATTCTTCAATTGGATATTCGAACTTCTTCTTTTTGTTGGGTTTGCTGTTTTTTAGAATGTCAATGGCCTCGGTATAGGTGATTCTCTTAAATTCGTTGTTGACCACGAATTGAAGCTTTTCGACCAGCGGCATTTCGCTTCGTTGGTGCTGTGGCTTCGATTTTTCCTCGTCGAGCAGGCGTTTTTCAAGAAATTGCAAGTCTTCCGTACAATTGTCGAGAACATACCGCGTGATCCATTTGACAAAATCCTCGGCCAGGTCCATATTTTCTTTGAGCTCGTAGAAGGCCATTTCGGGCTCGATCATCCAAAATTCTGCCAAATGACGAGAGGTATTTGAGTTCTCGGCTCTGAAAGTGGGGCCAAAGGTATATACCTTGCCAAGACCCATCGCGTAGGTCTCGGCTTCCAACTGGCCTGAAACGGTCAGATTGGTTTCCTTTCCGAAGAAATCCTTCGAATAATCTATATGGCCCTTTTCATCCTTGGGCGGGTTTTCGGGGTCCATTGTGGTAACCCTGAACATTTCACCTGCCCCTTCGGCATCAGACCCGGTAATGATGGGGGTGTGCATATAATAAAACCCATGCTGTTGAAAATACGAATGGATGGCAAATGCCAATGCCGACCGAACCCGCATCACGGCCGAAAAGGTATTCGTTCGGACCCTCAGGTGGGCTTTTTCCCTTAAGAATTCAAGGGAGTGCTTTTTGGGCTGTATGGGGTATTCTTCTGGGTGGGCCGTGCCATGTACAAAAATATCTTCGACTTGTATCTCTACATCTTGGCCACGGCCTTGGCTTTCAACAAGTGTACCAGATGTCTTAAGGGCAGCCCCCGTGTTGATCTGTTTTAAAAGCTGCTCATCGAATTGCTCAAAATCAACGACACATTGTATATTTCGAAGGGTGGAACCATCGTTCAACGCGATGAACCGATTGCTTCGAAAAGTCTTTACCCAGCCGTTTACCTCGACTTTTTCACCTAGTGGCGATTCTTGCAAAAGATCTTTGATCGAAAATGACTTCATTTGGCGCTTTTGTTTAAAGGGGCAAAGATAGTTTTTTGCCAAGAAGATGCCTATTCAGAGCGATACAATTCAACTGATAAGTGGGCTATTTTGTAGCCTCTTCTTCCTTTGGCAGAATATCGATCTGGGGTTTTTTGAACACTTTTTTGTTGGCGATACTTTTTTCGAGGGACAATAACAACGACGGAAGCAAAATAAGATTGGCCAACATGGCGAACATAAGGGTGGCCGATACCAATGCTCCCAGTGCAACGGTACCGCCAAAATCGGAAATGATAAATACCGAGAAACCGAAGAAGAGCACAATTGAGGTATAGAACATGCTGATGCCGGTTTCACGAAGGGCCGCATACACCGACTTTTTGATCTGCCATCGATTGGCCGTGAGTTCTTGGCGGTACTTTGCCAAAAAATGGATGGTGTCGTCAACAGAAATGCCAAAGGCAATGCTGAAGACAAGGATGGTCGAAGGTTTTATGGGCACCCCAAGAAAGCCCATGAGTCCGGCCGTAATTACCAACGGCAACAAATTGGGCACCAGGGAGATGACAATCATTCGAAACGATCGGAAAAGATACGCCATGAAAAGCGAGATGAGCCCAATGGCCAAGGCCAATGAAAGCAATAGGTTTTTGACCAAGTATTTAGTTCCCTTGAGAAAAAGCAGCGCTTTGCCGGTCATGTAAACGTTGAACCGTTCACTTGGAAAGATCTTGTCGATGGACTTCAACAGGTCTTCTTCAATTTCTTCCATTCGGTCTGTTTTCACATCCCGCATAAAGGTGGTCATCCGAGCAATTTGGCCCGTACTGTCAACAAAGCTTTGTAACAGATTGCTGTTTTCCGAAGATTTTCGGGCCACATCCATTATAAACGAGCTCTCTTGTGAGGTGGGCAACTGGTAGTACTTTGGGATACCATTGTAAAAAGCCTGTTTTGAATACTTCACCAAGTTCACAACCGATACAGGTGGTGACAATTCGGGTATGTCTGTTATCTCGTTGCTTAGGTCGTCCATTCTTCTAAGGGTGGCGGGCTTCATCACACCTTTTTTTCGCTCAGTGTCTACCACTATCTCTACCGGCATAATGCCATCAAATTCTTCTTCGAAGAACCTGATATCCTTAAAGAAATGTGTGTTTTTGGGCAGGTCTTCAACGCGGCTGCCTGTTATTTCGATCTGATAGATGCCGATGATGCTCAGTACCAGTGCGATTATCGAGACAATGTATACGGCAATACGGTTGTTGCGTACCATCCGTTCCATCCAACCTACAAAAATATCGACCCATTTCTTGTTCAAATGCTTTAGATGTTTAGTCTTGGGCAATGGCATGAAGCTGTAGATGATCGGTATGATCAGCAGCGATAAAATGAAGATGCAGATGATATTGATCGAGGCCACAATGCCAAACTCTTTCAACAGGTCACTGTCCAATATGATAAAGGTGGCGAAGCCTGAAGCAGTGGTGACATTGGTCATCAAGGTGGCGTTGCCGATCTTTGAGATTACCCGCTGTAAGGATAGGGCCTGGTTGCCATGTTTTTTTACCTCTTGTTGGTATTTGTTGATCAAGAAAATGCAATTGGGAATACCGATTACAATGATCAGGGGCGGAATAAGAGCCGTTAGTATGGTAATCTCGTACTTGAAGAGGCCCAAAAAGCCGAATGCCCACATGACCCCAATGATGACGACACACATCGATATCAAGGTAGCGCGAAAACTTCTGAAGAAAAAGAAAAAGATGATCGAGGTCACCAAGAGTGCCGCGAGAATGAACTTTCCAATTTCATCGATGATGGTCTTGGCATTCCAAGTGCGGATATAGGGCATGCCCGATACCCGAACATCGAGCCCTGTCTCTTCTTCAAAATTCTCAACAATGCTTTGAAGATCGTTCAAGATAAAGTCGTTTCGCACATTGGTGTTCAAAATGTCTTTATCGAGATAAAGGATGGTTCTAATAGTCTGTGTTTCTTTGTTGAAGAGCAGATTTTCGTAAAAGGGCAATTTTTCGAATAAGAGTGCCTTTAGGCTGTCGATTTCAGCTTGGTTCTGTATGGTGCCCTCAATGAGCGGTTCCAATACGAATTCCTGTTTTTGATTGTCTTTGACCAACTGTTGCAGGTTGTCGGTCGAAACCACCATAGACACTTCAGGAAATGCCGCCAGTTGCTTGCTGAGCTTGTTCCAGCGGTTGAAGTTTTCAGGAGTAAACAAAAGGCTGTCACGAACGGCCATGACAATGGCATTGTCTTCTTCCCCAAAAAGATCTACAAAAGCACTGTATTTAATGGTGGCCTCGTGGTCGTCGGGCAGAATGTTGGCCTCGGTATTCGAGAAACGCATGTTTTTCCACTGCAGCCCCAGTAGTACGGTTACCGCTGAAATGGCGAACAGAATAAGTATTCTATTTCTAAGGATAAGCCTGGCCACTACGGGCCAAAACCCTTGAAAAAGTTGTTTAGGCATGCGTATTTACAATTGTTCGCAAAGGTAGAAAATGAATGCTTGAGTACCTATTCAAATATGCCCCTGAGTACAAAATTGCGGGAAAACCACAGAATTTTCTAGGTTTTTGTGCAGCGAAATTTCCTTAAAGGATATTATCTTGAACAATAGTTAATTCCAAACCTCTTTTTATATTATGAAAACCTCAAAACTTCTATTTACTTTTTTCTTAATTCTCTTACTTTTTCAGGGCTGTGACAATGAAAGTATTTCAGAGTTGGTTGTTGATGACAATGCGACCCAGACCAAAATCAGGATTGATTTAGTGGATGTGGCAGAAATACCAAGAATTGTCGGCGACATCAGTGCTGTCTCAAACAAAAAGTCGGTGACGTGGTCATCAACCTCAAAGGGTGATAGCAAATTGTACATAGATGATACCCGTGTCTTAGCGGTTACCGATTCTCTCGGTAACGTCACCTATTCTTTTCGGTTATTCAGTGAAAGTTTTGCACCTACCGATATGTACAACCTTATAGCGGCCAAAAGAGTTTCTGGTGATGATGTCGAACCGTACGTCATAAAATATTCTTTCAATAGCTTCGAAGACAGAATCGCCTATGTATCGAGTAATGAGCGAAAATTTGTAGGTAAGATGAGCGTATATCAATTAGTCGATTTTTTTGACGGCTATGACGTAGCATCCAAAAATGGGAATCCCACACCCTGTCCAGATTTTAAAGATGTTGATGTCAATTCTGAGAACAGTTCTCAAGGCAACAGTGGTTCTGGAACTTCCGGTAGTGGGGGGGGCAGGCTCAGGGGGTGGTACTGCGGGTAGTTCTGGAGGTACCAGTAGCAGCACCATTTGGTCATGGGTTGATTACCCGCCGGGATCTTCGTATTGCGGCTGCTCTGTAGAGGTTGGTGTTGGTAGCTTTGGCACATACGGCACCGATGGATCAATAGAGAAAAGCGGTAGATTGCTTAGCGGTAAAGGTGATGGCGATTGTCCTGAGGATGATATGTTGATACCGATTAATGCTCAGATTGAATTTTTATGTGGCACCAACAATTTTAAACAAATTGGAGATTCATATCAGGCTAATATTGGCGGACTTGGAGTTAGATTTGCGGAAGTTCATTCTGATGGTACAATAATTGACAGAAACATATTTATTAAAAATTCATGTATTGGAGTTCCCGCTCATTGGACTACAAAACAATATTTAAATGTTTATTTCCCAAGCATATATAATGCAGCAGTGGTTGAACTTCAAGCACTAATGCTCACAACAGGGACTTACTGGTCCGATACAACAATTAAAAATACACTTCTTGGGTTGATTTCAACAAACATTAACGCCCACTTTCAGGATGCTTATGAATTGGGAAATAATGGAGTAGGATATGCTGCACCTGAAGACTTACCCTTTTTCGTACAGCGGTTAAATTAAACAAAATGTTTTTTCAAAGGGGCATGCCCCTTTGAAAAACCTCTAAAAATTCTTTCGGGCTGCTTCTTCCCAGAGACTTATGGGGATGGAACCGATTGTATTCCTCCCTGAAGCGTTCCGTTTCCATATTTACTTCCTCGATGTCCCTGAACAAATGGGCATCGAGTACATCTTCGCGATATGTCCGGTTGAACCTTTCGATAAAACCGTTCTGGCTCGGCTTGCCCGGTTGTATGTATTTTATCTCGATATCCTCCACTTCGCAATAGTTGACAAAGACTCTGGATAGGAATTCGGGGCCGTTGTCCACTCTTATGGCCAAGGGCTTGCCATGGATCTCTATGGCCTCCCTTAGGTACTCCACCACCCTTATTCCGGGCATGGAGAAGTTTCCTTTCATACAAAGTGCCTCACGGTTGAAATCGTCCATCAGGTTGAACACCCTGAAGTTCCTTCCCGTTATCAGGCTGTCGGACATGAAGTCCGCGCTCCATACCTCCCTTGGGGCATCGGGTACCTCCAGCGGCTCCTTTATCCGCTTGGGCAATCGCTTCTTGGTCTTTCTCCTTAGTTGCATGCCCAAGAACCGGTAGACCCTCAGTACACGTTTACGGTTCCATTTATGGCCTTGCTTGCGCATGCGGTTATAGAGCCAGTCGAAGCCCCGGTTCGGCTTGGCCTCTGCAAGTTCCGTCAACTTGTCGATGACCTGCGTATCGTCACGACGGCTCCGATAGTACCACATCGAACGGCAAAGGCATACTATCGTACAAGCACGTGAAATGCTCAGCCCCTCTTCCTTTACGATGCCTTCCGCCAGTTCCCTGCGCCCGCAAGGCCTCAAAGCTTTTTTTCGATGATGTCCTTTAAAATCCTATGGTCAAGGCTCAGGTCTGCGTACATCGCCTTGAGTCTCCTGTTTTCTTCCTGCAAAGACTTGAGCTCCTTGAGCTGTTGGGCGTCCATACCACCGTACTTGCGCTTCCAACTGTAAAAGGTGGCCGTGGTGATACCCTTGTCACGACAGATGTCGGTGACCTTCATTCCCGAATCGTACTGGTGGAGCATGGACACAATCTGTGCTTCCGTGAATCTGCTTTTCTTCATAAGCTAAAAATAATTGATTTTTAAACTGTACGAAAAACAGGGAAGCCTTCAAAAACAGGGAAGCCTTCAGATGATGATTCGAGTATCCTGATAAGGATTGAAGATGATAAGGAAATATATATTGAAGAAAAAAGAATTTTTGTTTGGGATGAAGTTTTTACAGAAATACTCTACCTAAAAGAACATAAGCCAGTTGAGATTGTCAACACAAAATTAATTTTGAACTGTAACCATGATGTAAAGTTCTCTGTATTGTTCAAAGTTATGCAACAACTTTCAAGGCTCCCACAAAAAAATGTTTGGATAAGGAATATTGCCAACTATTCGGTCGACGTATTGTTTCATAGATTACCGCCTACAACACTTAAATCTTGGAAAAATAGTAGCATTAATGCTTTTTCTTCTGAAATAAAGCTAACAATGTCTCCAAATAGTGGATTAAAACAATCAAAGGATAAAGTGACTGCTGATATAGAAAATTTTGATTTGATTAAGAGAGATTTATATGCCCGAAAATTCACTTCCGTTTCCAACATTATCGATAAGTATAATACATCATATATTATTGTTCATGGTAATGAAAGAATTTCTTTAAATGGTATTTTGTTAGAGAGATTTGAGATGAGTAAAGTTTTTAAGCTTTTTTGGAATAATCAAATAATTTTTATCCTCTTTGATGAAAACATTTCGGTCTTTGATTACCTGACTTTTTTAAATATAATGTACTCTACAGAAAAACCAAAATTAGAAGATAGAGGAAACCGAGGTGTTTTTATAGAAATTTCAAATAGCCTTCGAAAAGAGATTCAACAATCGGGGTTACTAAATATTGTAGATCCACTTAGATAAGATTTATTTAAATTGTAGAATACCAAATGCTGAAGTAATCGATAATTTTAACTATAAGTTGGCTTTTTTTGCTGATTATTATAGAATGGCATCACCTAAATATTATATTTTGAAAAAGAAATGGATACTTTTTTGTTCTAATTTCTGCACTACCGCTTTTCAGTTTATTTTTTGGGAATAGGACAGCTTCGATTTACATCAATGATACAATTTATGCACCACATATTTAGGGCTGACAATCATACTGGTTGGTATTGCTGTTATACTTTTTTGCTGTTCCGCCGAGTTAAATATTTGCTGCTTCAATGTTCTTAATGGTATTTTCAACGAATCTTCAACCATTTATGGTGCTTGAATGAAAAACCCCTTACTTTTTCTACTTTACTTGATAACTGCTGTTTCTTTTGGCCAAGAGAACATAAAAGTGTACCATAAAATGGTCGAAAAAAGCATCAAAATCCTGGTTGACAACCAGAAGTACTGCCCTGTAACGCTGGTGATTGATTTTGAGTTGAAAAATTTAAAACCTGTTGACAGCAATAATACCTTCGTGGTGCCGGCAAGAAGTGACAGCATGTTGCTCACGACCTTAGTGCCATTGGATTTGAAAAAAAGGAGTTTTTTTAAGTATGATTTTAAGTATTACTTCGGGGATGCGTTCAGAACTATGTACGACTCTCTGTACCATTACCACCTTCCATTTGAAAAGAACAAAGCTTTTGAAGTAATACAGGGCTATAATGGCGATTTCTCACATAAGAATCAATATGCGATTGATTTTGAAATGCCAAAAGGCACCAAAGTCTGTGCCGCAAGGGATGGAGTGGTAGTGAAAGTAATCGATTCGAACAATATAAGCTGCCCCTCAGAAGAATGTAAAAAGTTTGGCAATCAAGTTTTGATATATCATGAAGATGGCACCTTCGCCGATTATTCACATATTAAATTCAAAGGGGCAAAGGTAAAGGTCGGTGATGATGTCAAAAAAGGCCGAGTTATTGCTGAGAGTGGTAATGTTGGATATTCCGATGGCCCTCATCTTCATTTTATGGTATTTCGAAAAGAATTTGACAAGGACATTACACTCCCGACCAAATTTCGCACTGGTAAAAACGGTGATACAATAGAAGAGTTAAAGCCTCATTCAAAGTATATGAGAGGATACGATTAAATCTAAAGGACTATCTCATAAAGTGTGTAAATAGAAAATTAGCGGGGGCATGCCCCCGCTAATTTTTTGTCTAATTTTAAATATTTTGCACATCATGAAGAAAGAAGAATTGTTCAACGACGATTTTCTGAAACAGTTCAAGACCGGGGACGAGCTCAACGGTTTTCTGAAGGAACTCCAAAAACGCGGCATCGAGAAGATGCTCGAGGGCGAGCTCGACGGCCACCTGGACTATCAAAGGCACCAGCGTTCGTCCAATGCCAACAAGCGCAACGGGCATTCCAAGAAGAAGGTAAGGACTTCCTTCGGGGAATCCGAGATAGCCGTTCCCAGGGATAGGGATGCCAGTTTCAACCCGATGATAGTCCCCAAGCGGGGCAACATAATCGACGGGCTTGAAAATATAATTGTATCGCTCTATGCCAAGGGCATGTCGGTCAGTGACATAGAGGAGCAGATACGGGAGGCCTACGGGTTCGATGTCTCCACCTCCACCATATCGCGTATCACCGAAAAGGTGGCCGCCGACATCACGGCATGGCAGAACCGTCCCCTGGAACCGGTCTATCTGATCGTATGGATGGACGGCATCGTCTTCAAGGTCAGGGAATCCTCCAAGGTCGTCAACAAGACCGTGTACGTGGCCGTAGGCTTGCGAAGGGACGGGAAAAAGGAGGTACTCGGCCTGTGGCTGGGCAAGAACGAGTCCGCCGCTTTCTGGATGTCCGTCCTTACCGACATGAAGGCCCGTGGCACCGAGGACATCCTGATCACGGCCACCGACAACCTGAACGGCTTTACCGATACCATCAAGAACGTCTTCCCCGAATCCAAGACCCAGATATGCGTGGTGCACCAGATCCGCAACGCATGCCGCTACGTGGTCTGGAAGGACAAAAAGGCCTTTACCTCGGACATGAAGGGCATCTACAACGCCCCCAACGAGAAGGCCGCCAAGGCCGCCCTGGAGGACTTCGCGCAGAAATGGGAGGGCAAGTACTCCTATGCCATAAGGAGCTGGAGGGACAACTGGGACGAACTGACCGTGTTCTACGAGTTCCCTGTGGAGATACGCAAGATCATCTATACCACCAACCTTATCGAGAACCTGAACGGGAAGATACGCAAGTACACCAAGAACAAGCTGTCCTTCCCGACCGA
Source organism: Flagellimonas lutaonensis (assembly GCF_000963865.1). Taxonomy (NCBI): domain Bacteria; kingdom Pseudomonadati; phylum Bacteroidota; class Flavobacteriia; order Flavobacteriales; family Flavobacteriaceae; genus Flagellimonas; species Flagellimonas lutaonensis. The sequence goes on from NZ_CP011071.1 coordinate 2,003,232, forward strand.
CGACGCCGTGATGAAATCCGTATATTTGGCCGTAAGGGAGGCCACCAAAAAATGGTCTATGCCCATCAGGAACTGGGGCATAATCCTGAACCAGTTCCTTACGATCTATGAAAAAAGGGTCAGACTTTAAATAAAGTCAAACCCCTGCTAATTTAAACTTACACACTTATTGGGATAGTGTCAAATCTAATTTGATTTTTTTAAACCTTCATAATTTCAGCCTCTTTGACCTCAAGAACCGCATCCACTTTTTCAATGTATTTGTCGGTTAGTTCTTGAACATCTATCTCGGCGTTGTCCAGTAGGTCTTCTGAAATATCAAGTGCCTTAAGCTCTTTCTTGGCCTCTTGCCGCGCATTTCGAATACTGATTTTGGCTTCTTCGGCTTCGGCCTTTGCTTGCTTTACAAGCTGCTTTCTTCGCTCCTCTGTCAGGGGAGGTACGTTGATAATGACCATTTCACCATTGTTCATAGGGTTGAAGCCCAGATTGGCGTTCATAATGGCCGTCTCTATTTCGGGCAACAGGCTTTTTTCCCAAGGTTGTACCGATATGGTACGTGCATCGGGAGTGTTGATGTTGGATACTTGAGACAATGGTGTTTGTGAACCATAGTATTCGACCATGACGGTCGACAGCATAGCTGGACTTGCTTTGCCCGCCCTGATTTTTACAAATGCTTTTTGAAGATGCTCCATAGCGCCCTTCATGTGCTCTTCAGCCGAATCTAAAATGAATTTTATCTCTTCGTTCATGGTGATGTGTTTATCAAACTATTATCAATTGGCATGCCATATCAAACATTGACAACCGTTCCTATCTTTTCGCCTGATACTATTTTCATCAGATTGCCCCTGGTGTTCATGTCAAAGACCACGATGGGCAACTCGTTTTCTTGGCTCAGGGTAAATGCGGTGGTATCCATTACCTTTAGGCCTTTTGTGATGACGTCATTAAATGATATAGAGTCAAATTTGGTGGCACTCTTATCTTTTTCAGGGTCAGAGGTGTAAATACCATCGACCCTTGTGCCTTTCAATATAACATCGGCCTTGATTTCAATCGCACGTAATACCGCTGCAGAATCGGTAGTAAAATAAGGGTTTCCAGTACCGCCTCCAAAAATCACCACACGGCCTTTTTCTAGATGGCGAATGGCTCGGCGCCTTATAAAAGGTTCGGCTACCTCATTGATTTTAATGGCAGATTGTAAACGGGTTTCAACGCCTTTGAGCTCAAGTGCACTTTGCAGGGCCAAACCATTGATGACCGTGGCGAGCATGCCCATATGGTCTCCTTGTACGCGGTCCATTCCTTGGCTTGCCCCAGAAAGGCCCCTAAAAATGTTACCGCCGCCGATTACAATTGCTACTTCGACTCCTTTGTCGACCACCGATTTTATATCCTCGGCATATTCTTCAAGCCTTTTGGGGTCTATACCGTATTGTTGTTCGCCCATTAGGGCTTCTCCGCTTAGCTTTAACAGAATTCTTTTGTACCGCATTTACACGTTGTTCAAATCCGAACAAAAATAATCAAAAATATTGATGGGCCTGTGCAATCGATTGCTTGATATACCAAGAACAAAAAGCCCCGATTTTGGTCGGGGCTTTTGTTTGAATTTGCAAAAGGAATTAACCCAAGGCTACCCTTTTAAACCCTGTTATGGTCAAATCGGGATTTACTGATTTCACATATTGTGAAACACTTTTCTTACTGTCTTTGATGAAATCTTGGTTGACCAAGGTGTTGTCCTTAAAGAAACGCTTCAATTTTCCTTGGGCGATTTTGTCCAACATTTCCTCAGGCTTCCCTTCTTGGCGCAATTGTTCTTTGGCAATCTCGATTTCTTTGTCGATGGTCTCTTGGTCTACCCCATCTTCATCAAGTGCGATCGGATTCATTGCAGCGGCTTGCATGGCAACATCTTTGGCTACTTCGGCAGCACCTTCAACACCAGCTGAAAGGCCTACCAAGGTTGCAATCTTGTTGCCCGCATGAATATAAGACCCCACAAAAGGAGCACTCAATTTTTCAAAGCTGCCGATTTCGATTTTTTCACCTATCACGCCTGTTTGCTCTGTCAATTTTTCAGCAACGGTCATGCCATTGAATGAGGCAGCAAGAAAAGCGTCTTTATCGTCATAACCAAGAGCCACTTCTGCGAGTTCATTGGCAAGGGCCACGAAACTTTCGTTTTTGGCAACGAAGTCGGTCTCACAGTTCAAAGAGATGATGACCCCTGAGGTTTTGTCGCCATTTACCTTTGCGATGGCGGCCCCTTCAGAAGAGTCGCGGTCAGCTCTTTTGGCGGCGACTTTTTGACCTTTTTTTCTAAGTATTTCGATTGCCTTGTCGAAATCGCCGTCGGCCTCGACCAATGCCTTTTTGCAATCCATCATACCGGCACCTGTGGCCTTTCGCAATTTATTTACTTCAGCGGCTGTGATTTTTGCCATTTCAGTTGTCTTTTAGATGTTTAAATAAATCAGTTATTGTTTTGTGGGCTTACTCAACCCCTCCCTTGGCTTTGTCTTGCCACTCTTTTAGCTCGTCCCACTTGCCATCGGCTGCCATTTTTGCCTGCTTTGGCCATGATGTAGGGTCAAGGTGTGCCATTCTAGAGCTGGCCTCTGTCAAAACCTCTTTGATTTTTTCAGGCTTTGCCTTGGCCAAATCAGCATAGGTTGCAAGACCGGCGTTGGCCAATGCTTCGGCTGCCTTTGGCCCTACACCTTCGACTTTGGTAAGGTCATCGGCCTTTTCGGCTTTCTTTTCCTCAGCTTTTTTCTCCTTTTTGGGAGTTGGCTCAGCCTCCTTTTTTTCTTCTTTTTTCTCCTCTTTCTTTACTTCGGCCTTCTTTACTTCATTGGCCTCTTTTTTTGCCTCTGTGGCCTTTGCTTTTTTCTTAGGAGCTTTTACCGGCTCATCGTCTTCTTCACCTATGACGGTAGCGGTTGTCTTTGAGGTTTCCTTTATCTCTTCCTCTTCTTCGGCAGCAGCTTGCTTCTCGCTTTTTCGTTCAGCAAGACCTTCTGCGACAGCACTGGTAACTTGCTCTAAAATAATTTCGATTGATTTACCGGCATCATCGTTTGAAGGAATCACGAAATCGATGGGCCTGGGATCGGAATTGGTGTCGACCATCGCAAAAATAGGGATGTTCAACTTTTGGGCCTCCTTCACCGCAATGTGCTCCCGCATAGTGTCCACAATGAAGATAGCCCCGGGCAATCGGGTCATATCGGCAATCGAGCCCAAGTTTTTTTCCAATTTGGCACGAAGGCGTTCCACTTGAAGACGTTCTTTTTTAGAAAGGGTGTTAAATGTGCCGTCTTTTTTCATCCTGTCGATAGACGACATTTTTTTGACCGCTTTTCTGATAGTGACAAAGTTGGTCAGCATACCACCGGGCCATCTTTCTGTGATGTAGGGCATGTTTACCTTTGATACCTTGTCGGCCACTATGTCTTTTGCTTGCTTCTTGGTGGCTACAAAAAGGATTTTCCTTCCTGACGCAGCAATTTTCTTAAGGGCCTCTTTGGCCTCTTCGAGCTTAGCTGCGGTTTTGTAAAGATTGATAACGTGAATTCCGTTGCGCTCCATGTAGATATAAGGAGCCATGTTCGGATTCCATTTACGTGTCAGGTGCCCAAAATGCACCCCTGCTTCCAATAAGTCTTTGACTTCTACTTTGTTTGCCATTTTTGTAATTAGTTTACGTTCCGTTGAGATAGCAATGCCGAGGTGGTCTCCGCTTTTGGCGGATCGCCCTTGGCATTTAGATGCTAAACTAAATTCCAAAGAAGTTCTTCAGTTCTTTGGAACAACGACAACTTGGGTTAAAATTTAATCCTGACGAAATATCATCAGGATTTTCAATGAACTTTGTTATTCAGGTGATGTGGTAAGGCCACATCGATAATTTTTTTTGACCCGTCTCAAAAGATGCCGACACATTCCGATAGCTGTCGGAACAGCATTAACGCTTAGAGAACTGGAATTTCTTACGCGCCTTCTTTTGGCCGTATTTCTTACGCTCGACCATTCTTGGATCTCTGGTAAGCAGTCCTTCGGGCTTAAGGACTTCCCTGTGCTCTTCGTTGATTTCGCAAAGAGCTCTTGAAAGAGCCAATCGAACCGCTTCGGCTTGGCCTGTGATGCCACCACCGTAAACATTTACTTTAACATCGTAACTGCCTTCGTTGCCGGTAAGCGCAAATGGCTGGTTCACTTTATAGCGCAAGGTGCCTGTTGTAAAGTAATCTTCAAGAGGTCTTTTATTGACAGTGATATTGCCTTTTCCTTCAGTAACGTACACACGGGCCACGGCCGTCTTTCTTCTACCGATTTTGTGGACTGTCTCCATTATTTGTAATCGTTTAAGTTAATCGCCTTGGGTTTTTGTGCTTCATGGTTATGCTCTGAACCCACATATACTTTTAGGTTTCTGAACAGGGCGGCACCCAATTTGTTTTTGGGAAGCATACCCTTGACAGATTTTTCGATAAGTCTTTCTGGGTGCTTGTCCAAAACTTCTTTCGCAGTAACCGATCGCTGACCACCAGGGTAGCCCGTATAGCGCAAATACACCTTGTCGGTCCACTTGTTGCCTGAAAGGTTGATTTTTTCTGCATTGATGACAATCACGTTGTCACCACAATCGACATGTGGGGTAAAGTTGGGCTTGTGTTTTCCACGCAACAACTTGGCCACTTTTGAGGCCAACCGGCCCAGTGTTTGCCCCTCGGCATCAACCAACAACCATTGCTTGTCAACAGTTGCTTTATTGGCAGAAATCGTTTTATAGCTTAAAGTATCCAAACCTTAAAAATTATGGGTTTAACATGCAATTCCGTCAAACGGGCTGCAAATGTACAATTATTAGATTGAATTACAAACCGTTGATTGGGAATATTTTTTTGCTTTTTTAACCGCGAAGTTCTTTCAAGACCATTTGCAATTTGTTTTCCAAAATTATTGTTAAAAACGGGTCTATTTTCATAAAAACTGTAACGAGTTCTTTTTTTTAGGGTCTTTAGGTTGCATCAATCAAAAAGCTAATTCACGTGAGAACTACCGCCGGCCTTTCGCTTGTCTTTGTATTTGCAATTTTGAACCTTACGGCCCAGCAGGCGAAAAAGCCAAAACCTGCACCTGATTTTATTCCCAAAAAAATATACACAACAAAAGAAGTAAATGGCCAAGAAGCGCCCATAATCGATGGTAAGCTCGACGACCCGGCTTGGGAAATCGTGGATTGGGCAGGCGACTTTATAGAAAACCGCCCAGACGAAAATACCCCGCCCAGCTATCAGACCAAGTTCAAGATCATCTACGACGACGGGTTTTTGTACATAGGGGTGAGGTGTTACGATGCTGAACCGGAGAACATAGTTAAAAGAATGTCGCGCCGTGATGGTTTTGATGGAGATTGGATCGAGTTCAATATCGACAGCTACCATGACAAGCGCACGGCGTTCTCTTTTAATGTTACCGTAGCTGGCGTAAAGGGCGATGAACTGGTCTCTGAGAATGGCAACAACTGGGACGATAGCTGGAACCCGATCTGGTATACAAAAACCCATGTTGATGAGGAGGGGTGGACGGCCGAGCTAAAAATACCGTTCAGCCAGATCAAGTTTGGCAAAGAAAAAAACCAGATTTGGGGCCTTCAGTCAACTAGGCGTTTCTTTAGGGAAGAAGAGCGTTCGCTATGGCAGCGGGTGCCCTTGGATGCCCCGGGATGGGTCAGTGAATTCGGTGAATTACATGGCCTAAAGAACATTGAACCACAAAAACAGTTGGAAATACAGCCCTATACCGTGGCCAGGGGCATAACCTATGAAGCCGAGGAAAGCAATCCTTTTCGCGATGGCGATGATACCGATTTGAACGTGGGGTTGGATGCCAAGATCGGTATAACCAATGATTTGACGTTGGATTTGACCGTTAATCCGGATTTTGGGCAGGTAGAGGCAGACCCTTCGGCCATTGCATTGGACGGATTTCAGATTTTCTTCAGGGAACAGCGACCATTTTTTGTCGAAAACAACAATATTTTCGATTTTAGCCTGTCACAGTCACAGGCAGGCAACACCTTTGGTGCCGATAATATTTTTTACAGCCGACGAATTGGTAGAAACCCGCAGGGTTTTCCGAACACCAACGATGGTGAATTTGTCGACCAACCCGAGAACACCCCTATCATCGGGGCGGCCCGTTTCAGCGGCAAGACCAAAGATGGCTGGGCCATTGGTGTGCTCGAAAGTGTTACCGCCCGCCGATATGCGACCATCGATAACAATGGTGACCGCCGAAGAGAGATCGTTGAGCCCTTGACCAACTATTTCGTCGGCAGGCTTCAAAAAGACTTTAATGAGCGAAATTCGTACATCGGGGGTATTTTAACCGCGGTGAACCGTGATGCGCTCAGTGAGAATATCGATTTTCTTCACCGTCAGGCCTATACCGGTGGTTTTGACTTCAAACACCAATGGAACGACCGTGATTGGTACTTGGGGGGCAACATCAATTGGAGCCATGTAAGGGGCAGCGAAGAGGCCATCCAAAATACCCAAGAATCCATTACCCATCTGTTTCAACGGGTCGATGCCGAGCATGTAGAGGTAGATCCTGACAAGACATCCCTGACCGGTACCGGGGGCAACCTGCAATTGGGCAAAGTGGGCAATGGCCACTTCATGTTCGAGACCGGTGGCACGTGGCGTTCACCCGAATTGGAACTCAACGACATCGGCTTTCAAAGACAGGCAGACGATATAAGGCACTATACCTGGGTCGGCTACCGAACCTTGAAACCTGATAGTACTTTCAGAAGGGTGGGCATCAATTACAACCATTGGAGCGCCTGGGATTTTGGCGGAAACCACAACTATCTACAATTCAACACCAACAGTTGGCAAAACTGGAGCAACAACTGGTTCACCAACCTTGGGTTCAACTATGCGCCCATACAATATTCAAATTTTGCCCTTAGGGGCGGCCCAAGGTTGCGCAGATCACCTTGGATGAGTTTTTGGAACGGGATCAACACCGATAGACGAAAAAAATTGCGCTTCAGTGTATTCCACAATGGCCGCAAGGCTGTTGACAACTCAATTAGGTCATACAACATCCAGGCCGGGTTTTCATACCAACCCACCAATGCATTGCGTATTTCTGTTTTTCCTGAACTGGGCATCAATAACGACAAGCTGCAATATGTCAACAACATAGACACCCCTAATGGGGTACGATATCTCAATGGTGAAATCGAGCAGCGAACCTTGAGCATGTCTTTACGGCTGAACTACAATATAAACCCGAACCTAACTATACAGTATTGGGGACAACCCTTTATTTCAAGGGGTCGGTACTCAAATTTCAAACATGTGACCGATGCCACTGCCAAAAATTTTTCAGCTCGTTTTCTGCAGTATGATACCGACCAGATTTCCTTTGCCGATAACACTTTTTCGGTCGATGAGAATCGTGATGGCACCACCGACTTTACTTTTGGCAATCCTGATTTCTCGTTCATCCAGTTTCGCTCGAATCTGGTCGTAAGGTGGGAGTACATTCCCGGTTCTGAGATATTCTTGGTCTGGTCACAAGACGTATCGCAATCCGGCGATTCCTCTGAGGGGCTTTTTAGCAGTTTGGGCGACAATATTTTTGGCCAAAGACCACAGAATATCTTCTTGCTCAAGGCCACCTATCGCTTTATTCTATGATTCGCACAGGGTACTAATATGTTTTTTTCTGCGTTATGTGGTAACAAACACCTCATATCAAATTACTATGAAACGATTTTTTATGCCACTTTTTGTGGCTTTTGCCGTCATCACATCATGTTCTACCGATAATGATGAAAATGAAGACGGAAACCTTGAACCGAGCGCATTGGTCGGAACATGGAACATGACCGATGTACGGTTTGAAGAAGATCTTTCGGATCCGAGCCTTAACTTGGCAGATGAAATAGTCGACGAACTATTGCAAGAAAACTGCATTTTGGTAAGTTTTACATTCAATGCCGATGGTTCGGCAACAAGTACCGACAAGGTCAATTATTTACAGGTGAACGCAGGGCCCAACGGGTTGGATGTTCCCTGTCCTACGGAAAGCGATAATGAAACGGCCTCTTGGTCACTTGAGGGAGACCAGCTTACGTTGGATGATGGAAATGGCACTGTGGAAACCATAACCATAGAATTGGAAGGAAATACCCTTATCATCGCAGGTGAAGACATTGATGAAAACAACTATGTTGGTGCCGAAGCCATTTTTACCAAACAATAGACAGATCGACAAAAATTCTTCAAAGACCCGTTGTTTGTCAACGGGTTTTTATTTTTACCAAAGCCTGAACGAGGGCTTCGTTGGCTTCTTGGTCGCCAATGGAAATCCTAACCTTGCCCGGGGCACCGAATTGGGAAACGGGTCGTACCATTACGCCCTGCGCCATTAAGAAATCGGTAAACTCCATTTCGGGCAATGGGGGGTCTATAATAAAGAAATTTGCTTGGGTGGGCCAATATTTAATTCCTAGCGAAGCGAAGGCATCTGCTAAGAATATTTTTCCATCCTGTACCGTTTTCACGGTATTCGCAATAAATTCCTTGTCGTTTAGCGCCCCAATAGCGGCCTCAATGGAAGTGATCGGCAGCAAAAAGGGCTTATGGATCTGACGGATGTAGTTCGCAATTTTCGCGGTGGTGTAGCAGTAGCCAATGCGTTGCCCTGCCAGTCCGTAGGTTTTTGAAAAACTGTTGAGGCCAACAATGTTGTAGCCCTGCATAACATAGGGTAGGGCCGTCACATAGTCTTCCGCATCGGCAAACTGGCGATAGACCTCGTCGTAGACCACAAGTATATTTTTGGGAATCCTTGCCAGAAAATCCTCCAAAACAGCCTTGGGAATATAAGTGCCCGTGGGGTTGTTGGGGCCGGTCAAAAAAATGATTTTCGTGCGCTCTGTAATGGCATTCAAGATTCCTTCCACATCCAAGGAATAATCGAAATCCTTCAAGCGCACATCTATCTGCTTGGCCCCGTACCACCTTGAAAATACAGAATAAGGCAAAAAGCAGGGATTTGAAAAAATAACCTCATCCCCTTCATTGATAAAGGCCCTTAAAATCATGTCGATAATCTCTGACCCGCTGTTGCCCGTTATAAATTGATCGGCGGCCAACTTATGGTCGAAATCGAGCACCAATGCTTCTCGTAAACGAATATCGGTCTGGTCGGGGTAAAGCGCTATATTTTGTGCCGCCTTGATAAGGGCTTCCGTTGCCTTGGGAGATTGCCCCAATGGATTCTCGTTTGACGAAAGCTTATAGATCTTTTTGGTGGAGGCCGGTATGTTTTTACCGCCTTTGTATACCTCTTTGGGTTCTAGGTATGGTTTGAAAATCGATTCGATTCCCTTTTCCATCAGTCAAATTTTTCAGCGTATAACAAAATGGTCAAAGCCTTTTTGGTTTCTCCTTGTTCCAGTAGTTGCTGGGCCCGCAGATGGATGTCTTTTTTTGAAGAAAGCGCTTCTGTCTTTGCCCATTGGGCCGCCTTTTCAATTTCAGTTTCATCCGGAAGCCTTTCCACATTACCCAGGCGCCCCAGATTGTTGCCGGTTAACACTTCGCTCTCTCGAATACCCTTTGGTAGTTGGTCGACCCCGATACCCTTGTTGCGAATGGGCTTCAGAATTTCGAACAGTGCATCACCGCTTGCACGGGTGTACCAACTGCCGCCCATACGGCCCACCAAGTCGAGTTTGGTAGTGTCCAAGGTGCCATTTTCATCCATGTAGCCTTTGTTGATATGGATGAGTTTTACTTCCGCAAAGATTAGGTTGCCCGCCCCGGGAAGTTCTGCCAGTTCAATTACCTTGGTGACCTTGCATTCAAAGGCCACGGGCGCCTCGCCCACCCTGGGCGGTTTTACTTTTTCGCTCGCCACTTGGGTGAAACCGGCCTTGACAAATTCGTTGACCCCTTTATCGTACGCAGTGCTCGCCAAAGACATCTGCTCGACCATGGAATGGTTGACTATATTGATGACCACCTCCGGTACCTCTTTCACATTTTGATAGGAATGCTTGGTGGTATTGTCACGACCGCTTCGCGCGGGTGAAAAGATCATGAGCGGCGGATTTGAACTGAAGACATTGAAAAAACTGAACGGGCTGAGGTTCACGTTTCCTTCTTTGTCAACCGTGCTGGCAAAGCAGATGGGCCTGGGGGCCACAGCGCTTAATAAAATACCGTGCAGCTCGGGCTGTGGCAATTGGGTTGGGTCTATGGTTTTTATCATAACTTTTCTGTCATGTCGAGCGCAGTCGAGACAAAAGAAAAGTTGGGGAAGTCATTTCGACTGCGCTTAATGTGACATCCCCAAAATCAATTATTTCGCAGGCAAAACTTTGGTTCTCACTTCACCGAAACCAACGCGTTTGCCATCTTTCTCGGCATAGCCCCGCATGATGACCGTGTCGCCATCATTGATAAATTTTCGTTCGCTGCCATCTTTCAATTTGATGGGTTTGGTGCCCATCCAAGCCAATTCGAGCATGGAACCATACGAGTTTTCATCTTTGCCTGAAATAGTCCCTGAGGCCATCATATCGCCAATGTTGATGTTGCAGCCGTTTACGGTATGGTGTGCCAACTGCTGGGCCATGTTCCAGTACATGTACTTGAAGTTCGAACGGCAAATGGTCTCGGCCTCGCCACCTTCTGGGGCCAAAGCAACCTCAAGGCTCACATCGTAATTTCTTTTCCCTTCAAACTGCAAATACGGAAGCACTTCGGGTTTTTGTTCTGGGCCTTCTACCCGAAAGGGTTCCAAGGCATTCAAGGTAACGATCCAAGGCGAGATGGAAGAGGCAAAGTTCTTTGCCAGGAAAGGCCCGAGCGGAACATATTCCCATTTTTGTATGTCACGGGCCGACCAATCGTTGAACAAAACCAATCCGAAGATATAGTCTTCTGCTTCACTGGTGGAAACTGATTCGCCCAATTTTGTGTCTTTTCCGACCACAAAGCCCATTTCAAGTTCAAAGTCCAATCGTTGCGAGGGGCCAAAAACAGGTTTTTCGGCGTCTTTGGGCAACGTTTGGCCTTTTGGTCGGTGAATGGGCTGCCCGCTGATGATGATCGAGCTGGCGCGACCGTGATACCCTACCGGAATGTGTTTCCAGTTGGGCAACAGGGCGTTTTCGGGATCGCGGAACATTTTGCCCACATTGGTGGCGTGCTCGATACTGGAATAAAAATCGGTGTAATCGCCAACATGTAGGGGCATGTGCATCTGGGCTTCCGATTGTTTTACGAACAATTCTGGTTTGCCGGCAAGGGGCGAGGCATCATCTTGCAGCCAATGCTGGATGTCTTTGCGAACCTTTGAGGTGATTTCTTTTCCCAATGAGATGAAATCGTTCAAAGTATCCTTTTCCAACACAGCGGAGTTAAAATCAAAAACATCCAATTCGGCCACGGCCGCCAAATCTAAAATGTGCTCGCCCACGGCAACCCCTGCCCGTGGACTCCTGTCCTTTGTGGAAAATATCCCAAAGGGAATGTTATGGATTGAAAAATCTGAGTTTGTGGGTATGTCTATGATCATTTTTTAGATATGAGATTTAAGACGTTAGATATTGGATGGATTATAAAAATAGTTTTACAACTTTTTGTCTCATGTCCAACATCTGCTATCTAACTTCTATTTTTACTCCAACCAAGATTTATAATACTTGCCATCGTCGATCTTCATGGCGTTTTGGGTTAGCTGCAGCGGTTTAAAGGTGTCGATCATCACTGCTAGTTCTTCGGTGCCTTTTTTGCCAATGCTGGCTTCATAGGTGCCCGGATGCGGCCCATGTGGAATGCCCGCCGGATGCAGCGAAATATAACCGGGGCCAATGCTTGTTCTGCTCATAAAGTCACCATCCACGTAGTACAATACCTCATCTGAATCGATGTTCGAGTGGTTGTACGGGGCGGGTATCGCCTTGGGATGGTAATCGTACAATCGCGGTACGAACGAACAGACCACAAATGCCCCTGTCTCAAAGGTCTGGTGTACAGGTGGTGGTTGGTGCACGCGGCCCGTAATGGGTTCGAAGTTGTGTATGGAGAAGCCGTAGGGGAAATTGTAGCCATCCCAACCGACCACATCAAACGGATGCGTCGCGTAGACCAGGTTGTGCAACATACCCTGCTTTTTGATTTTCATCAAAAACTCCCCTTTTTCGTCATGGGTTTCCAAGTCTTGTGGCAGTTTATAGTCGCGCTCGCAGAAAGGCGAGTGCTCCAATAATTGTCCGAACCAGTTGCGGTATCGTTTGGGTGTATAAATTGGGTGGAACGACTCTGCATAAAGAATACGGTTGTCTTCTGAATCGAACTCGATTTGATAGATCATTCCCCTTGGGATGATGAGATAGTCACCATATTCAAAAGGAATGTTGCCCACAAAGGTTCTCAATGTGCCCGAACCTTTGTGGATAAAGAGCATTTCGTCGGCATCGGCATTCTTGTAGAAATAGCCGCTCATCGACTTCTTTGGCGCTGCCAACCCAATATGCACATCACTGTTTACCATAAGCGGTTCACGGGCCTCTAAAAAATCATCTTTTGGTTTTACATCAAAACCAATCAATTTTCGGGATGTGATGTTGTTGGCCACAGCAATTTTCGGGCTTACATCCATCGGCTTTTCAACTTCCCTGACCTGTGTGGGTCGATGAATATGGTAGAGCAACGATGACATGCCGTCAAAACCGATGGTGCCGAACAGTTGCTCATAGTACAGCCCCCCGTCTGGTTTTTCAAACTGGGTGTGCCGCTTTTGCGGAATCTTTCCTAATTTATGATAGATAGGCATATCTTAAAGTTAAAAGTTCAGGGTTAAAAGTTAAACGGTTTTGGCCAATTTGAACTAACCATTAACGATTAACCATGTACGATTCAGTGCAACGTGCCCCGAAGTTCTTGCTCGCGCTCGATGGCTTCGAAGAGTGCCTTAAAGTTACCTTTTCCGAACGACTTGGCTCCCTTTCTTTGAATGATTTCGAAGAACATGGTCGGCCTTGGTTCGACAGGTTTTGTGAAAATCTGCAACAGATAGCCCTCGTCGTCCCTATCGACCAGAATGCCCAGTTCTTTCAAGGGTTCGATATCTTCATCGATTTTACCCACGCGGTCGGTCACCGAATCATAATAGATGGCCGGTACACGAAGAAATTCAACGCCACGGCTTCGCAGGTCTCTAACGGTTTTGATAATATCATCAGTGGCCACTGCAATGTGTTGTACGCCTTCACCTTCGTAGAAATCGAGGTATTCCTCAACCTGTGATTTTTTCTTGCCTTCGGCTGGTTCGTTGATAGGGAATTTGATGCGGCCGTTGCCGTTGCTCATCACCTTGCTCATCAGGGCAGTGTAATCGGTTGAAATGTCTTTGTCGTCAAAAGTCAAAATATTTTTGAAGCCCAGTACCTCTTCATAAAACTTGACCCAATGGTTCATGCGGTTCCAGCCAACATTGCCCACCATGTGGTCAACATATTTTAGCCCAGTGGGTTCGGGATTGTAGTCAGGCGTCTCCCACTTTTTGAAACCGGGCAAAAAGATGCCGTTGTAATCTTTTCGTTCGACAAAAATGTGAACGGTCTCTCCGTAGGTGTAAATGCCAGAACGCACCACCTTGCCGTGTTCATCTTTTTCGGTCACAGGCTCCATATATGATTTAGCACCCCGTGCCACGGCAGTTTCGTGGGCATAAGTGGCGTCATCGACCCAAAGGGCCACCACTTTAACGCCATCGCCATGCTTGTCGATATGTTTCCCGATTTCGGTACCGCTTTTTAGGGGCGAGGTCAGCACCAGACGAATCTTGTCTTGCGCCACTACATAGCTTTCACGGTCTTTGAGTCCGGTTTCGAGTCCGGCATAGGCATACGACTGAAAGCCAAAAGCGGTCTTGTAGTAGTGGGCGGCCTGCTTTGAATTGCCGACGTAAAGCTCAATGTAATCGGTACCGTTGATGGGCATGAAGTCTTTTGCCTCATCATGAATTTTTGGGGTGGCTGTGGTTTCCATTATCTCTATAATTTTTTATTGTGAACCAGTTTTGTTGTTGATGCAACAAAAATACGTATTTTTGGATTACGAAAACGCTTTCGCAAGAAAATTTTAGGTTAAATGTTTAACTGTCATTCCGTGCTTGAAACGGAATCTCATAAATGATGGATTCCCCACCTCCCGATGGCTATCGGGAGTGGGAATAAGATGATGCTGAACCAAATAGACAAGATATCGGGAATCGGCCTTCACCTCGACCTAGTGTTGCGCAAGGTGCAGGATGCTTATTTGCGAAGGTTTCAGGAGTTGAACGTTGACATGACCATTGAGCAGTGGGTAATTCTGCATCAGATTTACGAACTGGGTGATGCGGCTTCGCAGCGTGACATTGTACAATCGAATTTTCGCAACCGTGCGACAATCTCAAGGGTCATTGGTGGACTTGAGCGCAAGGGATGGATCAAGAAGACCCGTTTCAATGGGGACCAAAAACGATTTAAGCTTGAATTGACCGAAAAGGGTAGCAACATTATCGAGGTGGTATTGCCCCATGCCCTCGAGCTAAGACAAAAAGCCATCGAAAATCTTGATGGCAATGAATTTGAAGTCTTTTTAAAAGTACTCGACCAAATCGGTGAGAACTACGATGGATAGTGTGGGTCACTGCCTCTTCAAAAAATGCTCCCCAAACGCTTCCAGAACAGCGACTTCTCCTTGGGGGTTTAAATGGAATTGAAATAGGGTCTCTAAATAGTACGGATTGTTTTTTGTTGAAACAAAAGTGTCGTAGTGCCAGTGTTTGCCCTCTAGTTTTAAAAAATCGTTGAAAACCAACAAAAGGCCATCACCATCGATTTTTACCGAGACCTCTCCCAGCATAGTATGATGGTAGCTGCCTTCATAAGCAGTTAGGGGCAACGTGGTATTTGTGTCTTTGGCCCGTTCTTCTTTCATTTTGGCCAAACGCATCTTGTTTTGTGATTTGAAGTCCCCATACAGTTGTGAGATTTCTTTGTGCCACCCACGACTGATGTCATCAAAGGCAAAAAGGTCAATGGCCTTATAGAGAATGGCATGTCGCAGTTCTGCGTGGTCAAGGTTTGCAAAAACGTAAACGGCTACATCTTTATCGCGCATCAGGCCTGCCATGGCAACCAGACCTGTAATGCTGCCGGTGTGGAAATCGAGTTTCTGGCCGCGGTAATCGTGTTGAAACCATCCTAGTCCGTAGGTCTTCCAATTTGGATTTGTTAATTGTTGGGTGGGATAAAAACCGGTGTCGGTCACAAAGGCATGGGGCTTAAACAGGTAATCGAACGTTTCTTTTTTCAACAGGGTATCTTGTCCCACAATTCCATCATTGTCAAGAAACTTCAAGTAGTTTGCCACATCGGAAGCACTGGCCCAAATCATGCCCGCCGCCCCAATTTGGTCTGAACGATTGTAATCGACCTGTACCATGCCATCTTCGATATGGTCTAGGTAAGGGGTTACATAGTTGCCCTGGCCAAAAACCTCGCTCACTTTTGCCACGGCATCAACCATACCTATGGGTTTGAATAGATGTTCACCAACAAAATCTGTCCAATGTTGGCCGCTTACGGCCTGTATTACCTCACCCGCAACGGCATACATCAAATTATTGTAAGCGTACCCACCAGTGTAGGTGGCCCCGTTATCACTAGAAAAAATGATAAGGGTGTTCCCATAGAGCCCCAAGGCTTTCAGTTTTACCACCAATTCGCCCAGTTGTTGGTCGAGATACGAAATCATGGCAGCATAGGTTGCCCGTGGATAACGATTGGGAAAGTAGCCCTTGTCGCCCACATGCGGTTTTTCTTCACCAAACTGTTCTCGGTAGGTTTCCACCAACTCGGTGGGAGCCTGAAGAGGTAGGTGGGGCAGGGGCGAGGCATAGTATAGAAAAAAGGGCTGGTCTTGATTCTTCTCGATAAAGACCAACGCCTTTTCGTGGATCAAGGTCGGGGCATATTCTTTTTGGGCAAACCGGGCGTAACTTTTCTCATCAAAGGGATCGGCAAGATTGTCGAGTGGTTGGTGTGGGGCAATAAGTTCATTGTGAAGCAGCACTTTTTTGTCGTGGTGCCACAAATGGCCGGGGTATAGGTTGTGCGCTTGGCGTTGGCAGTTGTAACCGTAAAATTCATCAAACCCCTGCTGGTTGGGTACCCCTTCGGTGTTGGGCGCACCAAGTCCCCATTTGCCGAAGATGCCCGTGGCATAGCCCTTGGTCTTGAGCAGTTCGGCCAAAGTGACCGTTGAATCGGGGATAGGTCGCTGCCCCTCTAGACCAGGATTGACAAACATCTTTTCATAATCCCACACCTCGCCACGTTCGGCCCATTCATCGTTGCCACGAATATAGGCGTGCCCAGCGTGCTTGCCCGTGAGCAAAATATAACGAGCCGGGGCACAGACCGGTGCACCCGAATAATGTTGGGTGAACTTCATGCCCGAGGCCACAAGTGCATCGATATTGGGGGTCTTGATCTTTTCCTGCCCGTAGGCGCCCACTTCGCCGTACCCTAGGTCATCTGCCAAGAAATAGATGATATTGGGAGTGTCCTGTTGTGAAAAGGTGAAAGAAGCAGTACACAGCCATAGAGCGGTTCCCCAAGATCGAATCGTTTTCCTCATAATAATCGATGGTTCAATCAATGCGCCTCCAACCAATTCTTGCCGATGCCCACTTCAACATCCAACGGAACCGCCAGTTCATAGGCGTTCTCCATTTCGGTTTTTATCATTTCTGAGACCTTTTCCAATTCGGGTTTGTACGCATCAAAGACCAGTTCATCGTGTACCTGCAACAACATTTTGGTTTGGTAGTTTTCTTCGGATAGTTTTTTATGGATGTTAATCATCGCGATTTTGATGATATCGGCGGCACTGCCCTGAATGGGGGCATTTACCGCGTTGCGCTCGGCGGCACCACGTACCACTTGATTGTTCGAGTTGATGTCTTTCAGATAGCGCCGCCGGCCCAAAACCGTTTGCACGTAACCATGCTCACGGGCAAAATCGATTTGGTCGCTGATAAAGTTGCGCAGTTTCGGGTAGGTCTTGTAATAGGTTTCAATGAGTTCTTTTGCCTCGGTGCGGCTGAGGTCGGTCTGGTTGCTAAGGCCAAAAGCGGAAACGCCGTAAATAATTCCGAAGTTTACCGTTTTGGCATTGCTGCGCTGCTCACGGGTCACTTGGTCAATCGGTACGTTGAACACTTTTGAGGCGGTGGAAGCGTGGATGTCTTCTCCATTTTTAAAGGCCTCGATCATGGTGTCTTCCTCACTAAGGGCCGCGATGATACGCAACTCTATCTGTGAATAATCGGCCGCCAACAACATGTACTCTTCATTTCTGGGGATAAACGCCTTTCGTATTTGACGGCCGCGTTCGGTGCGGATGGGAATGTTCTGCAAATTCGGGTTGTTGCTGCTTAAGCGCCCGGTGGCTGCCACGGTCTGCATATAATCGGTATGTACCCTGCCACTGTGCTTTTGTACTTCGTTGGGCAGTGCGTCGACATACGTGCTTTTCAACTTTGTGAGGCCACGGTATTCGAGCACATTTTTAATGATTTCATGGTCTTTGGCAAGGTAAGAGAGTACATCCTCAGAGGTTGAAAATTGGCCTGTCTTGGTCTTTTTTGGCTTATCGACGAGTTTCAGTTTTCCGAAAAGAATGTCGCCAAGTTGCCGGGGCGAGGCAATGTTGAAGGTTTCCCCTGCTTGCTCGTAAATCTTCTCTTCCAGTTTTTTGATGTCCTTGTCAAGTTCTACGGAAAGTTGCTTTAGAAAATCGATATCGAGATTGATGCCCTCACATTCCATATCGGCCAACACGCGTAAAAGTGGCACCTCGATTTCTTCGAACAATTTTTCTGTCTCGGCCGCTTTCAGTTCAGGGCGAAACTTATGGGCCAGTTGAAAGGTGATGTCGGCATCTTCCACGGCATATTCGGTCTGTTTTTCCAAAGGCACCTGACGCATGCTCAATTGGTTCTTGCCCTTTTTGCCGATGAGTTCGGTAATTGAAATGGGTGTGTAGTTGAGGTAGGTCTCGGCCAGCACATCCATATTGTGCCGCATATCAGGATTGATAAGGTAATGTGCCAACATGGTGTCAAAGAGCTTTCCTTTTACCTCGATATGGTACTTGAGCAAGACCTTGATATCGTATTTCAGGTTCTGCCCTATTTTTTCGATTTTCTCGGATTCAAAAAAGGGGCGAAATTGCTCTATCAACTCTTGGGCACCTTCTTTTTCCTCAGGAAAAGGAACATAAAAGCCCTTACCAGCGGACCAGCTAAAGGCTATGCCTACCAATTCGGCTTCCAATGGATTGATGGAAGTTGTCTCCGTGTCAAAACAAACCGAGGTCTGCTGCATCAGCTTTTCCAAAAACAATTGCATGCCCAGCCCTTCTGAAACATGTTGATAAAAATGGGAAACATCAGAGACGGTATTGCGGCTGTTCACATCTTTGATGGTGGCCGGTGCATCACCGTCATTGCCAAAGAGTGAAAACTGTCCGCTACCGGCAGCCTGCGAAATTTTTTTAGCAGTCTCCGTACTGGTGACCTGTGTGCCCGTTTCGGCTTCGCCCGAAAATATTTTGATGAATTGCTCCCGCAAACGGCGGAATTCGAGCTCCTCAAAGATTTCTTGAACCTTTTCAGCGTCGGGCGGACACATTTCATAATCTTTCGCATCGAAAGTAACGTCGCAGTCGGTCTTGATTTCGGCCAGTTGTCGTGACAGGCGCCCCAATTCTGCATTTTCTTCGACCTTCTCTTTCATTTTGCCCTTGAGCTTATCGGTGTTGGCCAGCAAGCCTTCCATTGAACCGAACTCTTGTATGAACTTTTTGGCGGTTTTATCGCCCACACCTGGCAGCCCTGGAATGTTGTCACTGGCATCGCCCATCATGCCGAGGTAATCGATGACCTGTTCAGGCCGTTCGACCCCAAACCGTTTTTGTACTTCGGGGATGCCCCATATTTCTATACCGTTGCCCATACGGGCGGGGCGGTACATGAAAATGTTTTCAGAGACCAATTGGCCAAAGTCTTTGTCAGGGGTCACCATATAGACCTTATAGCCTTCTTTTTCGGCCTGCTTGGCCAATGTGCCGATCAGGTCATCGGCCTCGTAGCCCTCCAATTCTACGATAGGAATGTGCATGGCCTCTAAAATCTTGTGTATGTACGGCACGGCAATCTGAATGGCCTCGGGCGTTTCATCACGATTGGCCTTGTAGTCTTCGAACGCTTCGGTACGCTCAACACTGCCGCCCTTATCAAAGGCCACGGCCAAATGGTCGGGCCGCTCACGTTTTATGACATCAAACAGGGAGTTCATAAACCCCATGATGGCCGAGGTATCCATACCTTTTGAATTGATACGGGGATTTTTGATCAGGGCATAATATCCCCTGAAAATCAAGGCGTAGGCATCGAGCAGAAAAAGGCGCTTTTGTTCTGACATTTTTGAAAGTTAGAAATACGAAATTAGAAATACGAAGTTTTGGTTAGCAGGATTTAAAAGTACGAAATGGGTTTTAAAGGGAGACAAGAATCTAGAACCATGAGGCATGATTTCTCCTCATTATCCAACGTGCAACATCGAGCATCCAGCATCTAATAAAAACTCGTCACCTCATTGTTCATATGCCCCGCTTTGGAAAATTCGCGATAGGTAAACCCCGGGTGCACACAGTAGCCGCCGGTCTCGCCCTGTTTGTTGATGGCCAAAAACCCGATTTGAAAATCGTTACGGTCTTTGTTTTTTGCCATGATACGTTTTACGCCTTCTTCACAAGCCTCTTGCGGACTTTTGCCCTGCCGCATCAGTTCAACGATCAAAAAACTGCCCACCGTGCGAATTACCTCTTCGCCGACACCTGTGGCCGTTGCGCCGCCCACTTCATTATCGACATAGAGTCCTGCGCCTATGATGGGCGAGTCGCCTACACGTCCCGCCATTTTGTAGGCCATGCCACTGGTGGTGCAGGCCCCGGCTATATCACCATTTTTGTCAATGGCCAGCATGCCAATGGTATCGTGGTTCTCTATATTGATGATGGTCTCGTATTTCGAATTCTTCTTCCACTCTTCATATTGTTTTCGGGTACTTTCGGTCAGTAGTTCTTCTTTTTTAAAGCCCTGTTCGTAGGCAAACTGTTCCGCGCCCTTTCCGGCCAAAATGATATGGGGGGTTTCCTCCATCACCTTGCGGGCCACCGAAACAGGGTGGGCTATGTTCTGTAGGTACACCACTGACCCACAATTGCCGTCTTTGTCCATGATACAGGCATCGAGGGTTACGTTGCCGTCGCGGTCTGGGCGCCCACCCTTGCCCACGGTCTCATTGGTGACATCGGCCTCTTCGACCCGTACCCCCTGTTCAACGGCATCGAGAGACGAACCCCCGGCATCTAAAATTTCCCAAGCCTTGGCCGAGGCGTTTTTGAAATTCCACGTGCAGACCACAATGGGTCTCACGGGTGTTGATTTGTCGTTGGCGCCCTTGTTTTTGGTGTTTTCATCTTTGCACGAGGCCAATAATGGCGCGGTCATCAAAGCAGCCGTTCCCGTGGTTGAATTTTTGAGGAACTTTCGTCGTTTCATATAATCAAAGTTTGGACTCAATATACCAATTTGAATTTGATAAATTTGGATTTCCGCCTAGGTAGGAAAGACAAAAAACGAATCAATGCTGGTAGAAGTATGTGCAAACTCATTGCAATCGGCAATCAATGCCGCCGCCGCTGGTGCCGATCGCATCGAACTTTGTTCTGAGCTTGGGGTAGGGGGCATTACCCCTTCCCATGGTCTCATCAAATTGGTCAAGGAGCGGATTCAAATTCCGGTGCACGTATTGGTGCGGCCACGTGGGGGACATTTCACCTACTCCGAAACAGAGTTTGAAGTGATGAAAGCAGATATTGAATTCTGCAAGAAGATGGATGTCACGGGTATCGTTTCAGGTGTTTTGAACGAAGATTTTTCGGTGGATGAAAAACGCACCAAAGAACTTATCGATTTGGCAAAGCCCTTGAAGTTCGTTTTTCACCGGGCATTTGATTGGGTGGCCAATCCGGAAAAGGAGTTGTTGCGATTGGAAGGCCTTGGAGTTGACACTGTGCTGACTTCAGGTCAACAAACCACTGCTGAAAAGGGGTTGCAACGGTTATGTTCATGGCAGGCATTGGTGCAACGGATGACATTGATGGCCGGTGGAGGCATCAATAAAGAAAACGCCCCAAAATTCAAAGAGGCCGGGCTAAGGGCCATACACCTGTCGGGCACCGTTGTTGACAATACTATGAGTCTTAATGGGAAAATCTCCATGAACTCAGAAAAACACTTGAAAGAAGAGCGAGTGGCCCTAACGAACATTGACACTATACATCAGATTGTTAGGACAGTTAAATAATATCGAAAAAGCACAAGTGCTGCCCTTGAAAAAAATATATTTGTAAAAAGAGCTATGCTTCGCTGGATTATTTTTGTAACAGTGTACCTGGTAATGGGTTTCTATGCCCTTCAGGCCATACGTACGGCCACCCGGCAACCTTGGATACACTATGTTTTTATTGCCTTGACCCTGTTGGTGATCGGAAATTTCATCTATCAATTTTCTTGGGCAGATGAGGGCCGTGTGCTCAGTAAGCCAAAAAGCTATGCGTTCGGGTTTTTGATTGCCATGCTGTCTTTTCAGCTGATCACCATCATCTTTTTGTTCTCAGAAGATATTTTCAGGTTTTTGACAGGGGCTTATCAAAGACTGTTTGGCACCCACACAGAGTTCAGTCTGCCGGCTCGACGGCGCTTTTTAAGTTTGACCGCGCTGGGTATAGCAGCCTTGCCATTTGGGGCCTTGTTATGGGGCATGTACAAGGGCAAGTACAACTTTCAAGTATTGAAGTACCAGCTTGAATTTGAAGACCTGCCCGATGCTTTTGACGGGTACCAGATTACCCAGATTTCAGATATCCATAGCGGTAGTTTCGATAACCGAAAGATGGTCGAATACGGGGTGCGCCTGATCAAAGAACAACAGAGCGATGTAATCCTGTTTACAGGCGATATGGTCAACAACATGGCTTCTGAGATGCTGCCGTGGAAGGATCTGTTCGCCACACTGGATGCCCCCGACGGAAAATTTTCGGTTTTGGGAAACCATGACTACGGCGATTATGTCGCTTGGGAAACCGCGGAAGCCAAGGCGCAGAACCTCGAAGATTTGAAAAAAATCCAGAAAGAGATGGGTTTTGAGCTATTGCTCAACGAAAACCGTTATCTCGAAAAAAATGACCAGCGTATTGCCCTTGTAGGGGTAGAGAATTGGGGGGCAGGTGGTTTTATTAAAGTGGGAGACCTGAAGAAGGCGACCAAAGGCATCGACAAAAACGATTTTAAGATTTTGATGAGCCACGACCCCTCACATTGGCAACATGAGGTAATCCACGACGACCACCATTACCATTTGACCTTGAGCGGCCATACCCACGGTATGCAGTTCGGTGTTGAAATACCCGGCTGGTTCAAGTGGAGCCCGGTAAAGTGGCGCTATAAATATTGGGCCGGCATCTATGAGGAATTGGGGCAGTTCATCAACGTGAACCGCGGTTTCGGATTTATCGGTTATCCAGGGCGTGTAGGTATCTGGCCCGAGATATCGGTGATCACACTCAAAAAGAAATCTTTAACGTGAATTTAACGGGGGTCAAAGCCTATAACGCCTGACTTCATGTATAACTTTAACATTTTTTCTTACTTTTGGCCTGAAAACCAAATCGTTTCTTATGTCAAAGTTTGGTGAACTTATCGACCAAGACATTCCGGTGCTATTGGACTTTTATGCGGAATGGAACGAACAATCGACCTCAATGCACCCAGTACTTCGAGACGTGGCTGCAGCCTTGGGCGATAAGGGCAAGGTCATTAAAATAGACGTCGATAAGAACAAAGAGCTTTCGCAGGCCTTGCGAATAAAGGGGCTTCCGACTTTGATGATCTACAAAAAGGGCGAAATGGTCTGGAGGCAAAGCGGTGAGCAAGATGCCAACACCCTTATCGGGATACTTAACGAATATATCTAACCCATTCCTGCGCATGCAGGAATCTCTTTATCTTTAAGAACAGTTCATCCTAATACAAACTAGGATGACACAAAAAAAGCATTTATTCCTCAATGGGCATTGTATCCATTTCCACCTCCACACCATCCACCGCTACAGTGTCTATAGTGTCAGGGTCTTTGAGCACCGGTTCAGGATCTTGAATCGTTTCTTGTTCAGCAGGTGCAAACTGGGTGAACTTGTCAAGATATTCATTGAAGATCAAGGTTTCCTTTTGGGCAAGGTCCCGATCTCTGTTCTCGATGAGGATATCGATATTTCGACGATAGGCCTCCATATCGGCAAGAATGTCTTCTATGTTTCTGTACTGTTCATCTGTCGGAAGCCCTGCATAATACTCCAACCTATCTTGGTAAATGGCCTTGAGCTTATCGAAGAGTTCGCGGGCCTTGGTGGTCTCGCCAACCTTGTAATAGCCATCCACAAAGGGCTCGACAAATGCGTAGAAACCAAAGTACTCAACGGGCATGTTGGTCATGGCTATTTCGATAACCTCTTTGGCCTTCTCAATTTTACCTTCCTCGATAAGGGTCTCCATCAGGCGTGCGAGATTGCCCCTGAACGATAGCCCCTGCGAGCGGGTCTGTGGGTCATGGTAGATATCCTCGCCTGAGTTGCCCCATTCCCATTTCTTCACGATGTCGTACATCAAGTCGCTATCGATACGGCCCATTTCAAAAATGCCCTCGTACGCTGTTTTTATGGGAACCAATTTATAGACCAGCCCATCTAACTGCAGGTAGTCTTTCATCCAAAGATATTCCGCGCTGTCAAAACTTCCCCCTGAAAAATAGATGGGGCGTTTCCAATCGTTATTGGCCAACACATCCAGCATCAATATGCGTTGTTTGGTCAAAGCACTTTTGGGCAAGTCGATATCGATATAATCAACAATCAGCGCACTGTCTTTTGCTTTTACCAGACCACTTTCCAGTACGTTTTTCTTGTTTACGGGAACCCGTATCTTATTGGTAGGGTAGTAGACCACGTCAAGTTGGCTTTCGGGGTACTGACTCAAATCGGCCCCTTGCTTTTCGAGTAGGTATTTGTACTTGGTCTGCGGTTTGTCGCTGGCCACCCAGCTCATAAAATCTTTAATGTTCCATCGCGCATCGGTCAACCCTTGGTAATAAATGGCATCGCGGGTACCGTAGCTATATTTATCGTGGGTAAGCTGCGAGGGTATCGGCTCGCTCTCGTATGCTTTTCGCTTCATTTGGTCAATGTACCAATCAGTGGCAAAAAGGCTGGTGCAGACTATGCGGACGTCGGTTCGGAGGCCTTCTATCTCTTGTACGTACCAAAGGGGAAAGGTGTCGTTGTCGCCAATGGTGAAGAGAATGGCACCGGCATCCTCTTGGCACGAATCGAGGTATGCCTTTGCAGTGGAACGGGCGGTGTAGCGCTCCGAACGGTCATGGTCATCCCAGTTTTGAAAGCCCATCAACAAGGGCACTGCAATCAGGCAAACAAGGGTGGTAATAGGGGCCGCCAATTTGGGCTTCACTAATTTTCGCACCTCTTCGAAAAGTCCGTAAACGCCGAGTCCTATCCAAATTGCAAAAACGTAGAACGAACCCACTAACGAATAATCACGTTCCCTTGGTTGAAAGATGTAAGGGTTGGTGTAGAACTGAATGGCCAGCCCGGTGAACATAAAAAATACAAAGAGCGCCCAAAACTGTTTGGGGTCTTTTGATATTTGAAAGACAATTCCGATAATGCCCAATAGCAGGGGCAAAAAGAAATAAGTGTTTCGCGCCTTGTTGTCGAGCCAGTCTTTGGGCAGGTTTTCTTGACTGCCCAGACGAAAGCCGTCAATAAAACCAATACCGCTCAACCATTCGCCATTGCCATCGTAACGGCCCTGCACATCGTTTTGGCGGCCTACAAAATTCCACATGAAATAGCGCACGTACATATAGGCCCATTGAAAGTCGAGCATATATTTGATGTTCTGCCACAGGGTAGGGGGCGCTACCTCGATATACTCGTCAAACTCCCGCAAGAACCTGACGTATTGCTCGGCATCCAATTCCCCTGTCTCATAGGCGCTTCTGAACCGGTTTACGGCATCGCGCAATTCGTTGTTCGAGATATACTCGGCTTTGATCCTGAAGTCTAACGCACCAAAATAGCGCATATAGTTTTCGGCATGTTGTGGGCTCCACATACGCGGTAATGGACCAACGTGTTTCGGGTTTGGACCTTGAATGGCATCTTTGTACTTGTTGACGATGACGTACTTGCCCAACTTCTCGTCTTTCTCATATTTTGGGGTGTCGTCGACATAGTCGCCAGGCTCGCCAAAGGTACCCGAATAGTACTCCCCATAGAACGGACTGTCGACCCCTGGGTACTGTTCCATATTATAATAGGCCAGCAAAGACCGGGCATCTTCAGGATTGTTCTCATTGACCACCACCTTTGCATTGGCACGTATGGGAAGCATCAGCCATGACGAGAACCCCAAAACCAAGAACATAAGGCACAGTACAATAAGGTTTCCTGTTTGAAAATTGTTCTTTCGCGTGTAGCGCAGGGCAAAATAAAAAGCTGCAATAAAAAGAATGCCCATAATAATGGTGCCCGAATTGAAGGGCAGCCCTATGCTATTGATAAAGAAAACCTCGCTCCATCCAAAGAGCTTTAACACATAGGTGAGCGAGTATTTATAGACCAGCATCAAAACAGCAATCACCGCAATGTTGGCCAGCAAAAAGTTTTTGACGGTCGTGGTCTTGTATTTTTTGAAATAGAACAACAAACCTACCGCCGGAATGGCCAAAAAGCCCATAAAGTGTATGCCAAAAGTAAGTCCTATGACAAAGCATATGAGCAGTAGCCAACGATGGCCACGGGGTTCGTGCAAATTATCGATCCATTTGAGCCCCAGCCAGAACAGGAGCGCCAGAATAAGACTGGCCGAGGCGTACACCTCGGTTTCGGCTGAGTTGAACCAAAAACTATCGGAATAGGTTAGGGCAAGGGCGCCCACAAGTCCACTGCCCAAAACGGCGATGGCCTTGGCGTTGGTAAACTTGTTGTCACCAGAGATCAATTTTCTGGTAAGGTTGGTGATCGCCCAAAAGGTAAACAGCACGGCAAAGGCGCTTGAGACCACCGAAACACAGTTGACCATGAGCGCAATCTTGGTGACATCACCAAAGGCAAACATGGCAAAAAAAGCACCAATCATCTGTAACAGAGGGGCGCCCGGGGGGTGGCCTACCTGAAGTTTGGCAGAGGTGCTGATATACTCGCCGGCATCCCAGAAACTGCCAGTGGGCTCAACAGTAAGCGCATATGTGATCAAGGCTACTGTAAAAGTTGCCCATCCTATAAGGGGATCCCATTTCGAAAAATTCTTTGCAAACATATAAGGGTGGTGTTTAGCAATCGGGGCGAATTTACCAAATCTTGGGCATACGCCCTTTTATTTTTGCAAAAGCTTTAACATGGCCTTCGGCATTTTCATGTATGTTGATTATCTGCAAAATTATTTGTCTTAATAAAAGTTTGTCTTAAATTTGCACGCTCAAATACCGAAGCATCTTAATACAATAGGATGAGCGGTTTTGAAAAGGGTACTGGCCTATGGTGTAATTGGCAACACTACTGATTTTGGTTCAGTCATTCTAGGTTCGAGTCCTAGTAGGCCAACAAAGAAAAAAGTCCCAACTGAACTGTTGGGACTTTTTGTTCCTGCCAAACCAGTTGTGCAAGTAGTAGAATTGTCGTATATTTGCACCACTGAACGGATAGTAATATATTCATGAGGGGACTTCTAGTCCCCTCTTTCATTACTGAAACTTTTTGGGAAGGTCAAAAGCAACGCCCAAAAACTAGTTGATGTTATGTTCCCGTGAAAGAGGGGAACGTATCCAAATCAGGAAGAAGAAATATGTTGAAAGACAAGGTTGAGACACTTTTGGCCAAAGCGCTGGAAGAAAACGATTCGCTTTTTTTGATTGAGCTATCGGTGTCTCCAGACAACAAAATAAAAATCGTTCTCGATGGCGATGAAGGGGTAAGTCTCGAGAACTGTATTGAAGTGAGCAGGGCCATTGAGCACAATCTGGATAGGGAGGAGCAAGATTTTTCTTTGGAAGTGGCCTCTGCCGGCGCAACGGCACCCTTAGTGCTGCCGAGACAATACAAAAAGAACGTGGGGCGAAAATTAAAGGTAAAGACCCAAGAAAACCAGTTCGAAGGAGAACTTACCGCCGCCACAGACGACATGATAACTATAGAGTGGAAAGCTCGCGAGCCCAAGCCTGTTGGCAAGGGCAAACATACGGTTCAAAAAAGGCAAGAGATTGCCATGGCCGATATTCAGGAAGCAAAAGTGGTTTTAAAATTTTAATTGATCAAAAATGGAAAATCTGGCGCTCATTGAATCTTTTTCTGAGTTCAAAGATGATAAGTTCATCGACAGGGTCACATTGATGGCCATACTGGAAGAAGTGTTCCGCAATGCGTTGAAGAAAAAATTCGGTTCTGACGAGAACTTTGACATTATCATCAACCCAGACAAGGGTGATTTGGAGATTTGGAGAAACCGTGTAGTGGTAGAAGATGGTGAAGTAGAAGACCCCAACGAGCAGATTTCATTGTCTGAGGCCAGAAAGATAGAGCCTGACTTTGAGGTAGGTGAAGATGTGTCTGAAGAGGTAAAACTTATGGATTTGGGCCGCCGGGCCATTTTGGCACTGCGCCAGAACCTGATTGCCAAGATCCATGAACACGACAATACTACGATATACAAACAATTTAAAGACCTCGAGGGAGAAATTTATACCGCCGAGGTACACCACATACGCCACAAGGCCATCATATTGTTGGATGATGAGGGCAACGAAATCATTCTTCCCAAAGAAAAGCAGATACCTTCTGATTTCTTTAGAAAGGGAGATAACGTGCGCGGAATCATCGAAAGTGTTGAGCTTAAGGGCAACAAGCCCACTATTATAATGTCGCGTACGTCGCCAAAGTTTTTAGAGCAGTTGTTCTTCCAAGAAATACCAGAGGTGTTCGATGGTCTTATCACCGTTAAGAAAGTTGTACGCATACCAGGTGAAAAAGCCAAGGTGGCCGTTGACTCATATGATGATAGAATTGACCCGGTGGGTGCCTGTGTGGGCATGAAGGGATCTCGTATTCATGGAATCGTTCGAGAATTGGGCAACGAGAACATTGATGTCATCAACTGGACGAACAATCCGCAACTGATGGTGACCCGGGCTTTGAGCCCCGCAAGGGTGACATCGGTCAAGTTGAACGATGAAAAGAAGACAGCCCAGGTGTACTTGAAGCCCGAAGAGGTCTCCAAGGCAATCGGAAGAGGTGGGCACAACATCAGATTGGCCGGGCAATTGACCGGTTATGAGATCGATGTGTTCAGGGAAGGTGTGGAAGAAGATGTAGAATTGACCGAATTCTCTGATGAAATCGATTCTTGGATTATTGAGGAATTCAAAAAAATTGGCTTAGACACCGCTAGAAGTGTGCTCGAGCAAGATGCCGATGATTTGGTGAAGCGAACCGACCTGGAAGAGGAAACGGTGGCCGAGGTGCTTCGCATACTCAAGGCAGAATTTGAAGATTAAACTTATATTAGCAGCGAATTTTAAAGGGTTAGAGAACTTTTTATGGCAGGAAACTCATCAATACGATTAAATAAGGTACTAAGGGAATTGAATATTTCGCTTGATCGTGCCGTGGATTATCTGGCTTCCCAAGGGCACGAGGTTGAGGCTAGGCCTACGACCAAGATCAGTGAGGAAGTGTACCAGGTATTGTTGGATGAGTTCCAGACAGACAAGAGTAAGAAGGTCGCATCAAAAGAGGTTGCCGAAGAAAAGCAAAAAGAGAAGGAGGCCCTGCGCATGCAGATCGAACAAGAGCAAGAAGAGCGCAGATTGGCCCGTGAAAAGAGAAACGAAGTTGATGTGATCAAGGCCAAGGCCGAACTTTCAGGTCCGAAAACGGTTGGCAAAATCGACCTTGACAAAAAATCGGAGCCAAAGGCAAAAGAAGATAAGAAGGCGGAGGTCAAAGAGGAAAAGAAGGAAGAGCCCAAGGTGTCCAAAGCAGCGCCGGAAAAACCCGTAGCCAAGAAAGCGGTAGAGGTACAGCCAGAGCCGGAATCCATAGAGACCCAATACAAAAAGTTATCGGGCCCCAAGATTACCGGAGACAAGATAGACCTGTCCAAATTCGAAAAACCCAAGAAAAAGAAAGAGGAAAGTGCTGCTGACAAGGCTTCAGACAGGAAAAAACGTAGAAGACGAATCATAAGCAAGCCTTCGGCGGATCAGGCAGGCAAGGGAAAAACAGGCCGAAAAGGACAACGTCAGCCGATAAATAAGGTCGAGCCCACAGAAGAAGAGGTGCAAAAGCAAGTACGCGAGACCTTAGAGAAACTCCAAGGAAAGTCTGGCAAGGGCAAGGGGGCCAAGTACCGAAGAGAGAAAAGGGACCTTCACCGCCAACAGACCGAAAAAGATCTAGAACAACAAGAGCGCGAAAGCAAAATCCTGAAGGTTACAGAGTTTGTGACCGTGAACGAGGTAGCCGCTTTGATGGATGTTTCGACCACCGAGATCATCTCGGCCTGTATGTCCTTGGGAATCATGGTTACCTTGAACCAAAGACTTGACGCGGAGACACTCACCATTGTTGCGGAAGAGTTTGGTTACGAAGTTGAATTTGTAACGGCCGAGATTGAAGAGGCAATAGAGGTAGAAGAAGACAGCCCAAAAGATTTGGAGCCCCGGGCGCCCATTGTTACGGTCATGGGTCATGTTGACCATGGTAAGACCTCTTTGTTGGACTATATTAGAAAAGAGAATGTGATAGCAGGTGAAAGTGGCGGTATCACACAGCACATTGGCGCGTATAGTGTAACGCTTGAAAATGGGCAAAAGATTACGTTTCTTGATACTCCCGGCCACGAAGCCTTTACGGCGATGCGTGCGAGGGGTGCCCAGGTCACAGATATTGCCATTATCGTGGTCGCTGCCGACGACGACATTATGCCACAGACCAAAGAGGCCATTAGCCACGCACAGGCCGCGGGGGTTCCCATTGTGTTTGCCATCAACAAGATAGATAGGCCAACGGCCAATCCTGATAAAATCAAAGAAGGTCTTGCCAATATGAACCTGCTGGTTGAAGACTGGGGCGGAAAAATACAATCGCACGATATTTCAGCCAAAACCGGGGAAGGGGTCAAAGACTTGCTTGAAAAGGTACTGCTTGAAGCCGAGCTGTTAGAGTTGAAGGCCAACCCGAACAAACTGGCCAACGGAACGGTTGTTGAAGCGTTTTTAGACAAGGGCCGTGGCTATGTTTCCACAGTGCTTGTACAAGAGGGAACGCTGTGCATTGGCGACTACATTTTGGCCGGTACCCATAGCGGTAAGGTAAAGGCCATGCACGATGAGCGTGGAAAAAATGTCAAAAAGGCGGGTCCTGCCACTCCTATCTCTGTTTTGGGATTAGATGGTGCTCCGCAGGCCGGCGATAAGTTCAATGTATTGGAAGATGAGCGTGAGGCCAAGCAGATTGCAGCCAAACGGGCACAGCTGTTGAGGGAGCAATCGGTGAGGACACAGCGCCACATTACATTGGATGAGATTGGAAGACGTATTGCTTTGGGCGAGTTCAAAGAACTGAATATCATACTAAAAGGAGATGTGGATGGTTCTGTTGAGGCGTTGACCGATTCGTTCCAAAAGCTTTCTACCGATGAAATCCAGGTGAACATCATCCATAAGGGCGTAGGGGCCATTACAGAATCAGATGTACTGTTGGCCAGTGCCTCAGATGCTGTGATTATCGGGTTCAACGTGCGACCCATGGGCAACGCAAGGGAAATCGCCGATAGGGAGGAAATCGATATTAGAACCTACTCCATCATCTACGATGCCATCAACGATTTGAAAGATGCAATGGAAGGTATGCTCTCGCCAGAAATAAAGGAAGAAGTTACCGGTACGGCAGAGATACGGGAAACTTTCAAGATTTCGAAAGTGGGTACCATTGCCGGTTGTATGGTTACCAGTGGTAAGATTTTTAGAAACTCTCAGATTCGTCTGATCCGCGATGGAGTGGTTGTCTTTACAGGTGAATTGTCATCGCTGAAACGCTTCAAAGATGATGTGAAAGAGGTGGCCAAAGGCTATGATTGTGGTATGCAGATAAAGAACTACAATGATATCAGGGAAGGTGATATCATCGAAGCCTTCCAAGAAGTCGCCGTTAAGAAAAAGCTATAATATCCAAAAAGAATTCCTGAACGTTTAACGCGAACCCTTATCGGGTTTCAGCAACATGGCATTGGGATATTTCTTGCGAACCTCCAAAAATTTGCGCTCTGCTTCGAGCTTTGTCTTGAAGCGGCCCAACCGCACCCTGTAAGTGGGTGACTCAAACTCGATTTTTGAATATAAATTCGGAAAATCGACATCCACCCGTGATTTCAATTCTTGGGCCTTTTCATAGCTTCCGAATCCTACTTGGATCTGGTAGAAATCAGATTTTGAATTGACGCTTTTATAGACATCCAAAAGTTTGTCTATCCGTTCATCTTGTTTAATGTTTACAGTACCCTGCTGGGCGTTCACGGTATAGAGAATGCCAGTTGAAAGTATACAGAAGATAAGGGTTTTCGAAATTCTCTCCATTTTGCGAATAGTATTGAAAAACAAATTTAATTTTTTGGTTCTTAAACAGACTGTTTGCAGTTTATTTAGAACAATTATAAATTGTGGATTATAAATCCCTTAACATTTTAAAAATACAGTCTAAGTCGTATTTTTGTCAGCAATTTGGGCCGCGGTAAGGGCTAATACACACAGTATCAGTAGTAATTATCGTGCCAAAGTCTGTTAGAATATACGCTAATATGAAAAAGGTTTTACACCGCATTCAGATTTCAACGGTTTTAGGTCTAAGTTTATTTCTTTTCGCATTACTTTCAAATCCCTTGTTCGCACAAGAAGAGACTGCTGCTTCTGCTGATGTCTCGACTGCGGCTACAGAAGAGGCTGGTGGGGGCGACCCCGTAAAGGGCAAACAGCTCTTTAACCAGTATTGTGCGGCTTGTCACGCATTGGATAGAAAGATGACCGGCCCTGCCCTGGCCAATGTCGAGACCCGTTTGATGGAAGAGGAAGGGCTTGATAAAGAGTGGTTCTACAGCTGGATCAAGAACAGCGCGGGCATGATTACCGCTGGCGACCCTTATGCTGTCAGGATCTATAATGAATACAACCAAGCGGCCATGACCGCTTTTCCGACCCTCAGCAACGAGGATATCGATGATATTTTGGCCTACACGGCTGCACCGCCGCCTGCACCGGCCGCCCAAACAGATGCCGCGGCCACTACCGCAACTGGCGAGGGTGATTCCTCAGGGCTTTCAAATGAAATGGTGTTGGGTGCACTGGCCTTGGTTTTTGGCCTCTTGGTCATCATGTTGGTCTTGGTCAACAAGACCTTGCGCCGTATCGCAGAGGCCAATGGGGTAGACCTTCAAAAAGAGCGGGAGAAAAAGATTCCGATTTGGAAAGCCTTTGCACAAAACCAATTCTTGGTCTTTGTCACTGTTGTCTT
Source organism: Flagellimonas lutaonensis (assembly GCF_000963865.1). Taxonomy (NCBI): domain Bacteria; kingdom Pseudomonadati; phylum Bacteroidota; class Flavobacteriia; order Flavobacteriales; family Flavobacteriaceae; genus Flagellimonas; species Flagellimonas lutaonensis. Next base: position 2,036,108 of record NZ_CP011071.1, read on the forward strand.
TCTGTTGTTGGCAAGTGCCTACTATGCCTATGCGTGGATGATGCAGATCGGCATCGATCAGGGCTATGCCCCGGTACAGCCCATACATTATTCACACAAGATACATGCGGGTGACAATAAAATTGAATGTAAGTATTGCCACTCTTCTGCTAGAACCTCGAAACATTCTGGCATACCTTCGTTGAATGTGTGTATGAATTGCCACAAGTCCATTTACGAATACAAAGGCAATCCGGAGGGGCCAAGTGCCGAAGATTTGGCGAATGGCTATACCAACGAATTCTACACGAACGAAATAAAGAAATTATACAAGGCCGTTGGTTGGGATGAAGAAAACCAGCGCTATACAGGTGAGACACAACCAGTGGAATGGGTGCGTATTCACAACTTGCCTGATTTTGCTTATTTCAATCACTCACAGCACGTATCGGTGGCCGGCATAGAATGTCAAACGTGTCACGGTCCTGTGGAGGAAATGGAGGTTATGTACCAATATTCACCTTTGACCATGGGCTGGTGCATCGAATGCCACCGTGAGACGAATGTAAAGCTTGCCGATAATCCCTATTACGAAAAGATTCACAATGAGCTTTCTAAAAAATACGGGGTGGAAGAGTTGACTGCCGCACAGATGGGAGCTTTGGAGTGTGGTAAGTGTCACTATTAATAAAGAAGTTATTTCAGTTATATGGCATCAAACAAGAGATATTGGAAGAGTGAAGCGGAGTTGAATCCCAACGATTCCATTGTTGAGACGCTTAGACAGAATGAATTCGTGGAAGAGATTCCAGTTGATGAGTTTTTGGGCGACAAGGAAAATTTGTCGGCCAGCACCACCAACCGAAGGGATTTCTTGAAATATGTAGGGTTCAGTACCGCTGCAGCTTCATTGGCTGCCTGTGAGGGTCCGGTAAGAAAATCCATTCCCTATGTGGTTCAGCCCGATAGAATAGTGCCCGGCGTGGCCAACTATTATGCCACCACCATTGCAGATGGCTTTGATTTTGCCAGTATTTTGGTAAAGACCCGAGAGGGCCGTCCTATAAAAATAGAGAACAATACCGAGGCAAAAGTAAAGGGCAGTGCCAATGCAAGGGTGCAGGCCTCTGTTCTTTCACTTTATGATAGCAAGCGGGTACAGGGCCCGATCGATAACGCCAATGGCGAACCTATCGATTGGGATGTGCTTGATGCCAATGTAAAGGCCAAATTGGGTTCCTTAAAAAACTCGGGCAAGAAAGTTGTATTAATGACGCAGACTTATGCGAGCCCTTCGACTGAGCGGTTGATCAGTGAGTTTTCAGAAGCCCAAGGGAATGTAGAGCATGTTGTATATGACGCCATTTCAGAAGATGCCGCATTAAGCGCATACGAGAAGGCATATGGAGAATGGGCCTTGGCGGATTACGATTTTTCGAAGGCTGATCTGATTGTTTCATTCGGTGCTGATTTTCTTGGAGATTGGCAAGGCGGAGGTTATGATGATGGCTATGCGAAAGGCCGTATTCCGAAAAACGGAAAAATGTCAAGGCACATCCAGCTCGAGTCAAATATGTCTTTGACCGGCGCCAATGCCGATAAAAGAATTCCGTTGACTCCGACACAACAGAAAGTTGCTTTGGCAAAATTATATGGTAAGTTAAACGGAAGCAGTGTGGGAGGCGGTACTTCAGAAGTTGATGGCGTTGTTGACAGCATCGCGGCCCAGATCAGAAAGGCCGGGAGCAAAGCTGTTGTTGTAACGGGGCTAGACGATGTAAATGCGCAGATCGTTGTGTTGGCCATCAATAAAATGTTGGCGAGCGAGGCGTTTGATCCCAAAAACCCACGATACGTTAGACAGGGCAATACCGCAAAGGTGCGTCAGCTGGTTGATGATATGAATGCAGGCCGTGTCGGTTTGTTGATAATGGATGGCGTTAACCCTGTATATTCTTTGCCGAACACAGATGAATTTGTAACGGGCCTTGACAACGTCGACATGTCGGTGAGCTTCTCATTCAACAATAATGAAACGGCCCAATCTTCTGATTATGTGGCGGCGGCCTCCCATTACCTAGAGTCTTGGGGCGATGCCCAATTTAAGAAAGGACATTACAGTCTTACCCAGCCCACTATTCGAGAGTTGTTCGACACAAGACAGTTTCAAACGGCTTTGCTGAAATGGATGGGCAGTGATAAGACGTATTACGATTACATCCGTGAGACGTGGGAAACCAACATCCTCAATGGAAACAGTTGGAACCAAGCATTGCACGATGGTGTTTTGATACAAGAGACTATGGTTGTTGAGGCCGAAGAAGGTGATCAACGACAGGTGTCCACAGAAGAAGTTTCCGAAGAAAACACAGAATCGACCATTGTTCCAATCGCTTCTGCCGTTCGCTCGTTGGCAAATGCCACCAGTGGCGGAACCGAATTGGTGCTCTATTCAAAAGTAGGTATGGGCGATGGTCGTCAGGCCAACAACCCTTGGCTGCAAGAGTTTCCCGATCCCATTACCAGGGTCACTTGGGACAACTATGTGACTGTTTCAAAGGCCGATGCTGAAAAGTGGGGCTTTGAAAACTGGAACGTGGCCAACGGTGGTCTCAACGGGAGCTATGCAAAATTGACGGTGGATGGCAGTACGCTCGATGGGGTGCCTGTAATCATCCAACCTGGTCAGGCACCAGGTACCATCGGTCTTTCTTTTGGATATGGGAAGCAGGCCGGCATGAAGTCTGAAATGCAGACAGGTGTCAATGCTTACAGGCTCTATAAAGATTTCAACAGCATACAATCGGTCTCGATTGAAAAATCAACTGGTGAGCATGAGTTTGCTTGTATACAGTTGCACAATACCTTGATGGGTCGTGGTGATATCATCAAAGAGACGACACTTGAGATATTCAACACCAAAGACCACCATGAATGGAACCCCGTTCCGGTCGTGTCTTTGAACCACCAAGAGGTTCCGGCTACTTCGGTGGACCTCTGGGATGAGTTTGACCGCAGCATCGGGCACCATTTCAACATGTCTATCGACTTGAACGCCTGTACGGGCTGTGGGGCCTGTGTCATTGCCTGTCATGCCGAGAACAATGTTCCGGTGGTCGGTAAGCAAGAGGTCAGAAAATCAAGGGATATGCACTGGTTGCGTATCGATAGGTACTATTCATCTGAAGATACCTTTAGGGCAGATGTAGAAGAAAAAGAAAACTCGGAAAGTGGTTATAGAAATACCATGTTGGAGTTGGAAAATCCGGCTGCAAACCCACAAGTGGCCTTCCAGCCTGTGATGTGCCAGCACTGCAACCATGCACCCTGTGAAACGGTATGTCCGGTGGCAGCTACGGTTCACAGCCGTCAGGGCCAGAACCATATGGCATACAACCGTTGTGTGGGTACGCGTTATTGTGCGAACAACTGTCCGTACAAAGTACGTCGTTTCAACTGGTTCCTTTACAACAACAACGACGAGTTTGATTACCACATGAACAACGACTTGGGCAAGATGGTCATCAACCCTGACGTGAATGTACGTTCACGCGGGGTGATGGAGAAATGCTCCATGTGTATCCAAATGACGCAAAAAGCAATTTTGGATGCCAAGAGGGAAGGTCGTCCGGTCAAGGATGAGGAATTCCAGACCGCATGTTCGGCAGCATGTAGCACCGGTGCCATTGTGTTCGGTGATATCAACGATGAGAGCAGTGAAGTGGCCAAGTTGAAAGAAGATGATAGAATGTACCACTTGTTGGAGCATGTGGGCACAAAACCCAACGTGTTCTATCATGTGAAGGTCAGAAATACAGACGAGGCATAAATAACTAAGTAAGCAACTAGAAGATACATTATGGCGTCGCATTACGAAGCACCTATTCGAAAACCCCTAGTACTTGGTGATAAGGGATATCATGACGTAACGGTTGACATCGCAGCACCTGTAGAGGGCAAGGCCAACAAACAATGGTGGATTGTGTTCACCATTGCCCTGATGGCATTTCTTTGGGGTATTGGATGCATCATCTATACCATCTCAACCGGTATTGGGGTATGGGGACTCAACCGAACCGTTAACTGGGCGTGGGATATCACCAACTTTGTATGGTGGGTGGGTATCGGTCATGCAGGTACCTTGATTTCTGCGGTTCTATTGTTGTTCCGTCAAAAATGGAGAATGGCCATCAACCGTTCGGCAGAGGCCATGACCATTTTCTCGGTTATCCAGGCGGGTCTTTTCCCTATTATACACATGGGACGCCCATGGTTGGGGTATTGGGTATTGCCAATACCGAACCAATTTGGTTCTCTTTGGGTGAACTTTAACTCGCCCCTTCTTTGGGACGTGTTTGCGATCTCTACCTACCTTTCGGTTTCGTTGGTGTTTTGGTGGACGGGATTGCTTCCTGATTTCGCGATGATCCGCGATAGGGCGGTAAAACCTTTCCAAAAGAAAATATACAGCTTGGTCAGCTTCGGATGGACGGGCCGCGCCAAAGACTGGCAACGGTTTGAAGAAGTTTCTTTGGTATTGGCAGGTCTTGCGACCCCGCTGGTACTATCGGTACACACCATTGTATCTTTTGACTTTGCCACTTCGGTCATTCCTGGTTGGCATACCACTATCTTCCCGCCATATTTCGTTGCCGGGGCGATTTTCTCAGGTTTTGCCATGGTACAGACCCTATTGATCATTATGCGCAAGGTCTGCAACCTTGAAGCATATATTACCGTACAGCATATCGAGTTGATGAACATTGTGATCATGATCACGGGTTCTATTGTGGGTTGTGCCTACATTACAGAGCTCTTCATTGCATGGTACTCAGGGGTTGAATACGAGCAGTATGCCTTTTTGAACAGGGCCACAGGACCTTACTGGTGGGCTTATTGGGCCATGATGACCTGCAACGTGTTCTCGCCACAGGTAATGTGGTTCAAAAAGATTAGGACCAGTATTGTTGCCTCGTTCATTATCTCTATTGTGGTGAACATCGGAATGTGGTTTGAGCGCTTTGTGATCATTGTGACTTCATTGCACCGTGATTATCTGCCCTCTTCTTGGACTATGTTCTCGCCGACCTTTGTCGATATCGGAATTTTTATTGGAACAATCGGCTTCTTTTTTGTACTGTTCTTGCTATACTCTAGAACTTTCCCTGTAATTGCGCAGGCAGAGGTAAAATCAATATTGAAGTCATCAGGTGAACGCTACAAGAAGCTGCGCGATGAAGGCAAGCCCCTTTATCAAATGCCATCGGCCAAAAAGCTTCCTTTGGAAACCTATACGACCAGTGATACGGCAGAGAACGTGTCAACACTTCTTGATTCCATTGGAACGTTCAATCCGGAGACTGATACACCAGATGACCTGAAGCAGATAAAGGGTATTGGCCCGCAAATGGAAAAAGCATTGAACCAAATTGGCATTTATTCGTTCGAACAGGTGAGCCGAATGACCACAAAAGAATACGATTTGCTTGATGAAATCACGGGTTCATTCCCGGGCAGGGCACAACGGGATGACTGGGCCGGTCAGGCACAAAAATTAAAAAACAAAAAGTAGTTATGGCTTCAAAAGTTATACACGCACTTTATAACGACGATGACATCTTGATGCAGGCCGTCAAGAAAGTAAGGGCAGCGCACCATCATATCGAAGAGGTGTACACCCCATTTCCTGTGCACGGCCTTGATAAGGCCCTTGGCTTGGCAGACACGCGAATTGCCATCACGTCTTTCATGTACGGGTGTTTGGGCTTGACAGTGGCCGTTGTCATGATGAATTATATGATGATAGAAGACTGGCCACAAGACATTGGCGGAAAGCCAAGTTTCAGCTATTTGGACAATATGCCGGCATTTGTGCCCATCATGTTTGAGATGACCGTTTTCTTTGCGGCCCACTTAATGGTGATCACTTTTTATTTGAGAAGCAAAATGTGGCCTTTTAAAAAGGCTGAGAATCCAGATGTTAGAACAACCGATGATCACTTTTTGATGGAGGTTGGGGTGCACAATAATGAGAAAGAACTCATCGAGCTACTGCGGGAAACAGGTGCCGTTGAGGTCAATACTATAGAAAAATAGGGGTAAGATATGAAGCAGTTGGTAAAGATAACATCGATATTGGTTCTTGTTCTGCTGGTCGCGGCTTGCGCCGATGAGAACAGGCCCAACTACCAGTACATGCCCAATATGTACGAACCGGTAGGTTACGAGACCTATGATGAGGTATATTTTTTGCCTTTGGGAACCGAGGCAATGCAACCTGCAGAAAACACTATTCCCCGGGGCTGGATGCCCTATGCGTTTGAGAATACTCTTGAAGGCCGCGAGCTGGCCAGGTTGCAACCCAGCCCGTTAGACTCTTTGAATAGTGAAGAGAATTTGGCCAAGGGTGCCGAGCTGTATGCGATTTACTGCGCTATTTGCCATGGGGTCAAGGGCGATGGCCAAGGTACTTTGGTCAAAAGGGAAAAAATATTGGGTGTGCCCAGCTATGCCGATCCAGGTCGGAATATTACGGTCGGCAGCACCTATCATGTCATGTACTATGGCCTGAACTCAATGGGGTCGTATGCCGCACAATTCGCAAATGAAGAAGAAATGTGGCAGGTTGCCGAATATGTTATGAAATTAAAGCAAGACTTAACGAAATAAGTAAAAAGAGGTTATGTATACGTTCTCAAACAGACTCAAAATAGGATCTTACATACTTATGGCCCTTGGCGTCATTTGTCTTGCAACAGGTTTTTTGGGTGCTCCAAGTACTGTTGAAGAAGCCAGAGAAATGGTAGCCTCGGCTCATGACGATGGTCATGGCAGTGATCATGGGGAGGCTATGGCCCATTCTGAAGAGCACGATGCCTCGCATGATGAGCATCTGTTGCACCAACTGCAGAACAGACCATGGGCGGCTCTCTATACCGCGGCCTTCTTTTTCTTTATGATTGCCTTGGGAACCCTCGCATTTTATGCTATTCAGCGCGCCGCACAGGCAGGTTGGTCGCCATTGCTCTTTCGGGTGATGGAGGGCATCACGGCCTATTTGGTGCCAGGTGGCATCATCGTTTTTGTAATCTTGGTCTTGTCGGTCATGCATGTCAACCACTTGTTTGTTTGGATGGACCCCGAAGTGGTGGCCCATGACGAGCTGTTACAGGGCAAGCAGGGATACTTGAACCCGACCTTCTTTTTGATTCGTGCAGTTTTGTTTTTAGGGGGATGGATTTTTTACCGTCAATATTCAAGAAAACTGTCGTTGGCCCAAGATGAAGCGAACGATAACAGCAACTTTGTAAAGAACTTTAAATGGTCAGCTGCCTTTTTGGTGTTTTATTTGATCTCAGAATCCATGATGTCTTGGGATTGGATAATGAGTCTCGACCCACACTGGTTCAGCACACTCTTTGGTTGGTATGTGTTTGCCAGCATGTTCGTTTCGGGCATTACGGTAATCGCCATGGTAACCGTGTATCTGAAATCGAAGGGGTATCTAGAAGAGGTACACGACAGCCATATACACGATTTGGCCAAGTTTATGTTCGGTATCAGTATTTTTTGGACCTACCTTTGGTTTGGCCAGTTCATGCTAATTTGGTACGCCAATATTCCTGAAGAGGTTACCTATTTTGTAACCAGGATAGAAGATTACAAACTGCCATTCTTTGGTATGTTGGTCCTCAATTTCATATTTCCGTTGTTGATATTGATGAACAGCGACTACAAACGTGTCAATTGGTTTGTGATCATGACAGGTATCATCATTTTGGTGGGCCATTATCTTGATGTTTTCAATATGGTAATGCCCGCTACCGTTGGTGATCAATGGGGGATAGGAATCGCAGAGATAGGTGGTATACTTTTCTTTGCCGGGTTGTTTATTTTCTCAGTGTTCTCGGCATTGGCAAAAGCGCCTTTGGTACCAAAGAGAAATCCATTTTTAGAAGAGAGCAGACAGTTTCACTATTAACAATACGTAAGCGCAAGAACAAGACAAGATGACTACACTATTGATATTGACAGTTTTGGTATTGGTGGCCATAGCCATTTGGCAGATGACCAAGATTTTTGAATTGTCACAACTTAGGGCAGATAGGTCAAAGTCAGAGATTGCCAATGATTCTGACAACAATACGAACGGCTATCTCATGTTCGGGTTCCTGATTTTTATTTACGGAATCACCATTTTCAGTTTTGCCAATTATTCAAAGACACTATTGCCTGAAGCAGCTTCTGCCCACGGTGATGGTTACGATACTTTGATGTGGGTATCTTTTGCCATTATCTTTTTTGTACAGACCATTACCCAGGCATTACTTCACTATTATGCTTATAAGTATAGAGGAAAAGAAGGTAAGAAGGCACTTTTCTTTGCCGATAACGACCGGTTGGAGTTCATCTGGACCATCATTCCGGTAATTGTTTTGGCAGGCTTGATTATTTGGGGGCTTTATTCATGGACGAACATCATGGATGTCAACGAAGAAGACGACCCGCTTATTATTGAGCTTTATGCACAACAATTCAATTGGACCGCCCGCTATGCTGGTGAAGACAATGTGCTGGGCGATGCAAGTGTACGTTTGATCGATATTGACAAGGCCAACGTTTTGGGCCTTGACGAGGCAGACCCCAATGGGGCCGATGATGTTATTGTAAAAGAACTGCATCTTCCAGTAGGGCGCAAAGTGAATTTTATGATGCGCTCGCAAGATGTGTTGCACTCGGCATACATGCCACACTTCAGGGCACAGATGAACTGCGTTCCGGGTATGATCACGCAATTTTCATTTACCCCGACCATTACCACAGAGCAGATGCGGTTGAATCCTGAGGTGGTGGAAAAGGTCAAAAGAACAAATGCCCTAAGGGCCGAGTGGGCCGCTGAGGGGCGTCCAGATTCTGACCCGTGGGAATTTGACTATGTACTGCTGTGCAATAAAATCTGTGGTAAGTCACATTACAACATGCAGATGAAGATTATTGTTGAAACCGAAGAAGAGTTCAACAAATGGATGGCAGAGCAGAAAACATTTGCAGAGACCGTTCTTGCTGACGAAACAGAGCCGGCCTTTAACCCGGTTGCCGGGGCAGAAGCGGAGGAAGAAGTTGCAGCGGAAACTTCGGAGGAATAGGATTTAAAAAAATTGGAAAAAGAATACTAATATTAAAAGATTATGTCTGCAGTAGCACACAATCATAATGATGGCCACGGGCACGATGACCACGGGCACCACCATAAAGAAACTTTTATAACCAAGTACATCTTTAGCCAGGATCATAAGATGATTGCCAAACAATACTTCATTACTGGAGTGTTGTTGATGGGCTTCATAGGTATTGCCATGTCTCTGCTATTTAGAATGCAGTTGGCGTGGCCGGGAGAGTCGTTCCCAGTATTTGAACTGCTCCTTGGTAAATGGGCCCCTGACGGCGTAATGGACGCTGATGTGTACTTGGCCTTGGTTACCATTCACGGTACGCTAATGGTGTTCTTTGTGCTGACCGCTGGCTTGAGTGGAACCTTCAGTAACCTACTCATTCCACTACAGATTGGTGCTAGGGATATGGCCTCGGGCTTTTTGAACATGATTTCCTATTGGTTGTTCTTCGTGTCATCGGTCATTATGGTCTGCTCATTGTTTGTTGAGGCGGGCCCTGCGGCAGCAGGATGGACGATTTACCCACCTCTGAGTGCGCTGCCCATGGCGCAGCCCGGTTCAGGTGCTGGTATGACCCTATGGTTGGTGTCGATGGCCATTTTCATCGCATCATCGTTATTAGGTTCGTTGAACTATATCGTTACGGTATTGAACCTTAGAACCAAGGGGATGTCTATGACCCGCTTGCCATTGACCATATGGGCCTTTTTTGTCACCGCTATCATCGGGGTTATTTCGTTCCCGGTTTTGTTGTCGGCGGCCCTTTTGTTGTTGATGGATAGAAGTTTCGGAACCTCCTTTTTCCTTTCAGATATTTTTATTCAAGGGGAAGTGCTTCACTACCAAGGGGGCTCGCCCGTATTGTACGAGCACCTATTCTGGTTCTTGGGCCACCCTGAGGTATATATCGTAATTCTACCTGCGATGGGTATTGTCTCTGAGGTGATGTCGGTAAATGCGCGAAAACCCATCTTCGGATACCGGGCGATGATTGCCTCCATTTTGGCCATCGCTTTCCTATCTACCATTGTTTGGGGCCACCATATGTTTATTTCAGGTATGAACCCTTTCTTGGGATCGGTATTTACCTTTACCACCTTGTTGATTGCCATACCCTCTGCGGTAAAGGCCTTCAACTGGATTACCACTCTGTGGAAAGGTAACCTTCAGTTGAATCCCGGGATGTTGTTCTCAATAGGTATGGTCTCTACCTTTATAACCGGAGGTCTTACTGGTATTATTTTGGGAGACAGTGCACTCGATATCAATGTACACGACACCTATTTTGTTGTGGCACACTTCCATTTGGTAATGGGTATTTCTGCACTTTATGGACTTTTTGCCGGGGTGTACCATTGGTTCCCGAAAATGTTCCAAGGACGCATGATGAACAAGAACCTTGGTTATGTACATTTCTGGATTACCGCCATTGGTTCGTACGGAATTTTCTTCCCCATGCACTTTGTGGGCATGGCCGGGGTACCAAGAAGATATTACCAAAATACGGCCTTCCCAATGTTCGATGAACTCACAGATGTACAAGTTCTGATGACAACCTTCGCCATCATCACGGCAAGCGCCCAGTTGATTTTTGCGTATAACTTCATAAGAAGTATCTTCTACGGGAAGAGAGGTCCCCAAAACCCTTGGAACGCGACCACTCTTGAATGGACAACCCCACAAGAGCATATGCACGGTAACTGGCCCGGGGCGATACCACATGTTCATCGTTGGGCATATGATTACAGCAAAACCTATGAGAACGGTGAGTATATCTTACCGGGACAAGATTTTGTTCCACAGACCGTTCCCCTCCAAGAAAACGAGGAAGAGTTGAACCATTAAGGTTCAAAGAAGATAGATCAAAGGGCCCATCGTTACGATGGGCCTTTTTTGTTTGTGACTTTGGCACTGATATTGTTTCTCAATTTATATCTTTAAAAAGATTAAGAACACTGTCATGAAAAAATTTCTGCTGCCGCTCTTGTTGCTGTTCATGGTTTCGATGACCGCACAACGTAAACCAAAAATCAAGGGAAACCGTGTGGTGACCGAGGTAAATGGCGAGTTGCCATCATTTAATGCCATTGTTCTCGAAGATAATCTTGATATCGTACTAAAAAAATCATTTGGCCCCGGCTACCGTATCGAGGCAGATGACAACCTGGTCGATATACTTAAGTTTAAGGTTGAGGACAGTACCCTTGTCATTTCATCGTTTTACACGGTAACTTCCAAGAAAAAATTCAACATAACCGTTGAATTTGTTGAGCTAAAGGCAATCAGTGCCCAAGAAGGGAGCATTGTTTCTGAAGATATCATTACAAATGATAGAGTGTTCATCGACGCCTTTGGTAATTCAGAAATGAACCTTAGTGCCAGTGCCTCGGTATTGGACCTTAATATGGAAGAAACCTCTTCAGGTGATCTTAATTTGGATGTTGATTCATTGAACATCAATCTAAGGGGAAGGTCAAAGCCATCTATTTACATGGCCAGTGGAACTGCTACCCTAGAGTTACAGGATAATGCCAATCTCGTAGTAGAGGGCACCTCGGACAACCTGTTTGCCAAAGTGGGAGACAATGCCAAGTTGAAAGCGCAGCGAATGGAAGCGGCTCTTGTAAAGTTGCACCTAGAAGGCTCTGCCGATGCCCATGTATATGCCTACCGCGAATTTGAACTGAGTTCTAAGGGCAATGGCAAGACCTTTTTGTATGGAACCCCAAAAATTACCATTACTGAATTTTTGGATACTTCGCAACTGGTCAAAAAAGTGGAGTAGGCAGTCGCAGCAGGCACGCTTAGGAAGACCCTCTTGGAATCCAATGGCCCAATTGCGTTATATTTGTTAGGTATGAACGAGTACTTAGATCCATCTCCCGAGAATTTCTCACAAGAAGAGCTTGATATAGAAAGAGCCCTTAGGCCCATTTCATTCGATGATTTTACCGGCCAAGAGCAAGTGCTCGAGAACCTAAAGGTGTTTGTGCAGGCGGCCAATCTTCGTGGTGAGGCCTTGGACCATACCCTTTTTCATGGTCCTCCCGGTCTCGGAAAGACCACACTCGCGCACATTCTGGCCAATGAGTTGGGGGTGGGCATAAAGGTTACTTCAGGGCCGGTGTTGGACAAACCAGGCGATTTGGCAGGTCTGTTGACCAACCTAGAAGAACGCGATGTGTTGTTTATTGATGAGATTCATCGTTTGAGTCCGATTGTGGAGGAGTACCTGTACTCTGCCATGGAAGATTACAAAATCGATATTATGATAGAGACCGGGCCAAACGCGCGTTCGGTACAGATAAATTTGGCACCATTTACATTGGTAGGGGCCACCACCCGTTCGGGACTGTTGACCGCCCCCATGCGCGCACGTTTTGGCATCACCAGTCGATTGGAATATTACGACACTGAATTGCTTTCGACCATCGTACAACGAAGTGCCGATATTCTAAAAGTGCCCATTACCAATGAAGCGGCCATAGAGATTGCGGGCCGGAGCCGCGGTACCCCGAGAATCTGCAATGCCTTATTGCGAAGGGTACGTGATTTTGCCCAAATCAAGGGCAATGGAAACATCGACCTTGAGATTTCGAGGTTCGGACTCAAAGCATTGAATGTAGATACCTACGGCCTGGATGAAATGGACAACAAGATACTCTCTACCATAATAGATAAATTCAAGGGCGGCCCGGTGGGCATTACCACATTGGCGACCGCCGTTTCAGAAAGTGCAGAGACCATTGAAGAGGTCTACGAGCCTTTTTTGATTCAACAAGGTTTTATTATGCGCACCCCAAGAGGGCGTGAGGTTACTGAATTGGCTTATAAGCATCTGGGAAGGATTAAAGGTGGAAGTCAACCGGGGCTGTTTTGAATTCCAAAAGAGAAAATACCGATTGAATCAAAAACCGAAGCCAAGAACACTGTTTTTGAGTTTTTAACCTCTGGATTCTGAACTATTTTTGCTATTAAATGAACCATTTTTTTTATTTTCAGTAGCAAAAGTTCCTTTTCTTTAAAATGATTGGAAATTGATGAACCATTAGTGGTATGCCCATTTATATGGACCGACATATCGTACCTGGCATAGAGGCCAAACACGCCGCCCAGGCACATCGAGAAGATTTAAAGATTCAAGATGAATATGGCTGCCGTTGTATGACCTATTGGGTAGATGAGGAAAGAGGTAGCGCCTTCTGCTTGATTGATGCCCCTGACATTGAGGCCGTGAAACAGATGCACGATAAGGCACATGGCTTGATTCCACATGACATTGTACAGGTAAACAGCACTGTAGTTGAGGCCTTTTTGGGCCGTATTGAGGATCCAGTGGGCTATTACGATTCAGATAACCCCGATCTTAAATTTTTCAATGATCCTGCCTTTCGAATAATCTTGGTGGCACAGACAAAAGATTCGACATTATTAAGGAATGCATTGGGGAAGAAGAAGGCAAAAAGGTTATTGGCGCTATACCATGAAATCATTCGCGATGAAGTAAATGTGAACCAAGGTCGGGAAGTTGAGTTGAAAGGGGAACGATTTATCGCTTCTTTTGTATCGGTCACACAGGCAGTTGCCTGTACGGCAGGAGTACAAAAGAGGCTTCATGTTGCAGGCGAGTTGATAAACTTAAGAATGGCCATAAATGCCGGTATGCCTGTTAGCAAAGACAAAAGTATTTTTGGCGATGTCATTAGGATGGCACAATATCTGTGTCGAACAGGCGCGCCCAATCAGACGGTATTGGCTTCCATTATTAGGGAGCTCTATAAAGATGACGGGCAGCACAATATCAGCGACAAGGCTACCTTTAAATCCTTTTCGCCCATAAATGAGAATGTGCTGCAACTGGTACTTGATGTTTTAAGGGACAACCATGCGAATCAACAGTTTGGCATGCAGGATTTCTGCAAAAAAACAGGTATGAGTAAATCAAAACTCTATCGAAAATGCACCGAGCTTACGGGCATGTCACCCAACGAATTGCTGCGTGAACATCGTTTATTGAGATCGCTTGAACTGCTAAAGACTGATCGCAACATAACACAGACCGCCTTTGACTGCGGTTTTGGTAGCCCGTCATACTTCACCAAATGCTTTCAAGAACGCTTTGGCTTACAGCCTTTGGCCTATCAAAAAGAATTGGCATAAGCTGATTTATTTCTTCTATTATTTGGGCTATGGGTGATATCCTTTCATTTTATGGTAGAATAGCTTTGTAGCTATAAACCTTAAAAGTATAGTCATGAAAACCAGCAATGTTTTTACAGTATTGTTGACGGTCATAATGACCTCAGCAATTTATTCACAAGACCGGACAGAAGTCAGAAACGAAATAAACAAAGGCATCATCAAAAAAAAAGTTGCCATGAAAACGTATTTGATCGAACGTGAGATTCCCGAAGCGGGGAAAATGACCGCAGAGCAACTGAAAGGCATCTCACAAAAATCGTTCTCCGTTTTAAAGGAAATGGGAAGCGACATCGAGTGGTTGCACAGCTATGTGGCAGATGATAAAGTATATTGCCTGTACAGAGCCGAAAACGAAGAACTGATCAGAGAACATGCTGAAAAGGGTGGTTTTCCGGTGAATTCGATACAAGTGGTATCTACCAAGATTGGGCCAGGCACAGCTAAGAATTGACTAAAAATCAGAAAAATGAAAACACCAGTAATTTGCTTATCGTTTATGGCGGGGATGCTTTTATTGGCCTGCAGCAAAGATGATGCAGGGGGCCAAGACAACCCTTTGACTGACCCTGAAAACCAAGCCCCGGTCATTACCTCCATAGCTCCCGAGCAGGGAAAATTTGGCACCGAGGTAACCATTACAGGTAAAAACTTGGGCGATACACCAAATGCCAATACGGTCACCTTTAACGGAGTGGCGGCAATAGTATCCTCGGCCAGTGAAACCCAATTGGTGGTAGAGGTACCCCAAGGCGCGGGAAGCGGTCCAGTAGTGGTTGCCGTAGCGGGTAAAACGGCAAACGGCCCAGAGTTTACGTACCTACCCGATAATGCCCGTTTTGTAAATGGCACTTCTGGTACGGATACTGACAACGATTGTAATAGCTTTCAGATTCCATGTGCAACGATTGGTTATGGCATTGAACAGGCAGACGAGAATGATCAAATTCTAATAGCAGCTGGCTTTTACACCGAGAGCCTGGTGCTGAACAAATCACTCATTCTTCAAGGGATGGGTGAAAACGAAACGTTTATCCAGGCGCATACCGAACCCGATATGGCAGAAGAGCGTGTTATATATATCATGCCAGGAAATGAAATTACCATAAGAGACCTTGGGATACGAAATGGAAAAAGAAACACAGGCTTGTCAATATCATCCGATTCTGGTGGCGGTATATATAATGAGGGTTCAAAACTAAAGCTGATCAATATTACCGTGAACAATAATGTAGCATGGCGGGGCGGTGGTCTATATTCAAGTTCGAGCGGAGTGATGGAGCTTACCGATGTTGTTTTTAGCAATAATAGGGCTACAACACAGGATGCTTTTGGTATTGGAGGTGCCATTTTTAATCATGGAGCAGCTGTTTTTACAAATGTTTACATTGAGGCTAACAGGGCGGACTATGTAGCGGGAGGATTGTTTAACCTTGGTCCAGCAACACTTACCAATGTCATTTTTGACGGCAATACAACTTACTTCCGTGGTGGTGGTATGTATAACATTGACAGCCCGCCGGTTTTGACCAATGTAGTTTTTGTTGGAAATCGATCGGAAAGCACGACATCATTTTCTGGCGGAGGCGGAATGTACAGTGGAGGAAATGAATCCTTACCCGTTTTGACCAATGTTGTTTTTGAAGAAAATGCCGTGGGTGGCGGAGGCGGTGGTTTGCGAATTTTTTCGGGGAACGCGAGGATAAAAAATGTTGAATTTATAGGCAATTCAGCTGGCTTTGGCGGAGGGGGAATGCTTGTTGGATCGAGTTCGCCGATATTGACAAATGTTTTATTTTATGACAATAACAGTGGGTTGGGTGGTGCTATGCACAACTCTGGTCAAAGCACCCCTACATTAGTTAATGTGAGCTTAGGCGGAAATAGCGCCTCCATTCTTGGTGGCGGCATGTACAATGGAAGCGGTAGTGCCCCCACTATCTTTAACAGCATCTTTTGGGGGAACACCTCAAACAGTGATGACGGCAATGAAATCGCAAACAGCGATACCAGTTCAGCCCGTCTTTTTTATTGCCTCTTTAGTAAGGGTGCTGGAGACATTAGAACGGGATTGGGATTTTCCAGCACTAAGTCTCTATTTGTAGATCCCCGTTTTGTGGATATCGAGGAGGGAAATCTTCGAATTCAAGCTAGTTCAGTTGCCATTAATGCTGGAAATCCCAATACAGGTTTTGACTTCTTCGCTACTGATGAGAGCGGGACACCCATTGATTTGGATGGCAATAGCCGGGTTGTTGATGGTAGAATTGATATTGGGGCCTATGAACACCAAAATGATTAAAAGCAGAGGGCAACTAATTTGAACAAAGGTTTTTACCGAATTCATACTTTTGTGATAGCGTTTCCCTATCTTAAGTAAAACTGCTCCGCATATTTATGGACAAAGTTCAAAAACATACAACTTTGATAAAAACCGAAGCCAAGCGCCTCGGTTTTTTGTCATGCGGCATTTCAAAGGCTGGGTTTTTGGAGCAGGAAGCCCCTCGATTAGAAAAGTGGTTGGATGACAGTATGCACGGAGAGATGCAGTATATGGAAAACCATTTCGACAAACGCCTCGACCCCACAAAGTTGGTGCCCGGGGCCAAATCGGTGATTTCGTTTTTGCTTAATTACTTCCCGAAAGAAACACAAAAAGAAAACACCTTTAAGGTGTCAAAATACGCTTACGGCACCGATTATCACTTTGTAATCAAGCACAAACTAAAAAGCCTGTTGAATTTCATTCGAGAAGAAATCGGCGAGGTGCACGGTCGGGCCTTTGTAGATTCCGCTCCGGTGCTCGACAAGGCCTGGGCCACCAAAAGCGGTCTGGGCTGGATGGGCAAGCACAGCAACCTGTTGACCAAAGAAGTCGGTTCTTTTTATTTTATTGCCGAACTCATCGTTGATTTGGAATTGGAGTACGACTCAGCGGTCACCGACCATTGCGGCACCTGTACGGCCTGTATCGATGCCTGCCCCACCGAGGCTATTGTTGAACCCTATGTGGTCGACGGCAGCAAGTGTATTTCCTACCTGACCATTGAACTGAAAAACGAGATTCCAAGCGAGTTTCAAGGAAAGATGGAAGATTGGATCTTCGGCTGCGATGTCTGCCAAGACGTCTGCCCATGGAACCGATTTTCAAAACCCCACCGCGAGCCCTTGTTCGACCCCCATCCCGAACTGCTCTCCATGACCAAGAATGACTGGGAAGAGATTACCGAGGACGTTTTCAAACGAATCTTCAAAAAATCAGCGGTAAAGCGAACTAAATTTGCTGGCTTGAAAAGAAATATCGACTTTCTTGGCAAGTAATCTTCTCAAACGATTTCGTAGAGGCTTTTGGAGGTTTTTGGGTAAAATCTTTCGCATTCAATGATGAAATATGCTATCTTGAGGCAAGCTGACAAACTAACTCGAACATGGTAAAAATCACAAAGCCCAGATTGAGCTTTTGGCAAATCTGGAACATGAATGTTGGGTTCTTCGGAATTCAATTTAGTTTTGGTCTACAGCAGACAGCGGTTAGCCCCATCTTTTCATTTTTAGGCGCCCATCACGATGAACTGCCGCTGCTCAATTTGGCAGGACCCGTTACGGGCCTGTTGATTCAACCGATAATCGGAGCCATTTCTGATAAGACCTGGTCGCCCAAATGGGGAGGCAGAAGAAAACCCTTCTTTTTGATCGGTGCCATTTTGGCCAGTCTGTGTCTTTTTGCCTTTCCTTTTAGTCCTGAACTTTGGTTTGCCGTTGGGCTACTATGGATTTTGGATGCGGGCAATAATACCGCCATGGAACCTTATCGGGCCTTTGTGGGCGATAAACTACCCGATGAACAATTGACCTTTGGCTACCAAATGCAGAGTCTATTTGTGGGTGCGGGCATTACCCTTGCCAACCTATCATTGTTCATGTTTCAGCATTGGTTCAGTGCGCCCACAGAAGAGGGCGGTCTTTTTGGTTCGGCCACTGAAAGTGCAAACGCAATCCCTACATGGGTATATTATTCGTTCTTTTTGGGAGCCTTGGCATCGATAGGGACCGTTATGTGGTCGGTCTGGAAAACACCTGAAATTCCACCATCACCAGAAGAACTGGCAGAGATTAAAAAACATAATGAGGGTACCCCCTCTCCCATAATTCAGATACTTAGTGTATTGTTGGTGATTTTTTCCGCACCTCTCTTATTGGGGTATCTGACCGCCGAGTTGTTTCCATCGCTCTGGAACAATATCAATCTTTGGGTAATTGTGGTATTGGTATATGCCTTCTTTTGGCTGTTTATACTGTACCGGGTTATAAAGAAGAACAAAAGTAATCGTACCATATCAAGGCTGGGCGATACCTTGGACCCGCTCATGGAGGCAGCGGAAGCCATCGGGGCAATGCCCGGATTTTTATGGAAGTTGGCAGCGGTATACCTGTTTCAGTGGTATGCCCTCTTCGTGTATTGGCAGTTTATGCCCCCAATGTTGCGAAAAAGTTTGTTTGGCATCACCAATGAAGACAATGAACGGTTTGAGTCGATTATGACATCTTTTAGGGAAGGAGCCGAGATCAGCTCACAAGACATGGCATTTGCCGAAAATGTACAGTCTTTGGCAGAACAGGCCCTTGGGCATGCAGGTTTGATGAATGGCACCTATAATTTTGTGACCATGATCGTGGCGCTGGCATTGGTGCCTATGGCGGCCAAGATTGGTTCAAAGCTTGTGTACGTGGTCTGCCTTTTTTTAACGGGGATCGCCATGTTGAGCATGCCCTATATTACCGATAAATGGATGTTGTTGGCGCCCATGGTTCTCTTCGGTATTGGTTGGGCAGCCATGATGGGTATTCCGTATGCGATGGTCTCAAAAGTAATTCCAGAAGAGCGTAGGGGAGTTTATATGGGTCTCGTCAATATGATGATCGTGATACCCATGTTGATACAAACGGTCAGTTTTGGTCCCCTTATCAAAAATGTTTTGGATAACGATGCGATCAACGCCATTATTTTTGGGGGAGTTTTCTTTATTATCGCCGGGTTACTGGCCATGCGACTGAATTTACCAAAAGACAAAAAGGATACAGAACTCCATATAGAAGTTCCGGCAGAATAGGAGAAGTTCAGGTACCACACCGGCGACTTGAAGCAGGATCGGCGTAGCTGTTTTAAAAGTATTTTTGTTACCCTTAACTTTACCCCAAATTCTCTTGTCATATGAACAAAGAAAAACAACGGAGAGAGGCCCTGGTATACCATGCCAAGCCCCAGCCCGGTAAGATCAAGGTAGTACCCACCAAGCCCTATGCCACGCAGCGAGACCTGGCACTGGCATACTCGCCAGGGGTGGCGCAGCCCTGTTTGGAAATTGAGAAGAACAAAGATGAGGTATACCGGTATACCGCCAAGGGCAACGTAGTGGCGGTGATATCCAATGGTACGGCAGTCTTGGGCTTGGGCAATATAGGGCCCGAAGCCTCAAAACCGGTAATGGAGGGCAAAAGCCTGCTGTTCAAGATTTTTGCTGATATCGACGGTATTGATATCGAATTGGACACGGAGGACGTAGATAAGTTTGTTGAAACGGTCAAGACCATTGCGCCTACCTTCGGTGGTATCAATTTAGAGGATATAAAAGCTCCCGAAGCCTTTGAGATAGAACGTCGTTTAAAGGAAGAACTGGATATTCCAGTAATGCACGACGATCAGCACGGTACGGCAATAATTTCTGCTGCAGCCTTGTTGAACGCTCTTGAACTGGCAGAAAAGAAAATCGAGGAGGTCACCATTGTCATCAGTGGGGCCGGTGCAGCCGCCGTTTCATGTTCGCGATTGTACAAGGCCTTTGGCGCCAAAGGCGAGAACATGGTCATGCTCGATAGCAAAGGGGTCATTCGAAAAGACCGTGAAAATCTTTCCAAAGAAAAACTGGAATTTGCCACCGATCGAAAGATAGACACCTTGGAAGAGGCCATGAAAGGGGCCGATGTGTTCATCGGTCTTTCCATAGCCGATATCGTTACCCCAGAAATGTTGAAGTCTATGGCGAAGAACCCCATAGTCTTTGCCATGGCCAATCCAAACCCCGAGATTGAGTATGAACTGGCCTGCAAGACCCGAGACGACATTATCATGGCCACGGGAAGGTCTGACCATCCGAACCAGGTGAACAACGTGCTCGGTTTCCCCTTCATTTTTAGGGGCGCTTTAGATGTTCGGGCAACAAAGATCAATGAAGCAATGAAAATGGCCGCGGTGCGCGCACTGGCCGACTTGGCCAAAGAACCGGTACCCGAACAAGTGAACATCACTTACGATACCACTCGCCTGACCTTTGGTAAAGAATACATTATTCCGAAACCCTTTGATCCCCGGCTCATCACTAAAATACCGCCCGCCGTGGCAAAGGCAGCCATAGAAAGTGGCGTGGCCCGGATTCCCATTAGGGATTGGAAAAAATATGAGGAAGAACTGTACCTACGATCGGGCAACGACAACAAGATCGTGCGATCATTGCACAATCGCGCTAAGGTAGATCCAAAACATATCGTATTTGCCGAGGCCGACGTGCTCGATGTCTTAAAGGCTGCCCAAATTGTTTATGACGAAGGTATTGCCAAACCCATTCTTTTGGGCAATAAAGAGATTATCAAAGAACTCAAAGAAGAGCTTGATTTTGATGCCGAGGTGCCCATTATAGACCCTAGGGCCGAGGAAACCAGGGAACTAAGAAAAAAATATGCCTACAAGTTGTGGCAGTCGCGCAGACGCAAGGGAGAAACCGAATATAGTGCAGGGGTCAATATGGGCAAGCGCAACTATTTTGGCTCCATGATGCTGCTTGAAGGGGATGCCGATGGGTTGATTTCGGGTTATTCAAGGGCATACCCCAAGGTGCTCAGACCTGTTTTTGAGGTGTTGGGGAAAGCCTCGGGGGTTACCAAGGCTTCGACCGTGAACATTATGATAACCAAACGGGGCCCTTTGTTCTTGGCCGATACTTCGGTCAATGTGGACCCGACGGCCGAAGAACTTGCAGAAATTGCGCAGATGACGGCCAACTTGGCCAAAACATTCGGTTTTGAACCCGTAGTGGCGCTCTTGTCATATGCGAATTTTGGATCCTCGAGCCACCCCCATGCCAAAAAAGTAAGGGATGCCGTAAAAATACTGCATGAAAAAAATCCTGATTTGGTAGTAGATGGTGAGATACAGACAGATTTTGCCCTAAACCAAGAACTGTGTCAGAACAATTTTCCTTTTTCAAAACTGGCCGGAAGAAAAGCGAACACGCTGATATTCCCTAATTTGGAATCGGCCAACATCACCTATAAACTGTTGAAAGGCCTACACGATGCAGAATCCATCGGGCCCATTATGCTGGGTCTCAGAAAGGCCGCCCATATTCTTCAATTGGGTGCCAGCGTTGAAGAAATGGTGAATATGGCCGCTGTTGCGGTCATCGATGCCCAAGAGCGTGAAAAGCGAAAAAAGGCCAGAATGAAAAAAGGATGATTGTCGTGATTAATATTTTTTCATTTAATAAGTAATAGGTGATTGTAAATCAGTAGTTTTTCATCTGCGACAGGCAGTCTAGACTTTACGGTTTTAACTAAATCTTTGTAGAAAATACACTGTCTAATATGCTTATCAACCCATAAACGCCTAAACTTTTAAACACCAAACACTAATCCAACAAGCATGATCACCCATCTTAGAGGAAAACTAGTAGAAAAGAACCCGACCTATGTCATCATCGAATGCAATGGGGTCGGTTATTTCTTGAACATTTCGCTCAACACCTTCTCCTGCATAAAAGATGAAGAAAATATCAAGTTATATACACATCTTCAAATAAAAGAAGATGCCCATACACTCTTCGGTTTTGCCACTCGTACCGAGCGCGAGATCTTTCGGTTGTTGATCTCTGTATCTGGTATAGGGTCCAGCATCGCCAGAACCATGCTCTCATCCTTGAATCCCGAACAGATCAGGGACGCCATAGCCAATGAAGATGTGGCCACTATACAGGCCATTAAGGGTATCGGCGCAAAGACCGCACAGCGCGTAATCGTAGACTTAAAAGACAAGATTTTGAAAGTCTACGACATAGGAGAAGTTTCCCCTTCCTCAAACAATACAACCAAAGAAGAAGCGTTATCTGCATTAGAGGTTCTTGGTTTCGCCAGAAGGCAATCAGAAAAGATTATCGATAAGGTCTTGGCACAAGATTCCTCGCTTAGCGTTGAGAACATTATTAAACAGGCGCTGAAAAATTTATAATCAGTTTGAAAAGAGGGGCAAAACGATTTCTTGGTTTATCGTTGGTTAGACATTTTTTCTTTTTTGCAATAGTATTTGGGGCGGTGCTTTCGGCAAACGCCCAAGATACGGGCGAACAGACTGTTGATTCTGTAAAAACAGGTGTTTCCCTCGGAAAAATTCTACTCGAAAATCCAGACAGCATTGTGGCCAAATACACGTATGATCCCGGTCTGGACCGTTATGTCTATACCGAGAGCATAGGTGACTTCAATATCAGCCATCCGATTATCCTCACCCCTGAACAATATTACGAACTGGTGCGCAAAGAGCGCATGAAGTCGTATTTTAAGGATAAGATAGATGCCTTTACGGGTAAAAAGGAAGGAAGTGAGGAAGCCCGAAAGAACCTGCTGCCCAACTTTTACGTCAACAGTAACTTTTTCGAATCTGTTTTTGGGGGCAACACCATTGAGGTAATACCCCAAGGTTCGGTGGCGATGGACCTGGGCATTCTATGGCAAAAGAACGATAATCCGGCCCTTTCCCCCAGAAACCGGACCAACCTCTCTTTTGACTTTGACCAACGTATCAGTCTTAGCCTTTTGGGCAAGGTAGGCGAACGGCTTCAAGTTACCGCCAACTACGACACAGAGGCGACCTTTGATTTTCAAAATCTTGTCAAGTTGGATTATACGCCCACAGAAGACGATATTCTCAGAAAGATAGAGATCGGTAATGTGAACATGCCCCTCAACAGTTCATTGATTACCGGAGCACAAAGTCTTTTTGGGGTAAAAACGCAGTTGCAGTTCGGTAAAACGACTGTGACTGCTGTTTTTTCAGAACAACGTTCTCAGAACAACACCGTGGTGGCGCAAGGCGGTGGAACCTTGAACGAGTTTGCCCTGACCGCCTTGGACTATGATGAGGACAAACACTTTTTTCTAGCCCAGTATTTTCGAGATAACTACGACGATGCCCTAGCTAATTACCCTTTTATACAGAGCCAAGTGCAGATCACAAGGCTTGAAGTTTGGGTGACCAACCGAAACCAACAGACGTTGAACGTGCGAAATGTAGTGGCCATTCAAGATTTGGGGGAAGCGCGACTTGGTCGTAATGGCCGTGAAAAAACGAGAATTGCCGCCAATGCTCCTGCCGGGTTCTTTAATATTTCGGGTACCGATGTGTTGCCACAGAACGGTGCCAATGATTATGATCCAAGCCTTATCGGCAACGGTGGGGCTTTGACACCTGCCATACGCGACATTGCTACCGTTGAGGCGGGTTTTAATGTGCCCGGTTATCAGGTAAACCAAGGGTTTGACTATGCCATTCTGGAAAATGCAAGAAAATTGGAAGTAGTCCGCGACTACCAATTTGATTCGCAACTGGGGTATATTTCACTGAACCAACGCCTGAGCAACGACGAAGTCTTGGGGGTTGCCTTTCAATATACCTATCAAGGGCAAGTGTATCAAGTGGGTGAGTTTGCCAATGGGGGTATCGATGCCACCACGGTATCGGGAGGTGCCACCCCCATTATCGAGAACAATACCCTTGTGCTGAAATTGCTGAAGAGCAATATCACCAACGTCGAAGACCCTATCTGGGATTTGATGATGAAGAACATTTATTCCACAGGGGCCTTTCAATTAAGCCAAGAAGATTTTAAGTTCAATATTCTATACTCTGACCCCACACCTCGAAACTACATTACGCCGGTGGATCCCAATGCCAGCTGGCCCCAAGGCCTTGAAGACAGAATTCTTCTGAACGTGTTCAATCTTGACCGCCTGAACATTTACAACGATGTGCAGCCAGGGGGCGATGGTTTCTTTGATTATGTGCCAGGTATTACGGTAGACCCCCAGACCGGTCGCATCATCTTTACCAAAGTGGAACCTTTCGGGGAGTATCTCTTTGATCTTCTGGGAGGGGGTGATTACAGCACACCAAATAGTTATAATGTAAACCAAGAGAAGTACGTGTTCAGAAACATGTACGAGAAAACAAAGGCCGCTTCGTTGCAAGATGCGGAGAAAAACCGTTTTCAGCTCAAGGGACGCTATAAATCCGAGGGGGCCAATGGTATTCCCATCGGGGCTTTCAATGTACCGAGGGGCTCGGTCAGGGTCACAGCAGGGGGGCGTCAGCTACAAGAGGGCATCGACTACACGGTGAATTATCAAGCGGGTACCGTGCAGCTATTGGACCCGAGTTTACAGGCTTCCAATACACCGATTAATATCTCTGTTGAAAACAATGCGGTTTTCGGGCAGCAGACGCGCCGGTTTACCGGCATCAATGTAGAACATCAATTCAATGAGAATTTTGTGTTAGGGGGTACCTTGTTGAACCTGAACGAACGTCCCTTGACCCAAAAATCCAATTTTGGAGTGGAGCCGGTCAACAACACCATTTTTGGCCTCAACGGAAATTTCAGTACCGAAGTGCCCTTTTTGACACGCTTGGCCAACAAACTGCCCAATATAGATACCGATGTGCCTTCAAATGTATCGTTGAGGGGCGAGGTGGCCGTATTAAAACCCAATTCCCCAAAAAATGCTGATTTTCAAGGAGAAACAACTACATATCTCGATGATTTTGAGGGAGCACAGGCATTGATCGACATTCGTTCTTCGTTGGGGTGGACATTGGCCAGCCCACCGTTGGAGTTTTTCCCCGGGAACCAATTACCGGGCAGTTCGCCAGAAGACCCGAATAACTTGTTGAGCGGTTATGGCCGTGCCAAAATGGCCTGGTATACCATTGACCCAATTTTTTATACGAACCAACGGCCAGCAGGTGTTACAGATGCCGATATTTCGTTGAACGCCACACGAAGGGTGTTTATAGATGAGGTGTTTCCACAGGTTGATATTGCCCAAGGGCAGACTACCGTTCAGGGTACATTGGATCTCGCCTACTATCCGAATTTAAAGGGCCCTTATAATGCCAACCCAAATTTTGTCGCTGAGTCGCCCGAAGATAAATGGGCGGGTATTATGCGGTCGTTGAGCAGTACCAATTTTGAGCAATCGAACGTTGAGTTCGTACAATTTTGGGTATTGGATCCCTATGTGGATGGAGAGGCCACTTCACCCGGTGAATTGGTGATCAATCTTGGCAATATCTCTGAGGATGTACTCAAAGATGGCAAAAAGCAGTACGAGAACGGCCTGCCAGGGGTTGATAGCAATGATTTGGTTGCCCAGACCGCCTGGGGCGAGGTGCCGGCCACCCAGTCGTTGGTTTACGCCTTTGATGCAGATGAGACCAACCGAACGTTGCAAGACATCGGTTTTGACGGTTTGGATGATAGTCAAGAGGCGGCCATCTATAATGGGCCGGCCGAAGACCCTGCTCTAGACAACTACACTTACTATCTTAACCGAGAGGGGGGCATTTTGGAACGTTACCTCGATTTCAACAACCCCGATGGCAACTCGCCGGTGGCGGTTACCAATACCAACCGCGGTTCGACCACGCTGCCAGACGTGGAGGATATTGACCGAGACCTTACCATGAACACGGTCAACAGTTATTACGAATACCGCATACCGATAAAACCGAATACCACAATAGACGATAAATATGTGACCGATATTCGCGAAGGCTTGACACCAACTTTGCCCATCGGAAACCAGTTGAACAGGCGATGGATCCAATATAAGATTCCGTTGAGTGACTTCACCGATGCCATTGGCGGAATTACAGACTTTCGGTCAATCAGTTTTATGCGTATGTACCTGACGGGTTTTTCTGATGACGTAGTGCTTCGTTTCGCAACCTTGGACTTGGTACGGGGCGATTGGCGAACCTATACCAATTCACTACAGCCTGAGGTTGACGCCGACCCTTCCGATGATGGTACCATCACCGATGTAAATACCGTCAACATTGAAGAGAACAGCGGTAGAACGCCCATTCCATACGTACTGCCTCCAGGGGTGGTGCGCGAACAGTTGAACAATAACAACACCATTATTCGGCAAAACGAACAATCGTTATCGTTCGTGGTCGAAAATTTGGAACCACAAGATTCACGAGGAGTCTTTAAAAATGTGAACATTGATGTGCGCCAGTATGAGCGCATCAAAATGTTTATGCACGCTGAAAAGATTTTTGACACCGATTATTCGAATGATGATACACCCTTGGTAGGATTCCTTCGGATAGGTACAGATTTCTCAGAAAACTTTTATCAAATTGAGCTGCCCTTACAGTTTACTCCATTTGGTTCATCCTCACCTGATGTCATATGGCCCAGTGTCAATGAAATTGATATTGCCCTTGCCGATCTGAATAAGGTGAAATCGTTGGGTATAGCCAACCAAAGTCTCAACGAGGTCAATTTCTATGAAGTGGTGGATGGCGAAGTGGTTCCGGTCGATGAGTTTTCACCCAGAACCTTGGGCCGCCCCCGAATCGGTATCAGGGGTAACCCTTCGTTGGGAAGCATTCGTGCCATGATGGTAGGGGTAAAGAACAACGATAATGTGCCTGCACGCGGTGAGGTTTGGTTCAACGAATTGCGCTTGGCAGGTCTTGACAACAAAGGGGGCTGGGCAGCCATAATGGCCCTTGACGCCAACATGGCCGATTTTGCCAATGTGTCGGCCACCGCCAACCGTAGTACCTCTGGTTTCGGATCTATTGACCAAATGCCAAACGAGCGGGCACGTGAAGATGCCATATCATACGATGTGGTGACCAATGTGAACGTGGGGCAATTGTTCCCCAAAAAATGGGGACTGCAGATACCGTTTAACTATGGTATTTCAGAAACCTTGATCACCCCAGAGTTTGACCCTGTGTATGATGATTTGAAGTTGGATGACCGTATTGCCGCCGCCGACAATGCCCAAGACGCTGAAGCTATAAAAAAACAGGCCGAAGACTATACCAAGCGTACCAGTATCAACTTGATCGGGGTGCGAAAGAATCGGGGAGAGGAAGCTGAAGAGAATTTCTTTGACATTGAAAACTTTACCTTCAATTACTCATACAACGAAACGAACCACCGTGATTTTGAAATCGAAGAATTGCGTGATCAGAACGTGACCACGGGCTTTGTCTATAACCATAATTTTAAACCGGTCGAAGTCGCTCCCTTTGCAAAGAAAGATTCGTTGTTCATGAGCAAGTACTGGAAATGGCTGAAAGAGTTGAACTTTAATGTTTTGCCGACCAGTCTTTCGTTGAATGCCAATTATAACCGCTCGTTCAACCAACAGCGCTTTCGCGATGTTTTTGAGACGGGGGTAGATGCTCTTGACCTGCCGTTGCTGCAACAGCGCAACTATCTCTTCAATTGGCAATACGCATTGAACTATAGCCTTTCTAAATCATTACGGCTACAGTTGACGGGCTCTAACAACAATATTGTTCGAAACTATTTCAATACCCCGGGGGATCCAGATTCAGGCATCAACCAAAATTTAGATCTTTGGGACGGCTTTTTCGATATCGGTGAGCCCAATCGCCACTCACAGCAAATGCAGCTGAACTACGAGCTTCCGTTTGATAAAATACCGTTTCTCGATTTTATCAACGCACAGTATACCTATACCAGTAATTTTGATTGGCAGCGGGGGGGCGATGCGCTTAGGGAAGTAGCGGGTGAAGATATCAACACGGTACAGAATGCCAATACCCACAATTTGACGGCCAACCTCACCATGCAACGGTTCTATGATGCCATTGGCCTTAAAAAGCGCGATGGCAAGATTCCTATCAACCAACGTGTCCCTGTGCGAAGGGATAAGGCCGGCAATCCAGCAGGACAGGGTGAAGACCAAAAGCCTCAAAAGAAGACAAGCAAGGCTTTCAATACGTTGATTGACATTGTGACCATGGTAAAGCGAATCAACGTGAACTATGCCGAAAACAATGGCAAAGCGCTGCCGGGCTACACCCAATCGATAGGGTTTATAGGCACCACGCGCCCAACTTTGGGTTTTGTGTTCGGTAGCCAGGCCGATGTACGTTTTGAGGCGGCCAGAAAAGGTTGGTTGACAACATTTCCTGAGTTCAATACCCAATATATTGAAAATTCAAACAAGCAATTGGCCATTACGGCAACCGCACAACCCACCCAAGAGTTGACCATTGATCTAACGGCAGACCGTCAGATTTCAAATAGCCTACAAGAAAATTATGTGCCCGATCTTTGGGCCCAGAACCAGAACGGTTTGGTCAACAATTTTGGCAATTTCAGCATCTCGACCATGATGATAGGCACGGCGTTTAGAAACAGCGATGAGTTCGATTCAGAAACATTTGAGGAGTTCAAGGCCAATCGCATTACCATAGCCAATAGACTGGTTGCTGACCGGGGCGAAAACCCCGGCACGTTGGATGCTGACGGTTTTCCGCAGCGTTATGGCAAGACCCAACAAGAAGTATTGCTGCCCGCTTTCTTTGCGGCCTATACGGGGCAAGATGCAAACCGAGTCAACCTAGATGCTTTCCGCGACATTCCCATTCCGAACTGGAATATCAAATACACGGGTTTGATGAAAAACAAATGGTTCAAGAAAAAGTTTACCCGTTTTTCGTTGACACATGGGTACCGGGCGGCTTATAGCATCAATTCGTTCCAGACCAATCTTGAAAAACAAAATATTTCGATCGATCCTGAAACGGGCGATGTGCTGCCAGACAACATCATTAACAACGTAGTGTTGAACGATGCCTTTAACCCCTTGATGCGGGTCGATTTTGAAATGAAAAACTCATTCAGCTTTTTGGCCGAGGTACGAACCGATAGAACCCTGTCGCTGAGTTTTGACAACAATTTGCTGACCGAGATCAATGGTAAGGAATATACCCTTGGCCTAGGCTATCGCTTTAAAGATGTCAAGTTTGTGGCCAATATCGGAGGTGAAAAAACCCGTTTAAAGGGCGATTTGAACCTGAAGGCCGACCTATCGCTTCGCGATAACATCACCATCATTCGCAATTTAGACATTGACAATAACCAAATTACCGCTGGGCAAAATCTATGGTCGTTCAAGTTTACAGCCGATTATGCCCTGAGCAAGAGCCTGAACGCATTGTTTTTCTACGACCACTCGTTCTCACAGTTTGCCGTATCCACTGCTTTTCCACAGACAACCATCAATACCGGATTTACCCTTCGCTATAATTTCGGAAACTAATTTGTTCGCGGAAAGTTGTTGGTAACCAGTGGACTGATAAAGCATTTTAAAATCTTTGAAAAGCTTTGAATATTCCATTACATTTGTTGGCACTGTTAAAAGTTTGCGTATGAACCTACCAGAAGACTTAAAGTATACCAAAGACCACGAATGGGTGCGCATAGAAGGAGATGTCGCAACTGTGGGCATCACCGACTTTGCCCAAGGTGAATTGGGTGACATCGTGTATGTTGAGGTTGAAACCGTTGACGAGACTCTTGACCGTGAAGAAGTGTTTGGCACGGTCGAGGCCGTGAAGACCGTTTCAGATCTTTTCTTGCCATTGAGCGGTGAGATCATCGAATTCAATGAAGCCTTGGAAGATGAGCCTGAGAAAGTGAACGCAGATCCCTATGGCGATGGTTGGATGATCAAGCTTAAAATTTCTGATGCCTCTGAAGTTGATGATCTTTTGAGCGCCGATGAGTACAAAGAACTTATAGGTGCCTAAAAAGACCGTGCTGGTCATTTTGTTTTTGTTGTGGGTGCTGTGTGTTACCGCCCTTAGCTTACTATCATTGCCTGATCTTGATGCCGGTGGGGTCGAGGTGCCCTATTCTGACAAGATAGTCCATTTCATATTTTATTTTGGTTTTGTATGGTTGGGCGGCTTGGCACTTTATGCCCATGTAAGAAGCCCTTATCCTATCAAAAAAATGTTGTTTTGGGTGTTTTTGGCGGCTGTTTTTTATGGAACGGTTATTGAGGTATTACAATATGTGGCCACCGCTTACCGCTCGGCAGAATGGAGCGACTTCATGGCCAATACGTTTGGGGCATTGACGGCAGCATTGCTTTTGAACCGGTATCTTTCTGGTCGTCACCGCCTAAATTGAAAAATAAATTGCTTTGTTAAGCAAAAACAAATAAATTAGCGAATATTAAAATCTTAAAAGAAGATGGAACCAAAAAAGAATCCTCATGTAGATGTGAGTAAAAACAGTTCTTTGTATTTCGTCATCGGTTTGGCCGCCGTATTGGGCATTATCTATGCCTCGATGGAATGGAAGAAATATGACAAGGTCAATGAATATGATATTGCCCTGAATGTTGAAGATCAGTTGGATGAAGAAGTTCCGATGACCGAACAGATCAAAACCCCACCGCCACCACCGCCACCCGCGGCGCCTGAGGTGATCGAGGTTGTTGAAGATGAAGAGGAAGTTGAAGAAACCGTTATCGAATCTACCGAAACAAGTCAAGAAGAAGAGATTATCGAGGTGGAGGAAGTAGAGGTCGAAGAGGTTGAAGAAGACATTTCAGTACCTTTTGCTGTTATCGAAGATGTGCCGATTTTTCCCGGTTGTGAAGGAGCCAAGGACAAAAAAGCCTGTTTTCAGGAAATGATGCAAAA
Source organism: Flagellimonas lutaonensis (assembly GCF_000963865.1). Classification (NCBI taxonomy): domain Bacteria; kingdom Pseudomonadati; phylum Bacteroidota; class Flavobacteriia; order Flavobacteriales; family Flavobacteriaceae; genus Flagellimonas; species Flagellimonas lutaonensis. The sequence goes on from NZ_CP011071.1 coordinate 2,067,278, forward strand.
ACACATTCGTAAAAATTTCCGTTACCCCGAGATTGCCCAAGAAATGGGTGTTCAAGGTAGGGTGAATGTGATTTTTGTAATTCAGCGAGATGGTAGCATCGGTGATATAAGAATGCGTGGGCCAGACAAGAACCTAGAGGCCGAGGCCCTTAGGATCATCAAAAAACTTCCGAAGATGACACCCGGCAAACAGAGGGGTCGTCCGGTAAAGGTTCCATTTAGTATTCCAATTACATTTAAACTGCAGTAAGATTATACTTGTTCATAAGAAAAATCCCTGATCATCGGTCAGGGATTTTTTTATGCCTGCTGCTTTTCTGGCTATCGCCCGGCTGGACTTTAAAAAGGCTTTTGGCTTGGGCGCTACTTTTTTTAAAATAACACAATCACTTTCAATTCATTGCAAAAGAACCCGGTGACTGCTATCTTTGCAGGCCAATAACGATACTACATGAAGTCGGCGGTAGGTACGGTCAAAACCACATCTTTTTCTTTGATTTTTGCTGATTTTAAAGAAATCACCAAGGTGCGTCTGGCGGTCAGTGTGGTTTTCTCTTCCATTGCAGGATATTTCTTGGGTGCCTATTCCATTGACATTGGTTCAGTGTTGTTGTTGGCTTTTGGCGGGTATTGCATGGTGGGGGCCTCAAACGCTTACAACCAAGTAATCGAAAGAGACCTTGACGCCCTTATGAAACGCACCAAGAACCGGCCTATTCCCGCTGGTAGAATGTCGGTAAACTCGGCCATGGCGATTGCCATAACCATGACCCTTTTGGGTGTTTTGGCACTCTATATATTGAGTCCGAAAACGGCTATGTTCGGGGCTATCTCGATTTTTTTGTACACCTGTGTGTATACCCCGTTGAAAACAGTTACCCCGTTGTCGGTATTTGCCGGTGCCATACCGGGTGCCATACCCTTTATGTTGGGGTGGGTGGCGGCCACCGATGATTTTGGCATCGAGCCGGGGACCCTTTTCATGATCCAGTTTTTTTGGCAGTTTCCGCATTTTTGGGCCTTGGGCTGGATGCTGCAGGACGATTATAGAAAAGGCGGTTTCAAAATGTTGCCCACAGGCAAGAAAGATGGCGGCACGGCCTTACAGATAATTTTATATACCATATGGATGATTGTTATCTCGATCATGCCGGCCTTTGGTTTTACGGGTCGTCTGCACCTTTCTTTGGGTGCGGCGGGCATAGTATTGCTGTTGGGGCTGGTCATGTTGGTATTTGCCTTTAGACTTTATGAGAAAAAAGACAATCTATCGGCCAGGCGCTTGATGCTGGCCAGTGTTTCGTACATTACATTGATGCAACTAGTATACGTAATCGATAAATTTATTTGAGTTGGGAATGGATTTGACACAAGGAACGGAAAAGGAGAAACGCGAGCGCTCAAAAAAAATGATGCTTTGGTTCGGCATCGGCAGTCTTATTATGGGTTTTGCCGGGTGGACAAGCGCTTATATCGTAAGCCGCTCTAGGGAAGATTGGGTGCAAGAACTGGAGTTGCCCAGCGCTTTCTTCATCAGTACAGTGCTCATAGCAATAAGCAGTATCACCTATATTCTGGCCAAGAATGCGGTGAAGGCGAACAAACAGAAAAATGCCACCCTTTGGCTACTGGCCACCCTTGTACTGGGTGTTTTGTTCATAGCCCTGCAATTTTACGGGTTTTCACAAATGTTGCAGAGCGGCTATTATTTTACGGGCCCCACCAGCAATATTAAAATGTCATATGTGTTTTTGATTGCCTTTGTACATATTTTGCATGTCGTGGCCGGGCTGATTTCGCTGTTGGTGGTCATATTCCAACAAATTCGTGGAAAGTATACGCCGCAGTCTATGCTCGGGCTAGAGTTGGGTGCCACCTTTTGGCATTTTCTAGATTTGCTATGGGTCTATCTATTATTGTTCATGTACTTTGTCAAATAATTTTTCCAAATACTGGTTTTCGAAGGTAATTGGGTTTTTAGAATACATCAAAAGGTTTATTTTTGCTAAAGTTTTATTAAAACGACATTTTTTATGGATACAGCGGTAACAGCCGAGTCGGAAGGTACAGTATGGGGAGGTGGCAACAGGCCTCTTGGTGCCAGCTATGGAAAGCTCATGATGTGGTTTTTTATTGTTTCAGATGCACTGACGTTCTCTGGTTTTTTGGTTTCCTACGGATTTTCGAGGTTCAAGTTCATTGAAACTTGGCCAATAGCTGATGAAGTGTTTACCCACGTACCGTTTTTTCACGGTAATTATCCGATGATCTATGTCGCCTTTATGACATTTATATTGATCATGTCGTCGGTGACCATGGTATTGGCGGTAGACGCGGGCCATAAGATGAAAAAGAATGCCGTTATATGGTATATGTTCGCCACCATTATCGGCGGTGCCATATTCGTGGGTTCACAGGCATGGGAGTGGGCAACTTTCATTAAGGGCGATTACGGTGCACTTGAGACCAAGGGTGGGCGTATTTTGCAATTTGTAAATGCCGAGAACGGTGAACGTGCCGCATTGGCCGATTTCGCCAAAACCATTCCTGATACAAGGGTAGAGCATGATAAGAATGTTGGCGTTTGGTTCGAAGCCGAAAAACCACTGCCATCATATTCGGTGAACGAGGTCATTGCAGGTTTCAAGGCCAATCCGAATATTATGATGCGCTCTGAGCAGATCATTCCTGATGTCGACAAACTGCGCAATTCAAACGATCCGGCCGACCAAGCAAAGTTGCAAGAGCTCGAGCAAAACTATATCAACCTCGAGAATATGGGAGAGAAGGCCATTTTCAAGAGAGAGGTTGCATTGGCAAAGCTCGATAACGCGGTAAGGGTTGTTGAAGGTGCCAATTTGATACGGAACGAATATGGTAGCCGGTTGTTTGCCGACTTTTTCTTCTTTATCACTGGTTTCCACGGTTTTCACGTATTTTCAGGGGTGGTGATCAACATCATTATTTTCTTTAATATCATATTGGGCACCTATGAAAGGCGCGGACACTATGAAATGGTAGAGAAGGTCGGACTTTATTGGCACTTTGTTGATTTGGTTTGGGTATTTGTATTCACGTTCTTCTATCTGGTATAATTTTGACATTTCTGGGACTGTACTGAGCGTAGTCGAAGTATAGTCGGGAATCTATAAAATAAAATATAGCATGGCACACGAACATAAATTGGAAATTTTTAGGGGACTGGTTAAGTTTAAGTCCAATGTCAGTAAAATATGGGGCGTACTGATCTTCTTGTCCTTCGTTACCGCGATTGAGGTGTTCTTGGGTATCTACAAACCTGAGGTTTTGACCCAGAACTTTTTTATTGGCATGAAATTGTTGAACTGGATTTTCATCGTACTGACCTTGGTCAAGGCTTATTACATTGCCTGGGATTTTATGCACCTTAGGGATGAAAAGAGCTCGTTGCGAAGGGCCATCGTATGGACACCTATTTTTCTGATATGCTACCTGGTCTTTATATTGTTATACGAAGCAGACTATATTTATAAGGTCTTTACCGATGGGTATCTTTCGTGGAACTTCTAATAAAGTATTAACAGATTAAAAAGACGGTTCTCAGGCCGTCTTTTTTATTTTTGCATTCAGTTGCATCGCTATGAAAAAGACGACTGTTTTAGTGGTGTTGTTCATTTTTCCCTTGGTGGCGTATCTCTTTTTTGCCTCTGGGGTGAACAACTTTGGAAGGTTGCCAATTTTGACTGAGAAGGTAAATGACCTACCGCAATCTCCCGATTCGGTAAAACTCGATGGTCAGATTACCATTTTAGGGTTTTTGGGAAACAAAATCGAACAACGAAAAGGAAACGTTTTCAATCTCAACCAGAAAATCTACAAGCGTTTCAATGGCTTCAAAGACCTTCAGTTTGTGATGGTGGCTCCCGAAGGTTCTGAAGAAAACGTACAAGCGTTGAAAAAAGAGCTGGGCTCTTTCACCGATACCCAAAACTGGAAGTTTGTGTATTCGACTCCTTCAGAAATCAAAGAACTTTTCGAAAGTCTTCAGACCAATTTGAACCTTGATGACAGTTTGTTTACGCCCTATGTCTTCATTATTGACAAAGAGCGCAATCTTCGGGGTAGAAACGATGATGAAGATGAGGGGGTCAAATATGGTTTTAACACGAGTTCGGTGGCCGATTTGAACAATAAGATGGAAGATGATGTCAAAATCATTCTGGCCGAGTACCGACTTGCCTTAAAAAAGAACAATGCCGACAGCAGCCAATAAGAAACGAAAATATAATTACATCTGGATATCGCTGGTGATTCTGGTATTTGGCATCATCTTTATTCCGAAAATTGTTGATCGCCTTGCCCAGGGCGATGTCGTCAGGGATGAACGATCGGCACCTACGCTTTCGTCAGGCGAATTGGCTTATATCGAAAATGGCGCTACAGGTGAGCGAAGAAAAGTGCCACCCTTCTCATTTTTGAACCAAGACAGCGTGTTGGTCACTGACAAAGATTATTTGGGCAAAGTCTATGTGGTCGAGTTTTTCTTTACTACTTGCCCAACAATTTGTCCTGTTATGACCAAAAACTTGGTCGAGTTGCAGAACACATTCGCCTACACCGAAGATTTTGGGGTGGCTTCGTTTACCATAAACCCTAGATACGATACCCCTACGGTGCTGAAGAAGTATGCAGAAAAGAACGGCATTACCGACCCTGATTGGCACTTGTTGACAGGCGACCAAGATGAAATCTATCGTTTGGCCGAAGAAGGGTTTTACATTGTGGCCAATGAGGTGGAGGATGCCCCTGGGGGGTTCGAACATTCAGGTATGTTCGCCTTGGTTGACAAAGAGGGTTATATACGGTCGCGCAAAGATGGGTTTGGCAATCCATTGATCTATTACCGGGGCACCATTACCCAAGAACAGGGTACCAATGCCGAAGGAGAAGAAGAGCAGATATCCCTATTGAAAGAAGACATCAAAAAATTGTTGAAAGAATAATGGAAGATATTGCGCTAAAAGAAAAAAAGTTCAATAAGCTCATCAATATTGTATCGATAGCGGTGCCTGTTGTGGTCGCACTGCTGTTTGGTGTAAGGCTTCCGAACGTTGAGCCGCTTTCCTTTTTGCCCCCTATCTATGCATCGATCAATGGCTTGACAGCTGTTTTATTGATCGTTGCCGTGGTTGCCATCAAAAATGGGAAAAGGGCGCTTCACCAAAACCTGATGACTACCTGTAT